>SFAQ01000039.1:0-13387 GCA_007096525.1 Microcystis wesenbergii Mw_QC_B_20070930_S4 | reverse complement strand
CTGGAGTCAACAATTAGGCTTATATTTGGGTTTATCTGCCAATAAATTGCGCTATTTTACCCCCGAAGGCGAATTAGTACCCACTCCCGCAGAAGCGGCACAACAGGCAGAAAATCGGGTTTTAGAGGCAGAAAATCGGGCTGTGGAGGCAGAAAATCGGGTTTTAGAGGCAGAAAACCAAGTCGAGCAAGAAAAGCAAAAAGCGGCGAAATTAGCGGCTAAACTGCGGGAATTGGGCATAGATACCGAGGAAAATCTCTAATCTTCTTTTGTTATTTAATAACGCTATTTTCGGTGAAAGATGAGGGTATTTGGTGTCATTTAGAGGCTGAATTGTTGACTAATCGCAGAAAGCTCCGCGCAAGCGTAAATTTTCCCGCAATTCCTCGGTCATACCCACGTTATCGGCAAACTTTGCCCCCTTCACTTTTGCCCCGCTAAAATTCGCTTGAGTGATGTTGACTTCAACCAAATTAGCTCCTGCTAAATTAGAGCCAATTAAATTAGCTAAAGCCAAACTAGAACGGTAAAAATCAGCATAACTTAAATCGGCATTAGCTAATAAAGCTCCGCTTAAATCCGCTCCCTTAAAACTAGCATGACTGCCATTAATTTCACTTAAATCAGCATCGGTTAAATTGGCCCCCCGCAGATTCGCTTGATAGAGATTAGCCATGCCTAAAGATATGCCACTTAATTCCGCTGCTAGGAGATTTGCCCCAGTAAAATCCGTTAGGGGATTGAGTTCAGCTAATTGGGCTAATTCCAGAAAATCATCACTAACAGCAGCATAAATTCCCTCGATTTGTAGCTGCAATTTCTCTAAATTTTCTGATGCTGCCGGTTGCGGTTCAACTAGAACATTATCTAATTCTACCTGCGATGAACCCAAAGAAATACGACTCAAAAAAGCATCAAATTGATTTTCCATCAGGAAAAATGCTAACTTTCGCTCTAAAATACTATGTTTATTGGGACTTAGATCGTGTTTCCATAATCCCGATGTTTCCGTGATACAGATATCGGCAGCTGTCAGCGAAAATTGCCCTGTGAGATGATAAGGTTCTTCCTCCACACTGAGGGTTCCTAGGTTAATCCTTTCGATCGCTCCTGTAAATATTGACTGAGGACTTTTGAACGATAACCGCCATTGATGATTATTAATACGATTTATGTATAACTCTTGACTAGAAAGAGGATTAGGTGTTAGGTGACAATTAACTAAAACAAAATCTAATTTTCCTCCTTTTAGTCCCCATTTAATTTCCCCGCCGAGGAGAGATTGAATTTGAGCTTGTAGGTGTAAAGTTAAATATAAATCAAATTTTTGCGAGTCGGTGGCTACTGGTTCTAGGGTTAACGATACACTATCGGGATAGCGATCAAAGGCAGCTAAAAGACGCATAATCTAAAAAAGAAAAGCCAAAATAAACAGTAAAAAAGTGGTGTTTCTCTGGCCCTAAAGCCGAGAACTCACCCCTATTTAGGGTCTGCTGAAAAAGTTTTTCGGTGGTGGTAGGGTGTAGGGTGTGGGGTGTGGGGTGTAGGGTTTTACCGATTTTCAGGTGGTCAACTACCTAATTTTCAGGGAAAAAGTCCCTGAATTTTCCCCCTGATCACTCCCAGTCTACTTTTTGATTGACAAAAAGTCTAAAAGTCTTACCCAACAAGGTTTTTAGATTTATTCAGCAGACCCTATTTAAAACAATAGCTGATTTTCTCGATCCTCGATGAACATTTCTTCGGCGATCGCTGAATGATTGCCCCAGAAAATCAAGGTTAAATTAGTTGACTTTCTCTTTTTTGCCGATATTGCCGTCCGCGTTAAAAAACATCGGCAAAAAGCGTTCCATAAACATTTGTGGATCACGATTCCAGGCTTTTCGGGCTGCTTCTACCCGGAATAATTGCAATTTCGGGTCGAGAAGGGTTTGGGGTAAACGTTCCATCAGATATTGAGGACGTTCCCAAAGCGGCATAGTGGCGGCGATTTCCATTAAATGACCGAAGCGGCGCAATTCTGCCCCCAGGGTGATGTCCATACCGGATTCATAGGCGGCCTGTTCGATCGCTGAGTATTTGGCCTTGGCTTTTTCGACTTTTTGCCGATGTTCGGGGCTTTTTTGGGCAATTTTTGCTAACCAACGATTGCCCCAACGCACATGACCCGCTTCTTCAGGAAAGATTTTAGCGATTGTTTCCTGAATTTTCAGATTTTCTGGGGTTTGTTCCCCTGCTTTGAGGGCATAGATATGGGCGGCAAAGTATTCGCATCCTCGTTTTTCCGTGACGTTAATTGCCGCTAGGGCCGCAATCAGTCCATCTTCCCTTTGTTCTTCGCCTTGGAATTGATCTTGATCGAGAAGACGTTCAAATTCATCGATATAGGACAATCCCGGCGGTTTCCCCACATCGGCCCCCAATTCGATCAATAAATCGGTTAACCAGTAGGCATGGCGGGCCTCATCGGCGACGTGATGGGAAAGCTCCTGTATCAGTTCTTTCGGTTGTCCGTCTAGGGTTTCGATCAGTTCAGTCAGGTCTTTACAGCTACGTTGTTCGTTGTAGCGGTAGCGGTTGAGGGTGACAAGATGAATTTCGCGATCGCTAATGACACGCTTCATGATGTCGCGAGCGCTCATCTTGTTCTTGAATTTGCGAGGGTAAGCAACGGTCATCAGTTTGTATCGTTTTGTAAACGGCTTTCCGTATTCTAACGGAGTTTTCATCTGATAATTTTCCGCCCAAGAGTAGTTCCACTGATTCGGGTTCTGATAGAGTTGCTTCCCCTGTCATAATATTTTTGTACTAAAAAAATCGGCTTCCCTCTCCTGACTCCCATCTCCTGACAATCGACTGCTAAGATCGAACATAGCGATCGATCTCTCGCTCCCACGATACCTGATAAAACTATCCATGATCATTAAAAATAACCCCTATTATCGGGCTTTCATCGGCTTTTGGGTCGCTTTCCTTGTGTTTTGGGGTTTTGGGAGTTTCTCACCCCTTCTTGCCCAAGCGAAAGAGCAACCAGCCGATGTACAATCGATTACCCCCTACCTTAAGCAATTTCAACAAAAAATTACCGAATTTCGCCTCGATAACGGACTAAAATTCATTATCCTAGAAAATCGCGATGCCCCGGTTATTTCCTTTGTCACCTATGCGGATGTGGGAGGTGCCGATGAACCGGACGGTAAAACAGGAGTTGCCCACTTTTTGGAACATTTAGCCTTTAAAGGCACAAAAACCATCGGTACTACCGATTATCTTAGCGAGAAAAAAGTCCTCGATCGCCTGGAAGCTATAGACAAAGAACTACAAGCGGCCAAAAAAGCGGGTAAAAGCGCAGAAGTGGCTAAATTAACGGAAGAATTTCAACAAGCTAAGGCAGAGTCCGAGAAATTCGTCCAACGCAACGAATACGGGCAAATCGTCGAAACGCAGGGGGGAGTCGGTTTAAATGCCACCACTTCCAGCGATGCAACTAGCTATTTTTACAGCTTCCCGTCGAATAAATTGGAATTGTGGATGTCTTTGGAATCGGAAAGATTTTTAGAACCGGTGTTCCAACGGGAATTTTACAAAGAAAAAGACGTAATTCTAGAAGAAAGACGGATGCGGACGGATAATAGCCCCTTGGGTCTATTAATCGAAGCTTTTCTCGATCAAGCTTATACTGTCCATCCCTACAAACGTCCCGTTATCGGTTACGATCGAGATATTCGCAATCTGGAACCCTCGGATATCCAAAACTTTTTCGATAAATTTTATCCTGCCAGTAATTTAACCATAGCTATCGCCGGGGATGTGGACCCAGAACAGGTCAAACAGTTAGCTGAGGTTTATTTTGGTCGTTTTCCCGCTAAACCGAAACCCCCACAGGTGAAAGTAGTAGAACCGAACCAAACCAAAACAAAGGAAATTACCCTAAAATTAGCCTCGCAGCCTTGGTATTTAGAAGGATACCATCGTCCCGCCCTCAATCACCCCGATCATGCGGTTTACGAGGTTATCGCCACTTTAATGAGTGAAGGAAGAACCTCGCGACTGTATAAAGCTTTAGTGGAGGACAAACAACTTGCCCTCGCTGCCCAGGGATTTAACGGCTTTCCGGGGGATAAATACCCGAATTTGCTGTTATTCTATGCTCTCACGGCTCCTAATGTCAGTGTGGAGGAAGTAGCGCAGGGTTTGAATTTAGAATTGGAAAGATTGAAAAATGAACCGGTTTCGGAACAGGAATTAGAACGGGTTAAAAATCAACTACGGGCAGCCCTATTAAGAGGTCTTGATTCTAACATGGGCATGGCGCGATCCTTGATTGAATACGAGGTAAAAACCGGCGATTGGCGTAATTTATTCGCCCAATTAGATGCTTATAATGCTGTCACCGCGGCCGATATTCAACGGGTGGCTAAAGAGACTTTTACCCCCGAAAATCGCACTATTGGCCGAATTTTACCAAAGTAAAAAGCGGTGAAGTTTGCTTTTTGCTCCCTCTTATCTATTCCTTCCGATAATTTTGACTCAAATCATGAAAAAACGCTCACAATGGCTAGGTTTAATCCTGCTCACCCTGATAGGTGTCCTAGCTTTTCGTTCCCCGGCAATTGCCCAAACCCCGCGACATTTTACCGATTTAACTTTTCCTCCCCTTCCTGAAGTTACAGTTCCCCAATACGAGCGCTATCAACTAGATAATGGTATGGTGGTTTATTTAGTGGAGGATCGCAGCTTACCTTTAGTAAGTGGTACGGCGATGATTCGGACGGGAGGAAGATTAGAATCTGGGGAAAAAGTCGGATTAGCTGATATTACTGGAACCGTGCTGCGTAGTGGTGGCACGGAACAACATCCTTCTAATGTCTTAAATCAGTTATTGGAACAAAGAGCAGCCCTAGTAGAAACCTCGATCGATCTTAACTCTGGAACTGCTAGTTTTAGCGCTCTTAGTGAAGATTTAGAAGCAGTTTTTAGTCTCTTTGCCGAGGTTTTGCGTTCCCCAGCTTTTGAAAATCAGAGGGTAGAATTAGCCAAAGTTCAGGAAAAAGGGGCGATTGCCCGACGTAATGATGATCCCGATGATATTGCTAGTCGGGAGTTTAAAAAGCTAGTCTATGGTGATAATAGCCCCTACGCTCGTACTGTAGAATATAGCACTTTAGCTAATATTGACCGTCAGGATTTAATCGATTTTTATCGTACCTATGTCCGTCCCGACCAAATAATTTTAGGAATTGTCGGGGATTTTGATTCTCAGTCGATGAAAGCATTAATCAATAAAACTTTTGGCGATTGGAAAAATCCCGCAACTGCCACTAAAATTGTTACCCCTTCTGCAACCCAAAAAAATCTTCAAGGTGTCTTTGTCGTCAATCAACCCCAATTAACCCAGAGTACGGTTTTATTAGGTCATCTTGGGGGGCGTTTGGATAGTCCCGACTATCCCGCTTTAACGGTATTAAATGAGATTTTAAGCGGTTTTGGTGGTCGTTTATTTAATGAAGTGCGTTCCCGTCAAGGATTAGCTTATTCTGTCTATGGTGTCTGGAATAGTCGTTATGATTATCCCGGTTTATTTATTGCCGGAGGTCAAACTCGCACCGATGCTACCGTACCTTTTATTAAGGCAATTTTAGGCGAAATCGAGCGCCTTCGCGATCAACCCGTAACCCCAAAAGAATTAGAAGATGCTAAAAATGCTATTCTCAATTCTTTTGTTTTTAAGTTTGAGAAACCTGCTCAAAATTTATCGCGATTGATGACTTATGAATACTATGGTTATCCCCAAGATTTTATCTTCCGTTATCAACAAGCGGTAAAAGGGGTGACAATTGCCGATATTCAACGAGTGGCCCAACAATATCTACAACCGAATCAAATTGTGACTCTTGTGGTGGGTAATGAACAGGAAATTCAACCTCCTTTATCCAGTTTGGGAACTACGGTTAAAACTGTTGATGTCACCATCACACAAATATAAATAAATCTAGGTTGGATTGAGCTAAACTAGGTGAAATCCAACCTAAAAAAATGAGACAAATATAGTAGGAGATATGATACTAAATCTGGTTATTAAAAACTGATTATTTATTCCCCTTTGCCTTTTGCCTCTCCTCATAACTAGCCTGTACTCAACGGATTTAGTATGACTTTACAACTCACCATAAATTATCCTGAAAATTTACCCGACTTTCTTCAAAAAACCCGCGAGGAATTCGAGAGAGAAGCAACCTGGGCTATGGTAGTAAAACTCTTTGAGATGAAACGTATTTCATCGGGTATGGCTGCCAATTTATTAGGAGTGGATAGGGTTAATTTTTTATTGAGATTGACCGATTTTGGCGTAGGGATGATTGACTTAACAGAAGAAGAACTATTATCAGACCTTGAAAATGCCTAAAGCTAAATTACAGCCCTTCTCATAAAAAAAAGTATAACCTAATTTGGTATTGACTCCTGACTGCTGACGACCGACTCCCCAAAACGAAAACTTCCTAAGTAGGGAGGCACAATTATTTGTAGGATGGGTTAGCGGTACTGTAAACTATGCGGGCGTTGGGTTTCATGCTTCAACCCAACCTACGTTCATCCTATATTTAATTCCACCCACCTACTTATCTCACCATTGAGATAACTGCTGTAACTATTTTGAGATAACTAAGGCTATCATTGAGGAAAGTTACTGTTGAGACTCCTGATTAGTTTGTTAATTTTTGTGTTAAGTACCTAGACAATTAACCCCTTTAGAGATAGGGTGATTGTGGCTGAGTTTGCTATTATATAGTTTTGTAAATAAATATCAAACTCAAGGGTTTTTGAAGATGGTATGTCGCTAAACTGAAAGTATAAAGTACAGAGGTAAAAATACTTATGATGCTACTACAAGATGTTGCGAGAACCTCTAGAGAACAAGCATTAATTCTGTGGTTTGAAGAAGTAGATAGTAAAGATGTGGGATTAGTCGGTGGGAAAAACTCCTCCTTAGGCGAAATGATCCAACAATTAACCCCGAAAGGGATTAATGTCCCCACAGGATTCGCCACCACCGCTTACGCTTACCGTCAATTTGTCGAAAAAGCCGGACTAGACGCACAATTAAGACAAATTTTCCAAGATTTAGACGAAAACGATGTCCAAAACTTGCAAGAAAAAGGTAAACAAGCGCGCACATTAATCTTAAATACACCATTCCCCGATGATTTAAGTCATGCGATCGCTATTGCCTATCGCCGACTCTGTGAACGTTATGGCGATGATCTCTATCATTCCATCGATGTGGCCGTTCGCTCCAGTGCCACTGCCGAAGATTTACCAGAAGCGAGTTTTGCCGGACAACAGGAAACCTATCTCAATGTGCAAGGGGTGAGGGGAGTTTTAGAAGCTTGCCATAAATGTTTTGCCTCTTTATTCACCGATCGCGCTATTTCCTACCGTCATCATAACGGTTTCGATCACTTTGCCGTCGCCCTTTCCGTCGGTGTCCAAAAAATGGTGCGTTCAGATCTAGCCACCTCCGGGGTGATGTTTTCCATCGATACGGAAACAGGGTTCAAAAATGCCGCTTTAATCACGGCAGCCTACGGTTTAGGGGAAAATGTCGTGCAAGGAGCCGTTAACCCCGACGAATATCTAGTTTTTAAACCCACTCTTAAAAGCGGTTACAAACCCATCCTCGACAAACGCCTCGGCAGTAAAGCCATCAAGATGATCTACGATGATGGAGGATCGCGTCTAACCAAGAATATCCGAGTTAACAAGCTAGAACAGGATCAATTCTGCATTAATGACCAAGAAATCCTTACTTTAGCCCGTTGGACGACCGAAATCGAGGAACATTACTCGCAAGTGCGCGGAACCTACACCCCCATGGACATCGAATGGGCAAAAGATGGGATCACGGGAGAACTCTTTATCGTTCAGGCGCGCCCAGAAACCGTACAATCGCAAAAAGCCGCTAATATCCTTAAATCCTACGAAATTAAGCAAAAAAGTGACGTTTTAGCAGTGGGACGGAGTGTAGGTGCGGCAATCGGTCAAGGAAAAGCCAGAGTCATCCTCAGTGTCGATAAAATCAACAACTTTAAACCGGGAGAAGTTCTCGTCACCAATCGCACGGATCCCGACTGGGAACCGATTATGAAACAAGCAAGCGCGATCGTGACTAATCAGGGTGGTCGTACTTGCCATGCCGCTATTATCGCGCGAGAAATGGGCATTCCGGCGATCGTGGGTTGCAATAATGCCACGGAAACGATTAAAACCGGACAGGAAGTCACCGTTTGCTGTGCGGAAGGGGATGAAGGGAAAGTTTACCTCGGATTGCTACCCTTTGAAATTCGCGAAACTCCCCTGGATAATTTGCCCGAAACTCGAACAAAAATCCTCATGAATATCGGTAATCCCGAAAAAGCCTTCGCTTTTGCTGATATTCCTGCCCAAGGGGTCGGTTTAGCGCGTCTAGAGTTTATTATCGCTAACCATATTCAGGCCCACCCCAGCGCTTTGCTGAAATTCCACGAATTGGAAGAAGGAGACGTAAAAGACCAAATCGCCGAATTAACCAAACACTACCAGGATAAACCCCAATTTTTCGTCGATAAATTGGCCCGGGGAATTGCCATGATTGCAGCCGCATTCTACCCCAAAGATGTAATTGTGCGGATGTCCGATTTTAAATCCAATGAATACGCTAATTTATTGGGTGGCAAACCCTTTGAACCCAAGGAAGAAAACCCGATGATCGGTTGGCGCGGTGCTTCCCGTTATACTGATCCTAATTATCGCGAAGCTTTCGCTTTGGAATGTCGGGCGCTGAAAATGGTCCGGGAAGAAATGGGATTAACTAATGTGATTCCGATGATTCCTTTCTGTCGTACCCCCGAAGAAGGGATGAGAGTCCTCGAAGAAATGGCAAAAAATGGTCTCGAACGCGGGGTTAATGGTTTGCAAGTTTATGTGATGTGTGAGTTACCAAGTAATGTCATTCTTGCTGACCAATTTGCTCAGGTGTTTGACGGATTTTCGATCGGTTCTAATGATTTGACCCAATTAACCTTAGGATTAGATCGGGATTCTGCCCTAGTTGCCCATCTTTTTGATGAACGGAATGAGGGAGTTAAACGCATGGTGAAAATGGCTATTGAAACCGCTAAAGCCCATAATCGCAAAATCGGTATCTGTGGTCAAGCCCCCAGTGATTACCCCGAATTCGCTCAATTTTTAGTGGAATTAGGCATCGATTCCATCAGTCTTAATCCTGATTCTGTCCTCAAAACTTTATTGATGGTGGCAGCAGTGGAGAAAGGACAATAGTTTAGTGACAAAGGTGGGCAAGTCCCACCTTTTTTTGCCTTGGTATGTTGACAATATTAATCGAGTCTATTTAATTGCTAATTATTATATATCATCAGTTTAATCATAGAAATGGTAAGGGAGGCTGAAAACCCTCGATAAATGGCTTTTGTATAATAACTTTTTTGGGATAATTGGGAATAAGATTAACCTCTTGTGGAACTTTATCAATTAATTTTTGATCTACGGTATCAAAATAATCAACCTTCATCCTAATCGCTGTAGCGAGATGTAGTGCATCAAAGGGTTGTAGTTTATAACTCCTAACCAGATGACGATTGATTTCCGATGTCTCTCGTTCAAATTGTACTAACTTTATCCATTCATTAGAAAATAGGTCGTTAATAATAGCTTCCTGCTCCAAATCAGATAAATCTCGTTTCGCTTTTAGAGATTTAATATAGACAACTTCAGCCATGGTAAAAGCAGATGTATAGAGTTCAATATATCCCTGTTCTGCTCCCAGTAAAATATTCTTACATTGTTCATAATACTGGGGTTCTTCATTGAAAAAACTGATAAAGATTCCCGAATCACAATAATGTTTTTTGATCGACTTTTTTTTCAAGACTAACCTCTAATTGAATTGATAATATTAGACAGGGAAGAAGCAGCATATTTTTTAGGAAAAACTTTCATTTCTTGCACTTGAATATTGATTTTTTCTCCATGCAAATACTGCCGAATTAACCCAAAAACATAAACTCTTTTTCCCAAAGCTTCTCTAGCTTGTTCAAAAAGTTCTTCAGGAAAAAAACATTTAATAATTTTGTTATCAGTTAGGCTACGAATCCCCATCTTTTGACGATTGGCAATATTAATAGATACTAACTGCCCTTCAATAGAGCCATAAATACTGTAAAAATTTTGAGTAATTTCATCTACATTAGCAGCTATATTTTTAGTAACATAAAACCTCCAATTTTCCGTAGAAAACTCGATATCAGCAAAATCATTTGGATCAATTAATTCGCTAAACTTCTTGACATTATAGAGGGCTTTATTGTTGAAGTACAAGGGACATTGAGGTTTTTCCTTAATCAATTCCAAACTATCTCTAAAAACATTGATAATTTTTTGAGGACGCTCAGTTTCCACCTGCTCATCAAGGATATTTGCTTCCGCTGTAATAATAATACTTCCTTGTTGAACTTCCGTAATTGCCCACTCTACTCCCACCTCTCCCGTATCTGATATTTCTTGATCAATTTCCGTCAGGATTATAGAAAAACTCTCTAAAAGTTTTTGGAATTTCACCATAGGAAAATAAGGACCATCAACCTTGAGAGTCAATCTCGCCCTTGATAATCTAGTGTATGAGTAGTCGTTAACTGTAATTTCGTTATTGGTCATCAAATATCATATACAATTTATAATGTACCTGTGAAATTTCTACCCGTTGGCAATGAGACTGTAAGCTTGGTACTGAAAACTGAAGATTTACGAGATAAACTTCACCTATAGGACTCCGACTAGCCGTGGTTAAAGCAATTATCCCTGAACATCAGTTTTTTTGTACTAAGCCAACTAAGTTTATCATACTGAAAATACATATAGCCCACTATGGCTATTTTTTAGTTGTCTCTTAACAAAAATTAACTTTAAACTGCGGTCAAGAGATAAACTTAGATTTCGTCAGGATTAAGGCCTAATTCCCGCAGTATATTGGCTAATCGTTCCGCTCGTTGTTTTTCCTGATTATAGCTAGTGAAAGCTTGTCCATCGGGATAAAAAAGCAACATTTCCGGTTCTCCTAACTGAAAACCTATTCCTAAACGGGGACTAACCCAATTATCGAGAGTTTCGAGAATTTCTAGCTGATTGTCGCCCCTAATCCAGCCACTAGCATCGTTTTTATGGGGATCATAAAGATAATACTCCTCAACCCCATAACGGTCATAAAATAGCTGTTTTTTGGCCATTTCCGTGAGGGTGTTACCCGGAGAGAGGATTTCAAAAACCACCTGGGGACTAATATTATTTTCTAACCATTGTCGATAGGAACCCCTTTCCCCTTTTGGTCTCCCAAAAACCACCATGATATCCGGCGCTTGACGCAGTTTATTCTCATTTTCCACGGGATACCAAAGTAAATCCCCTGCAACAAAGACATCAGATTGGTTACGAAATAGCCAGTCTAAATTAGTTTTAATTGTCGTAATCCAACGAAATTGCAGGGTATTATCCGCCATGGGTTGACCATCGCTATCGGGGTAGATAATTTCAGTGACGTTAGTTTTATCTAGTTGGGAAACCATAAGACTAAGTAAAAAGTACAAACTAGAAAATGTCAACAACTTAATTCTATAATAAAGTCCAGAAAAAGAGGAATTAGAGCAAAAAGTTCTATATACAACTTGTGTAAGAGAGATCAAGGAGAAAATCAAGGATTTACAATCTCGGTTTCACAACAGTCCACTGGGTTACGGGAGCCATTGCTTTCCAACCTAAAAACTTGCCGACTGGTTCGGCTTTTTCAATGCCAATTCGCAGCAGTTCCCCTCCTAATTTACTATGCCATTGCAAGAGGACTAATTCACTTTCAATTGTAACAGTGTTGGCAACAAGACGACCCCCGGGGCGCAGCGCTAACCAACAGGTTTCCAAGAGGTGGGGTGTGGTGATACCGCCACCAATAAAAATAGCGTCCGGTGGCGGTAAATCTGCCAAGGCGCTCGGTGCGATTCCGGCGACGATTTGCAGATGGGGCGTTCCCAAGGCGGCGGCATTATCGGCAATGTATTGTAATCTGGTGGGATGATGTTCGATCGCAATAGCCTGGCAACGGCGATCGCTACGCAGCCACTCAATGGCAATGGAACCACAACCCGCTCCCACATCCCAGAGCAATTGTCCGGGTAGGGGAGCCAATGTACTCAGAGTGATAGCACGAACTTCTCTTTTTGTCAACTGTCCGTCATGATGGTAAGCAGAATCCGGCAGCCCCGGAAGGCGCGGCGCCCGGGTAGGAGGATGGGAGGAGATACAGCTAATGGCGATGACATTTAAATCCGCCAGATCTGTAAACTCGCAATCGTTGGCGATGCCTTGGATGTGGCGTTCCTGGGTTCCCCCTAGATGTTCTAAAACCGTGATGGAACTTTCGCCAAAACCTGCCTCGGTTAGAAGCCGAGCAGCGATCGCCGGAGTCTCGGCATCAGCGCTCAGTACCAGCAGTTTAGCGCCGGGATAAAGCACCCCATTTAACAAAGCCGGAGGACGACCGCACAAACTCAAAGTTTCCACTTCACTTAGGGACCAACCCAAACGACTACAGGCAAGACTAAAGCTAGAAGGAGAGGGAATAATCGTCATTTCCTCCGGGGGAATCTGACGGGTGAGGGTGACACCAATTCCGTAGCACATGGGATCACCACTGGCCAAAACACAGACGGATTGACCACGAAGGCGGATAATCTCGTTAACAGAGTCTTGAATGGGAGAAGTCCAGAGCAGTTTTTGCCGTTGATCCTCTGGGGGTAACATTGCCAGATGACGTTCACCACCGACAATAACTGATGCTAAAGAAAGCAGACTTCGCCCCACTGAACTTAACCCTTCTAAGCCATCTTCACCAATTCCTATGATCGATAGCCATTTCGACTTACAATTGCGATCCGCCATATTAAAAAAAATCGCTACTATTTCATTATCTGCCATCAGGCTCTATCCTTCAAACAAGATATAATCGGGTTAGTGGGAAAAATTATGACCACCACCGCCGATGACGTTTGGAGATTATTAGCCGAATTAGTAGAAGCTCAAAAAGAGACAGAAAGATGCTTTCAAGAAACCGAGCGACGCTTTCAAGAAACCGATCGCCAAATTACCAGACTCAGTAAAGAAATTGGTAATCTTGGCGGTAAATGGGGACGTTTTGTCGAAAATATGGTAGCCCCCGCTTGTGAGAATTTATTTTTAAATCGTCAGATTCCCGTACATCAAGTTAGTCAAAGAGTCAGAAAACGTCTCGACGGTAAAACCCTAGAAATTGATGTGTTAGTAACTAATGAAAATCATGTGCTAGTAG
>SFAQ01000038.1:0-7787 GCA_007096525.1 Microcystis wesenbergii Mw_QC_B_20070930_S4 | reverse complement strand
TCGGTGAGGTCGCCATAATGAAGAAATAATTTAGCATCGGGCTGGTGGGGGTCAATGTAGATATGATCGATGCGATCGGTGTTAAAGGTTGAGGTACGACGGATGATACCGTGGACTTCGTAACCTTTTTCTAATAATAATTCGCTCAGATAGGAACCATCTTGACCGGTGATGCCGGTAATTAGGGCGCGTTTAGCTTCAGTCATCAGTAATTTACCTAATCGGAAAGAATAAAGACCATATAAAGGGTCTGACT
This sequence comes from Microcystis wesenbergii Mw_QC_B_20070930_S4, assembly GCA_007096525.1. Lineage (GTDB taxonomy): Bacteria > Cyanobacteriota > Cyanobacteriia > Cyanobacteriales > Microcystaceae > Microcystis > Microcystis wesenbergii_B. The sequence goes on along the minus strand of SFAQ01000038.1, from coordinate 7,531 downwards.
GCTTATAGCACACTTTAGCCCCTCAGGACAAGTTTAGCTAGGTTGACAGGGGACAAAAAGATGAATTGATTTTTTATCTGGGCTGCATAGATTCTAAATGGTTATGACAATTTTCTCGGAATTTTCTGACTTGAAATTCCTTGACTTTGAGTAATTGATAATTATCTTTTCCCATGGCTAGGGAAAATTTGGCTTCGGTCTCATCAAGTAAATTTTTGGAGATAGCTTTCCACTGTTCTTGCGTTTGCCAATGGGCAACGATAATTAATTCCTCCTCGATGGCGGGATTAATCCAAATTTCTTTACCTAAAAAACCAGGTTGTTTTGCTAAAAACTTTGTCCAAATTTCTTCATCTTTTTGGATAAATTTTTCCCTCGCTTCGGGTTTAACTTGAAATTCTAACCACTCAATGACCATAGTAATTATCTCCTATTTTTTGGTTTTCATCAAGAATTCTTCTGTGAGTTTCATAAAAGCTTTGGAACCACTAGAAGAGGGCATAGCTGCCACCACAGGCACGAACATATCCACAGCTTTAGCTACATTAACATCCATAGGAATCGCATTAGCAAAAATTTGATGGGCTTGAAAATCCTGTTGTACCCGGCGCATGACTTGATTATAGTAGCGACTGAGTAAACCACCACCGGAAAGAATAAAAACTATACCGAGTAAACCGGGGTTAATCGGTTCGGTTTCTTGATGACTAGCTTTCAGTTTAACTATTCTTCTTTCTAATAGCTGAATGCCGACAATTGATAAAGGTTCTGGACGGGCAGGTAGTAAATAAAAATGACTGCTACATAGACCACTACGAGTTAAAAGATTATAGCCCGGAGCGCAGTCCATGATAATATAATCGTAACGGTCTTGAATAGGGTCAATGATTTTTTGAATTAAGACTCTTTCTAGGTTATTCCAAGCATGATCAAAGCCTAAATCTTCCTGTAAAATTGCTTGATGGTGCAGGGTTTCTGAGACGACATATTCATCATAAAGCTCGATGTCTCCCGGCAGTAGATCTAAGCCTTGAATTTCACAGACTGAGGGTACAATAATATCATCAATAGTTAATTTATTGTAGGGATTGGGTTTGATAATTGCTTCTAATAAATAGCTTAAAGTGCGTTTTTTGCGACGCAGTTGAGCGAATTCGTGGGGAGACATTAAGCTAAGAGTCGCACTGATTTGAGCGTCTAAATCGAGGACAAGGACTCGTTTTTGCTGAAATTTAGCTAAACAGGTGGCAAGGTTGACGGTAAGGGTAGTTTTTCCTACTCCTCCTTTCATATTAACGGTGCTGATGACAGTGGCCATGATGGGAATTCCTTTCTAGTTAACCGATGGAATATCTCGACGTAAAACTTGCCCATTGGGAGCCATAATCAAAGGAGGTAAACTGGTAATATCGATCGCCTCTTGGGTTTTCATGTCGTAGGTGGTGTAAACTGTTTCCTGTTGATGGGGATTAATATCGACAATTGTTAGGGTTTTTCTGGGTGCTTGTTCACTGTTCAATAACCGTCGCGGTCCACTGCCTAAAGCTCCTGAGTGTAATAATTGTAATTGCCCCCGTTTACCCGGATAGTAAGCGTGAGCATGGCCACTAATATAAGTATGCACCTGATAGCCTTCTAAAAACGCTCTTAATTGCTCGGCATCGGCTAAATAATCCCCCGGTCGATTTCTGCCCACGGCAATACCGTAGAGGGGTAAATGACCGATTACTAGCCGCATTTTAGCATTTTTAGCGTCGCTACTCCTCAAGTTTTTTGCTGCCCAATTTAGTTGTTCCCGAGAGATTAAATGAGTGGAGGCATCCCAAACTAGGTAGAATATACCATTTTGAGTGAAAGTATAATAAAAAGGAAAGCCAGTTTTATCGATAAAATTTAAACTTGTATTATGTTGGGGGTTTTGCCAATAATCTTGGGCTAATTTTCTCTCCTTAGCATAGATAAATTTTCCTGCGGATAAAGCTCCAGAAGCGTCATGATTACCGATGGTAAAACCAAAAGGTATTTTAGCAGCTCGCAGGGGGGCGGCGATATGGTGATCAAAGGCTGACCACATGGCGTTAATTGCTGCCTCTGTCAAGCTGCTTTTTTGTCCTGCCACCATGTCGCCACCACAGAGGACGAGATCGGGTTTATGATTGATAATCAAGGGGATAGCTCGATCGATTTCGGGATCGTAAGTAGTGGAACCGTATTGACTATTAAGGTCACTAATCACAATTATCTTGACTTTTTTCGCTTTTTGTGCTTGTTTAACAGCCGACTCAGGGGGATTTTTGGAAGTAACAGGCTGTAAAATTTGATGAGCGCAAGCTGCCAAGCTAAAACCGCCTAAACTGCCACTAATAAGCAAAAATTTACGGCGTTGCATAGGATATCAATCTCGTCTTTAATTGAGGTCACGTCAGTTAGTGTAGCAATTTTTGTCCCTTTGATCGCTTTTTTTCTCCATCATCCCAATTAACTATCAGGAAATAACTTGACAATTCTCTTAACTTCTTTTGCGCCTTGGTTATGTCATCACCGGAGTAATTCCTCCGATGATTTGTTAGTATCCATTCAAGATAATTATGCAAAAAAGCTTTTATTTTTGCGTCAACTTCCCGTTAATACCCATCGAGCCAGTGAACGAGTTATCAAAGCTATTCAAGACAAAAAACCCGATTTAGTTATTTGTTGTGGCATGGCAGAAAGTCGTTATCGTTTAAGTTTAGAATCTCAGGCTAGGAGTAGCACAAAAAAGTTATTGACACCAATTCCCTTGTCAGATTTAATTAAAAACCTTGACTACAGTTATATCAGCGATAATGCCGGTCAGTTTGTCTGCGAAGAATTATATTTTCAAGTCTTAAAACATCATCCGAGGGCTTTATTCGTTCATGTGCCGCTTTTAACGGACAAAAATTTCGCTATTATTCAAAGGGATTTTCAAAAAATTATCCCTAAGTAGTCGGGCAAAATTAATTTCCCAAGCTTAAAGCACTGGAATTTTTTAAGGCTGATAAATTAGCATTACCCGTACAGAATAAAGCAATTTCTAATTCCGCAATTAAAAAAGTCACCAACTCATCTACCGCCGCCTCCGATGCCACGGCTGCGGTGAGAAAAGGCCGGGCTAAACCGCCTAAATCCGCCCCTAAAGCGATAGCTTTGCCAATATCGACCCCATTTTTCAAACCCCCGGAAGCGATGAGAGGAATAGTAGAATTAATCGCCCGGATAGAGGTAATACAATCGGCGGTGGGTAAACCCCAATCGGCAAAAACTTGACCTAAATGACGCTGTTTTTTGTCTTTTGCCCTTTGACTTTCCACCTTTGCCCAAGAAGTGCCGCCAGCCCCTGCCACATCAATCGCCGCCACCCCCGCCTCTATTAACTTTTCAGCCATTGCCCCGGAAATCCCGTTACCGACTTCCTTAGCCACCACAGGAACGGGCAATTTAGAGCAGACAAGGGCGATTTTGTCAAGGATTCCTCGAAAATTTTTATCGCCTCCCGATTGTACCCATTCTTGCAGGGGATTAAGATGAAGAATCAGGGCATCAGCCTCCAATAAATCGACTAATTTCAGACATTCTTCCACACCACAGCCATAATTTAACTGCACTGCCCCTAAATTAGCCAAAAGCAGGATATCGGGGGCGAGATGGCGAACGGAAAAAGTGGCGGCTAATTCCGGTTGTTCGAGGGCGATGCGTTGGGACCCAACCCCCATAGCTAAACGGTAACGTTGGGCGACGGTTGCCAGTCGAGTATTGACTAGATGGGCTAAGGTAGTTCCCCCCGTCATCGAAGAAATCAATAGAGGGGCGCCGAGGCTTTTGCCTAAAAAGCTAGTACCGATATTAAGATCACTGCGGTCTAGTTCTGGCAAACAGCAGTGATTAAAGCGATATTTCTCTAATCCGCTGCTAATTTTGCTAAATTCTACGTCTTCTTCCAGACAAACTCGCAAATGTTCGGCTTTACGATTTTCTATGTCACTAGCGGCATTAACAGGGGGGAGAGTGGTCATAGGTGAGGATCACAATCGCTACACAGTTGACTATACAGGATATTGAGTCAATTGTTCCAGTTAATAATATGCCCAATTATCACGGTTATTTCCCCCATCGGACTTAACTTTCTTAGATTATTTTGAAGACTGTCTAACCCGTGAAGTGCAGCGGCAATGGATTAACTTTAACTTAGTGCAAAGTGTTTTGATCTTGTCTGCTCCAAAAGGTCTTTGTTGTTTGTTCACACGGAAAGCGTCACGAACTATCTCAAAATCCAGATTAACTGGTTCGTGTATGCTTTGAGAGGGTCATAATCTGAGATAGTTTAATCCGTAATGCTACGAATGCCCGGGGAATATTAGCCAATAAGCGATCGCCCTGATCGGAAAATTCCCGCTCGATTGTCCTATCACTTCGGTGGAAAATTGACCATGACTCTTATCTCTTCTAAATCCCTCACTTTACCGGAATTTCTCTCGCTAACCGATCCCGATGGCGATATTACCTATGAATTAGTCGATGGAGAAGCGATCCCGAAAATGTCACCGAAATTCTTTCATTCTCGTTTAACTGGTGCTTTATTTCTCGTACTCGATCGCTGGAATCAAGGACGGGGAGAGGTGGGAATCGAATGGGCGATCGTCCTAAGCAAAAACGATCGAGATTGGTGTCCCGTTCCCGATCTCCTCTACATTTCCCCCGAAAGGTTAGGAGATATTCCCCTCACCGATGACGCTTGTCCCGTTCCCCCGGAATTAGTCATCGAAATTATTTCCCCTGAACAATCCTTCAGCAGCCTGAGCGAAAAAGCCGTGGACTACCTAAAAGCGGGAGTCAGTCGCGTCTGGATTGTCGATCCCCGGGCCAAGCAGATCACGATTTTCTATCCCGACGCACCCCCGGCGATTAAAAAAGGCGATGACGAGATTAGCGATATTCTCCTCCCCGATTTAACCCTAACCCCCGGACAAATTTTTGCGAAAGCCGGATTAAGTTAATGTCCTACACCGCGCGATCGATTCAATCTTGTCCGAACTCCTACTGATAAACGGCAGCGGATAGATTAGAACGGATTGAAAAGTTAACGAAAACAGGAACGATCAAAAACCCTAAAAGTCAACCCCTAGGCATAGCGTTTACGGTTTTAACATTCTTTTAATGTTTCGCTCATGATCATTTTGGGAGCAGTTTTCTGGAGCGATCGCCCTAAGCTGCTGTAGAATTAGTTTAACAAAAGTGAGATGCAGCCAAAGACTTGCAGTTAAATAATTGGACTAAAAATATGAGTGAATTAACTATTCGTCCCGCTAAAATTACCGGTGTCATCCCGGATTCGATCGCCGCCGAGGTAGGTTTTGAAATTGGGGATGCGCTCGTCTCTATCAATGGTAATCGTCCCCGGGACTTAATCGATTATCAATTTTTATGTGCCGATGAATTTCTCACCCTAGAAGTGCTTGATAGTCAGGGCAAAACTCACCGGATAGACATCGAAAAAGATTATCATGACGACTTAGGTTTAGAGTTTGAAACGGCCCTTTTTGATGGCTTAATTCAGTGTAATAATAAATGTCCTTTTTGCTTTATCGATCAACAACCAGAGGGCAAAAGAGAAACTTTATACCATAAAGATGATGACTATCGTTTAAGTTTTCTCTATGGCAGTTATTTAACCTTAACTAATCTCACATCAAAAGAATGGCAGCGAATCGAAAAGATGCACATCTCACCGCTTTTTGTGTCCGTTCATGCCACGGAACCCGAGCTGAGGATTCGTCTCTTAAAAAATCCCCGCGCTGGTCAAATTTTAGACCATTTAAAATGGCTACAAGCGAGACAATTACAAATTCATGCTCAAGTGGTAGTTTGTCCAAATATTAATGATGGAATTCATCTGGAAAGAACCCTATTAGATTTAGTTTCTTTTCATCGGGGGGATATTCCCTGTGTGGAGTCGGTTGCCGTGGTTCCCGTGGGATTAACCCGCTTTCGTCCCCAAGAAGATGAATTAATTCCCGTTAGCCAAGAAAAAGCGCGAGAAGTGATTGAACAAGTCGAAACTTTACAGAAAAAATTTCGTCAAGAATTTGGCAGTAATGTGGTGTGGTTAGCCGATGAATGGTTTTTAATTGCCCGAGTCGATTTACCACCCCAATCTCACTACGAAGACTATCCCCAAATCGGTAACGGAGTTGGCTCAATTCGTCAATTTATTAGGGATTTTAAGAAGACAGCCAAGAGGTTATTACCTGCTCAAATTACTCCCTCTAGACGATTGATATGGGTAGTGGGAAATGCGGTAGAACAAGCTTTTCAACCCCTAGTTAAACAGTTAAATAAGGTGCAGGGTTTAACCGTGGAATTAGTGGCTTTAAATAGTGATTATTGGGGACAGGAAATCACGGTTACGGGTTTATTAACTGGCCAAGATATTCTCAAAGGATTACAAGGTAAAAATCTTGGGGATGGGGTTTTATTACCCTCCCTCATGCTCAAGCATGGGGAAGCGGTATTTTTAGATGATCTAACCCTAGAAACTGTTATTAATCAGTTAGGAGTCCCTATTTATCCAATCCTAGGAGTGGAGGAATTAATTAAAACTTGTCTGACGCTCAATAGACCTCTACCTAAGTAATATAGGACTTACGGACAGAATTTCCGTAGTATGCCTTTGAACTTCAGACTATGGCTTCCAAGTTATTGAGGTCAAGGAAGTTGGATGCTAAATTATTGACAATAAAAGAGCGGATGACCTCAGTAAATAACTCCCTTTGTCAGGAATACCAATTAACAATTTGCGCTTTAAATCGGAGAAATTCTAACTGAATAAATCTGCGAATGGCACAAAATATGTGAGTCCTGATCGCCTGACCTTCTCTTACTTGAAACCCTTCAATATTACACAATGGTTTTAAGGCACGATGGTACTGCTCAATTCCCCAATGTTGGTCAGGAATTTTCTGGAATTCTGTCCTGGTGATTGAGGGGAGTTTCTCTGAGTTAGAGACGAACACAACGTAGTAACGGAATTCGTTTTTGAAGACCGTTCTAAATACCTTGACTCGTCCCACTTGTTTCAGATAAACAATTAATCCATCGGTCGGGATATCTAAGGTTTGAACTTGAACATATTTAGTTCCTAGTTCAACCGAGACGCGCCCGATTCACATGAGGAGCAAACAAACCACGAAAGCCCTTGTCTTTAAGGGTATTCATGGTTTCTTTGGCAGCATACCAACTGTCTCCTGTGACTGTCTCTGGTTTCAATCCCCAAGCTTTTACTTCGTCCAACATTTCTAAGAAATATTCATGTTTTGTATGACCCTCCTGTTTATTAACGATTCGATAATTAACGGTAACTGACCTTCCTTTACCATCGGTATAATATAAGGTAACGTGCGAAACGTTTAGGCATGAAACAAGGCTGAAATGCCCGAAATAACCGCCTAGTAAGGTCTTCAGTCCCTTGACTGAATCTAACAGGTCAACTCCGACCAACCTTATAACTGTTTAT
>SFAQ01000037.1:0-10861 GCA_007096525.1 Microcystis wesenbergii Mw_QC_B_20070930_S4 | reverse complement strand
GTTATCGAGTTAATCGAGAAGATTATTATCTACAAATTTCCGCAGAAAAGTCGCCAGGAGTTAGAAGCTATGTTTAATCTCACGGAATGGAAACAAACCAAGTTTTATCAAGAAGCTAAAGAAGAAGGAAAACTTGAAGGAAAACTTGAAGGAAAACTTGAAGGGAAACTTGAAGGGAAACTTGAAGGAAAACTTGAAGGAAAACTTGAAGGGAAACTTGAAGGGAAATTGGAAACAATTCCCCTTCTGGTTAGGTTGGGACTTAATGAAGAACAAATTGCACGGGAATTAAATCTAAGAGTTGAGATTGTTCATCAATTTATTACCAATCAGAACAATTAAAACTTTTAAGAGATTGCTTCGGGGGGTGAAGAAGCAGGGGAGCAGGGGAGTACAGGTTGTTGCTCTCATAGTAGGTTGATTCATCAATCAACCGGCGTTGCTGATTTGAGATATGAATCTTCTTTTGTGGGATTTTTAAAACCTAGACCCAAACTAACTTTTGGATGGGTACAAGGTTGTCATTCATACCTTGATTCAGCAGCGCCCTCTTTCTTAACAAAAATTGACCTAGAAACTGTTGACTTGGATTGGCAGTTTTGCCATACCGTGAAAAACCAACTGATTGGAGGATTTTACCCCATGAAAACCAAGAAACTGACACCCCGTAACTCTGCTCCTGTCCAACGGGAAAATGCCGCTACCGTCTCTCGTGATGGCAATGCGATCGCCCCGAATAATGAGTTTATGCAGACAGGGAGTTACAGCGGTCCTTTTGCGGGAGACGACGCGGAGTAATGCTCCCGATTCGAGCATCGAACTTCAAATCATGTCAAAAGTCTTTTTCTGCTTGCCAGGGTGCGCGGTTTGCCCCAACGAATTGACGTACAATCCTTGTTAATTCAGAGCTTTCTGTTACCTGGCACGCGGGAGAAGCTTTTGAGCGAAGTGATTAAAAAAGTCGGGGATTTTCTTAAACTCTGAGAATCAAAATCAAAGATTTACATAAATCCCCGACTTTTCATCTTTAATCTAACACTTAAAATTATGATAGTTGCTGAGATTCAAAAAAACTCTCTCAAAGAGCAAAGAATACAATTTATCCGTAATCATCAACAAGCTTTTGATGTTGAGCCGATTTATCCTCTGCGGCTGTTTGAAAACTTTGTAATGAGTGTTGAGGGTGACTGCACAATTGAAGCCTCCTGTAAGATAGAATTAGATAAACTCATTGCCTCACGGTTTATGCTCTTTTTTAAAGATCAGTCCCAAGAATGGCAAAAATGTCTAGCTCAATCTTTAGCTTTTTTTCAGCAAGTTGAAAACCGAGTTGGTGTTGAATTAGATTATTCTTTATTACAAAAGTTTTTAGGACATAACTTTGACTTTAGCAAACTAGAAGTTCTCAGTGCTGGTCTTGATTTAAGAACTAATTTGGCTGATTCTAGTTTAAAAATACACATTAGAATTAAAGATTATCCTGAAAAGCTACAAACTGCTTTCGTTTTAAGTAATGGTGCTGCTGACAGTGATTATTTAAGTGAATTTGTTGAGTTAATTGGTTTTGATTTTTACTTTAATGGTAAAAGTGAAATCGAAATTTATGCCGAACTTCAAGAAGATGATTTTTTCAGACCAGAAACCATCAATTTAGTCTGGCGACATTTTCCTGATTCAGTCTTAAAACCTCTCCAAGGATCAAGTTTGTTTTTCACGGGTTTATCAAAAGCAAATAATAACCCAGTGCTTTACTATCATCTCAACAATCGTCAAGATTTAACCAATTATTTTGAAATCAATGATACAGCCCAAAGAGTTCACAGCTTTTATCAACATCAAGATATTTTACCTAATATGTGGGTAGGTACTACTCAAAAAGAATTAGAAAAAACGAGAATTGAAAATATTCGGCTTTATTATTACAAATCCTTCAAGATGGAGTAAGTTTTATTTTGATCATAGAAATGAATGACTTAAAACAACTCTATGACATTGATGATGATCAACTAATTTAGTAACTTTTCCTACTGAATGCCCCTACTCCCAAGAACAATTACTTGATCGTTCTTGGTTGCCCAATCAAAACTATTAACTTATAACTAATAACTAAATAATGATTCCAGGATTGCAAGCATTACACAAACTAACCCAAGGTTCCCCAGAGATTACCGTCGCCATTCTTGATGGTGTCGTAGATACTCAGCATCCCTGTTTTCAGGGAGCAAAATTAACTCGACTGCCCACCTTAGTATTACATGGTGCAACCAGTGGGCAGATGTCCACCCATGGGACTCATATTGCGAGTTTAATTTTTGGACAGCCTAATACAGAAATCGAAGGAATTGCCCCTCAGTGTCACGGTTTACTCGTGCCAGTTTTTTCCGATGACCGACGGCGACTATCTCAGCTAGATTTAGCCCGTGCGATTGAACAAGCCGCCGAAAATGGAGCGCACATTATTAGTATTAGTGGGGGGGCCCTCACCGATATGGGAGAAGCAGAAGACTGGCTAGAGCGTGCCATTGAAATGTGTAGCCAGAGAAATATTCTTGTCGTTGCGGCTGCCGGAAATGATGGTTGCGAGTGCCTCCATGTTCCAGCCGCCCTTCCTGCTGTCCTAGCAGTGGGTGCTGTTGATGCTAGAGGGCATCCCCTCGACTTTAGTAATTGGGGGGATGCTTACCAAAATCAAGGCATCCTTGCCCCTGGAGAAAACATCTTAGGGGCAAAACCCGGCGGCGGGACAATACAAATGAGTGGCACTAGCTTCGCTGCGCCCATCGTAGCAGGAGTAGCCGCTTTATTACTCAGTTTGCAAGTGCAGCGGGGAGAAACACCTAATCCCCACGCAGTCAGGGAAGCATTACTAAAAAGCGCCCTTCCCTGTCCCTTGACAAATAGCGAAAACGAACCAAAATGTTTAGCCGGCCTGTTGAACATTTCGGGGGCAATTAAACACCTAACCGGAGAAACCATGTCCGAAACCATAGAAACCCAAGCAACAGTAGAAGCTTCCGGCTGCGGCTGCGGTGGTACACCTGAAACCACCGAGGTTCAACGCCAAAACCTCGAACTGAGTGCCGCAACCAGCGCACCGGCAATCCCCGTTGTTGCCGCGCAAATTCCCAACCCTGTAACAACCTCTCAAGGAGTATCCATGCCTGAAACTACCACTAAATCTGTCACCCCTAGTCAAGCGGCTGAACCCGCTGGCGGAATCGTCTATGCCATTGGCACTTTGGGCTACGATTTCGGTACAGAAGCCCGTCGGGACACATTCAAACAGCTGATGCCCACCGCCGTAATTGGTGGGATTGAAGTTCCCTCTAACCCCTACGATGCCCGCCAGATGGTGGATTATTTAGCGGATAACCTCTCAGAAGCCAAATCCTTAATCTGGACCCTGAACCTGGAACTTACCCCAATTTACGCTATTGAACCCCTCGGCTCTTTTTCCCGCGAAGTTTATTCGGCTTTACAAGAACTGCTTTCGGGACAAGTACAAGCCGAAGACAGCCCCGAATATATCCAGCGGGTGAGTATTCCTGGACGCATCACCGGACGCACAGTACGTCTGTTTTCAGGACAAGTTGTTCCCGTCATTGAACCGGATAGCCCCCGGGGAATTTATGGTTGGCACGTTAATACTTTAGTCCGTGCGGCAATAGAAGCTGTTGGTGCAGAACAAACAGAAGCCCAAGAAAGCCAAATGCGCCGGACTTTGAGTAGTTTCCTCAACCGCATCTACTACGATTTACGCAATTTAGGGCAAACTTCCCAAGACCGCGCCCTCAATTTTGCCGCGACCAATGCTTTCCAAGCAGCACAAACTTTTTCTGAGGCTGTGGGTGCAGGGATGGAGTTAGATAGTATTAATGTTTCTAAGAGTCCTTTCTGTCGGCTGGATAGCGATTGTTGGGATGTACAGTTAAAATTCTTCGACCCAGAAAATAGCCGCCGCGCTCGTAAAGTCTTCCGTTTTACTATAGATGTGAGTGACCTAATTCCTGTCACCTTGGGCGAGGTTCGTTCCTGGTCTTCTCCTTATTAGTCCTCTCCCCTAAACTCTATCTATTTACCCCAAAACAACCATGAGACTTCCCAAACAGTCTGCTCCCGTCAAACGTCCCCATTTTATTCATCCCCACGAATGTGTTGATATTGTTCATGGCGATGGAGAAGATTTAGTATCTATCTTGGTTAAGTTAGTTCATGGGGCTAACTACAACGATCCGGCACAATTTCAATATCCTCACTATGGCTATCTAAAAATGTCATCCTTTGGCGGTTTTCGTTATTAGTCTCGACTTCTAAAACCTAACAAAAAACACTGGAGGAAATCAAACAATGGCTAACTCTAAAAGTTCTAAGCAATCAGAAACCAATCCGAATGTTGAGCAACCAGAAACAAAAAAATCCAACATTCAACCACAGGAAACAACTCAACCTAAAGCTAAATATATTCCCGCAACTGGGTTAGAAGATTACGGACGCTGGAAAACCATGTTCCAAGACCGCAAGGCGAATCCCAATGATCCGCCGTTTCGTCGGGGTCGAATTTGGTGTTAAACACCTTCCATTAATCTTCCGGTTCTATCCCCAAGGCCCTTAACTGTTCCGCTAGGCGCTCGGCTCGTTGTCGTTCCCGCTCGGCTCGTTGTCGTTCCTGTTCAGTAGATTCCTGGGAAGTTAACAACAAGTTACCTTCCCCATCCCACCAGCGAAGCCAGGGAAAGAATTGATTTTGGTATTCTCCTTGCCAAATTCCTAACTCTACCTTTAAAGGAACAATAGGATAATGGCCGCGCTGATTAGGAGTCATTTTTTGGTAACGACCATTAACTAACTGATACATCTCGATCTGGGCCTTGTTAACTTCATAAATTCCATAAAAAGGAATTTGAATCGCTCGCTCATAGATCCAAAATTTACCCTTAACAGGCGTTTTATCCCGTTCTTCTTCACCATTGCCAGAGACAAATTCTAAGGCAATAACCGGTTCAATGGTTTCTTTCCACATCACAAAGGAACGGCGAACTTGACCATCAATAGTCGTGGGGACATGGGGAACATAAAACCAATCGGGAGCAACAGCACCCTTTTCTAGCGATTCTGGATGCTCTGGCAATCGCCAATAAATCCCACAATCTCGACCTAGACAGTAATTACCGTCAGGATGTAATTGCTCTAAAAGGGGTGTAATAGTATCCGTTAAAAGGTCTGCTTGGGGAGGCTCTTGATAGTTTTTCACAAAACTTCCATCTTTATCGGGGAGTTGGGTGTGGTCGGGTAAAGGGGAATCGCAATACACCGTGGTCGAAGGTTCCTGAATTGTGGTTGAGGATTGTACCGTTTGGGTGATTGAACTCATCTTTAATTCCCCTATTTTTGTTATCTAGCTTTTATTCTATAACTGTTCTTGAAAACCTGCAAAAACTATGCCTGATCTCAATGCTATCCCCGGAATGACCGCTCTTCGCTCCCATACCAAAGGCGATCCACGCATCAAAATCGCCGTTCTTGATGGACCAGTTGACTTAGATCGAGCCTGTTTTCAATCAGCAAATATTACCCGACTTGATCCCTATTGGTCGGAAGAATTTCCTATCGATCCCCAACACTTACAAGCTTTTTTAGATATAGAAAAAAGTGGCAAAAGTGATCAAGAAAAAGAGGAAATGTTTAAGGAGGCGATTCCAGATGAAAATATCCGCATGAGCTTGCATTTGCGCTTCCATGCTAACCATATTATCAGCACCATTTGTGGACAACCAGATTCACCGGTAGAAGGGATTGCTCCCAATGCTACTGTAATTAATATTCCTATCGCATATGGGAACGATGATTTTATTAATCCCCTCAATCTTTCTCGCGCAATTAGTACCGCTATTGAACAGGGAGTTAATATTATCCATTGTGCCGCTTGTCACCCAACTCAAAGCGGATTAGCTCACGAATTTATTGATAAAGCAATTCGTCAAGCACAGGATAATAATATACTCGTTATTGCTCCTGGTGGTAATGATAAAGGAGAGTGTTGGTGTGTTCCTGCGGTTTTAGAAAATGTCCTGACAGTAGGAGCCATGAAAGATACAGGAGAGCCGTTTAAATTTAGTAATTTTGGTGGTAAATATGCGACTCAAGGGATTCTTGCTCCAGGCGAAAATATTTTAGGCGCTCAACCCGCAACTGATGACCCCATCCGCAAAAAAGGGACTAGCTGCGCTGCTCCAATTGTGACAGGAACGGCCGCTTTATTAATGAGTTTGCAATTAGAACAAGGTTTATCTCCTGATGCAGAAGCTGTGCGAGCAGCCTTGACTAATAGTGCCATTCCCTGCGATCCCAATGAAGTAGAAGAACCAGAACGCTGTTTACTCGGAAAAATTAACATTGCTGGAGCTTATGAATTGCTGACAGGAGAGAAATTACAAACTGTTGAAGCGGATAACAATTCGTCGAATAATATCATAGAATCGACGGTAATTCCGATGACAGTGACAACCTCGGTTATCCCATCTAATACAACCGAGATGGCGACTCAGGGAATAACTATAACCCCCCCAACAGCAGCGACAATAGAACTGGTGATCGCTCCTAGCAATGCTTCAGAAAATATTTCCTCAACTGGATTAATAAAAAATAATCAAGCACATAACAATATTGTCCTAAATAATGTTGTTCCTAGTCAACGTTCAAACCTCGTCTATGTTTTAGGAACCTTGGGTTATGATTTCGGTACAGAAGCACGTCGGGACACCTTTAAACAGTTAATGCCAACCATCACGATCGATAATATTGAATTACCATCGAATCCCTACGATGCACGACAAATGGTAGATTATTTAGAAAGTAATCTATCAGAAACTAAGTCTTTAATTTGGACAGTCAATTTAGAACTAACTCCCATCTATGCAATTAAACCAGTGGGAGCTTTTGCCGCTGAGATTTATCAAGTCATGCAATATATGTTAGCGGGTCAAATATTGCCAGAAGCTGACGAAGATTATGTGGAAAGAGTGAGTATTCCGGGCATTCTTACCGATGAAACTGTGAAACTATTTTCTGGTCAAATTATTCCTGTCCTCAAAGTTAATAGTCCCCGGGGAATGTATGGCTGGAAAGTTAATACTTTGATTGAATCAGCCATAGAAACTGTTAGTGCAGAACATGAAATCGCCGATGAATCTAGGATGCGGCGTTCTCTGACAAGTTTCTTAAATCGTGTTTATTATGACTTACGCAACGTCGGACAAATCGCCCGGGATCGCGCTTTAAATTTTGCGGCTACTAACGCCTTTCAAGCTGTACAAACCTTCTCCCAAGCAGTAGCAATGGGAATGGAATTACACAGTATTGAAGTAGAAAAAAGCCCCTTCTGTCGCTACGGAAGTGAATGCTGGGATGTGAAATTAAAATTCTTTGATCCTGAAAATGGTCTGCGTGCTAAACGAGTTTTTCGCTTTACTATTGATGTCAGCGATCGCACTCCAGTAACCTTAGGAGAAGTGCGTTCTTGGGCTGTTTCTAAGTGAGGTTTTAGCTTATCCCATTTAAGGCTCCCAAAACATTTTAGATAAAATTGAAATGTATGTTATCTTGGCATTTTGTATGTTAATTTAGCATAAAGAGTAACGAAGAGCCGGAACTTTTTCTATATATATGGCTATCATTCTGGCCTAGCAAATATGCTCCATCCCTGTCTATTAAAAAAATATTACAATAAACATGGGTCGATTAAGAAAAGTTAATGGGTGTATCCATTGATGGATAAGGGTGTTCGGCTATTGTAGTAGATATGTATGGGGAAGTTCAGCCTGAACTTCCCCACCAATCACACCTGGCGAGAAATAACAGGCTGATAGCTTAATGCTATAAATCTTCTTCTACCAAAGCCTCGACCCGTCCTGTTTTGACCGCATCCACCAAAGCGGCGTGATCTCGTTCTGTCTGCTCGGCATAAGCGATCGCAAATTCGCCCATCGCTAGATCGAACTGATCTCCTTTTCCCAAATAACCGCTAATGGTGGCCGCATCTCCAGATTTAGCGTGGGCGCGGGCCAAAGTCCAGCCACAGAACTCGGCGTAGCGTTGCAGTTGGACGGCCGATACTCCTTCAATGGGTAGGGAAAACTTCATATCCCGTAGTTGCCGTAAATAGAAGTCTTTCCCCCCTCTTCCCCGGGTCCAGCCCAAAAATATGTCGCTAGAGGATTGCATCAATCTCTGGCCTGTAACTACCCGTTGTCCCTGGTTTTCGTACTGGCTCTTGGCGGTATAGGGTTCCAGAACCGAAGGGCAGGCTTCCTTAACTTGTAGGATGAGGGGATGGTTATCTTCCGAGAACAATAGGGCGATATAACATCTGGTGCCGACACTGCCAATGCCCACCACTTTCAGGGCAAAGTCCTCTAATTGGTAGCGATCAAAGAGGACTCGGCGTTCCTCCGGCAGGGATTGGCGATAGTCTTCCAGACCCTCGCGCACGATAGTCTCCCAATCCGGTTCGTTGACATGGTAGAGAATAGGCGGCTGATCGACAAAGCGATTGCGTCCCCCGGTTTGGGTGACGATCTTGGGGTAGAGATGTTCGATGATGCGCTCGCGGGCCTTTGCCATCATCTGTTCCCGCAACTTCCGCGTCTTTTCGTCGGGAGCCATCTCGAGCGCCTGTTCTGCTCCTATGCGCGTGTACCATACCTCTAAGGGACTGAGGCGAGAATATTCCCGCAGGTGTTCTCGATAGGAACGAGCGCAATCGATCGCCGCCGCCTTCGATTCTTGATCGGATAGATCGCTATCCCTGCCGGCGATGACAAAACTGACCACCAGACGCTTGAGATCCCATTCCCAAGGCGCGGGCAGGGTTTCGTCGAAATCGTTAATATCGAAGACTAAATTGCGTTCGGGGGTGGCAAAAAATCCGAAGTTCAACAGGTGGCAATCCCCGCAGGCCTGCACGATAATGTCAGTTTTGGGAGTGGTGGCCAGATCGTAGGCCATCAAAGCAGCGGAACCGCGCAGAAAGGTAAAGGGACTCCGCAACATTCGTCCGTAGCGGATGGGAATCAATTCCTGTAACCGTCCTCGATTTGATGCCTCGATGATCTCGATCGGCTCTCGACCAGCTGCGGGGGGTTGCCAGATAGCGTGGCCAGAACGCGGCAGTCGCTCCCGCAGGGATTTACCGATCTGGATGCGTTCCTCCCGTGAACGGAATCGAGCTTGAGAGGGTGTCCGGATAGGGGTTTCTATTTGGTGGTTCATAGTGACTTTTTCCCCTGAATGAGATCAAATCCTTTGCTGTTAGATGGGAAATAGATAAGTCAAGACTGATGGTTCCCCGAATGGGATAACTTTCTAACATTTCCTCCTGTAGAGATAGCTTCTGATGCTCGGTTCAACAATTAATCTTCACTCGCTTCTTATCTGGGGAAGATCAACATTATCGATCACACATTTTTTTCTGAAATGGCTATCGCTTAAATTTGCTTAACTTTTAGCCCAATGGCAGCCAGGCTATTTCGATTGTATCTTGAGCAAAAATTGCTCGTGGAATGCTCGTAACAAAATTTTATCTCAAATGTCGGGTGAAGATCGTCGGTTTTACCGAAGGGATGAAACAAAGGCGAGCACAGAACAGCGAAGCACAACTAAGAATAAGTGTCCGGCTCATGTTACGCTACCGCTAACCCATCCTACAAATAATTGGGCGTTGTCAGATCAGAATATCAAAGATGCAATGCAATCCTTGCTATCAAAGTAATTGGCGTTGTCAGATGAAGAGATGAGAAGGCAAAATGGATAGAAACTCAATGAAGGAAAAAAAACGATGAAATGTCCAGAATGTCAAAGTGACCACATCAATAAAAATGGTCATCGTGGTCAAAAACAAAACTATAGCGTTTCCTAAGCTAGTGAGGTACACCTATTTTTCTTCCCTTTTGCCTTTTGCCTCTTGCATGAGTGCCTAAAACCCATAACTTTTGTACCTCAGCAGACTGAAAAACGCTATATATATGTGTAAACTGTGGTCGTCAGTTCATCCACAGCTAGGAAACCAAGGGCTATAGCGATGATGTTAAGCGTATCTGTCTGAAAATGTAGGTAAATGGCATGGGATTTCGAGGCATTGAGAGAGTGACGGGAGTCTCACGAACAACCATTATGGATTGGGTCAAACCAGTGGGAAAACTGCTGCCTGATTCCTATAATTCAGAAACGATTCCAGAAGTGGGAGAACTAGATGAATTAGAAACTTTTGTTGGTAAAAAAAAGAACAAAATCTGGCTCTGGACGGCTGTTGACCACTTTCGATCTGGAATTCTTGGATGGGTAATTGGTGGTCTCGCAAGGCGAGTGCCTTCGGCAACATAGTGCGGACACATTTCAACGTTTATGGCA
The DNA here is from genome assembly GCA_007096525.1 of Microcystis wesenbergii Mw_QC_B_20070930_S4. Classification (GTDB taxonomy): domain Bacteria; phylum Cyanobacteriota; class Cyanobacteriia; order Cyanobacteriales; family Microcystaceae; genus Microcystis; species Microcystis wesenbergii_B. The sequence goes on along the minus strand of SFAQ01000037.1, from coordinate 457 downwards.
AGCTATCTCATTTTGGCAATGTTATTTTTGGGTAAGTGATGGAAATCCAGTGTATCCAATATTTATCCCTAAGGTCGCTCAGATTGTTAGCAAAACTTATAGGACAAGGGTAGAGGGAGAAAATACAAGATTACGTCATTACTTAGCGCGTCTTCATCGTCAGACTCTCTGCTATTCAAAATGTGTCAAAATGTTAGAAAATTCCCTACCGCTTCTAATTCATTACCTTAAGTTTAAGGATGTTCCAGTTCCCTACACCTTTGCTTGATTCATCGGTAATGATTTGGTAGTAGTGCCGTAGCCCTCTTGCTTATCCGGTATGTAATAATTGGAACCCGATCAGTCTTTATACCTCTAGCTTGATCATGACTTTTCTGATAAATATCTTTTTGTGGCTCCTGTCTGGCTTACTCAAATATCAGTCTAGCACAGAACAAAATCACCCCTCTAGTCCGAC
>SFAQ01000036.1:0-12332 GCA_007096525.1 Microcystis wesenbergii Mw_QC_B_20070930_S4 | reverse complement strand
GAACGTAATTCAATCACAAAATCGGGACATAAAGGTGGGAACTTTTCTCGCTCTTCTGCGCTCAAAGCTTCCCATCTTTCCCGTTTTATCCAAGCAACATCAGGAGAACGATATCCTCCCTTTGGTAAACGAAAAATTGTCGAAGAACTAAAGACTTTACCAGAATTACTTTGACGATTCCAAATCGTTACATCAGCAATTAAATCAGCTTCTCGATTACCACTATTTCCACCCACGGGAGGCATAATTAATAATTCTCCTTTTTGATTACGTTCTAAATTCCATGTTTGATTGTCCTGACAGAGATGATAAAATTGTTCATCAGTCAGATTAACTGTCTCTAGATTTAACACTACAGTTTCCATAATCGCTTCTCCTTTTTGCTACTTTATAAGAATGGCTATATCGGGGATTAATCTCAACCTATTTACCTAATTGACTCTCTAAAAATTTTCGCCAATCGGGATTAGTAGTGTCTAGGGAAATTAGATAGGGTTGTTCCTTTTCATGAAAAGGTTCTGTTTTCTCAATTTGGGCATTTAAAACCTCGATAGTAGCGTCAGAAATATCGCCTTTTCTAGCGGCAATCCGTTGTTTTAAAACTTCTATAGGTGCGTGACAATGGACAATATGAAAAGGAATCTGTAAATTTTGGGCATAGGTTAATAAAGGTTCTCTCCAAGCATATTTATCGTAGCGTGCATCGAGAATAACCCTATAACCTAAAGCTATTAAAATTCGGGCTAATTCTGCCATTCTAGCGAAGGTTTTTTGACTCATTTCGAGACTATATATGTCTAGACTTCCTGTTTGATTTAAGTCAATTCCAGCCAAATGTTTGCGAACTGCATCGGAACGAATCTGAATAGCATTAAGATTTTTAGCAATTACTTTCCCTATGGTACTCTTACCCGATCCAGAAAATCCCGACATCAGAATTAATCTCGGTTTCTGCGGTTGTGTGTACTGCCAAGCTAATTGATAATAATCCTGTGCATTGGCTTTAATTTTCTCAGAAAAAGTGTCACCATCAAGCAGAAAACTATTGACTTTTGCCCTCACATATGCTTGTCTGGTCAGGTAGAGAGGCAATACTTTTAACCCCTCCCAGTCAGCGGTTTGTTCTAAATAAGTATTGACAAATAAATTAGCGAAATCTTCTCTCCCTCTAGCAGTTAAATCCATCGCTGTAAAAGCAATATCATACATGACATCAACGAAGCGAAAAGATTCGTTAAATTCTATGCGATCAAATAATTGTATTTCTCCCTGCCACTGACAGATATTATTTAAATGTAAGTCTCCGTGACATTCGCGAATCATCCCTTTTATTTGTCTTTCCTCTAACCAATCTTGGTGTTCTGCGAAGAATTTATCTGTATAAGCTTTCGTTTCATTGTATTGTTTTTGGGTTTGGACAAAATTAATATATTTCTCGGTTTGTTGGTAGTTTTCATCAAAAGCTTGTTTAATAACTTCTAAATTGCCAAATTGAGTAATATAGGAATTAGTCAGAGCTTGTCGATGAAATTGTGCCACTTTTTCAGCCAAAGATTCTATAGCTTTTTCCGTTACTTCTCCCCGTTCAAACATTTTACTTAGTAAACATTCTTGGGGAAACTGATTCATTTTTAAAATGTATTCGATCGCCTTTCCTTCTCCATTTAAACTTATGCTACCCTGTTGATCATTAATTGACAAAACTTCCAGATAGATATTAGCGGCGACTTTTTTATTTAACTCTAGTTCCTGTCCTAGATAATACTTTCTCTTTTCTAAAGTGGAGAAATCTAAAAAATTATAATTAACTGGTTTCTTGACTTTATAGGCATAATCTCCTGTCAAGAAGATAATTGAAGCATGGGTTTGAATAATTTCAACGGGAATTTTTACAGAATGAGGATAAAAGTCCGGATTTTTTAATTCTTCGATTAATCGGTGGCTATCCATAGGGAGAACTCCTCAGGGGTACATCTCATTTTTGAAATTTACTAAGTTGGGATTTTTAAAGGGAACCCCTCGGTTAAAATTGGGCGTTATTTCTAATTTTATCACTCAATCTGGTCTCTTGAGGGTTTCTACCCCCAAACCCCGTTGGGGAGGACCAGATCCTGCGACCCCCGCGCAGCTAAATCCCCACCAATCCCCCCTTGCCTGATCTCAACAAGCAATTTAAATTTGCGGGCAGCTTATTCACCAAGTTACTCCCTTTAATTCAGCCGGAAATAAAGGACGCTCCGATAAGCGATCTTGATCGAGTGCTTCGATTAAATATTCACCGGTTTCTTGTTGTTCCTGTTCATCTTCTTCATCAATCCAAGATTGAAGTAAATTAACCAGTTTAGTCTGTTTTTCTTGTTCTAAAATAGTATATTTAAGTAGCTTAAGGACATAAGCTTCTAGAGAAAGACCTTTCTCCATCGCTTTTTGGCTGAGATATTGTTCGATTTCCGATGTTAAATTAAGAGTTAGTGGCATGGGCTTGACTTGAATCAATTTATCGTGTCTTTAACTATTATAAACAAAAAAGCGATCGCACTCTACAAACATAGCGAAATCGCCCCTAATTTAAGACTTCAATTGTTGCTCGATTTGCCAGTTTTCTATTAAACACTAACTAGCAAAGTCAAATACTGGCGTTTCAATTACCCGTTTTGGTCGCTTATTTTCCCAGACAATTTCCTGCAAGCGTTCGACAGTTTCTGGTGCAAAAAAACGCTCTCCCGTTTCTACACAGACTCTAGCGGGGACATTTTCTATAATGAAAAAATTGCCATTGATTTCAAGAGTATAGGTAACTTCTTGTTCAATTAAGGTTTCTTGTCTAGAATTAGTTGACATCTGGTGTTCTCCTTGATTTAAAATCAATCCATAAATTTGGATCGGGTTCATATAGGGTAATAATTTTGAGCAAAGGGCGAGAGGGATAGCTACAATGAATGTGTAAGGCTCTATTAATTAGAGTAAATCCCAAAAGTAAACAGCTTGCACCATACTTATCAGCCGGATAATCTTCAATAATTTCGCTTTGTTCCATCGCCTCCCGTAATTCTTGAACACTGATCTGACGCAGGATACTTTGATTGACAGCGTGTTGAGAAAATTCAAATTGGTTTTGTCTAACTTTTTGACGAATTTCCTCAATCATTTCTGTCATAGCCGACTTTAATTTGAGCGTAAATATCCGTTGCTGTCATTTCGCCAAACAACTGATCTTTAATTTCTAAATAATTTAGAGGTTGGGATGCTGTTTCTCTTAGAAAGAAGGCCGCTTTAGCAATTCCCAATCTTTCTACGAGGGCTTTAACTCCCTCTTTTCTAATTTCCTCAATCTCAGGAATCGTCAAATCTGTTGGAACTTTCATAGTAATTTTTCTCAATTCAAGCGTCGAAATAGATTTTCAATTTTGCTTCATTCATCCACACTCCTACCATCATAACAAAAAAGCGATCGCCCTCTACAAATATAGCGTGATCGCATCTAATTCGAGACTATAGCTTTATTCGCCATTCGCTTCGCTTTCTTATAAATACTCAATCCCGCCCTGCATTTTGTCAGGACTCAGCCTTTAGGTTAGCCTGTACTGTAGAAGCAAGAGTTTTGTTATCTCGCATTACTCTGATCAACAATCTTAAGGCTTCGTTAACCGCATCAGCAGTGGGAAACATTTCTGCGACATCAGGCTCCAAGCGCACAGTGACTCCACCAAAGCTTTTTCTTCCAGAGCCTAACTTTCTAACTCGGAGGTGCTTCAAGTCATACTCTGTCCGTAAATCATCTTCCATTTCTGGCTCATCCCTCTTCATAAGCTTCTCGTTCGTTTTGCGTCACTTCCCTTGCAGTGATGAGTCGAATTACATCTCCTCTTTCAGTATAGGATACAATTAACAATCGCCCTCGATCTGACTCGCCAACAATCAGATATCGTTCCTCGCTCTCAGAATGCTCTGGATCATAGAAGTCAACATAGAGAGGATCATCAAAAACAGTTTTTGCTTCCTCAAAGGAAACTCCGTGCTTGGATAAATTCTTTACTGCCTTGTTTTTATTCCACTCAAACTGCATGAAAATATTGTATCAGCAATTTTTTGTTATCATCACAAGTACGGGAGAACCAATTTTGCTTCATTCATCCACACTCCTATCATTTTGACACAAAAAGCGATCGCACTATATGATCAAGTGTGATCGCACTAACATTATTCTTCAGTCTTATATCTGCGAATGGCACTGTTCATCAGGTTAATCTGCTCTGCGTGAAATGAAGGAGGCATGGCACCATGAGTCGTGTAGTCTAATCCATCGTGCATGACATCTGTTGGCAATGCAGAGTGATCTAAACCTAATGTATGACCAATCTCATGAGCAATCGTGTTGGCAATTAAGTTAGATAGACTACTAATACTAAGATTGCCTCTACAAGAAGCATAAAAAACTTGATCGATTCTGATAATTGCATGACCAGTAACTTTACCTAATAAGAAGCTCGCTACTCCTAAATAATCTACTGGCTGACTGTCAGCAAATACATAAACATGAGTAAATTTATCTTGCCATTCCTGACTGTTAGGTGGTTCTGTAGTAAGAAAAACCTGAACACCTCTGAATGCACCATACAGTCTGGAAAAAGCTTCCATAAAAATTGCACTCATGGTTTCTTGATATTCGGGTAAGACTTCCATATTTGAAATATCTATCCAAATACAATGGCGACTTTTTTCTGAAAAATTTCGCAAGGGAAAACCGCAGTTAGGACAAAATTCCCATTCTGCTTGAAGGCGCAATCTACAAGATTGACACCTGAGTTTAATTGGTCTAGTGAGATCTATACGCTGAGATAGAGATTGTTTTAGCTTGCGGTTGTATTTAGTTAAGTCCAGTCGTTCAAATAAAGATGACATAGCTTTCCTTTACTAAGCATAAGAACCGACAATTTCTCCTAATCCGTTGACACTAACTCCATTTCCAATTGCAGCTAACTTCCACTCGTCGTTATGTTGGTATAACTCTGCCATAATCATTCCCGTAGCACCTTTGTATTCATTTCCTGATAGATTGTAGCGAGCAAGCTCTTTGTTGTTAGACATATCTACTAATCGTACAAATGCGTTTTTTACTTGGAAAAAGTCTTGTTTTCTGGCTATACAGTCATAAATATTGACTGTAAAAACCAGTTTGGTAATTCGTGATGGCACTAAGGAAAGATCAACAATGATTTGCTCATCATCTCCCTCTCCTGCTCCCGTCAAGTTATCTCCTAAGTGAGTGATTCCTCCCGATCGATGCTTGAGATTGCCAAAATAAACTATATCGTCCTTGTCTCCAACTTTTCCGTTACTGCCCAAGCAGATTACTGAAGCATCTAGGTCGTAGTTCGGTCTGTTGCTAAATGCGCCGAACAATCCACCCCCAGTTTGTTCTACTACATCCCATCCTAGTCCACAAATAATTTTTTTCAGACCAGGCGCCTCTTTTGTCAGGGAAATGCGTTGCCCTTTCTGTAAATTGATAGCCATAATTTGAACTTTCTTTAGCTATAACGATCTAGCAATGCTTGCAGCCCTCCTTGATAGCCAGAACCCACCGCGTTGAGTGACCATTGCCCATCTTTGCGATATAGTTCTGCCATGATTAGGGCGGTTTCAATGGAATAGTCTTCTACTAAGTCGTAGCGTACAGCCTCTTGTTTGTTCTGAGCATTAACGATACGTACAAAAGCGTTTTGTACTTGTCCAAAGTTCTGGCGACGTTGCTGCGCCTCGTGAATCGTTACTGTAATAACAATCTTCTTAACTTCTTCTGGTACTTTCTTGAGGTCAATTTTAATAACTTCATCATCCCCTTCCCCAAGTCCTGTTAAGTTATCCCCAGTATGTTGGACTGATTTGTTTGGATCAGGGCTGAAAAGATTGTTGTAGAAGATGAAGTGTTTATCTGAGATTAGCTTTTCATTAGCTCCCAACAAAAACACCGACGAATCTAGATCGAAGTCCGATCCAGTGTCAGTGGCTTTGACATCCCATCCCAATCCTACAAATACTTCTGATAATCCAGGAGCAACTTTTTCTAGCGATACTCGTTGTCCTTTTGTTAATGAAACTGCCATAAAATACTCTCCCGGGCAATCGCATATTGAATGAACTGTACAGTTAAGTCAGAGGTTTTTTTCATAATTTGTCAAGACCTTAGGGGTCACAAAACCAATCATAATAAAGTTCACTTTACCCCCCCCCACCGATTTTGTCAAGTGTAAACCAACACAAATTTACAAAAATTTATAATTATTGTTACCCTTGAGAGTAGGGTAGTAAAAAAATCTTTTAACGGGTTGGTCTTGGATTTTAGAATCTCTATGTCTGTCGGGAATTGAGAAATTTAGTATGTAGCTATACACGATTAATTACACAATCTAACTACTAATCTTGTTAGCGCGTAACAACTCTCGACGCACCTCATAATCAGCAATTTCTGGAAGAATAACCCTAATACCTGCTTTAATTAGCGTTTGTAGCCAACAATTACAAGCTAGACTTTCAGGCGCTCGCTTAGGATTAGTAATTAAACCGATAATTCCCGTATCTAATAAAACTACTCTATTCACCAAGTTACTCCCTTTAATTCAGCCGGAAATAAAGGACGCTCAGATAAGCGATCTTGGTCAAGTGCTTCGATTAAATATTCACCTGTTTCTTGTTGTTCTTGTTCATCTTCTTCATCAATCCAAGACTGAAGTAAATTAACCAGTTTAGTCTGTTTTTCTTGTTCTAAAATAGTATCTTTAAGTAGCTTGAGGACGTAAGCTTCTAGAGAAAGACCTTTCTCCGTCGCTTTTTGGCTGAGATATTGTTCGATTTCTGATGTTAAATTAAGAGTTAGTGCCATGGGCTTGATACCAAATCCTGTTTAAAAGGTATAGGAGAGTGGGAAGTGGGAAGAGGGGAGGGGAGTGAGGGACGCGAATAAAAAAAATGGTATGATGCAGTTAAATCGTTCTTGTACAATAATACCAAAGCTCTTGTGAGTCGCGCATGGCTACTTATCGTCGGTCAGCATTAACGGTAAAGTTTTTTGCCCGCCACCAAGGATAATGATCTTACTATTGGGAGATTGCCCTAACTTTTCCGTTGCTTCAATGGTTTTCAGTTGAATGATTTTATCCGTTAAACCTTCCGATAAAATCTTCTGAGCATTGGCGGTTCCCCTCGCTTCAATTATTTTCCGTTCCGCTTCTTTTTTGGCTTTTTGGATTTCTAAATCAATTTTTTGGCTTTCCTGTTCCGTGGCTACTTTCGCTTGAATAGCGGCTTGAATATTATCGGGCAAAATAATATTGCGGAGTAAAGCTTCTTCGACAATAAAACCGAGGGGCTGGAGTTGAGTGGCCATACTTTCACCAAGATTTTGGGCAATAATAGCCCTTTTTTCTCCATAAATATCGGTTAGGGGATAATTCGCTGTAATCTGACGAATCAACGAGCGAAAACGGGAAGTAATAATTTCTTTTTGTTGCTCAGGACTGCCAATTTTTTGGAAAACCTCTCCTGCTTTAGTGGGATCAAGACGGTATTGTAAACTCACGTCCATTTTAAAACCTAGCCCTTCCTTAGAGGTGGTATCAACGGTTTCTTTGATGTCCTGTAAACGGGTGGAATAGGTAATGATATCGGTAAAGGGATTGATAAAATAAATGCCAGGGGATAGGGTTTTTTGACCCACTTGACCCAGGCTTTCCATTACACCCACTTCCCCCGCCGGAATGACCACCGCAAAACGGCCTATTATCTGAAATAAAAAGACAGCACTACTTAACAGTCCAATCAGCAGACTCAAGGGCCGAATGAGGGGATTGGCGTTTTCCTTGAACTTAACAGTAAAAAACAGGCTCCAACTGACCAGAGCGGCGATCGCCGAAAGTATCCAAGACATAATCAGACCTAAGAAATAACTACTGATCTGATGATAACGGTGCGCCTTTAAGAACCGTTTAAGAAATTGCCAGCCCGCTATGTCCTCTCTCTTTGATTAGTTTGCCAACTTCTGGTCTGTGGAGACTGTGGCCACTACGGGTCAATAGCGAAGATCGCATTCACCAACTCATTGATCCCAAGACCTGGCAAGCCTTATAAGTAAGTGGTTATAATTAAATTGAAGAGCCGATTTTGTCTAATCTCTCAATAACAGATATTCACGAATCTCAAAAAAGTTATCCCAAGGAATATAGGGTTGATTTTCCGCTTGCAGATAATCGATTAAACGATCCCTAGCAAAAACTAGATCGGCCCTTCTAGCCATGGTAATATCGGTAACGGAATCACCGATCGCAATAGTTTCTACTCCTGAATATTTGGCCATAATCAAGGCTTTAGCCACTAATTCCGTCTCATTTTCCCAATCGGAGTGAACTTGCAGATATTCCCCTTGAGTATGAAGATTTACCCCATAAATTGCCGTTACCTTATCTAATAGTCCCTCCCGTTTTAAGACCGTTTCAATCATGCCTTGGATACCACCGGAGATAATAATAAAAGGGATGGCTCGCTCCTGTAAAAAAGCGAGGAATTCGGCTAATCCGGGGCGAATTGGCTTGCTTTCGGCATAGGCGAGAATATCGGCGTACTTTTGGCTCGGTATCGACTCTAACAGTTGACGGACACCCCGGCGCAGACTGAGAGTACGGGCGTACATTTGGGGCATAATCTGAGCCGATAAATCGGGGGCGAATTCTTTGAGCATACCCGCAAAAGTTTCCACGGCGGTGATAGTGCCATCAAAGTCACAGAAAACAATTTTACTCATGGGGTGACAAAATATCTGAAATTGGATATAATCGAAGGTTATGATTAATTTTACAGAGATTATCTGATTCTAGAGCTTCAACCCCCATGAAATCCTATCTCGCCGCCGCTATTCAAATGACCAGTCAGCCGGATTTAGAGAAAAATCTCGCTGCCGCTGAAGAGTTGATCGAACTTGCCGTGGGTAAAGGGGCGGAATTAATCGGTTTACCAGAAAATTTCGCCTTTATGGGGGCAGAAACCGATAAAATCGCCCAGGCCGAGACTATTGCTCTCAAAGCCGATAAATTCCTCCGCACCATGGCCCAACGGTTTCAAGTGACCATTTTAGGGGGTGGTTTTCCCGTGCCGGTGACGGGTATTGCCGATAAAGCTTATAATACCGCTATTTTAGTCGATGGCAACGGTGCGGAATTAGCCCGTTATCAAAAAGTCCATCTCTTTGATGTCAATGTCCCGGATGGTAACACCTATCAGGAATCGAGTACAGTAATGGCAGGGATCGATTTACCGCCAATTTATGGCTCCGATAGCTTGGGCAAAATTGGCCTCTCGATTTGCTATGATGTGCGTTTTCCCGAACTCTATCGCTATTTATCACGGCAAGGAGCCGATGTTTTGTTTGTACCCGCAGCCTTTACGGCTTTTACCGGGAAAGATCATTGGAAAGTTTTGTTACAAGCGCGAGCGATCGAGAATACTTGTTATATAATAGCTCCCGCTCAAACGGGCAATAATTACGAGCGCCGTTACACCCACGGTCACGCTATGATTATCGATCCTTGGGGTGTGGTTTTAGCCGATGCGGGGGAAGAAGCGGGAGTGGCAATTGCCGAAATTAATCCCCAACGTCTGCAACAAGTGCGACGACAAATGCCTTCCCTCCAGCATCGTGTTTTTGTTTAAAATTCGATCGAAAAATTAGTTCCCAGCGACGGGTATCAATAGGGAACAGAGCCTCACTTCTCTGTTCTCCAACCACTTATAATAACTTTTTAGCAAAATCGATCGCCTCCTGAAAAACTGTAACTTTGCCTTCAATTTGGGCAATTTGTACCTCGGTTAATAACTTACCGATAATCGGACTAGGTTTCAGGTGTAAATGGTTAATTAAATCATCGCCCCTTAATAAAGGTCGGGGATGGGCGATAATATTATGGGGATCGAGATAGGAAGTAAACAGAGAAGCGACGATATTTTTGTTAATCCCCATCGATAAAGCAAAAAGAGCAAAGACAGGAAATACTTTTCCCGTATTTAGATAAATAAAATACTGTTCCCGCAGACTTAAATTATCTGCCTCCTTGAGGGGGGGTAAACACTTAATTACCGTGATTACCGTGCGAATTTCCCCACGGGAATACTTGAGATCGATTAATTCTTTTTCCGCTTCTACTAAAATATCCGATACCAATAGGGCTAATTTTGTCAACTGTAACTGAGAAGGTGAAAAGATAAATTTTTCCGGTGACAAAGATTCTAAAAATCCCGCTGCCGCTTCCACCCCCATAACTCGCTCCATTTTTGTGGGGGTAATCCGACGCAACCAGGGGGATAATAAGCCATCTTCCCAGGCACTTTTTAGCCATTTATTGCCACGGGAATTGAGCAAAAGGTAGTTTAGCTCGGATTGTACCCTTTCGGCGGCTACAAGGCGCAATAAAGGGGCAAGAGAACGAATAGTTGCACGGGTATGGGGTTCGATCTCAAAGTCCAATTGAGCCGCTTGTCGATAGGCCCTTAATAATCTTAGGGGATCATCTTGGAGATTTTCCCTGGAAATCATCCGCAGAGATTGGCAGCCTAAATCTTTTAATCCCCCTAAAGGATCGAAAATTTCTTGGGTTTGGAGATTATAAGCGAGAGCATTAACGGTGAAATCCCGTCTTTTTAGGTCTATTTCTAGAGATTCTCCCTCCTGTTGTGCGAAATCAAGCGTACCCTGCGGAAAAACGACGCGAGCAATTTGACGAACGGCATCTAAAACCACAAAACCGGCTTTATACTGATGGGCAATAGTTTGAGCAATTTCGATCGCTTTTTCGGGAACCACAAAATCTAGGTCAATATAGTCTTTCTGACGGTTTAATAAAGCGTCTCGCACAGCACCACCGACTAAATAAGCATTTTCTGGCAATTCTTGCCGATTAATCGCAAAAACTTCTTTAACTAAACTATCTAGGTTTTTTTGACAAGACATCGAGAAGATAAATTTACAAAAATATAATTTTGACCGGCCCCATTTGGAGAGAGACTAAGCTAGATTAACGGAAAAGACCTATAGAGTTAAACTTATGTGTATTTGTGTTAACTGCTATTTTGTTGATCGCTGTCTCACCTATCATGCCGTAGAAACACAACATCAGGAACGTCATCTCACCGAGACACCGGACTTTGAAGCGAAGAACCCTTCTATTAACGTTAACATTCGCACCAAGGAAGATTATATCGAAATGGAATGGGATGTGGTGGGTTGCGATAGCTTTTTACGGGAAACCGGTAAATGGTCTATTTTGCGTCCGGGTGAACCAATTCCCACCTAAAATACCTGAACTTCCCCCGTACATATATACTAAAATAGCCAAAAACCCTTATCCAGCAATAGATAGACCCGTTAACTTTTCTTGCTGTACCCGTGGAATGGTGGTCATGTATATAGAAAAAGTTCCTAACCGTTGTGTGTGGAGTGGTTTTTATAATGAGCATTGCTTAAAATCAAACAATTCATAACTTAAGTAGGTAGGCGTTAAAAGTTATCAGATCCCCCCGCCTATCGGCACCCCCCTTATCAAGGGGGGCAGGGGGGATCGAACCTAAAATCCATTTTTAATTTAATTATAACCAGCTACTTAAGAGCGAGGTATTTATGGGTAAAGAAGAAGAACTACTTGAACAATGGCGAGAACTGACACCGGAAAAGCAACAAAAAGTTTTACAATTTGTTGATTTATTCCCCAAACACCATTAAGCAAAAAGTTATGGGAAATCCGACAGCGAGCAATCGCAGCTGGATTGCAACTGCTCAATGAAGACGAAATAGAACAAGAAATTGCTGCACGTCGAGGGGGATGCAGTGAGTCATGAAATTGCTGGCACTTACGGTTTAGCGGCGATGGATGCACTTCATGTTGCTGCTGCGCTGCAAATTCAAGCTGATGAACTAATCACCACCGAAAAGCCAACCAAACCAATGCACCGAGTCAGGGAAATTCAGATTAGTAGAAAACGGGTTTCTCGGAGAAACCCGTTTTCTGTGCGTTAGAGTAAGGAGACCAGGGACCGATGACGGTTTCTCCTCGCTTCTCTTTCTCTGCTAATTCCAGGTTTAAGGTTAATAATTTCTCTAAAATATCTTCGTCAGCTTGGAAGTGATAGGCTTCCATTACTAGCTTATCTAATTTCTGATGGAGTTGATAAAGTTGGCTACTGGGTTCGTTAAAGAATTGGTTATATAGTTTGGTGATTCCCCATTGTTTTTTCTCCATCTGTTGGCTGCGGTATTCGTGTAATTCCCCGGCGGTTTGACGGATTTTTTC
>SFAQ01000035.1:0-7380 GCA_007096525.1 Microcystis wesenbergii Mw_QC_B_20070930_S4 | reverse complement strand
CCCCCCCACACCCCACTTCCCCACACCCCACTTCCCCAACCCCTAACCCCATTTCTCCCATGATCGATCGAGCTACAGTTGAAAAAATCGCCCATTTAGCGCGTTTAGAGATTAATAGCAGCGAAGAAGAACAATTTGCTGGGCAATTAAGCGGGATACTCGATTATTTCGAGCAGTTAACGGAATTAGACACGGAAAATGTGCCACCCACCACGCGAGCGATCGAAATTCAAAATATTACTCGCGCCGATAGTAATAGACTTTATCCCGATCACGAGGTCTTAGTGCAAGAATCGCCGGCCCCGGAAGGGGATTATTTCCGTGTTCCCCGCATTCTCAACACCGACGAAGACTAAATCAGTGATCAGTTACTCAGTTATCAGATGTGTTTACTGTTTACTGATCACTGATTTAGATGCCATCTAGGGTTTTTGCTGCTATCTTGGACTAAGATCAGACCTAGCAATGGAGACATAATATAATGATCGCATCTCAAGATGTGGCACCATTTCAGCTTATTTCGAGCGTAGAATCGGCGGAAACAGAATTTAGGCCCTGGGGTTCCTTCACCACTCTAGAAGAAGGTCTCGGTTATAAAATCAAGCGAATTGAAGTGAATCCGGGTCATCGTCTCAGTTTACAGATGCACTACCATCGCAGTGAACACTGGATTGTCGTTTCGGGGACGGCAAAAGTCACCTGTGGAGATAACGAAGAAATTCTCGGAGCCAATCAGTCCACTTATGTGCCTCAGTGTACCGCTCATCGTCTGGAAAACCCCGGGGTGATCAAATTGGTGTTAATTGAAGTGCAGAATGGGGAGTATTTAGGAGAGGATGATATAGTGCGTTTTCAGGATGATTATGCTCGCCATCAGAGCTAAGAATGCTTTTTTAGGGAGATAGAAGGGCAAGAAACTATATTTTTGCGCCAAAAAACCTTTTTAGGTTATTCTGCCTGACTGTCTTCCCTGCCCTCAAGGCTCGTCAAGTTCTAGAAAAATTTCCTTTTCTGGCCGGGTAGCGGTTTTCCTCCATGGCAGAAAAATAAACTTCCCCTAGACCCTGTGTGGGAAGCTTGAGGAAAGCTGGACTAGGGGAAATAATTTATTCCTTTGCTGGATTAACTTTAGCATATAACTCTCATTTGTCAGGACTATAACAGCCAGATGTCAATTCTGTGACAAAGAAAAGCCGATCAGGAGTCGGGCCAGAGGCAAGGGGCAATGATTCAGGCGGGAGGGAGTGAGGAAACGGCTTGATCTTGTTGATAAATGCGGCAAAAAACCAAGAAAGTTTGCAAAAAATCAACTATATGTACATTGGTTAATATGTATAGAATAAAATCTATTAACTATAGATAGTATTTCCTTTAATAAATAGAGTAGTCATGGGTATAATAGGAGCAATCTTAAAGAAGATGAAGGCATCCGATGGGTAATATTGTCGGGATAGATTTGGGGACAACAAATTCCGTGGCGGCATTCAAATTTGCGGGGGTAGAGGTAGTGACCGCTGCAGATAACTCGCCTCCGGAGAGAAAATTAACCCGATCGCTCGTCTCCCTAGCTGGAGAGGGGTTACTCGTTGGAGAAGAAGCCTACAGACAGATTAAGGCGAACCCAGAAAACGTGATCATGTCGATCAAGCGTTTGATGGGCAGAAGTTTTAGCGATAGTATAGTTCAGGAACAAATACCCCGTTTAAGCTATAAAGTCACTCGATCGAGCCAGGGTACGGAGGATAGTCTATCGGTGTGGTTAGGGGGCAAGGAATAGGAACCGGAAGACATATCGGCCGAGATTTTAAAAAAAGTAGTAGCTAATGCCCAGAATTATCAAGGGGCTAACGGTCAGAAAAGCCGGATAACGGAAGCGGTGATCACTGTTCCCGCCTATTTTAACGATAAACAGCGTCATGCCACCCAGATGGCGGCAAAACGGGCTGGTATCATCGCCCGGGAGTTGCTCTCGGAACCGACCGCGGCGGCAATTTCCTACGGTTATAAACCGGATTCGGAGGAGGTAAAAACTATACTGGTGTACGATTTCGGTGGTGGTACTTTCGATTCTTGTTTGATCACTGCCGCCGGAAATCAATTTATAGAATCGGGGAAAGCTGGGGATCTCTGGTTAGGAGGAGATGATATAGATGCACAATTAATGCGATTTGTCAAGGAAAAAGTGGCACAAGAAGAAGCTCTAGAGGATGTGGACGCTCTGATCGCCGCGATGCCCCATTATCAAAGGGTAAGATTTTTAGGGGATTTCAAGAGTGCCGTAGAGAGGGCAAAGATAGATTTAAGTAGTGCTGAAAGTGCCACCATTATCCCCGCAACCCCGCTGATCGATGAGATGGGTATGGCGATCGCCATTGCCGTGACGATTAAGAGGAGTGAATTTGAAGAGATGATCCGGCCCCTAGTGGAGAAAACGATCGCCATCTGTCAAGAAGCGATCCGGTATTCCGACTATCCCGAAGCTCTGATCGATGTGGTGTTATTAGTGGGGGGTTCCTCCCAGATTCCTTTCGTCCAAGAGGAAGTTAAAAAAGTTTTCGGTTGCGAGAGGGTGGTAGTTCACCGACGGCCGATGTATGCAGTAGCGGAGGGAGCAGCGATCGTGGCTGCTGGTTTAACAGAGAAGGTAATGACCGTATCCCGTGATTACTGTATCCACTTGGCCGACGGCAGCCAAGATCCGATCATCAGACAGGGGGATATATTACCCGTTAAAACCACCCGCACTTTTAAAACCGAAGCGGATGATCAGAGTCTGATCCATTTTAAATTTTATAGTCCCGATCGGGTGCGGGCAGAAAGTACCGGGGAGAAGTGCGACGAGAAAATCGGGGAAATGTGGTTAGCCCTCGATCGACCCTATCCAAAGGGTACAGAAATATTACTAGCCGTCTCCCTAGACGAACAGAATAATTCTCTATCGATGGTAGCAAGTTTAAAAAATGACCCCTCGCTGAAAGTGAGTTCCGATTTTTCCCGTGGCGGTGAGGACGAGGAGATCTCGCGACAGGTAGAAGAAAGTATCGAGGAGATAAACCGTAAGGAGTTATTAACCACGGTCGGGGCCGAATACGTCTATCAAATAGCCGGGGAAATAGTGCGGGCGGCCAATCAAATCCGCGGAGAGGATGGAAAATCGCGGCAAGATCGGGTCAAGGTGGCCAGGGAAAAATTACGGGAGTTAAAAACTTACTCCTGCGAGGATAGTAGTCAGGGACAAATCCTGATCTCCGAGTTCGAGTTCGTTGTAAAATACTGTCAAATTCTGGTTCCGGAAGAACAACAGGCACGCATCGAACAACTGATAGAAGATTTAAATAGGGCTATCAATAACGGTAATCTTTCGGCTATACAGCGATTAAATGAAACAGCAATACAGGAGAGGAAAAATTTATCCGAATTGTTGTTGCTGCTGCTATTGTGTCGTAGCGTCATCACCCGTACTGGAGTGGTAAATCAAGCCAGCGCGGATAGTATGGCGAGAAAATTCGGTGCGGTTATCACCGCTTTGCAAGCGGGGGATCGAGAAACGGCGGAACGAGAATTACAGCGATTATTACCGGAAGTTCGCCAGAATTGCGAGATCGAATTACCGACAGGCAGTGTGGCTACTGGATTAACCCGATTTTAATTATGAGTAAAATTAATTGTCCCGTTTGTCAACGATCAGACGTGGAGGGGAGTGTTTGCCCCAATTGCGAGACGGATTTATCCTCTCTACGTCTTTTAATGGAACTATCCCCCGTTGTCGATAATCGGACGGCAAATAACCGCCGCGGTTTATTACTGGGATTGGCTCTTTTACTGTTAATTTCGGGGATTTTTCTGGGTGCTATCGCTTCTAATCTATTCCCCCGTTCCTTACTCCCTGTCAGCGAATCTAGTCCTGTTATTTCTCCTGTTGGGGAACTGAGCGCGCCATCGAAGCAGCTGACTAAAACTGTCTGCGTGGATGGGTTTAACTATCGGGTTCGATCGGGTGATTCCCTATCTCGTATCGCTCAACGTTTTTACGGGAATGAGTCTCTATTGTCTCCTATACTTGAGGCTAATCCTTTTTTGCTTGATCGGCTCGATTCTCTCGAGGTCGGTGAAAAGTTATTGATTCCCAACTCCGATAAATCCTGTTAATTTTACCCAGTACGAATATTATGTTAGTTTTCTTGGGCTATGCTATTGGATTTGTTTTAGCTTTTTTTCTCGCCATTAGTTTAACGGCTGTTTTTTTAGGGTTTCCTCCTAATAAGGACAATAACTATTGGTCAAGAAAATTAGAAATATTAACTGGCTTGGGTGGCGGACTTGTCATCATATTTATTCTCTTTGTCCTCAAAAATTGGCTGGCTTTAGATAAGAATTTTATCAATTATTTTTCTATCACTACATTTGGTTTGATTTTATTGTTTTTTTATAGACGAATAGAAGAAATAAAAAAGAGCAGAGAACTAGCGTATAAAGCGAGAAAATTACAAGCGGAAGATACGGGAACCCCTTTCGAGATAGGCAAGTTATCGGAGGCTTTAAAATTCTACCAAGAGGCTAACAAATTAATTAATGATTCTAAGTTAATATCTTTAGAAAAAAATCTTGAACAAGAATTAGAAAAAAGAAAAAAATTTCTGGATTTTTTTAAACAGGGTAAGGAGTTGGGAAATCGGGGATATTTTAAGAAGGCTTTAGAGGTACTGGAAAGCGCACAGGCTCTTTATTCCCATCACCGAATCGGTTTAGAAATCCAGAAATGTCAATTAGAGGTAGAAAAAGAAAATATCTGTCAAGTAAGACTGAAAAAAGCCCAGGAATTAGCCCGACAGGGAGAACTAAAACAATCGAGAGAGTTAATAAATCAAGCCCTAGCAGATTTCCAGCGACTGGACGTTAAAAACCTATTAACTAAAGTTGAACAGATAATGATCGCCTTCAATTATTTTGAACAGGGAGTGGCTGCCGAAAAAAAAGGCGATCTAAACAAGGCGATAGATAACTATCGAAAAGCCCTGCTGATAACACCGGAATTAATCGATATAAATCGGCGATTAGGCATAACCAATATTAAAGCGGGGAACTATCGGGAGGGAATAGAACAATTAGAGGGAATCGAAGATAGGGAATCGATCTACTTCCGGGGTTACGGTTATGCGCGATTACAGGAATGGAGGAAAGCGCATCGGGAATGGAAAAAGATCGATCGACCGGAAATTAAAGAACAGATACAGCTGCTCAGCCGATATAGCCAAAGGGAAAAATTAACTCTACAGCAGGAAATACAAGAACTAATTCCAGAAGAAAACCTGGAATTAGCCCGATCGAAAAGCGAGGTGTTTTTAGAGAAATTCGGCGATGATCCGCAAGTTAGCCAGAACTTAAGCAATCATATCGCCCCCCGCATAGCCAATCAACTTTGGCGGTCTCAGGATCGGGAGAAAATCGTTATCAACGCCGAGAGGGAATGGGAAAGAAAACCCAATCTGGAATCATTGCACAATTGGGCAATCGCCCTTTATTATCGATCGGTAGAAAATCCCGCTACCCTAGAGAAATTAATACCCGTCTGGTTATCCGCTACGGCGAATTTAAATCTTAACACCAGTGTCAGGAATGTGGTTTGGAAAGTTATCGATGACGGTGATATAAGGGACTTAGAAGCACAATTAACCCGAATACTTGAGGAGCTGATCGATCGAACCAAAGAAGACCTCAATTACTACCTGCAACTTCGCAGTCTTTACCGTTGCGATACTGTTGCCCTAGGGTTATTACGGGATAATCCTGTAGAGGGAATCTATATCGAAGGGTTAACCATCCTACCCGGGTTGTATCGGATCCACCCCGATAGAAATACTGTTAAACTGCCTGATCAATTCTGGGCGACTCTCTATACCCGTTGGGGGGAATCTGTGGCTGCCTGTTTACAGGGGGATCGGGTTCGCGGGGTGGCGTTAAAACCCCTAAGCTGCCAATCTACTCTCGAACAAATAGCTAATACTTTTGTATCATTCCATCAAGGTTGTCATTATCTACAACAGAAACAGTGGCAAAAAGCCGAGAATCCTTTAAAAGAGGCGAAAACAGCCCTTAAAAATCACCCAGAATGGATTGAAGAGATCGATCGACTTTACCTAGAATTACAGGAGGAGATTGAGGGTTTCGAGAATCTATTAAGGATGAATAGAAATTGGTACGAGTTAGTACAAACGCCTAACTCGAAAATGTATTACGTCCGAGATCAAGCCTTGGCAATAGTCAGGAGATTGGATGAGCAAAAGATAGACGAGTCCAAAGCTTTAAGCGAACTGGAGAAATTAAAACAGATAGATTACAATAATGCCATACTAAACGAATTGATCGAGGAGATTATTTTTAGAAAAGACGCAAGGGAGGTAAGGCGATTGATGGAGCGCAATCGATTTTCCGAGGCGATCGAAAAGGCGAAACGATCGAGATCGCAAAAACTCCGTCACATCACCGCCCAACTCTGTCTCACTCTTTTAATAGAAAATTCTCAAAAATTACCCCCAGAATTACTAATAGAACTTGTTAGATCGGCTTACGAATTATGCCCCGACGATCGAGAGTTTCGAGAAGTATATAAACTCTTTAATCTTATTTAATAGGAGTTAGATGAATGTACAATAATTTAGAGAGTAATCCTTACGATATTCTAGAAATTTCTCCAGCCGCTTCCACTGCCGAAATCACTAAAGCTTTTGGTCTAGCTATGAAACGACGTAGCTATTCTACGGATAGCATCGCTAAAGCGCGTAAGATATTAATGAATCCTCAAGATAGGATAGTTGCGGATTATTTACGTCCTCATCTCCCTCTGGTTCAACGCTTGAAAACTATGTCTTTCTCGGAATTGTCTAAACCTTTGCCATCTTTAGAAATCTTAAAGAGCATGGATGATATTAATAATTACGATCAGGAAGACTTAAAAAAAGTCGCTGGTGCCCTGGCTTCATCGATACTCAAAGACCTGAATTTTTTGGAGGACTAAGGATGAATAATTACAAAATTAGCCAAGAAGATAGAAATAAATTATTAAGCAAAATAAGAACTTTATTCAAAGAGGAGGCAAGTTTAAAACAAGCTTTACGGCAGCAAGGAGAGAACAATCGATCGGAAAAAGAACAGATTTTTTTAGAACTATTAGAGGTGTTTGATACCCTCGAATCGTTATTAAATTTTTTAGAAGATCGACCCGAACCAGATGAGCGAGTCTGGAAAAGATTACCGAAATCTTTAGGGAGCATCTCACTTGTGCAATGAGTATTAATGCTTATAGCAGTCAAAAACTAGAAAATCTTGAACCTGATCACAAAGAGAAATGAGATTATAATAGTTATAACTTACGATTCAGAA
>SFAQ01000034.1:0-5315 GCA_007096525.1 Microcystis wesenbergii Mw_QC_B_20070930_S4 | reverse complement strand
TGTGTGATAATTTTTGCTTATAGAATCGTGAAATGTTTACTGGCAAAGACTTTTAGGACTATTTTGCTGAAGAAACTATCAGTATAGACCCCGTTTCCACACAGAAACCAGAAGAGCCCGATTTGCTTGAATACAGTAGAATGTACGATTAGGGAGGGAAGTTATCGTTTTTCTAAGATAACTCGACCGACCCAACTGCAACAACAGGCGTTAGATTTATTGGGAGTTTCCCTGATTTGTACCCAGTAACGGGCTGGCGTAAATGCTCTTAATCCCTCCTACAGCACAGGTTATGGCCTTTTGTCAACGGGGAAGTCTAGATATTATACATCCTATAAAGTCGCCCTAAAAGGGCGAGGCTTTCAACCCAATTTTTCGGTAAATCTTGGACGAGCGGAGGGTACAATTTTGATGCCTCCTGCCTAAACTAAGATTCATGTATCTCAACTAAATGAGAAACGCTGTATGTCTGAATTTTCCACAAATGCTACCCCCGGAATCTCCTATCAAGTGGTTAGCTCTCTTCCTGGGCGAATCCGCTTGCGCGTCCCTTCCCTGCGCCAAAACCTAACAGGACAAAATATTCTCCAGGGAGCGATCGCTGCCCTAGAAGGCATTACCAGCGTCCGCGTCAACCCCTTGGCCAACTCAATCATTGTCACCTTTGCTGAAGGGAAAATTTCTCCCGCACAATTAGAGCAAGAACTGGCAACCGCGATCGGCAAGGCCGCACCTTCGGCGAACCCAGGGGCAGAAGTCCCCCAGAAAGCTGAATTCAAAGCGGAAAAACAAGTTCCTCGTCCCCCAGAAGAGAAATTGCCGGTGAGGGAAAATCTGGCAGATGCAAAGGTGGGACGGCCCCAAACAGTGATCATTCCCCAGACAGGGGAAAGTAAAGATGAAAAAATTCCTCTAAACGAGATACCGAGCCAAACTTTAGTTTATCGGCAGCTGGAAGCCTTACCCGTCAATTCTTGGCAGCGCCAGTGTCAAGAGCAGGCTGAATCAATCGAGAAACTAGAAGATCGCCTCGCCGCCTTACAGCCGGTGGCAGCGATCGGTTCAGCTTGGCTGAGGCGGTGGTACATCCACAGTCCGGCAACCATAGATTGCGCTGCCAGCACCGGCAGTGGTGCGCCGGGGGCGTTCCCCAAAACCCCAGAGTCTGAGGCACAATGGCAAGAGTTGGCAGCGGGGCAAAGGCAGGCGATCGCCGAATTGGAGCAATGCCTTGCCGATGTGCAGCGCCTAGCCGTTATTGGAGAAGCTCGATTGAAAAAATATCGCAAATACCTTTAAAAGTCGCAAAATACAGGCTCGCAATCTCTATTTCAGGTACGAGTAGCGCAACTGATTAGGCTTTGTCTGCGACTAAATTGCCAATTCGATCGAGAATTTTTACCCGAAGGGAAAAGAGGGGCCAGTTGTCTGCCCTCACCTGAGGATTGACTGCCGAGCTATCCTGAGAAACCCATACCGTTTCATCTAAACTAGATCTGTGAAAATCAAGGCTCTTAAAAATGACCGCCAAGCAAAAAATGATTTTTCGGCTGACTTCTCCCATCAACCGGTTTCTCTTCACGCTGACAGTGGCAATTTTCGTTTATTTAATCACGGGAGAATTTTACCAGGAATTGCGGTTTCTCTTGGCTTACGATCTAGCGATACTAAGTTATTTGAGTGTTTTAGCAGTGCAAATGTCCAAAGCGACTGCGGAAGATACCTTTCGCTTGTCTCAACAGCAAGAACCCAAGAGTATTAGCACTTTATTTGCTGCGCTGCTATTTTCTGGTATGGGGTTAATTGCTCTTGCTTTATTACTCAACAACTCCAAGAAATGGACTCCTTTGTTGGCGAATTTGCACATGGGACTGTCCCTATTAGCAATCTTTTTGTCTTGGACTCTGGTACATACTTTTTTTGCTCTGTATTATGCCAGACTCTACTACGATGAACTATCCGCAGAAGATTCATCCGCTTACCGCAAAGGTTTAGACTTTCCCAATCAAGAACTTGTGGATTATTGGGATTTCATGTATTACTCTTTTACCATCGCTATGTGTTACCAAACATCGGACGTATCCGTTGAAAGCGTTGCCATGCGACGCATGACACTCTTTCATTCCATCCTCTCTTTTATCTTAGTAGCAGTAGTCATCGGTTTAGTGGTAAACATAATTTCTAATCTCATTTAATGGTGAAACAGACTTCTAATATAACCTGTGTATTCTGGTTCCAAGGCAGAGTCTTGGAACCAGAGGATTTAGGCTCTGCCTTATTCATATATATCATTCTTCAGGTGGAACCTGAAAATGGCGTTCCCAGGTAGAACTTGGGAACGAGGTAAAATAACCTGTGTGGAACAGACTTCTAGCCTGTGGAAGTGCCTAGGAAAGTGCCTAAGTTTTAAGAAATCAAGGTGAGTTTCTGGCATCAAAATAAATCATTAAAATGATAAGGACAGGTTTCAGGGATGTTAGAAGGGGGATAGTCAATCAAATACAGGTCAACTGCGTCCGAATAGATCCCTTGCCATTCTACTTCTAGCTTAGGCTTCATTGATGGACTGTAGCGACGCTTAAGAGTGTTAGAGAAAGCTTTGATTTCGGCTTGCCAATGGCGATTACACTCAGGCTTATTAGCGTAATCAATCTTCAGATGGTGTTGCATAATTCGAGTTAGTAAGGAGACCACTGCTTGATAATCACTACGTCCCAAAGCTTCGATCTCCTCAATCAGGTTTTCCCAGTCCAATTCTTGTACATTTTGTTCTTTTAATGCTTGGGCTTGTTTCATTGTCCATTGATAGAAATCTGTCTCGTAAATTTTATCGATAGCTATCTGACTCATAAGTTAAACTCCTGTTAGATTGTAATAAAAAAACTATACAAATATAGATAGCATCGGATTTATTAGTCCCGACTTACATAAGCAAAGACAAATATTTCCACTTAAGCTCAGTCTAACCTTAAACGAGGCAAATGTCTATTTGGGGGGAGCATCCCATTTTCGAGGTTTATCCTAAAACTGGAACCCAACAGACAATCCAAAATCTAATTTGTATTTTACTATACAGTTTGCTCCATCGGGTTGGAAGATTCAACTCTTTTAGATGTAGGTGCGGTATGATGACACAAGTGTAGGTTTTTCACAAAGTCTAATTTCTAATTAAAAAGGGAGAAAAACCAAAGTGGAGTGGGATCCTTTCACCTCAAAATCCTATTTATCCCCTAAATCTCCGTCTTTTCCTGATTATTTTCACCTGATGCTGTTAACTGGCCGCATCTTATTGCAGCACAGTACCACCACCGAACGAGTGCATCAAACCATTCAGCAATTAGCGGAAAAATTCGGGGTAGAAGTCCGGGTATATTGTGAATATGAAGCCATTAAACTAACCGTAAAGAGTGAAAATGAATATTCCTCACACTTTAGTCGCCCTATCACCAGCATTGCCGTTAATATGGCTTTAATTACTCAGGTTTTTTTATCGATCGAAAAGTTTCTGCAAAATCGTTTAACCTTGACTGAGTTAATCCAGAAATTAGAAAAGATCGATAAATATCCCCCTATTTATTACCCTCGCTGGTTCATTATTCTGATGTTAGGCCTTACAGGGGCAAGTCCAGCCCGTATTTTTCAGGGAGACTGGGCTTCCTTTGTGATTACGGGAATTGCTACAGCAGTCGGCGTTATCTTACGGCAAGAACTGGGGAAAAGGCATTTTAATCCTTTTTTACTTAATTTTCTAGCTGCTTTTTTGGGGGGATGTATCGGGGGAGTGGCAGGCCCACTGGGATGGAGTTCTACTCCTAATATCTGTTTTCTCATCCCGTCGATGATGTTAGTACCGGGGGTTCATCTGATTAATGGAGTCTTAGATCTAGTCGAGAATCATATTCCCATGGGTATGGCACGTCTAGAGTATAGTTTAGTAATTCTTAGTTCGATCGCCTTTGGTTTACTTCTCTCGACAACGGTTACCAACGCCTTACTACCTGTCAGTAATCCAGTTTCTCCCTTACCTCTATTTGAAGATGTTATTTTTGCTGGATTAGCGGCTATGGGGTTCGCCATTTTCTTTAATGTGCCGCCGAAAATGTTATGGGCTTGCATTATCTGTGGCATGGTGGGGCATGGAGTAAGATGGTTCTGTATTGACCATGGCCCCGGTATTATTTGGGGTAATTTAATTGCTTCTGCTGTTGCTGGAACAATGGCGCTTTATTTTTCTCATCGTTTTCATGCGCCACCAGCTGTAATCGCTTTTGGGGCGGTAGTGGGAATAGTACCAGGAATCTTTGCGTTTCAAGCAGCAAGCGGCTTAATTCAGATTATGACCATACCAGAGAATGCCAGTTCTTTATTACTTGCCACCACCCTAGGTATGATGACAAAAGCTTTTTTAATGACTTTAGCTATTCCCATTGGGTTAGCTATACCTATCCTTTTACGCTTTCAACGCCAACCCAATTTTTAGCAAGGATTTAGATATTCTGTTTCTTAATATAGCGGTATTCAGCGTAATCAGGTACACTGACTTTCTTCCCCATTCCCTGCTCCCCCGCTCCCCATTCATAATTCATAATTCATAATTCATAATTCATAATTCACAAGAAAGCTTCTGATTGTCCAGCAGCCAACGCATTTGATAGGCACGGCGAGCCGCATCAGCCACTTGATTGAGAAAGAAACTTAAACCAAAGCCGCTAGAGATAGCACCTAACCAAGGAATTGCCCCACCTACTGAACTCGGCGCTAAATAGATAGTAGCTTGCTGGAAAATCGTTTCAGCTGCCAGCGAGATTGCACCTTTGTCGCCGATTTCGGTGAGAAGATTGTCAAAAGCTTGGCGAGAAAATTGCGTGTGACTGTCTCTCAAATTATCCACTGCTTGCCATTTAGCCTCTGGAGTTTGGGCGGTAGCCGCTCCTAAGATAATCCAAGCAAAATTCCGCTCCTGTTCCGTTGTGGTCGAATAACCATAACACAAGCCAATTCTCTGAATAGTTTGCAGAGATTGAACTATTGACAGTGGGATTTCGCCAATTACTCCGATAACTCCCATCAAACCGGCAATTGTCCCTTCCACTTCACCAGTTGCTAAGGTTTTTTGCTGCACTTTCTTCGCTAAGTGATCGCAATCTGCTAAGGAGACCTGTTGCCAGTCGTGATGTTTCTCGACTCCGGCTAGGTGGGGAGCATCTCACTTGTGCAATGAGTATTAATGCTTATAGCAGTCAAAAACTAGAAAATCTTGAACCTGATCACAAAGAGAAATGAGATTATAATAGTTATAACTTACGATTCAGAAT
>SFAQ01000033.1:0-91949 GCA_007096525.1 Microcystis wesenbergii Mw_QC_B_20070930_S4 | reverse complement strand
ACACCCATCCCCCCACACCCCACACCCCACACCCCACACCCTACACCCCACACCCCACTGTGCAGGGGGATTACTTTCTGGAGAATAAAACGTAAAAACAGGGAATAATAAACAGAGTTAACAGCGTTGCTAAAGACAAACCCGAAAAAACGACAATTCCTAAAGGTTGCAGAAATTCACCCCCCTCTCCTAATCCTAAAGCGAGGGGAAATAAACCTAAAACCGTGGTAACGGTAGTCATTAAAATCGGTCGTAAACGTTGGGGAGCAGCCTTTAAAATGGCCTGTAGTCGAGTAAAACCGAATTCTTGCCGCAATTGATTCGCTAATTCCACCATAATAATCCCGTTATTAACCACAATGCCCACCAATAACACCACCCCGACGATGACAATGGCATTAATCGGGGTTTTGGTCAAATATAGTCCAAAAATTCCCCCCGCTAGGGCCAAAGGAACGGTTAACATAATCACCAAAGGGTCTATGAGCGAGTTATACTGCACGGCCATGACCACAAAGACTAAAAATACCGATAAACCCGCTAATAAACCCAAGGAACCCTGAATTTCTTGATTAGACATGGCAGCAGCACTGGGTAAAATGCTGATACCATCGGGTAAGGGAGTGGAATTTAAAACCGATTTTACCCCTGCGAGTGCGTCACTTAATTTCGCTCCTTCGACTAAACTGCCGATAATAATAAAAACTTGACGCTGATTAATTCTCTGGATGACCCCGGGGGTTTTTCCCGCTTCAATCTGGGCTATATCTGCTAATTTTAAGTCTTCTTGTCTATTGACAAAGATAGGTATTTGTGATAGTTCACTAATGGTTTGCCGCGAGTTGGGGTCCAATTGCACCCGGATATCGATTAATCTTTCCCCCCGTTGCAGTTGGGTGGGGATAAATCCTTGAATAGCGGTCTGTACCGTTTGTCCCACTTCCGGGGTACTCAATCCCAAACTATTTAAGCGCGTCCAATCGGGTTTAATCTGGATTTCTGGTTGTCTGGGGTCAGCATCGGCACGAAAACGCGCACTAGGGACTTTTTCATCGAGAATACTGAGGATTTCTTCACCAGCTTGCTCTAAAGTTTTCCCATCGGGTCCCTGTAACATCACATCCACGTCAGCACCAACGGAGGGAGAGTTATTAAGAATAATACCGCGCACTTGACCGGGGGTGAGACGCAAACGCACGTTAACGAGGTTTAATTGCTCTAGTGCTTTGCTCATGCGTTCGATATATGCTTCTGTATTAGTGCCTTGTTTGAGATTAATCGTACTAGAAGCACGCAAAATATTTTCATTGGTAGTTGTGCCAAAAAGAGAACCGCCACTGGTAGTAAAAACGTACTTAGTCTCTGGTTGTGATAATAAAATCTTTTCTACTTCCCCCATCACCTGACGGTTAGTATTTAAATTGGTACCCGGGGGAAATTGAGCAAAAAGGTTCACCTGTCCGGTTTGAATACGACTAAAGACTTCCTGGGGGATATATTGCCAGAGATAAAAACTACTTCCCCCTAAAATTAAAAAGGCCAGCAGGATAACAGGTATTCTGTAGCGGATGATTTTAGCTAAAAAACGACCGTAGAGAATAGTTAAACCTTCTAGACGTTGACTAAAGACTTTTAAGAGCCAAAATCGCTGAATACCACTGGAAACCTCCATATTTAACAAACGACTGGCTAACATGGGAACAACGGTTAACGCACACAGCAGAGAAGCAGCCACAGCAAAACTGATAGTGAGGATAATCTCGTTAAACAGCAGGGAGATAAAACCACCCAGTAGTAAAAATGGCAGGATAGAGACGAGATTAGTCGCAGTGGAGGCCACTAAAGCGGATTCTACCTCTTGGCTGCTATTCCGGGCAATTTCTAAAAAATCTCGCTTATTTTGGTTTTGATTAACTTTGAGGGCAATATTTTCCAGCATGACAATGGAATTATCCACCACGATACCCACCCCTAGGGCCAATCCTCCCAAACTAAACACATTTATCGATAACCCAAATAACTTCATACAGATGATTGCGACGAGGGTAGAAAGAGGAATCGCTAGGATAATGATAAAAGTCTGTCGCAGGGAACCGAGAAAGACGAATACAGTCAATCCTGCTAAAATTGTCCCCGCTAGTCCCGAAGAAACCACGTTATTAACCGCGTTTTGGATAAATACAGACTCATCGGTAGTGGTGACTACTTGCATTCCCTCTGGAATTAACCCGGATTTTTTTAATTCGGCAATGCGTTTTTTGACCCCTTCTACCACAGCAATCGTGTTCGCATTCGGTTGTTTTTGGACGCTAACCCTCACGGCATTTTTTCCATTTAGGGTGACAAAAATTCTTTGTTCTTCTGTCCCATCGATAACTCTGGCCACATCCCGCAGATAGATTTTTTCTTCGGGATTATTACTATCGGTCAGTGCTAAATCTTGGATATCCGCTACGTTTTTAAATTTCCCCACCGCGCGGGTTAAAGGTTCCCCGGTTTCTCCCTCTAGTCGGCCCCCAGAGATGTCCTGATTGCGTCTTTTTAGGGTGTCTAAAACCTGATTTAATCCCACTCCTAAAGATTGTAATCGCTGCAGGTCAATATTAACTTGAATTTCTTCTCTAACTCCCCCAATCACATCTACCACTGCCACTCCTTCCACAAATCCTAATTCTCTCCCTAATTCTTCATCGGCAAATAATCTTAAATCTTTTAGGGGTAGGCTATCAGAAACGAGAGCGAATTCATAGACGGGTAAACGAGAGGGTTCAAATTTATTTAAGCGCGGTTCCTCAATAATATCGGGTAAATTTTGTCGGACACGATTAAAACTTTCGGTAGCTTCATTTAAAGCGACATTTAAATCTCCCCCCGGTTGAAAAAATAAATCTACTCGCATCCTTCCCTCGCGAGTTTCTGAATAAACTTGCACTACTCCCTCGGTGGCACTCATTCCTTCTTCTAGGGGTTTAGTTACTTCTTCGAGAATAACTTCCGGGGAAACTCCGGGTACATTCATCCTTAAACTAATGCGAGGATAAGTGATAGAAGGAAGCAAATCTACTTGTAAACGATTTAGAAAAAAAAGACCGATGATGATAACTGCTATAGTTAACATCAATACTCCTATGTGACGACGAATTGATAGACCGCTTAGGGAGATGTTTTCTGACATGATTATCTATGGGGGAGAGTGAGGAGTTAGGGGTTGGGGTTTTAGGGTTTTAGTTGAAATTTCCCCATTTCCCCATTTCCCCATTTCCCTGATAACTGATTAATTGTGGATAACTCGACCGAAACTCCATAATTTTTGATAATAATGACGACTAACGCTATCCCTATCATCAGTGAGTAGATTGATAGCGATACCATTATTACCTGTTTCTTTTCCTGAACTGTGGATATATTGATTATTATCTAAATATAAAGCGACATGATTAACTCTTTTATCACCAAAAAAAATTAAATCTCCCGGGAGTAATTCCTCTCGGTTTATTTTTTGACAAAAAGCCTCCTGTTGATAGGAATCCCTCGGCAACCAAATGCCAAAAGTGGCAAAAGCAGCCTGGATTAATCCTGAACAATCGTAATTAGGTGCAAGGGTTCCACCCCAGAGATAATGATTAGTACGATTCATTGCTTCCTGAGTAAAAGTGATAATCTCAGGAATCTGTTTTTCTATGTCCGAACGAGTTAGAGGAATTTTTTCATAAGCTGTGGCGGCCGCTGCAATTGCATCTAAATCTTCTAGGGATAACCAAGCTAAATAATTATCTTCCCTTAGCTGAATTTGTAGCCCTTTCTCGGTAATTTCTAGGGAAATAAATTTTAATTGTCTTCCCTGTTGTGCTTGGGTAGCTAACTCTTGACAACTGGGAGAATTGTAGAGATTTAAGTCTCTTAGACAGAGATATTCCTGGGTGGATGATGGGGGAAGGGAGATGATTTTCATAAAAAATAGCTCAGAATTTATTGACAGAAAAAACTGCATTACTAGCCAAAAGCAAAGGGATAAAAACGAGGAGAATAACCTTAGTTCTGTTATCTTCAAGTTTCCACCTCTCTTAATTCTTGCCCATAAAGATAATCTATAACCGAACCGAATCCCTGAAAAATTATTTAACCTCTGGCATAATCAACTTTTCAGGGTTCAAAAACGGCAAAAATAAGGATTAAATGGGATAAAATTGATAAATAGAGCATTTAATTGACTATTAAGTAGGTAGGTGTTAAAAATTGTCAGATACCCCCCTTATCAAGGGGGGATTAAGGGGGGATCGAAGGCAAAATCTATCTTCTATCTTAACTCTCCTGACTGCTGACTACTGGCTACTGACCCCTAACCCTAACAACAATTTTTAATTTTTACAACAGGTCTAGGATAGTCAGTTCCTTAACAATATGTTACAATAGCCGGCGAGAGGGGGGGCCAATATCTGGAACTTTTGGGCTAGAGATAGATTCTATCAATCAGCAGTCACCTCCTAGAGTAAGCTTTTAATCAGATGTTGAGGTTAGTCCATGGCCAATGTTTCCGGGCGGTTTGAAAAGCAAGAATACAGCCAAAACTCAGAAAATACCGTCACGGTGGTCAGTTCAGTCATGTCCGGTTTAAAAAAAGCATCTCCCCTGCAAAAGGGCTTATTTTGGGGAATAACCCTCAGTTTTACCGCCCTAGTTTCCGCCACTGTTGGGGCTGCCGTCGCTTTAATTAGTCCCTTACCCGCACCAATTGGGGCTATCTTCCAAAAAACGGCTTTTCCCACCCACACAGACATCCTTGAGGCTCAAGCTTGGAATAGCTTAATCAATCAGCAGCTTTCTCGTCCTGTTAATATTTTAGTTATGGGCATCGATCGAGTTTTAGATGCCAAAAACGGCGACGATGTATTTAAAGGTCGCAGCGATACCATGCTCCTAGTGCGCTTCGATCCTAGCGATAAAACCGTGAGAATGCTGTCTATCCCTCGCGATAGCCGCGTCAGAATCCCCGGCCACGGTTTCACCAAAATTAACGATGCTAACGTTCACGGCGGACCGACTCTAGCAGCAGAAGTGGTCAGTAATACTTTAGGGGATGTCACCGTTGATCGCTATGTGCGGGTGACTACCGATGCCTTTAAGGAATTAGTCGATTTAGTCGGGGGTGTAGAGGTTTATGTACCCGAACGAATGTATCATAAAGATGTCACCCAAAAATTAGAAATTGATTTACAAGAGGGTTGGCAAAATCTCAACGGCGACCAAGCAGAACAATTTGCCCGTTTTCGTAACCCGCAATACGGCGATATTGGTCGCGTACAAAGACAACAAATTTTATTAAAAGCACTCCAACAAAAGATTTTTAGTCCGACAATTCTCCCCAGTCTCCCGAAAGCAGTACAGGTTTTACAACAATATATCGATACGAACTTAAGCGTCGAGGAAATGCTGGCTATTGCTAATTTTGGCCGGGAAATTAAACAGGATGACTTAAGAATGATCCTACTCCCTGGCCGGTTTAATAACCTCGAAGAATACGATGGTCGCAGTTATTGGATTTTGAACCGTCGCGAAATTAAGACCATTGTGGCTAATAATTTTACCGATAACTACGCGGGGGGAGAAACCTCCGTTTATAGTCTGCGGATTGCCATTCAAAATGCCACCCATACCAAAGGTTTAGCCCGTCGTACTCGTAATTATCTGGCCAAACAGGGCTACACAAATGTTTATATTAGCGATGACTCCTCCCAAAAGCTAGAAACCACGGCAATTATTGCCCAAAAAGGTGATATTCAGTCCGCTAACCTCTTGAAAAATCAATTGGGAATCGGTAAAGTAGAATCATCCTCCACTGGTGCTTTAGACTCAGACCTAACTATTCGGGTGGGTGATGATGTGGCCCAGTTTCTCGACGCTCAACAGTAACAATGTTGAAAAATTTTTTCAGTCTGGTTTTAATTATTTTGCTGGCGATTCTTTGGCTACTGTTCGCGGCCCGTCCGGTGGCCTTGGCCCAAGATAAAACGATTAACTATAGTTTTGCCCAGCTGCAAGATCGGGATTTTTCCCATCAGGATTTGCGCGGAGGAGTTTTCGCCGCTGCCGCGATGCGGGGAGTTAACCTAGAAGGGGCCGATTTATCCTATAGCATTCTCACCGAGGCTGTCCTCTTAAAAGCTAATTTAAAAGGGGCCGATTTAACCGCCTCTTTGGTAGATAGAGTTACCCTCGATTTTGCCGATTTAACTAATACTATTTTTACCGATGCGATCGCTACTCGCAGCCGTTTTTATGACACAATTATTACCGGGGCCGATTTCACTAACGCGGTAATTGATAACTATCAGGTCAAGTTAATGTGTGAACGGGCCGATGGCATTAATCCCGTCACGGGAGTGGCCACCAGAGATAGTTTAGGCTGTAATTAGGGTTTGCGGCAAAAAGTTTTTCGTGGGGGTAGGGTGTGGGGTGTGGGGTGTAGGGTGTAGGGTTTTACCCGTTTTCAGAGGGTCAATTACCTAATTTTCGGGGAAAAAGTCCAGGAATTTTCCCCCCGACCACTCCTAGCTAAGGCACTTTTTGATTTCAAAAAAGCCTAAAGATATTATCCAACAAGGTTTTTAGATTTATTCAGCAAGCCCTAATTAGCAATTCCGGGCAGATTCTAGCTGACGGCACAAAAATAGCCTACCCCCTACACCCCTGCTGTCTCGATCGAGACGGCAGGGATGTAGAATGAAAATACTGAGCGAGGCTAAAGAAAGGAGAGGGACTCTTGATAATCGTCATCGATAACTATGATAGTTTTACCTACAATTTAGTCCAGTATTTGGGAGAATTAGCCTCCGAGTTTCCGATCGCCGTGCCGATCGAGGTCTATCGTAATGATAAAATCGATCTGGCCACAATCGAACAAATGCGGCCGGATGGGATTGTCATTTCCCCCGGTCCCGGTCGTCCAGTCGATGCGGGCATATCTCTGGAATTAATCGCTAAATTTGGCCCCCATTTGCCGATTTTGGGGGTCTGTCTCGGTCATCAAAGTATCGGTCAGGTATTCGGGGGGGATGTGGTCTCGGCCCCGGTCTTAATGCACGGCAAAACTTCCCCAATCTATCACAACAATGAAGGGGTATTTCAAGGCTTAGAAAATCCTTTTACTGCCACCCGTTACCATAGTTTAGTGATCGAGCGCTCCACCATGCCGGATAATTTAGAGATCACGGCCTGGGTAGAAGATGGCACGGTCATGGGAGTCCGTCATCGAGATTACCCCCAGATTCAAGGGGTACAATTTCATCCCGAAAGTATTTTAACCACTGCCGGCAAGGAACTTTTAAGAAACTTTCTCCGATCCCTCTAGTGTTTACTAATCCCCAACCCCTGAAATTAACCTTAACTTGATTAATTCTGCATCTACATTTATGAAAAGGCGAGATTTTATCTTATCGGCGGGGGCAAGTTTCTTAACCGTGGCAGTAGGCTCAGTTTTAGCGGAAACTAAACCGAAACCGACTAACCCCAATTCTGCCCAAAAACCCGATGATTCCCTTTTAGTTCAATGGTTGGGTCATAGTTGCTTTTTATTCACCGGAGGAGGACAAAGAGTCCTAGTTAATCCCTTCCGGGCAATTGGTTGTACGGCGGGTTTTCCTTTGCCAAAAGTAGAAGCAGATATCGTTTTAATTAGTAGTCAACTCTGGGATGAAGGGGCCGCCGAGAATTTACCCGGTAATCCGAAAATTTTGTTTGAGCCGGGGGCCTATGATCTGGGTAAATTAAAATTCCAGGGCATTAGTATCGCCCACGATCGCATGGGGGGGCAACGTTTCGG
Source organism: Microcystis wesenbergii Mw_QC_B_20070930_S4 (assembly GCA_007096525.1). Taxonomy (GTDB): domain Bacteria; phylum Cyanobacteriota; class Cyanobacteriia; order Cyanobacteriales; family Microcystaceae; genus Microcystis; species Microcystis wesenbergii_B. The sequence continues at coordinate 84,130 of SFAQ01000033.1, read as the reverse complement.
TATGAATGTGGCCTGGCGTTGGACCCAAGCAGGGATTAGTATTGTCCATTTAGGGGGGGCAGCGGCCCCGCTTGAATTAGAACAAAGAATTCTCCTAGGTTCGCCGGATTTAGCTTTTATTCCCGTGGGAGGTGGTCCAAAAAATTATAATCCCCAAGAGGCAAAACAGGCGATCGAAGTTTTACAGCCGCGAATTGCTGTCCCGACGCAATACTTCACCAGTGCTGCCGATAAAAAGGCCTGTGAATTGGTGTCTGTAGATGAGTTTCTCAAGTTAGTCAAGGATAAAAATATCCGTTTAATCGAGGACAATAAATTACGGATTCGTGCCGCCGATTTACCGAAAAAAGGGACTCTCATTCGCGTGTTTGACTACCGCAATCTGTTACAGAAATCCTAATTTTTAGTGGCCAATGACCTGGGCCTATTGATTAACTAATTTTTTCTCGATCGAGGGTGATCTAGAGCATCTACTAGCTCTCTAAAAATTGCTTTAACAATCTTATTAAAAATGTTTTTGCTGAAAGAATCTCGCTCTTTTTTTAGACAGGGATGGACAATTGCAGTTTTACTAATTGCCCTGCTTGTTTCCCTGCCGATTTTATCGGTGGCCAGTAGTTTATTAACTAATTCCAGTCAAGTCTGGCAACATCTGATCGAAACTGTTCTCTGGGATTATCTAGTTAATTCTTTTTGGTTAATGTGCGGGGTGGGCAGCGGCGTTTTAATCATCGGTGTCGGCACAGCTTGGTTAACAACGATGTGTCAATTTCCTGGCCGTCAACAATTTCAATGGTTATTATTACTACCCCTTGCCGCTCCTGCCTATCTCTTGGCCTATACTTATACCAATATGATGGACTATTTTGGTCCGGTGCAAACCTTCTTAAGAAGTGTTTTCGCTTGGGATAGTGTCGAAGATTATTGGTTTCCTAATATCCGTTCTCTTTGGGGGGGGATTCTGATGTTAATACTGGTGCTTTATCCCTACGTTTATCTGTTAGCAAGGGTCGGTTTTTTAGAACAATCTGTCTGCACAGTGGAGGCAAGTCGCTCCTTGGGATGTAATCCTTGGCGCAGTTTTTTTACTGTCGCTTTACCCCTAGCAAGACCGGCAATTATGGCAGGATTAGCCCTAGCTTTAATGGAAACTCTGAACGATTTTGGTACAGTGCAGTATTTCGGCATTAATGCTTTTACCACGGGGATTTATAATACTTGGTTCGGTATGGGAAATCGCATAGCAGCGGGGCAGTTATCCACAGTTTTAATGGTATTTATCCTCGTTTTAGTTTTCCTTGAACAATCCTCCCGTCGTCAAGCTCGTTACTATGAAATGACCAATCGTTTCCAGTCACCGACTAAGTACAAACTGGGATTTATTCGGAGTTTTTTGGCAATGATCTCCTGTTTTGTGCCGGTATTTCTGGGGTTTATTGCTCCTGCTTTTTATCTAGCTTATCTAGCCTTTAATCATGCCCAAGAAACTTTTAATAATGACTTTTTTATTCTATCGGGAAACAGTTTTTTTCTGGCCAGTTTAAGCGCAATTATTGCGGTAATTTTAGCTTTAATTCTCGCCTACGGAGAAAGACTTAATCCGAATAAAACTCTTAAGGGTTCTGTGCGGATTGCGGCCGCTGGTTATGCTATCCCCGGCATTGTTATCGCGGTGGGGGTTTTAATTCCTCTCGGTAAATTAGATAACTTTTTCAATCAGGGATTAAATATCAATTTAATTCTGAGCGGCACGATTTTCTGTCTGATTTTTGCCTATATCGTCCGGTTTTTAGCCGTAGCTTTTTCCACACTAGAATCGAGCTTAAGTAAAATTAAACCTAGTTTAGATGATGCTTCCCGCAGCCTTGGCTATGGCACTGGTGCCACTTTAATTAAAGTGCATATTCCTCTTTTGTCGGGGGGATTATTGACGGCGGCTATGTTAGTTTTTGTCGATGTGATGAAGGAATTACCCGCTACTTTGGTGTTAAGACCTTTTAATTTTGATACCCTAGCGGTGCGCGTTTATCAATACGCCAGTGATGAACGTTTGGTGGAAGCGGCGGCACCGGCCCTGGCCATTGTCTTAGTGGGATTAATTCCGGTAATTTTTTTAAGTTGGCAAATTTCCCGACGGGCGATCGATTAAAGTGGCGGCCGATTTTTAGACCATTTGGCGATCGGCCAGCAGCTTAGTTCTATTTAGGGTTTGCTGAAAAAGTTTGTTAGTGGGGTTAGGAGACAGGAGTCAGGAGACAGGAGACAGGAGTTAGGAGACAGGAGTCAGGAGTCAGGAGACAGGAGACAGTTTCATTTATTCTCCCTACACCCCACACCCCGCACCCCACACCCCACACCCTGCACCCCACACCCCACACCCTGCCTCCACGAAAAACTTTTTCGGTAAATCCTAGTTCCATAGTCTAGTACAAAATAATGTTACAGTTCTTGACAAGACTACTAGAGAGAGGGGGTGTCAGTGATAGGATTCCCTAAAACCCCTTTTCTTTATTTGTGTAGAGAGAACAAAATCCTATGACAGAACTTTCTGGAAAAGCTCCTAAGTTCGGTGGCAGCACGGGCGGTTTACTCGCCAAAGCCGATCTGGAAGAAAAATACGCCATCACCTGGACAAGCAGCAAAGAACAAGTCTTTGAAATGCCCACCGGTGGCGCCGCTATCATGAACGAAGGCGAAAATCTCCTCTATTTGGCCCGCAAAGAACACGCGCTCGCTCTTGGTACCCAATTCCGGACGAAATTTAAGCCCAAAATCGAAGATTACAAAATCTATCGGATTTACCCCAGTGGTGAAGTGCAGTATCTCCACCCTGCTGATGGTGTCTTCCCCGAAAAAGTTAACGCCGGTCGTGAATTTTTCGGCAAAAAAGACCGCAATATTGGCAAAAACCCCGAACCGGCGACAATTAAGTTCTCTGGTGTCACTCCCTACGAAGCATAAATAATCCCTAAAATCGAGAGTGGGGAGTTAGATTTAGAAGCTATTTGGCCCTAAGATTTAACTTCTGACTCTCGATTTCTCTTATAGCAATCGGCAATCAATTGCTAGTTAGGGTTTGCTGAAAAAGTTTTTCCTGGGGTTAGGAGTCAAGAGTCAGTATTCAGGAGATTGCTTTTATTTATTCTCCTAAGTAGCTGGTTATAATTTAAAAATGGATTTTAGGTTCGATCCCCCCTGCCCCCCTTGATAAGGGGGGTGCCGACATAATTCATAATTCATAATTCCTTTTTCTCCCTTGCAAGTGTTGTGCTATCCGTTTCCTGAACCATCAAAATATGATCTTCCCCGACTTCGATCGCTTTCGTCAACTCGCTGGCCAAGGTAACTTTATTCCTGTCTATCAAGAATGGATCGCTGACCTAGAAACACCCGTTTCGGCCTGGTATAAAGTTTGTGCCAATCAAGCCTACAATTTTTTATTAGAGTCGGTGGAAGGGGGCGAAACCTTGGGACGCTACAGCTTTTTAGGAGGCGATCCCGTCTGGGTATTAGAAGCGCGGGGAAACACCACCACCCAAACTTTTCGCGATGGTTCTCAAGAGATTTTTTCGGGGGATCCCTTCGAGATTTTAACCCAATGTTTAGCCCCGATCGTGCCGGTTAAATTGCCGCAATTACCCGCGGGAATAGGGGGTTTATTTGGTTTTTGGGGTTATGAATTAATTAATTGGATTGAACCGCGAGTACCTATTTATCCCGCTACCGATGCCGATCTACCGGATGGTATTTGGATGCAGGTGGATAATCTGATTATTTTCGATCAAGTTAAACGGAAAATCTGGGCGATCGCTTATGCCGATATCCGGGGTAATAATCCCGATTTAGCGGCTGCTTATCAAGCGGCCTGCGATCGAGTGACACAATTAGTTCTAAAGTTACGATTACCCCTACCAACTAATGCCAAAACCCTGGAATTATTACCGGTTGGTCAGGGGAAAGAATTAGTCTATGAAAGCAATACAACTCAGGAAAAATTCTGTCAAAATGTCCTAAAAGCTAAGGATTACATCAAAGCGGGGGATATTTTTCAGGTGGTTATTTCCCAGCGTTTAAATGCCAATTATCAGGGTCATCCCTTCGATCTATATCGTTCCTTGCGTCTGATTAATCCTTCTCCCTACATGGCTTTTTATAACTTTAAGGATTGGCAAATTATTGGCTCTAGTCCTGAAGTGATGGTTAAGGCAGAACGGGACGAATTAGGTAAAATAAAGGCTACGGTCAGACCAATTGCTGGAACCCGTCGCCGGGGACAAAACTTCGGTGAAGATCAAGCTTTAGCAACGGATTTATTGCAAGATCCCAAAGAAATTGCCGAGCATATTATGTTAGTGGATTTGGGGAGAAATGATCTAGGTCGAGTATGCGATCGAGGTACGGTGAAAGTGGATGAATTAATGATAATTGAACGTTATTCCCACGTTATGCACATTGTTAGTAATGTGGTGGGGGATTTAGCCACCAATAAAAGTGCTTGGGATTTATTAAAAGCTTGTTTTCCGGCGGGAACCGTCAGTGGGGCCCCGAAAATTCGCGCCATGGAAATTATCCATGAATTAGAACCCTGTCGTCGCGGTCCCTATTCAGGGGTTTATGGTTACTACGATTTCGAGGGACAGTTAAATAGTGCGATCACAATTCGCACTATGATTGTTCGTCCCCAAGGTAATCAAAATTATCTGGTTTCTGTACAAGCGGGAGCAGGGTTAGTAGCCGATTCTGAGCCGGAGAAAGAGTATGAAGAAACCCTCAACAAAGCGAGGGGTTTATTGGAGGCAATTCGCTGTTTAAGTTAGATTTTTTAGACCAGGATCCAGTTAAGGAGATTTGGCCATGATTTCCGAGAAGGAATAGGGTTAACTAACCAGGATAACATCAAGGTTCCGGCTGATTGCCATAAGTTTATTTAGGGGTGATAGTTAATAAAACCTGATAGGAGTTTGGCGGACTCGTCGTCGTAAACACCAATAAAACCTGGTTATTATAAAGGGGCGTGGGTGAATCGATGCTAGTAGAGGTATATACCTCTATTTTACCCTTCGTGGGATCCGGAAAATTGTTATTATACAGGTCATTGACCTGTATAATAACAGCATCTCCAGCATTTGCCTCAACAGTTGAAGGAATAGGTACTCCTGTTGGCGGAGGATTAGTGGGACCCGCAGCAACAAGGCAGGGGGAACAATCGGGTCCTTGAATAAGTTCAGCTGTAACATTTGCTGGCATGGTAAGGACGGGTATAGTTTCTATTTGCTTAGCTCCTACATTAGCTCCCAGATTAAAAGTGGGATCAGGAGGAGGTATGAGGCAAACTATTCCACAGATATTTCTGGTGGAAACTCTGGTACTGGCAGCGTAGTCAACTTTATCCCTTTTTCCAGCAGTCAGAGTAGTCATCTCTACCTGAGCGTTGGCATTCAAAATCACTTGACCACCACCCGTGCGAACACAGACATAAAAACCGTTCTCCACACTGTTAGGATTGACGGCGATTGGCTGAAAACCCTGAGGACAATTAGGGTTAACATTAGCCGCTGCTAACCTATCGGTGACGGGGGAACGTATCCAAGTAGCAACTTGTTCGGGGGTGATGTAGTTGCCATTAGGGTCCAAGTTCGGACCGAAGCGCCACAAGACTCGCGGACCGGTCAAGCTACTTTGAATATCAGGGCTTTCGGTATAGTAAACGATCTCTTGATCAAGCGGAGCCTGAATGGGACTGTTGGGATTAGGAATTTGGAAAGCAAGAACTGCTTGCTCTTCTGTGACGTCGTTAGGAAGATTGATATCACCCATGTTCTGAGCGATAGTTCTTGCCCGTTTCACGTCGTCTGAAACAAACTCTAGAGTACGATTAAGATTATTTCGGATTTCACTATCGGCATTAGCTCGATAATTGCTTCTGAGCAGGTTAATCACGCCAATTCCCGACACCAAGACGGCAATCAGCATCATTACACCTGCCAGTAAAACTTCTGTAATCGTGAAACCCGCTTGCAGACGATGATGGGCGGATTTTTTCTGTAAACGACCTAAGTGATTGATATACTCTAAATAAAAACGCATAGTTTTAACCCGTGCCAATTCCTATTTTCTATACTTCCCTAGACATTTAACATTATAGTCATTTCAATTAAGATTGAGAATATCACTGCCAGAGTTCATAAGGATTCAACCAGTCTAGATTGTATCAGACTTATCTGAAATGACTATATATTGCAGTCCCAGAGATTTGATTAGGCTAGGTGATTTTACAGACGAGTTTCGTACACTTGTATTAGTATAATTGTTGAGCCTCAAGGAGATAAGAAGGCCCAAGGACTGGTTACAATCAAGGATAGGTAATTTTTCGATCGATGTCATCTAAAAATAATCATGCGTCTCTTACACACCATGCTCCGGGTCAATAACTTACAGGAATCTCTACAATTTTACTGCGATGTGCTAGGAATGAAGTTATTGCGCCAGAAAGACTATCCCAATGGTCAATTTACCCTCGCTTTCGTCGGTTATGGCGATGAGGCTAATCATGCTGTCATCGAACTGACCTATAATTGGGGAGTCGATCGCTATGAAGTCGGTAATGCTTACGGTCATATCGCTTTAGGTGTGGATGATATCTATAGCACCTGTGAGAAAATTAAAGTACTTGGTGGTAATATCACCAGGGAACCAGGACCGATGAAACACGGTTCTACGGTGATTGCTTTCGTGGAAGATCCTAATGGCTACAAGATCGAGTTAATTCAACTAGGAACCCAAGGCGCTGCCGTGGCTACGGCTTAAATTTATTGTCGTCAAAAACTTATGTAGCTGGTTATAATTAAATTAAAAATGGATTTTAGGTTCAATCCCCCCTTAATAAGGGGGGCATCTAAAAGTTTTTAATGCCTACCTACTTATGTCTGTTGAAATTGAACGGAAGTTTCTGGTTAAAGGGGATTCTTGGCGATCGCTTGTTGCTGGGAAGTTGTATCGTCAGGGATATATTCCTACCCAAGATGGATTGACAACTGTGCGAGTTCGTGTAGTTGGAGATCGGGGTTATTTAACTATTAAAGGCAAGACTGAGGGTATTAGTCGCCCAGAATTCGAGTATGCAATTCCCCTAGAAGATGCCGAGATCATGTTAGAAAAACTCTGTAAGAAACCTTTAATTGAAAAGATTCGTCATCGCATTTCTCTGGATAATTTAACTTGGGAAGTTGATCAATTTTTGGGAGATAATCAAGGTTTAATTATGGCTGAAATTGAGCTAGAACAAGAGGAGCAAGTTATTACTATTCCTGATTGGATCGGCGAAGAAGTCACGGGAGACGAGCGATACTACAATAGCAATTTACAGAAATTTCCCTATAAAATGTGGTGATTGTAGTATTAATTTCCTTCGTGGTTAACTCTGGGTAGATACGGCTTTTTCTGCTTCGTTTAGCTTATTCGTTACCCGTCGGAGAACGCCATTAATAAAGCGATAACCTTCATCATCAGAATAACGTTTGGCTAATTCAATCGCCTCATTGATTGCTACTTTTTGAGGTATATCCAGATAGAGCATTTCTGCCACGGCAATTTGCAGGATATCCCGATCAATTCTCGGTAAACGATGCAGTTGCCAATCCACTAAAGCGCTGGTTAATTCCTGTTCAATTTCCGCACGACGACGATAGACTGTACCGATTAATTCTAGGGCATATTCCCGCACTTCGTACTGACTAGATAACTGGACAATTTCGGGAAAATCTATCACGGTTCCTAAACGATTAATGGCATTGTGGGTAAGAGAAATTGCTTCTTTTACCATGGTTTGGGCGCTTTTTAGATTTGTTGCCTTAGTATCACTAGCGAGAATTCGTTCATTACCACGACTAATTTCAGCAGCGGCGGTTTCTAAGGTTTCTTGAATTTCTAGGGTTAAGGTTCTAACTGCGACTAAAATTAAATCGTTTAAAGTTTGCTGTTCCAGGTTTTCAGGATTGCCTTTAATCTGACTTAAACTCAAAAGGGCAAGTTCTCGAGCAATGCGGCGGGGTTGTTGACGGGGAGGCATAGAAGTTTAGAAGTAGAGGAAAGAAAATTATACAACTTTATCGATCGCTATTCGCTTGGGTTAATTTTTCTCGGCGATCAATTCTTGACTAACATCTATTTTAGCATAAAAGCTGCCAAGATTTAACTTTTCAAGTTTTAATTAGACAAAAGACAATATCTATCTTGAATCTCCCCTAATTTAGTCTCAGCTTCTTGAGCATTAATAGCTAATTGGGCAAACTCTAGAAAGCGTTTTAATTCCTTGCGTAATAAATTCCTTTCTACTTCCCAAGTTTCTCTATCTAAGGTGGGTGGCATAACAATCATATCAAATAAAGTCGCCTGTTTTTTATCGGGATGGGGGCGCAATATTCGCCCGCGACGCTGAATAAATTGGCGAGGATTACCACTACTAGCCAGAATGACTGCGTTTTGAATTGATGGTAGATCTACTCCCTCATCTAAACATCTAATTGCCACTAATCCTTGCAGATAACCCTCCTCAAATTGTTGGCGAATTTTTTCTCGTTCTTCTAGGGAAGTTTCTGCGGTGTAGGTAGCAACTCGATAACCTAATTGATTGCCCAATAAATGAGTAACTGCCGCTACCTGACGACGATAATTAGCAGTATAATTTTCCAGATAACCATCCCCACAATAAAACAAAGTATGATCCGTATCTAAACGCTCTTGCATCAGTTGTTGTAAAGCCTGTAATTTATTACTTGCTGAACCAACTAATCGTGACCTTTGCATTAACAAAGCGGTGAGGTTTTCATTACCATTGAAATTACTATTTTTCTGTAAAGTCCAGCCAATTTTCTGGGTCAATTTTGCGTATAATAAAGCCTCATTATCGGTTAATTCAACCAAGACTGGATGATAAAAATAATTGACTAAAGCACCTTTTCTAATAGCATCACCTAGGGTAAATTCTGGTTGTAGAATTTGCCCAAAATAATCAAGAATAGCGTCGGTTCCTTCCTCATCAAAATATCTTTCAGGAGTGGCGGATAAAGCCAATCTTAGACCTAAAGAACGGGGTAATAATTCTTCTAATCGGGGGGAACCTAAATTATGGGCTTCATCACCAACGATTAAAGTTTTATCGGGAAAAAATTTTATTTGTGATTGAAAACCCTCGCTAATAAAAGTTGAATTAGTAGTTAAAATAGTGACAAATTTTTGATTACCCGCTTGCACATTATATAATTCTGTGGCTAGTTGACTTTGCCATGTGTGGACACTTTCGTAGGCTAAAATCGGTTTAAGATTAAATTTTTCCGCTTCTCGTTGCCATTGATTGACTAGGTGACGATAGGGACAAATTACTAATAATACTTGCAATTCTATCGCTTGGTAAAGTTCCATGGCAATAGCTAAAGCAGTAATAGTTTTACCGCTGCCGGTGGCCATTTTTAAAGTTCCCCGTCCCCGATTACGAAACCAACTGATAATCGCTGTATTTTGGTAGTCTCTCAATTCTAAATCGGGGGGAATTCTAGGAATACCAGAGGGATTGACTCGATAGAATCCTCGCAATTCAGCCACTTGCTTGAGCTTGCGGGAACTGAGAAAATCCCTAGTTATTTTTTCCCAATCTATCCAGCAACTATTCATAAGACCTCTTGTAAAAATCAAAAATTGTTGTTAGGAGTCAGGAGTCGGTCGTCAGGAGATTGTTTTTATTTATAGCGTTTCCTGTTTGCAAGAGGTTTATACTAAATCCTGTTTAAAAGGTATAGGGGAGCAGCGGAGCGCCGGAGCAGGGAGAAACAATCCATAGCTTGGCAGTTCATCACAATATTAAAAATAGTTTTTGTATAAGCTCAAAAATAGCAAAAAGCCAAAAACCTAAAAGCTAAAGGTTGCTCCCTATACCATTGGGATGGACTAAAAAGACCATCCCACAGCTGTCAAACCACTCTTAACTGTTATCCTAGAAACCTAGGCAAGGATTAGGATAATTTACATGGTCGCTACTTCTTCTTTTTTGAGAGTATTTTGCTGAAGTTTTTCTTGATCTTTGCGACGTTTTTTAGCATAAAGTTGGATTGTCACTGCCATTAATACCACTAAAGCTACAATTAACCAAGTGGTCAAATCGAGGGGTAATTGATTCTTAAATACTGCCAAAAGGACAATAACTACCAATAACAGGGTTGGTGCTTCATTTAACGCCCGAAATTGCTGTCCCGTCCAATTACATTCTCCTTTTTCTAGCTTTTTCATAATGCGACCACAGTAGAAATGATAGAGCAGTAAAAGAGCCACAAAGGATAATTTAATATGTAACCATCCCGATTTTAAAATTTCTGGTTCTGTGGAGATTAAACCGATCGCCATGGCCACGGTGACAATCATCCCCGGTGTGGTGATGATATTGTAGAGTCGCTTCTCCATGATCTCGTATTGCGCTTTCAGAATAGCTTGTGCGGGTTCGGTTTGTGTTGCTGCCTCCGCATGATAGACAAACAAACGTACTAAATAAAATAATCCCGCAAACCAAACAACCACCCCAATCAGGTGAAATGCTTTAAACCAATAGTAAGCCATAGTCTATATTGTGATGTGAGTCCCGAATTACTTAGTTTAAGAGTTGTCCATACTTTCCCAGACTACCCCTATACAAAAGTTTAGACGGAAAATAGGGGTTGGGGGTTGAGGAGAGACTAGAGTTACAGGCATTTTACAACCAAGAGGAAGGTGAATCGACAAACCCTTCGGTAAATCAGCAACTAGAGTCAGACGAACCAGAAGAAAACGAGAAATCCGACGGAAGGGGTTTGAGCTTGAGAGTTTGGCTATCGACTCAGCTATGGGAACCCGATCCGATCGCTTCGATCAGTTAGAATAAAAATATGGGAAAAAAATTATTTATTTTCGGGAACCTTTACTGACTTCTCCCGTCCTCAAGCTCTGAGTGAGGAGCTTATACCCTTGAGGAAATCCCATGAGTCAATCGATTCCAGCATCTTGGTCACTTGAGGCCAAAAAGTCTCAAAACCCCGTGTCCCCTGACAAACTCTCCAACTACGATCTAATTGCACGCTGTCAGGAAGGGTGTCAGCCAGATCGAGCAGCTTTTGCGGAACTGCTGCGGCGCTATCAAGCTCATATTGATAAATTACTCTATCATTTGGCTCCCGATTGGCAAGATCGCGCTGATTTGGCTCAAGAGGTCTGGATTCGCGTCTATCGCAATATTAACCGTCTCCATGAACCCCTCAAGTTCCGCGGTTGGTTAAGTCGCATTGCTACTAATCTTTTTTACGACGAATTGCGGAAACGCAAGCGGGTTAATCACCCCATTTCTCTCGATGCTCCCCGGCGCGTGGAAGATGGCGAAATCGATTGGGATATCGAGTCCGATTACCCCAGTCCCGATGAACATCTCACCACCCACGAATTCTACGATCAATTACAGTCGGCGATCGCTAATTTACCAGAGGCTTTTCGGACAACTATTATTCTCCGAGAAATTGAAGGTATGGCCTACGAAGAAATTGCCGAGATCACGGAAGTTTCTTTAGGAACTGTTAAATCCCGCATTGCTCGCGCTCGCGCTAAATTACAATCTGTTTTACAGCCCTATTTTACGGAAGGCTAAAGAAAATTGTGGTGATTCGGCACTAACGGCCGAAGTGAGGAGTCGTTAAATTTAACTAGCTCCGTGCTGGTGAAAAGTGATTGCATACCGATCGCTTCCGGTCGAGGTCAACCATGAATAATTATCAACCCGAAGACGTTCAATGGATCAAGTCTTTGTTACGTCACGATGACAGCGATTCCAACTCCGCAACCCAGGATATTTTATTCTTAGATAAGGATAACGAGGAAGCTGATCGTTTCGATTTAATTAGTGCCTATATTGATAACGAAGTAACGGTAGAGGAAAGGAAGCTAGTTCAGCATTGGTTAGACCATGATGCTGCCGCTAAAAAACTCTATCGGCAGCTCTTGGGATTACAAACTAATTTAAAGCAAATTCCCGTACCGGCTACTATGGCCAGCGACCAGTTAGCAGAACAGGTGTTCAAAAAAGTCGATGGTCAGCGTCGTCGGCAATACTATGTTTATGGTGGCGCAATTTTCACGGCTATGGCGATCGCTGTTGGCTCCTACTTCGTCTCGGTACGCAATGATCCCCTCTCCCAAATGGCGAGCAGTCCGAGCAGTATTAGCCAAGAGGGAGACCATTTGATGATTGCTCTTAACCATCCGATTATGGAGATTCCCGCAGCGGAACAGCCAAAAGAGAATGGCCAAAGGTAAGGTCTATTGAAATAAATGCCAGCATTCTCTTGCGATCGCCCAATCTTCCGCCGTAGCAATTACCATCACTCTTACTTTAGATGTGTCGGTGGCGATATCCTCATCCCGGGGACGAGCGGCATTTTTAGCTAAATCTAACTCTAAACCCAAAAAAGACCAGCCTTGACTGGCTTTTTCCCGTACTAAAGCTGAATTTTCGCCGATTCCTGCCGTAAATACCAACACATCTAACCCCTCTAGAGAAGCGATCATCGATCCGATTAAACTTTTCAGACGATGAATATACATCTCAAATGCTAATTTTGCCCTCTGGTTGCCTTCGGCCATCGCCGTGGTAATTGCCCGCATATCCCCAGAAATACCCGAAATTCCCTTTAAACCCGATTCTTTATGGAGTAAGCTATTTAAACTATCGGGATTATATTGATATTCTCGCTCTAGATAAATCAGAATCCCTGGATCGATCGAACCGCTGCGGGTTCCCATCATCAATCCCTCTAGGGGAGTAAATCCCATAGTAGTATCAATACTTTTACCCCCCTTGACTGCCGATAGGGAAGCACCATTTCCCAGATGACAGATCACCATTTTCAAGGATTCTAGGGGTTTTCCTAACAATTCGGCGGCCCGTTGGGAGCAGTACTGATGACTGGTGCCATGGAAACCATAGCGACGGATTCCCAGTTCACTCCATTGGTAGGGAATGGGATAAAGAGAAGACTCGGGGGGAATAGAACGATGAAAAGCGGTGTCAAACACTGCTACTTGAGGAACATCGCCCAAAACTTGCTCGATCGCTTCAATTCCTTCTAAATGAGCGGGATTATGGCTAGGAGCAAGGGGTATCAGCTTTTTAATCGTTTCCTTGACTTGGGGAGTGATCATGGTTGCCTGGGAATATTCCGTGCCACCATGGACAACTCGATGACCGACTATACTAATGTCGGCGAAATTAGCCAGTACCTTAGTTTCGCCAGTGACTAAGGTATCTAACATCCGAGCAATTGCCGCCGGACGATCCTGACTAGAAAGATTAATTTCCTGTGTAATTCCCTGAGCTTTTACCGTTAAAACCCCGTAATCAGGGTTAACTGTCCAATCGATCCCCGCTGCCCAAATTGGTTGCGGAGGATGGGAGGGGAGAAAATCTAAATCGTATAAACAACTTTTTTGACTGCTCGATCCCGCATTTAAGACCAGAATTTTCATAGAAAAGCTCAATTAAGAGGGTGGCTTGTGCTGATCATAATCAAACTCAGGTTAAGCCTCGATAAAATCGCTAACTTTTCGGGTTTTTCTTCCAGAAAATTTTATCTGGCTGCCATCACCCATCCCTGACTCGGGCAATATTACAAAACTTTATCAAAAAAAAGTCAAAATAGAGCCTCTAGAGTTATAAAATAGAGGAATACCCCTTGTGAAATTAATCCAAGAAGCTACCTCTGATGCAAGTTAAGGCGTCTACATTGGATTTAGAGCTAGTTCTCGTCCTTTTCACCAGTGGAATGTCAACATCGCACCACGAATCTCTAGAATGGAATTTTTGCGTATTCTAGATAACCGTGATTACTAGAGGATTTCTTAAGTATGTCAGAGGTTCCTGCCGTTACAGATGCCAACTTTAAAGTCGAAGTTTTAGATAGTGCCGACCCTGTCCTAGTGGATTTCTGGGCTCCTTGGTGCGGCCCTTGTCGAATGGTGGCTCCCGTTGTCGAGGAAATTGCCAAACAGTTTGAGGGGGAAGTCAAGGTGGTGAAACTCAACACCGACGAAAACCCCAATATCGCTAGTCAGTACGGGATTCGCAGTATTCCTACTCTGATGATCTTCAAAGGAGGTCAAAAAGTTGATATGGTGGTCGGGGCTGTACCGAAAACCACTTTAGCTAATACCCTAACTAAACACCTGTAGAGGAGTTGACTAGGTTTTCTGGTAACGCATACCGGGTAACTGAGTCACTAAACCCATTAATTCTAATTCCAATAAGATCCCCGCCACTTCTGAGGTGGGGATTTGCATTTTTTGAACAATAATGTCAAACAACAGCGGCTCTCGGTTAAATAACTGATACACTTGTTCTAGCCTAGGTTCTAGATTCGCTGGAGGAGCAGCATTAACGACAGGGGATGTCTCTGGAGGGAGTGAAGGGGAGGGATTCACTGGTGCGGATTGGTTCATGGTGGGAATTGCCCCCAACATTTCTAATAATTTCTCCTCAGAAACGATAATTTCCGCCCCCTGATGAATCAGTTGTAAACAACCCCTAGCGGCAGCAATATCGGGAGAATTGGGTAAAGCATAGATATCGCCGCCAAATTCGTTAGCATAACTGGCCGTAATCAGGGAGCCAGACCTTTCGGGGGCCTCGATAACAATCGTCGCTCGACTTAAACCGGCGATAATGCGATTACGACTAGGAAAATGGGCTTTATTCGGCTGAGTTGCCGCAGGATGTTCACTAATGACTAAACCCTGCTTTTGGATGTCCGCCTGTAGCTGCCGATGACGACTAGGATAAACCACATCGACCCCCGTTCCCAAGACGGCAATCGTCCTTCCCCCCGCTTTTAAACAGCTTTGGTGTGCCTCGCCATCAATTCCTTCGGCCAGACCAGAAACAATAGTAAATCCCTGTTGGGCCAAAATGGTACTTAAGCGCCGGGCCCAGCGCCGGCCGTGATCCGTGGGGTTACGAGTACCCACAATGGCGACGGTGGGGATATTTCCCTGATTTTCCTCTAAATTGACCTTTCCTTGATAGTAAAGTAAGGGGGGCGGACTGGGAATTTCCCAGAGAAAGCGGGGATATTCTGGGTCGCTAGGGGTCCAAAAAAGGGGGTTTTTCTGGATATGTTCGGCGAAAAGAGCTTCTGGGTCAATTTGCGATCGCCCTTCCTGGACCGCTACCATTAACTTTTTGCCGAATCCCGCCACTTCTGCGATCGCAGTATCGGTGGCATTCCAGGCCACAGCCACACTGCCAAAATGCTGATAGAGTCGCTTCAGGGAAATTGGCCCAACTCCAGCAATACTTGACCATGCTAACCAATAAACGCGCTCGTCTGTCAATTTGAAAAGCTCCTCAGACCAAGTAATAATTCAAGTCGGTTTTAACCGAATTCGGCCAGATGACCCTATTTATTTTAATTTTGACACTTAAAACGGACGGGGATTCTTAAGAGATGTAAATCCTGAAAGGGGTAGCCAAAAACCCGCTAGACACTCGCTCAACACTGGGTCTGTGCTTACTTTTAACTAAAATATTGGCACTCCCATTAATATCGGCGGCCACAAGATGCTTATCCTTTATCTAAATCATCTCGAAGAGAATTTGTCGCCATCGATGACAATCTTTCTCGTCAAGGTGAAGCACAGACTAATCGTATCATTGATCAGTTATCATCGATCAGATGTGAGTTTTCAGTTCACTGATTAGCGAAACATTCTCAATCTCAAGCCGTCCTTTTAGGACGGGGTTTTAAACCCAGTATTTTCGATGATACAGCGTACCTCACCATTAAGATAACTGTTATAGATATGGCTGGTCATAGTAAATGGGCAAATATTAAACGACAAAAAGCCCGCGTTGACGCAAAAAAAGGCAAAACTTTCACCCAGTTATCCCGGGCGATTATCGTGGCTACCCGTAACGGGGTTGCTGATCCGGCGGGCAATTTTCAGCTACGCACGGCGATCGAAAAAGCGAAAGCAGCCGGTATTCCTCATGAAAATATCGAAAGAGCGATCGCTAAAGGGGCGGGAACTTTTGAAAATGACTCGGCTTTTGAAGAAATTCGCTACGAGGGTTATGGCCCCGGAGGGGTGGCGATCCTGATCGAAGCATTGACCGATAATCGCAATCGTACGGCAGCGGATCTGCGGGCGGCTTTTAGCAAAAATGGCGGTAATTTAGGCGAAACGGGCTGTGTGGGCTGGATGTTTGACCATAAGGGGGTAATTCGCCTTGAGGGAACTATTGATGAGGATAAGCTTTTAGAAGCTTCCCTAGAGGGAGAAGCCCAATTTTACCAGTTTTTTGAGAGTGAGGAGGAAGGTCAAGGGGCAGAGGTATTTACTGAGGTGTCTAACCTGGAGAGATTGAATAAGGTTCTGCAAGAAGCGGGATTTAAGCTCAAAGAAGCAGAATTACGCTGGATTCCCACTAATACCCTAGAAGTGAGCGATCGAGAGCAGGCCCGTCTTTTATTCAAGTTAATCGACACCCTAGAATCCCTCGATGATGTGCAATCGGTAACGGCTAATTTTGATTTAGTCAAGGAATTGATGCCAGTGGATATGTGATACTCAATTCCTAGACCGTGATTAGTGATCGGATTTGAGTTTTCAGTCAGCAGTATGAAGTGAGCAGCAAGTAGTTGGACAAAATTAAATTCACACTCTGGAACGAGAAGACCCCTTGTAAAAATCAAAAATTGTTGTTAGGGTTAGGAGTCAGTAGCTAGTAGTCAGTAGTCAGGAGAATAAGAATGAATAATAATTAATTATAGCGCTTTTCACGTTACTGAGGTATCAACAAGTTTTGCCAACAAAGGGTTTAAGCCCCTTGGCCATACCTCATTCTGATGAAAACTGCTATAAATGGTCTCTTGACAGATTTTATGCCATTTAATCCTTATTTTTGCCGAGGTAAGGGAAAAATATATATAATTAATTCTGTCTGGGTCCTTATTAAATAACATTAACAGTACTGTCTTTATTACTGATTACTGATTACTGATAACTGATAACTGATAACTGATAACTGATAACTGATAACTGAAAACAACCTATGCTAGAGGCTTTACAATTTGATTTTATGCGCCATGCGATCGCCGCAGGAATATTGGTTAGTATTGCCTGTGGGATTGTGGGTACTTTGGTAGTAGTTAATCGTGTAGTTTTCATCAGTGGGGGAATCGCTCACGCTGCCTATGGAGGGATAGGAATCGGTTATTTTTTGGGGATTAATCCCGTGGTTGGGGCGATATTTTTTACCTTTTTTTCGGCTTTAGGTATGGGCTTTTTACAGCGTCGCATCCGGGAGAGAGCCGATACTTTAATCGGGGTGATGTGGGCGATTGGTATGGCGATTGGGGTAATTTTTATTGATTTAACCCCCGGTTATAAAGCTGATTTAATGAGTTATCTTTTTGGGAGTATTTTAACTGTACCGAGGGATGATTTATGGATAATGGTGGTCATAGATATATTAATTATATCCTTAGTTAGTATCTTTTATAAAGAGTTGTTAGCCATATCTTTTGATGAAACCTTTGCGATTATTCGCAATATTCCCGTGGAGATAATTTATTTAGGTTTAATGGGAATAACCGCTTTAACTATTGTGGCAGTAATGCAGGTGGTAGGATTAATTATGGTGATTGCTTTATTAACTATTCCTGCGGCTATCAGTGGACAATTTGTTAAAAATATCAAGGGAATGATGATCCTAGCGATTATTTTAGGAATTGTCTTTACTTTGGTTGGTTTATGGTTATCCTATAGTTTAAATCTCACCTCAGGGGCGACAATTATTTTAGTGGCCGGATTGGGCTATTTAATCAGTCTTGCTTGCAAACCTTTCATCCTCACTATCACCAGAAAAATAGCTAATCTTTAAGGCTCTCCCGTAGTTGTGGTGATATAGCAGTTATCTTAATAGTGAGGTATGAGGTTTTTGTTTTGGGGAGACAGGAGCCAGTTGTCAATACCCAATTAGGTTATACTCCATCTTTATGAGAAACGCCCTAGTTTAAAGAAAAAATACCAAATCCGTTTTAATCACGATGATGATGAAATCCCGAAAGATATACTGTGACTAGATTTATCAATAATTTTGGTCAGCGGATTTGGTAAAATCAAGTAATTAATCGAGTTCATCAAACAAAAGTTCCTCTAGAATCGGTCCCATACCGTCATCATCGGGGGAAACTAATTCAACTTTCCCTTCCCCATCACCGACGGCTAAGAATAACAAGGGAGCAAGGGGACTGTAAATCGAGTATTTTTGGTCTTCCGAAAAGAAACTGGCGAGAAATTGCAATTCTTCCGGCTCTGATGACGAGGAAGGTTCATCGCTATCGATTTCTAAACTGAGAACATTATCTTCTTCTAGGGGAGGCAATTCACCACTAACAGTCAAGGTGTGAGCAGTGGGTTTGAGCAATAGGTCTAATTCTGCTAAAACTGCCTTAGCATCGGCAAAAACCCGCTCGATTTCCTCGCTATCTTCGATTAAGAAGGCATCAGATTCTTCTTCCTCCGATTCCTCATCCCAAGCTAGTATCATCACCGGTGTATCCACGGGGACAAGAAGCATATAGGTGAGGTCATCGGTTTCATAGGCATTCTCAATATAACAGTCTAGCGATCGACCTTGCTCATCCCAGAGGGTTATGACATCCGCTTCTTCGAGTTCGTTTTCTTGAAAATTAAATTGAGGGGACATAGGCTCTCAAACGCTACTGATTGAATCAGAATATCATGAGTTGATCCTCAATCAAACCAAGAATTCCGGTGCAAATGTTGAAAACCCTGCACATCAGTTAAATTGTATTGTAGAGGCGTGATGGTGATAAAATTCTCGCCAATAGCGCGCACATCCGTAGGCACTTGCGGGGGTAAATGGCTGTAGTCCGGTTGTTCGATATCTTCCACCACTTCCCCAATTAACCAGTAATAACTTTTACCCCTAGGGTCCAGTCTTTTCTCGAAGGTTTCCTCGTAGCGTCGCAATCCTTGCCTAGTGATTTTCACTCCCTTGATTTCGGCACTACTAACCGGAGGGACGTTCACATTGAGTAAAGTGGGAACAGGAAAAGGGTTAAGGGTAACTTTCCTGACTAAAGTGAGGGCAAAATCCGCAGCCGGTTGGAAATCACAGGCTTTAAAACTAGCCAGACTAACAGCAATACTGGGAATACCTTCGATTAAGCCCTCCAGGGCTGCGGAAACCGTGCCAGAATAGAGGATATCGGTGCCGAGATTAGACCCGTGGTTAATGCCAGCTAAAACTAAATCGGGACGCTCTTTGAGGACGGCACTAAGGGCAAATTTCACCGAATCGGCCGGAGTTCCGGAACAAGACCAGGCAATCACATCGGGGTGAAAAATTCCTTCCACCTGTTCGGCCCGGATGGGATGGTGTAAGGTTAAGCCATGACCAGTAGCAGAGCGCTCGCCGTCGGGACAAACTACGGTCACTTGATAACCCGCGGCAGCGAGGGTGTTGGCAAGGGTGCGGACTCCTAGCGCGGAAATGCCGTCATCGTTGCTGATAAGTAGTTTTAAAGAGCGATCGCTAGTCATAGGAATTTCTGATCTACTGCGCCGGCTAGTGGTATAATGTAATAGTATTTTATCGTGGGTACGTAGCTCAGAGGATAGAGCACCAGGTTCCGGTCCTGGGTGTCGGGGGTTCGACTCCCTCCGTACTCGTTCAGTGATCAGTCATCAGTGATCAGTTAAGTACCTAAGCAAAATTAATTACACATCTAAGCCGTCAGCTTTTTGCTGTGATCAGTAAACAGAGACATCGCCAAAATTTATAACCCAATCACAGCTTGCTTTTGTCTTGTGTACTAATAAATAGTTATAACTGAAATGTATATCTACTGATTACTGATTACTGATTACTAATTTTCGATTATGTCCACCTTCTTTAAATTAATTTACGAACACTCTCTAAACTTGAATTAAAGAACTATCGACGGTGGACAAAAGTGTTTGCACTTCCTCATCGCTGGTTTGGGAAAAATCCTCGTACCAAAGAGAAATCGATCTCAATTCGTAGGGTTTATGTAGGCAAATTACTCGATCAACTAATTTTTCTAATTGCTCACAGACTTCCAGTGGGGCAATAGGAACAGCAATAATAATAGCAGCGGGATTTCCAGCTTTAAGGGTCAGAATCGCCGCTTTAATCGTTGCTCCCGTAGCGATACCATCATCTACTAGAATAATCGTTTTTCCCGTCAAGACCGGAAAGGGTCGCTCACCTCGATACAAGCGATCGCGTCGCTCTAATTCGAGCATTTCTTCCTTTGCTACCCGTTTCATCATCGCTTCCGATAGGTGCAAGTCCTCAACAATACTTTCATTGATTACCCGCACACCATTCTGACCGATCGCCCCAAAAGCTAACTCTTTTCGCTCTGGCACACCTAATTTTCGCACCAAACACAGATCTAGGGGTAAATGTAACCTTTGGGCAATTTCAAAGGCGATCGGAACCCCACCCCGGGGCAAAGCCAAAACCAGCACCCTAGCACTATTTGTATATTCTGTCAAGTAACTAGCTAATAGTCTCCCTGCCGAGTGCCGATCTTTGAGCAGATAAGTCATAATGCCCTCCTGGGATCTAATCCCCGTGGGGATCCTTGCTTTCCCCTGCCTTTATTCTATATTTCTCCGCTAATCTCTAGCGGAAATGTTAAGAAATTTAGCGAAGGCTTGACATTTTTTCGACTAACCGCAGTTTTTCTAGGCCAAAGATCGGCTAAAATCTTAGGCGAGAGGGTTTTGTCAAGTTAGGTAACAAACATGAATCAAAGTTTAAGTGATGCGCTAGAGCCGATCGCCGCTGCCTTTCGCGGTCTCGGAACTCCTGATCCGATCGTTCATTGGGGACATCCAGTCATGATGGGGATTGTGGTTTTAGTTATGGGTAGTTATACTGCCTATGCCGGTTGGCAAAGCCGTTTAAGCAAAGATGGGGAAGTAGTGGCCAAAAATAGAGCCGATCACCGCAAACTCGCCCCTTGGCTGTTTTTATTTATCGTTCTCGGTTACACCGGCGGTATTTTATCCCTAGTCATGCAGAAACATCCAATCCTCGAAAGCAGCCATTTCTGGACAGGATCGATCGCGATCGGTTTATTAGCTTTCAATGGATTATTATCCCTCACAGGCTTCGCTGGCGGGAAAAAAGAACTTTTTCGGACTATTCACGCCTATATAGGCAGTGTTGCCCTGATTTTACTGCTAGTTCACGGTGTTTTCGGTCTTCAGTTAGGATTATCTCTCTAGTTGGTTTATTTATGGCTTCGGGTGGGCTAATTCCCACCTGGAATTTTTCACCGCGGCAGACTGTGGCTAAGGGCAATAATTGAAGAAATTATGACTTTAAGTGCTATTGTCGGGATTCCGAGTTTAGAATTAACTGGTAATTTACCAAGAAGGTATCGTCACGCAACGAGGAGATAGATATTTTGAAGAAAGTAGAAGCGATTATCCGACCCTTTAAACTTGAAGAAGTGAAAATCGCCCTAGTTAACGCGGGCATTGTCGGGATGACCGTCTCCGAAGTTAGAGGTTTCGGTCGTCAGAAAGGTCAACCGGAACGTTATCGCGGTTCCGAGTATACCGTCGAATTTCTCCAAAAACTCAAGATCGAGATAGTCGTCGAAGATAATCAAGTCGATATGGTCGTCGATAAGCTGATTTCTGCGGCGCGTACTGGTGAAATCGGAGACGGTAAAATCTTCATCTCCCCCGTGGGACAGATCGTCCGCATCCGTACCGGAGAAAAAGACCTGGAAGCGATTTAACCTCCAGACAAGGGATGATAGTACAATGCTGTCATCCCCCCCCATTGACAGTGTTTCCCATCAGGAATTGTAACCTAATTTGGTATCGACGAGCGACGACCGATTCCCTAAAGCGAAAAATTTGTACCTCACCATTAAGATAAATACTATAATTGCAATCTGCTGAATATCAGTTTAAGCCTTGCTAGAAAAGAGTTTTGCGAATTTTTTGGCTAAAAAAGTACCAGAAACCTGAAGGGGTGACAAGCAGATTGAAAGTGAAACAGGGTGTGGGGGGTAGGGAAAAACCTTGAGACTTTCCCCGAAATGAAGACGAGAGAATTAAGTTAATCAATTTGAAGGGTTACAGGGGGGAGATTTTCCCAGAACCCCACAGCCTAGACCCTGCACCCAGCCTAGACTTTAACCTCATTGTCACCCCTTCCTTCAGCCAGACTAGATATGATCATTTCCGGTGACTAAAAAAAACCTCTTGCCTAAAAAGTCACAAATATTATATAATGTTTGATCGTGGCCAAAATCGGTGTTAGGTGGTGTTCAAGGCACTGCCGAGCAGAACCGCATAGGTCAATCGGTCTTCGCCGGGATACTGAAGATCAACCCTTTAAGTCCCCAAGAAACAAAGACCAGCAACAATCTAGGCAGAACCAGCAACCCTGTCTAGTCCTACTTACGAATCTAACGGGATGCCAGCTTAAATAACTCGAAAAAAGTCATTCAAGTTGGGCAGGCTGATAAAGCGGGAAAGATTTTTCTCGCTCCTATAGCCACGGCCACGTTATTTTTGATTGTCGTCTAGTAAAGATAAAGAGAACAATCCGTGTCTATCGGTATCCTCGGTACAAAACTGGGCATGACCCAAATCTTCGACAACAAAACGGGAGTCGCCATTCCCGTCACCGTCGTTCAAGCCGGTCCGTGTCCCGTCACCCAAGTCAAAACGAAAAAAACCGACGGTTACGAATCCATTCAAGTGGGATACAAAACCGTCAAAGAAAAAGCCCTCAACAAACCGCTACTCGGTCATTTAGCCAAAGCCGGTGTCTCCCCCCTGCGGCATTTAATCGAATACCGCCTTGAGGACGCATCCGCTTACACTTTAGGCCAAGAAATTACCGCCGACATCTTCCAAGAAGGCGATTTGGTCGATGTGGCTGGAACCACCATCGGACGAGGTTTCTCCGGCTATCAAAAACGCCATAACTTCAAACGCGGTAACATGACCCACGGTTCCAAAAACCACCGTCTCCCTGGTTCCACCGGTGCCGGTACTACCCCCGGCCGCGTCTTTCCGGGTAAGAGAATGGCCGGACAATACGGAGCAACCCAAGTGACCATCCGCAAATTGTCCGTGGTCAAAATCGATAGCGAACGCAACCTAATCCTGATCAAAGGAGCCGTCCCGGGTAAACCAGGAACCCTGTTAAACATCACCCCCGCCAAGAAATTTGGTAAATAGGGCAAGGAAAGATTAAAGCCATGGTTAACTACACAGTCAAAAATTGGCAAGGGGAAGAAGCGGGAACAGGCACCCTGGAACTGAAAACCGCTAAACCCGAAACCGCCAAACACCTAATTCACCGCGTCGTCGTCAGCCATCTAGCGGCGGCCCGTCAAGGTAACGCCTCCACCAAAACCCGCTCGGAAGTGCGCGGCGGTGGTCGCAAACCCTGGCGGCAAAAAGGCACCGGTCGGGCCCGGGCCGGTTCGATCCGTTCTCCCCTCTGGCGTGGTGGCGGTGTCATCTTCGGACCCAAACCGAGAGATTTTGAGGTTAAGGTCAACCGCAAAGAGAAAAGATTAGCCCTGAGAACCGCTTTGATCGGCCAGGCCGATAACTTTATCGTGGTTGAAAGCTTCGCTGAACAATTCTCCCAACCCAAAACCAAAGAACTGACCGCTGCCTTAAGTCGCTGGGGAGCCAGTCCAGAGGAAAAAATTCTGCTGATTTTGACGGAAATTCCCGAAAATGTCTATTTATCGGGACGTAATATCTGCAATCTCAAAATTATTCGCGCCGATAGTCTCAACGTCTATGATGTCATCCTAGCCGATCGAGTTATCGCCACCGCCGTTGCCCTAGCTAAAATTGAGGAGGTCTATGGTGCTTAGAACTGAAGCCAGACAACTCGCCGATCTGATCCTAAAGCCGATCGTCACCGAGAAAGCCACCCTACTCCTAGAACAAAATAAATACGTCTTCGATGTCGCTTTGAAAGCGACCAAGCCGGAAATTCAAGCGGCGATCGAACTGCTGTTTGACGTGAAAGTAACGAAAGTGAACACCAGCCGCCCCTCTCGTCAGAAAAAACGCGTCGGCCGTTTCCTCGGTTACAAACCCCAATACAAACGCGCGATCGTGACCCTAGCAGCTGGCGACTCGATCGCCCTCTATCCCGACGTATAACCACCAAGAAACCCGATAACGGAAAACTAAACTATGGGTATTCGCTCTTTTAGACCTTTAACCCCCGGGACAAGGCAGGCGGCGATCTCCGACTTTAAAGAGATCACCAAAACCGAACCGGAAAAGTCCCTAACTCATCACAAACACAGCAAACAAGGGCGTAATAATCGCGGTGTCGTTACCAGTCGTCACCGAGGCGGCGGCCATAAGCGCCTCTACCGGATTATCGATTTTCGTCGCGATAAACGAGATATTCCCGCGACAGTAGCGGCGATCGAGTACGATCCTAACCGTAACGCCCGCATTGCCCTACTTTTCTACAAAGACGGGGAAAAACGCTACATCATCGCCCCCGCCGGTTTAGGCGTTGGTGATACCGTCATCGCCGGGGAAAACGCTCCCTTCGAGGTCGGTAATGCCCTGCCCTTAAGTCGCATCCCCCTAGGGACAGAAGTTCATAACATCGAACTCGTCCCCGGTCGCGGTGGTCAAATGGTGCGGGCCGCCGGTGGTTTCGCCCAAGTGGTAGCGAAAGAAGGCGATTACGTTACCATCCGCCTCCCCTCCAAAGAAGTACGCATGATCCGGCGTGAATGCTACGCCACCATCGGCAAAGTCGGTAACGCCGAAGCGAGAAACATCAGTCTCGGTAAAGCCGGTCGTACCCGTCACCGCGGTCAACGACCTCATGTTCGGGGTAGCGTCATGAACCCAGTGGATCACCCGCATGGAGGTGGAGAGGGTCGCGCTCCGATCGGACGTTCCGGCCCGATGACTCCCTGGGGTAAACCCGCCCTCGGTCGCAAAACTCGCAACAAGAAAAAACGCAGTAGCGATCTCATCGTGCGCCGTCGTACCCAGGGTTAGAAATTATTACTTTACTTTTGACTGAAAATTATGGGTCGTTCACTGAAAAAGGGGCCATTTGTCGCCGGCCACCTGATGGAAAAAATCGAAAAACTCAACGCCCAGGGCAGTAAACAAGTGATTAAAACTTGGTCCCGGGCCTCGACCATCATTCCCGATATGGTCGGTCACACGATCGCCGTTCACAACGGCAAACAGCACGTTCCCGTCTATGTTTCCGAGCAGATGGTCGGTCATAAACTCGGTGAATTCGCTCCCACCCGCACCTTCCGCGGTCACGCCAAGAGCGACAAAAAAGCAGGACGGAAATAGACCGGTGGGCGGTAATCTTAAAACCGTCAAGCCACCGGTCAGCGTTCAGATAACTATGAGATGGTGGGTTACGGCGACTAGATAAATTAATAACTAAGTCTTATAAGTTGTCGTCGCCTAACCCACCCTACCTAACTGATAACTGATAACTGAAATGACCATCGATACCTCTAACGAAGTCAAAGCGATCGCCCGCTATATTCGGATGTCACCCCTGAAAGTCAGACGGGTACTCGATCAGATCCGCGGTCGCTCCTATCGGGAAGCCCTAATTATTCTCGAATTTATGCCCTACCGGGCCTGTGATCCGATCCTAAAAGTCCTGCGTTCCGCCGTTGCCAACGCCGAAAATAACGAAGGACTCGATCCCGCTACTTTGGTAGTTAGCCAAGCCTTTGCCGATGGCGGACCGACCCTAAAACGTTTTCGACCCCGGGCTCAAGGGCGCGCCTACCAAATTCGCAAACCCACCTGTCATATTACCGTCGCCGTCGCTCCTAGCAACAAAGACTAATCACCTTAACTAAAAAACCACAATGGGACAAAAAATCCATCCCCTCGGTTTTCGTCTCGGCGTTATCAAAGATCATAAATCTTGCTGGTATGCCGACGCGAAACGTTACCCCGAACTACTGCAAGAAGATCGCCGCATTCGTGAATACGTCGAGAAAAACCTCGCTAATGCCGGTATCGCCGATATTCGCATCGAACGTAAGGCCGATCAAGTAGATATTTCCATCCACACCGCCCGACCCGGGGTCGTCGTCGGTCGTGGTGGCACAGGAATCGAACAGCTGCGCCTAGGTTTGCAAAAAGCCCTCGGTGGCCAGCGTCAAATTCGCATTAACGTCATCGAAGTGGCTCGCGTTGATGCCGATGCCAACCTGATCGCCGAATACATCGCCCAACAACTAGAAAGACGGGTTTCCTTCCGTCGTGTTGTCCGGCAAGCCATCCAACGGGCGCAGAGGGCCGAAGTGAAAGGGATCAAAATTCAAGTTAGCGGTCGTCTCAACGGGGCAGAAATCGCTCGCACCGAATGGGTGCGGGAAGGACGAGTTCCCCTGCATACCCTGCGGGCCGATATCGATTACTCCTATAAAACCGCCAGCACCATCTACGGGATTCTAGGCGTGAAAGTTTGGATCTTTAAGGGCGAAATTATCCCCGGCCAAGAAGAAATTGCCGCCGCCGTTCCCGCTCAAGCACCGCGCCGTCAACAGCGTCGCCGTCAACAGTTTGAAGATCGCTCTAGTGAGGGCTGATCCCTAATATTTATCAGTGGTAAATAGCTCATGTTAAGTCCCAAAAGAACAAAATTCCGCAAACAACAGCGCGGACGGATGCGCGGGCTGGCCACCGGCGGAAATACGATTAATTTCGGCGATTTCGCCCTGCAAGCCACCGAACCCTGTTGGATTACTTCCCGTCAAATCGAAGCCGCCAGACGGGCAATGACTCGTTATATTCGTCGGGGTGGCAAAATCTGGATCCGCGTTTTTCCCGATAAACCCGTCACCCAACGGGCTGCAGAAACCCGGATGGGTTCCGGGAAAGGTTCCCCCGAATTCTGGGTGGCCGTGGTTAAACCGGGGTTCATTATGTTTGAGATTGCCGGGGTAGCTGAACCAGTAGCCCGGGAAGCAATGCGCCTAGCCGCCCAAAAATTACCGATTAAGACCAAATTTATCACTCGCGAGGAGGATTTTGTCTAATGGCTCTACCAAAAATCGCCGCAGTGAGGAAGATGAGCGATGACGAAATCGCCGACGCTATCCTCGATGCCAAAAAGAAACTGTTTGAATTGCGTTTGCAACAGGCCACCCGTCGCTTGGAAAAAACCCACGAATTTAAACACACTCGCCACCGTCTCGGCCAACTATTGACCGTAGAACGGGAGCGCCAACTAGCCCAGTCCACCCCGGAGGCATAACCCACTATGGCAGTTAAAGAAAGAGTTGGGGTAGTAGTCAGCGACAAAATGGATAAAACCGTAGTGGTAGCCATTGAAAACCGCTCTCCTCACCCTAAATACGGCAAAATCGTCGTGAAAACCCAGAAATTTAAGGCTCACGACGAAGAAAATCAAGCCAAACAAGGCGATCGAGTTCGTATCCGTGAAACCCGCCCCCTCAGTAAAACCAAACGTTGGACAGTGGCGGAAATATTAACCGATAATTAAATTTCACCTAGGTAAAAACCGTGATTCAACAACAAACCTACTTAAATGTCGCTGACAATAGCGGGGCGCGGAAACTAATGTGTCTGCGGGTGCTGGGAACAGGTAACTGTACCTACGGTGGCATCGGTGACAAAATTATCGCCGTGGTTAAGGACGCTATCCCCAATATGCCCGTGAAAAAATCCGATGTGGTCACTGCCGTGATTGTGCGGACCCGTCAAACCGTCCGTCGCGATAGCGGCATGAGCATCCGTTTTGATGATAACGCCGCCGTGATTATTAATAATGACGGTAATCCCAAAGGTACTAGGGTTTTTGGTCCTGTCGCTCGGGAATTGCGCGATAAAAACTACACCAAAATTGTTTCCTTAGCCCCAGAAGTTCTCTGATCAAAGTCAAAATTATAAGGGCAATCGGAGGTCAAAAAAATGAGTAAGAAAAACAGTCAAACCCCACCCCAAAGGCAAAAAATGCACGTTAAAAAAGGGGATGTCGTTCAAGTAATCGCCGGTTCCGATAAGGGCAAAGTGGGCGAAATTTTACGGGCCTTACCCCAAGAAAGTACCGTGGTGGTCAAGGGAGTTAATATCCGCACCAAACATACTAAACCCCAACAGGAAGGAGAATCGGGTCAAATCCTTACCTACGAAGCACCGATTCACAGTTCCAAAGTGATGCTTTATTCCGAGAAGAAAAAAATCGCCAGTCGGGTGGGTTATACCTTTACCGAAGACGGTCGGAAAGTGCGGATACTGAAGAAAACTGGCGAAATTATTGATTAGTTTCCCATCAATTCTAGTTCCTGACCAAGCCCAGGAAAAGTAAGCAGAAAAACTATGAGCCAAAAACTAAAAACCACCTATCAAGAAACCATTGTTCCGAAACTGAAAGAACAATTTGGTTATACCAATATCCACCAAGTACCTAAAGTTATCAAAATTACTGTTAACCGTGGTCTTGGGGAAGCTTCACAAAATGCCAAAGCTTTGGAGTCTTCCAAGGCGGAACTGTCCACCATCACCGGACAACAACCGGTAGTGACTAGAGCTAAAAAAGCGATCGCTGGCTTCAAAATTCGCGAAGGAATGCCCGTGGGAGTCATGGTGACATTGCGCGGCGATCGAATGTACGCTTTTTTAGACCGTCTAATTAATCTGGCATTACCACGTATTCGCGACTTTCGCGGTATCAGCGGTAACAGTTTTGATGGTCGTGGTAACTACAGTTTAGGCATTCGTGAACAGTTGATCTTCCCCGAAATTGAATACGACAAAATCGATCAAATTCGCGGGATGGACATCTCAATCATCACCACCGCTAAAAACGACGAAGAAGGACGCGCCCTCCTCAAAGAGATGGGAATGCCCTTTAGATAAATCAATCAAGAGAAAAGTAAACAGTGACCGGTAAATAAGTGAACAGTGATCAGTAAACAGTAAACAGTAAACAGTAAACAGTGATTCAGTGGAAAGACAGCAGGAAACTGCTATTTAATACTACTCACTTAATACTCAAATCTGATAACTGATAACTGATCACTGATGACTGATAACTGACCACTGATGTTGATCCCAATTTAGGAGAAAAACAGGTAATTCATGTCTGCTAACGATACCATCTCGGATATGCTGACCCGCATCCGTAACGCTTGCGCGGTTCGGCAGACCACTACTCAAATTCCCACCACGCGGATGACGCGCAGTATTGCTCAAGTTCTCAAGGACGAAGGCTTTATTGCTGACTTTGAGGAAGTGGGTGAGGGGATTAAATCTCAATTAGTTCTTTCCCTCAAATATAAAGGCAAAAACCGTCAACCGATCATTACTACCCTCACCAGAGTCAGTAAACCGGGACTGCGAGTTTATTCCAACAGTAAAGACTTACCGCGCGTCCTCGGTGGCATTGGCATCGCCATTGTTTCCACCTCTAAAGGCATTATGACCGATCGCGAAGCGCGTAAACAAAACGTTGGCGGCGAAGTCCTTTGCTACATCTGGTAAACAAGGATAAGCTATCAGCCGTCAGCCTTTCCAAGTTTAAACCTGATAGCTGACCCACTGATAACTCTTCCGGTGATAACTGATAACTGATAACTGATAACTGTTATGTCTCGTATTGGCAAACGCCCGATTCCTATTCCCAATAAAGTCACCGTCGATATCGATGGTGCTACTGTGACGGTGAAAGGACCCAAAGGAACTCTCCAGAGAACCCTACCCACCGCCGTCACCATCAATAAAGATGGCGAAACCATCCTCGTTACCCGTCAAGACGATTCCCGTACCGCCAGAGAACGCCACGGACTCTGTAGAACTCTAGTAGCCAACATGGTGGAAGGAGTCGCTACGGGCTTTCAAAAACGCCTCGATATTCAAGGGGTGGGCTACCGCGCCCAGGCGCAGGGTAGTAAATTAGTTCTGAATGTTGGTTACAGTAAACCCGTGGAAATGGAGATGCCCGATGGTGTTTCCGTAGCTGTAGAAAACAACACCCAAGTTATCGTCAGTGGCATCGACAAAGAAGCGGTCGGTAACATTGCCGCTAAAATCCGCGAAGTTCGTCCCCCCGAACCTTATAAAGGAAAAGGGATTCGCTATCTTGGTGAAGTCGTCCGTCGCAAAGTTGGTAAAGCTGGCGGTAAAGGCGGTAAAGGCGGTAAAGGAGCTAAAAAATAAACTATGAAACTTAGTCGCAAAGAATCAGTCCGTCGTCGTCACCAGCGTGTGCGTCGCAAACTTAGTGGCACTGCTGAACGGCCGCGTTTATCCGTATTTCGTTCTAATAACCACATCTACGCCCAAATTATCGACGACGTAGCCCAACATACCCTCGCGGCTGCTTCTACCCTAGAGGCCACCTTGCGCGGGGAATTAGAGTCCACCGCTACCCAAGAAGCCTCGGCTGCCGTGGGTAAACTGGTGGCCCAACGGGCCCTAGAAAGAGGCATCGAACAAGTGGTTTTTGATCGCGGTGGCAATCTCTATCACGGTCGCGTCAAAGCCTTAGCAGAAGCGGCTCGGTCAGCTGGCTTAAACTTCTAAAATATCCTTTCAACACTGATAAAACTATGGCAAAACGTCGCAAAGGCAACCGCGAAAAAGAAAAAGAAACCACTTGGCAAGAGCGGGTCATCCAGATCCGCCGGGTTAGTAAAGTGGTTAAGGGTGGTAAAAAACTCAGCTTCCGGGCTATCGTCGTGGTCGGTAATGAAAACGGCCAGGTGGGAGTGGGAGTCGGCAAAGCAGGGGATGTGATCGGGGCCGTCCGTAAAGGCGTGGCCGATGGCAAAAAACAACTAATTGAAGTCTCCTTAACTAAAGCTAGTTCCATCACTCACCTTACCCGGGGCGCTTCCGGTGGCGCTCAAGTGCTCATGCGTCCGGCTGCTCCGGGGACTGGGGTTATTGCTGGGGGTGCTGTCCGTACCGTTTTGGAATTAGCTGGGGTGAAAAATATCCTCGCTAAACAACTCGGTAGCGATAACCCTCTCAATAACGCTAGAGCCGCTGTTAACGCCCTGGAAACTCTCCGCACTTTCTCGGAAGTGGCTAAGGATCGAGGCGTATCTGTAGAACATTTGTACACCTAAAGAAATCACCATGAAACTCCACGAAATCGCCCCCCAACCGGGGTCCACTAAACGCCGTCGTCGTGTGGGACGGGGTGTCTCGGCCGGCCAGGGTGCTAGTTGCGGTCTGGGAATGCGCGGACAAAAATCTCGCTCTGGGACGGGGACTCGTCCCGGTTTTGAGGGGGGACAAATGCCCCTCTATCGTCGGGTTCCCAAATTAAAGCATTTTCCTTTGGTTAACCCCCGTCAATACACGATCGTTAATCTGAAAAAATTAGCTTCTTTACCCGCTAATACGGAAGTTACCCTGGAAAGTCTCCTAAAAGCTAAAATTCTCACCAGCAACGACGGCCCTTTAAAAGTTTTAGGTGATGGTGAAATTACCGTTCCCCTCAAGGTGAAGGCCGCCGCTTTTAGCAATAGTGCCAAAGAGAAAATTACCGCCGCTCAAGGTACTTGGGAAGAAATATAAGTTCCACAGGAGTCAGGAGACAGGAGACAGGAGACGGGAGACGGGAGACAGACGGGAGACAGGAGATTATTTTTATTTATCCTTCCCCCGCAACGCGCACGCAGTGACCCCCCCACACCCTAACACCCAACCCCCAAGACCTGATTGCTATATCATAAGAAAGACAGGGGAAATCTTAAAAAAATCGAGAAAGTTTTCCCCCTCGATTACTTTTTCCCATAAAAAAAACTGCACTAGAGGTAACTGTTAATGGTCGTCAGTCGTGATAAGGCTCCCACGGCACAGGAAACGTTTATGCAAATGGCACAGGCGGCCGGTTTACGCGGTCGCTTGTTGGTTACATTGGGTTTACTGATTCTGCTCCGTTTTGGGATGTTTGTACCGATACCCGGTTTGGATCGGGCAAGATTAGCAGAAATTATTCAAGGTAACGCCGCTTTGGGAATCCTTGACCTGTTTACCGGGGGAGGATTATCGACGTTAGGGATTTTTGCACTAGGCATTCTTCCCTATATCAACGCCTCAATTATCGTGCAACTGCTCACCGCTGCCCTTCCTTCTTTGGAAGATTTACAGAAAAATGAAGGAGAAGCAGGACGGCGAAAAATTGCCCAAATTACCCGTTATATTGCCTTTGGTTGGGCAATTATTCAAAGTATCGGCATTACTCTCGGTTTATTGGTGGCTAACGGCGTTGTGGCTGGAACTTTACCCTCGATCGCCGCTACGGTTCTCGCTTTAGTGGCCGGTTCTATGTTCGTGATGTGGATTTCGGAACTGATTACGGAACGCGGTCTGGGAAATGGAGCATCTTTGCTGATTTTTGTCAACATTGTTGCTGTTTTACCAAAAACCCTCGGTGATACGATTACTTTTGCTCAACAGGGTGGCCGACAAGCGATCGCTCAAGTGGTGATTCTCTTGCTGGTTTTCTTGGTGATGATTATCGGCATTGTTTTTGTTCAGGAAGGAACCCGTCGGATTCCGATTGTTTCTGCCCGTCGTCAGGTGGGTCGTCGTCTCTATCGGGAAAGAACCAGTTATCTACCCCTACGACTCAATCAAGGGGGCGTGATGCCGATTATTTTCGCCTCGGCAGTGTTGGTCTTACCTTTCCAATTGGTGCAAGCTTTACCCACGGATAACCCGGTTGGTCAGGTTTTAGTCCAGTTGGTTAATGCCCTGCGTCCCGATAGTTGGGGTTATGTGGCTTTTTATAGCTTACTAATTCTCGGTTTTAGTTTCTTCTACGCTTCCCTGACCGTTAACCCCAAGGATATGTCCCAAAACCTGAAAAAAATGGGGACCAGTATTCCGGGGATTCGTCCGGGGACGGCTACTACTAATTATCTGGAAGGGGTGCTGAATCGTCTCACCCTTTTGGGCGCTCTCTTTTTAAGTTTGGTGGCTACGGTGCCGACTGTGGTAGAAAGCGCCACCGGTGTCACCACTTTTCGCGGTTTGGGGGCAACTTCCCTGTTAATTCTGGTGGGGGTGGCGATCGATACGGCGAAACAAATTCAAACCTATGTCATGTCTCAACGCTATGAGGACATGATTAAACGGTAGTTAGATAGTCAGCCAGTGACCTTTTAGCGGTTACTGGTTATTTTTTACCTTAAAACCCTATATTTAATCCATGAGCAAACGGATCGGTGTGATATTTTTGGGACCGCCCGGATCGGGAAAAGGGACCCAAGCGGCAAAATTAGCGGAATCTCTGACGATTCCCCATATTTCTACCGGTGAAATTTTACGTCAAGCAATTACAGAGAAGACAGAACTTGGTCAGCAAGCACAAGCTT
This sequence comes from Microcystis wesenbergii Mw_QC_B_20070930_S4, assembly GCA_007096525.1. Classification (GTDB taxonomy): domain Bacteria; phylum Cyanobacteriota; class Cyanobacteriia; order Cyanobacteriales; family Microcystaceae; genus Microcystis; species Microcystis wesenbergii_B. The sequence goes on along the minus strand of SFAQ01000033.1, from coordinate 50,642 downwards.
ATGTGGAAAAGGGCGAATTAGTACCCGATGAGTTGTTATTAGGTTTAATTCAGGAACGTTTAAAACAGCCTGACAGCGTTAAGGGTTGGATTCTTGATGGTTTTCCCCGCACGGTGGCACAGGCGAGCTTTTTAGACGCATTACTGGAAGAATTGGCTGATAGTTACACTTATGTGGTTAATTTGGCTGTACCGGATACGGTCTTGATTGAACGTCTCATGCAACGCGGTCGTCAAGATGATACTCAAGAAACGATCGCCCGTCGCCTACAGGTTTATATCGACCAAACTGCCCCCGTTTTAGATTATTACGGTCAAAAAGGGACTCTTAACCAGATCGACGGTAATCAATCGATGGACGCGGTTACTGCCGCTTTAACAGCAGTTGTTACTACTGTTTAAAGTTTCTCTCAGAATCAATGGTTAAACGTTAATTAATTGTTTTAACCATTGATAGTCCCTCAAAAATTCAAACTTTTTTAGACACATCGCAGCAGATTCTGTGACTTAAGTTACTTGTTATAAGTTTTTTATATCAAAAAAGCGTTAATGGTTGAGAATATTTAAATTTACATTTCGCAATATTTATCTTTTCTTAAGAATTTATTGAAAATAATTCTTATTTATTTACGAGGTTGCAATACTTCCAGCGATTATGGTATAATTTCGCAGTATGAAATGATGGGTTTCTCTGTGCTTTTTGGGGTTTTTAGCTGTCTGGTGATCCTGAAACCCCTTGCTAAATCTACACTTACCTATTCAGCAACAGCAATAAATGGCGGTTAAAGAGCCTTTTAAAACCCAACCCGTTGATCAATTAATTGTGTAGTTTTGTTGCAAAGAGAAAGTTTTTTTGACAAAAAGAACAAAGTGTGCTAGGAGTCCATCTATTTTGAGTCTTGTACTAATTCTCGCTCATAAAAATTACACACCGAATTATCCCATTTAAGTTCCCCCTTTTCCCCCTTTTCCCCCTTTTTAAGGGGGATGCCGAAGGTAGGGGGATCGGGTATTTAGTTTTACTGGGAGCGTCAAAGTTCGTTAATGCTAAATTTAAAATAAACTCAATTGTCCTTCTTGTTTTAAGCGCCAGTTATCATCACCAACTCTCTCAGCTAAGTCTTCTAAAACATTTAAAATCGTCTGATTTTCGGGAGTCGTGCCATTTTTTAACAGAGGTAATATATTAAAAACAATATCATCAAAGCTAGAGCTTTTATTATCTCTTTCCATCCTTCTCAAATAGCTAATCAAATAGTATTTAATTCTCAATTTAACATCGATTTTTGACTTAAACTTACTGTCTTTTTTGATGGTATATAGTTCAGTCTTTTCGTCATAATCAAAATTATCTAACAAAATCGGAGTCAAGTCTGAATACTCCTTTGCTAGTAAATCTAAAAACCCTAATTCCAAACCTTTAATAATCAATTCATCGTTAATTTCTTCTAGGGTTGCCCCATCATTTTTCGCAATAATTCCTTCAACAGTTTGCATGACAATCTCGGTGATATCCATGCCTAAGTTAGCTTTCATTACTGCTTTGGGAGTAGGAACTTTCCGAAAATTAATAATTAACTGTCCTGATAAAACTGTAAAGGGATTTTGCCGCTTTTTAAAGCTAGTTTGTCCATTTTTTTGTGGCACTGCTCCCACATATTCAAATCCGCAACTTTCTGCCGTATCTAAAATTAAATGCCAAAACTCAGGATCTTTGTGAGCAAAGACAAAGGATAACCATCGCTCAAATTTCAAAACCCGATACATTTCTTGAATACTTTGGGCAATTAATTGATTATATTCCTGTTTACTTTTTTGGATTGTTCCACCTTCAATAGCTTCTAATTGATAGTCCTTTTCTGTCACTTCTAAATCTAACCAAGCATTCCACATCACCGATAAATCTAAGTAGGGAATTTTCTTTCCGTAGGGAGGATCGGTATAAATATAATCAACGCTTTCATTTTCAATAAAACTTAAGTTGGTAGCTGTACCCTTAACAATTTTGGCACGGTTGATGGTGTTTTTATTAATAAAATAAGTCATCTCCTTTTTAGCGGCAACTATCTTTTTTAGTCTCAATTCAAAGTAAGTAAAAATATCAATTTCTACAGGTTGAGGTGCTATGCGATAACGGTAATATTGAAAAACTGAAGCATTTCCTTGTCCAGATGCAGGTCTTTGATTATTGTTATGATAAGTTAAATTAGCTTTAGTTAATAGGCCAGAAAACATTAACATTAAAGACTCTCTAACATTCTCGTTTAATTCTTGTTTAATCAGATGTTTTAATAAACTTAGTTGAGCTAATTGTTTGTTACTAAATAACTGTTCAACAGTAGCCAGATCGGAACCTTTAGGCAGTTTCAAGCCTTGGGGATAGGGATAGGTATTGAGTGCCTTTGTTATTTCTTCTTTGGTTTGCGGTTCTCGCTCTTGGTAAGCTAATTTAACTCGTTCAAAAGCTTGACTTAAATCATCAAAGTCAACAGGAGTGATTAAAGAATTAACAAGAAAAATAGCCAGAGGGTTAATATCAATACTAATCGCTTTACGGTTATTCATTAAAGCTTCAATTGCCGTCACTCCACTACCCCCAAAGGGATCCAGAATTACATCCCCCGGTTGACTAAAGTTTTTAATATATTCTGCCACCACATTCCATGCTTGTTTAGTAAAATATCCATGCACCCCAAAATGTCTTTTAGCTTGTTGTTTTTTTACTTCAATTGGTTCTAACAAGGGACGACTTGAGTAGTCAAAAGTTTTCCGAGTAATTTGGGAATGGTTTTGATAGGTAAAACTTTTCCCCACTTGAAATCTATCTGGGGCTAAATACTGGGTCAACTCTTGCCAACTATCGGCAATTGCATCAAGAGAAAAATATAAGATAGGTGTACTGGTATCGATGGTTTTAAATAAACTAAATTCTAGGCCATTACAAAGAGCAAAATAATTGCTTCTGATTTCAGGATGAGTCGCATAACTATAGACCTGTTCTACTGAATCACCTTCGTAGATATTTTCCGTTGGTTTTTTAGCCTCTAATACCCAAGCATAACTTTGATTAACTTTGAGAACATAGTCAGGAATTAAATTTATCGGACGTTTTTGACTACCAACCTTTAAAAAGGGATGCCGTAGGGTTTTACTTCTTTCGATATTATCCTCTTGGTAGCCCAAACTTGTTAAAAGAGGTAAAATAATCACCTCTCTAACGCTGTCTTCCTTAAAGCTAGGGTTATTTTTAATTGCCTGAAAATCGATGCTAGAAAAAATATGATTCATTGGTTAGCACTGTTTGTGATAGTTTCGATAAATTTTCCTTACTTAGGGGCAAATCAGACTGATTAAGTTTGAATACTTACCATTAACCTGTCGTGAAGTTAGGTAAGCTAAGACGCATCTTAACCGCCTATTCTTAGATGAGCTACATCTCCCCCAATCCCCCCTTGCTCCCCCGACATCGGGTAGGGCTGTTTCATTCTCTGAAATGTCATTCTCTAAAATCCTTATCTGGCAACGTTTTTAGTCGATTTCAGTCGGAATAAATAGCTGAAAATTTGTCAAAACGTCCTGCTTTGTAGGTTGATTCATGAATCAACCTACTTAGACAGGCTTTCTAAAATATATCGTAATCGAGTAGAAGCGCAGTTTCAACCCGCTTCTAGTCACCGATTAGAATCCCCATCTCTTGAGAACGGGGAGATGTCAATTTTCTAGACACATCGCAGCAGATTCGGTGACTGAATTACCTTTTATAAGTTTTTTATATCAAACAGCCGTTAATAGTTGAGAATATTAAAATTTACATTTCGCAATATTTATCTTTTCTTAAGAATTTATTGAAAATAATTCTCATTTGTTTACGAGGTTGCAATACTTCCAGCGATTATGGTATAATTTCGCAGTATGAAACGATGGCTTTTTCTGTGCTTTTTGGGGTTTTTGCTATCTGTTGATCCTGAAAACCCTTGCTAAATATACACTTACCTATTCAGCAACGGCAATAACTGGCGATTAAAGAGACTTTTAAAAGCCAACCCGTTGATCAATTAATTGTGTAGTTTTGTTGCAAAGAAAAAGTTTTTTTGACAAAAAGAACAAAATATGCTGCTGAGTGATTTATATTACTTTTATTTGTTCTCCCCACACTCCACACCCCAATCTCCTATAGGGGAAACTTTGCCCTTGCCCCTGCGTCTTGAGCCTCTAAGCAAACAAGCGTCACGCTTGCGATAGAATAGATTGGACTTAGCCTAAATGGGGTCAGGGAAAGAATGTGCGGAATTGTTGGCTATATCGGGACCCAAACAGCGATCGATATTCTCCTAGCTGGATTGGAACGTTTAGAATATCGGGGTTATGATTCGGCAGGGATTGCCACAATTCTCGAAGGTGAATTACATCGAGTCCGCGCCCAGGGAAAACTCTACAATCTGCGGGAAAAATTAGAACAGGAAGTTAATCCCTCCCAAATTGGCATCGGTCACACCCGTTGGGCAACCCACGGCAAACCCGTAGAAAGTAATGCCCATCCCCACACCGATAATAGTCAACGGGTGGCAGTGGTACAGAATGGCATTGTCGAAAATTTTCAGGCATTAAGAACAGAATTAAAGGAAAAAGGCTGTATATTTGACTCGGAAACCGACACAGAAGTTATTCCCCATCTAATCGCCAGTTATCTACCCAAACCTAGCGATGAAGAAGACTTGGGGGTAAGTCCTTTCCTCAAGGCAGTTTTAAGGGCAATTGAGCGTTTAGAGGGTGCTTTTGCCCTAGGGGTGATTAGTCCCGATTATCCCGATGAATTGATTGTCGTGCGGCAACACGCCCCTTTAATCATCGGTTTCGGTCAAGGAGAGTTTTTCTGTGCCTCCGATGTCAGTGCTTTGGTTCCCCATACCCGGGCAGTGCTGTCCCTGGATAATGGCGAAATCGCTCGCTTAACACCCTTGGGAGTAGAAATTTATAATTTTGAAGGGAAAAGAGTCCGTAAAAGCCCCAGAGTCCTCGATTGGAGTCCGACCACTGTAGAAAAACAGGGTTATCGTCACTTCATGCTCAAGGAAATCTACGAACAACCCGGAGTGGTGCGCGACTGTTTAGGGACCTATCTGCATCCCCATTGGACAGCACAAAATGGGGATAATGTCAACCCGATAAATCTTAATTTTTCTGAAGAAATTTACGATAATTTAGAACATATTCAGATTTTAGCCTGTGGAACCAGTTGGCACTCTAGTTTAGTGGGTAAATACTTGATTGAGCAGTTGGCAGGTATTCCGACAAGGGTACAGTACGCCTCGGAATTTCGCTATGCACCCACCCCCCTGATGCCCAATACTTTAACTATCGGGGTGACGCAATCGGGGGAAACAGCCGACACTTTAGCGGCGTTGGAAACGGAAAAACAGCGTCGTTTAGGGTTAGGAAAAAAATATCAAGCCCGGATTATCGGGATTACTAATCGCCCCGAAAGTACCCTAGCACAAATGGTCGATCAGATTATTAATACCCAAGCGGGGATTGAGATTGGGGTGGCGGCAACTAAGAGTTTTACGGCACAATTATTGGGTTTTTATCTCTTAGCTTTGGATTTATCCTATCGTCGTCAAACTTTGTCTTTAGAGAGAATCGAGCAAATTATTAACGGAATGCGATCGCTGCCAAGGTTGATCGAAACTGTCTTAGAAAAACAGGAAAAAGCGATCGAAGAATTAGCCCATGAATTTAATGACACCCAGGACTTTATTTTTTTGGGACGGGGGATTAATTTCCCCATTGCCTTAGAAGGGGCCTTAAAACTCAAAGAAATCAGTTATATTCATGCGGAAGGCTATCCAGCCGGAGAAATGAAACACGGACCAATTGCGCTTTTAGATGCAAAAGTTCCCGTAGTAGCGATTGCGATGCCGGGGATAGTTTATGATAAAGTTCTCTCCAATGCACAGGAAGCAAAAGCAAGGGATGCGCGGTTATTGGGAGTAGTTGCCGACAGTGATACGGAAGCGCCGAAAGTCTTTAATGATGTCTTATGTGTGCCGGAAATTGAGGAATTATTATCGCCAATTTTAACAGTAGTTCCCCTACAATTGCTCTCCTATCATATTGCAGCCCGTCGCGGTTTAGATGTGGATCAGCCGCGCAATTTAGCCAAAAGTGTCACGGTGGAATAAGGTTAGGTTGGGTTGAAAGTGTGGTTTAAAGGTCTATTTACACTGAATCGGAACCTATGAATCTTCATGTAACTTCTCAGAATGGGGTTTTAATTCGTCTGACAGAGGAGAGATGGAAACACATTATCAGTGGACATAGTGAATTAGTATCCTATCAAGCGGAGATATTGGAAACCATTCGCTATCCTGAGAAAATCCTAGTAGGAAACCAGCAGGAATTGTTGGCAGTTAAACAAATAGTTTCTGGAAAATATCTAATCGTTGTTTATCGGGAATTATCAGAGGGGGGATTTATTATTACTGCTTATTTAACCCGTCGTCTTCGTGAATTAACCAAGAGGCAACAAATATGGCCATAACTAGCATTAATATTCAATCCTATCTTAACTTCGCCAAGATGATTCACGCTCTGCCTCAGCAAGATTTTTGGACAGCTTATGATGCAAAAGCAGATGTTTTGTATATCAATTTTTATCAACCATCTTTACCTGCGGATGATAGCGAATTAACAGATAATGATGTGATTATTCGTTATCAAGGGGATAAGATCATTGGTTTAAGTATTCTCAATGTTAGTAAAATCCAATGATGCTAAGTAGCTGGTTATACTAAATCCGTTGAGTAACGCACAGAAAACGGGTTTCTCCGAGAAACCCGTTTTCTACTCATGCACTCATGCAAAAAGGGGAATAAATAATCAGTCTTTAATAACCAGATTTAGTATTAGAATATATTTTACCCAGAAAACCCAAGAAAACCCCCGATTTTCAGTACAATATTACTGCAATATTAAAAGCAGTGAACAAATAAACAGCGATGATCACCGGCGAATTAAAATCCAAAATAGATAAACTTTGGACAACCTTCTGGAATAACGGCATTAGTAACCCGCTTTCGGTAATCGAGCAGATTTCCTATTTACTCTTTATCAAACGCCTAGATGACCTAGAACTAGCTAAGGAGCGTAAATCCTAACGATTAGGCGAAAACCTCGAAAATCCCACCTTTCCCCCCAGCCAACAGCATATCCGTTGGTCCCACTTCAAAAACATCGATGATGCCGAGACAATGCTCCAGATTGTCCGGGATGAAGCGTTTCCCTTTATCAAAGATCTGGGGCAATTCTCCAAGGGTAGCACCTACGCTAAACACATGAAGGACGCGGTATTTCTCATCGCCTCCCCGGCACTACTGGCAACAGTAATCGAGCAAATTGAAAAAATCCCGATGGAGGATCGCGACACCAAGGGCGACCTTTACGAGTATATGCTCTCAAAACTGAGTACAGCCGGGACTAACGGACAGTTTCGCACGCCGCGCCATATTATCAAAATGATGGTGGAGTTATTAGCACCCGGACCGAGGGAGGTTATCTGTGATCCGGCCTGTGGCACAGGAGGCTTTTTAGTAGCGGCTGCCGAGTATGTGCGGGAGTTAAAGGACAGCGAGGGGGGACGATTGCTCCATGAACGCGGCAACCTAGAGCATTTCAATAACCAAATGTTCCACGGTTTTGATTTCGATGCGACGATGTTACGCATTGGCAGTATGAACCTGATGTTACACGGTATCGAGCAGCCGATTATCGAGGCCCGGGATTCCCTCTCAGAGGATCACGCCGGGGTAGAGGATAGTTTTACCATGATTCTGGCTAATCCACCGTTTAAGGGTTCGCTGGAGAAATCTACTATTGCCAAGGATTTATCGAAAATCATCGACACCACTAAAACCGAGTTATTATTCATGGCCCTGTTTTTGCGGTTGCTGAAGACGGGGGGAAAAGGCGCGGTAATTGTGCCGGATGGGGTGCTATTTGGCTCGTCGAAGGCCCATAAGGACATCCGCACCATCTTGGTGGAAGAACATAAGCTAGAGGGGGTGATATCGATGCCGTCGGGGGTGTTTAAACCTTACGCGGGGGTATCTACCGCGATTCTCATCTTTACGAAGCTGGGGGTAAAAGAAAAGGGGACTGACTTCGTTTGGTTTTATGACATGATGGCGGATGGTTTCTCTCTCGATGATAAACGCCAACCGATCGCCGATAATGATATCCCGGATTTGCTGCGCTGTTGGCATAATCGCGACTCCACTCAGGACACCAACCGCAAAGCGAAGGCGTTTTTTGTGCCTCGCGAGGAGATTCAGGCCAATGCTTATGATCTATCAATTAACCGTTATAAGGAGATAGAGTACGAAGAGGTGAGCTATGAGCCTCCAAAGGTGATTTTACAGAAGTTAAGGGCTTTAGAGGCTGATATTCGTCAGGATTTGGACGCATTAGAGGAGATGTTAGGAGATTAGGAGATGAAAAATCTACAGCCATTAGACCTACATCCTATCAAAACCGAATCCGAGTATGAGGCGGCCTTACTGGAGATTGAGTCGCTTCTGGAAGTACCTCCGGGGACACCAGAAGCAGCGCGCTTAGATTTGCTTGCCACACTGGTTGATGCCTATGAACGGGAACATTTTCCCATCCCTCTACCGGATCCTATCGAAGCGATTCGGTTTTATCTAGAGAGCCGAGGATTAGACGCTCAGGTTCTGATACCTATTCTCGGCGATCAGGAACAGGTAAATCAAGTATTAAACCGCCAACAGCCCCTATCGCTGGAGATGATTCGGCAACTGCATCAAATCTGCAATATTTCGGCAGAGGTGCTAATTCAGTCCTACGCACTGGAGGGGGTGTTATGAAAAATCTACAGCTAGAGGTTATTCTGCGGGAGATAAAAGATTATTTCCATCTGCTCTATCAAAACCAATTACAGAAAATTGTCCTTTACGGTTCCCAAGCACGGGAAGATGGACGGGAAGATTCTGATATCGATCTTTTGGTCATTCTTTCTGGTGTGGTGGATCCCTATCAGGAAATTGACCGCACGAGTGAATTTATCGCTAGGCTTTGCCTTGATTATAATGTGGTTGTTTCCCGTCATTTTATCTCTGCGGCAAAGTTCCAGAGCGGAGATAATCCATTTCTTGACAACATACGACGGGAAGGGGTTACGCTATGACTGTAACGACAAAGCAACAGGTAATTAGTCTGCTAGAGCAAAATCAAGGGGAATTACGGCGATTGGGAGTTAGTCGCTGTGGTTTGTTCGGATCTTTTCGGACAGAGCAGACGACAGAGAAGAGCGATGTGGATATTTTGGTGGTGTTTCAACCCGGGATGAAGACGTTTAATAATTTTATGGATTTATGTTTCTTTTTGGAGGACTTGTTTGGTCGGAGTGTGGATCTGGTTACACCTGAGTCATTGAGTCCTTTTTTTGGACAACGAATTCTCGATGAGGTGGAATATGTCCCGTTCTCCTAAAGACTATTTGCAACATATTTTACAGGAGACGGCGTTTATTTTGGAGCATTCTCAAGGGCTAACCCAAGATGCTTTTTTCAAGGATGAACTGCTGAAAAGGGCTTTTGTGAGAAGTCTAGAGATTATTGGAGAAGCGTCTAAAAATTTGCCGGATGAGTTTAGGCAAAGAAACCCGCAGGTACCTTGGAGAGGAATGGCAGGAATGCGAGATAGATTGATCCATGTCTATTTTGGAGTTGATTATGAGGTTGTTTGGGATGTGATTGTCAATCAAATTTCTGGCTTGCATCAGGAAGTTGAACGATTGATCAATGAGCATCAAAGTCAATGATCTGGTAGGGTGGAACAATCTAGGCGTTAAAGTCAATCTAACAATCCGTCGTAACCCACCGTTTTAGTCAACCGAAAGGATGTTTGATTTATGTTTGAAAATAAGATTGATCAGGTTTTGGAGAGGATGTGATGACTAAAATAAAAGCGCCATCCGATCCCCCCCAACCCCCCTTAAAAAGGGGGGAGAAGAGTTCCTGGTAGGGTGGGTTAGACGGCAACAATCTAGGCGTTAAAGTGAATCTAACAATCCGTCGTAACCCACCGCTTTAGTCCACCGAAAGGATGTTTGATTTATGTTTGAAAATGAGATTGATCAGGTTTTACACGCGTTAAAGGAGATGTTGGGATGAGAACCACAACCTTTCGAGATGTCCTTTTGGAAGAGATTGCCGAAATAAAGTCCGGTGTTGGTTTCCCGATATCAATGCAAGGCTGCGAAAGCGGGGATTTTCCCTTTGCGAAAGTAGGAGATATATCTAACAGAGCGCGAAGTGGAGAACAGTTTATTTCTGATGCTCCTAACTGGGTAAAAAATGAGGACTTGTCCACATTAAAATTCACTCCATTTCCTACGGGTACTATTGTATTTGCAAAGATTGGTGAAGCTATACGCCAAAATTTCAGAGCAGTATCAACCCGACCTATGTTATTTGATAACAACGTCATGGGGGTTATTCCACAAGAAGAAAGGGTCGATACAACTTATTTGTATTTTTACTTAAGAACACTTGATTTTTATCATCTTGCGGGAAAAACGACTGTTCCAGCCATCAGAAAATCAACTATCGAGAAGCTAAAAATCCCCCTCCCACCCCTCGAAGAACAGCGAAGAATTGCGGCAATTTTAGATAAAGCGGATGGGGTGCGACGCAAGCGCAAAGAGGCGATTCGGTTGACTGAGGAGTTGTTAAAATCGACATTTCTAGAGATGTTCGGTGATCCTGTTACTAATCCGAAAGGGTGGGAGATCTGCTCTATGAAAAAGATTGTCGTAGAGACACAGTATGGAACTGCCGAGAAGTCTCAAGAGGTAATGGGCGGCCTTCCTATTTTACGAATGAATAACATTACTTATTCGGGAGAAATCGATCTTAATTCACTTAAATGGTGTCAAATACCGCCCAAGGATGAAGATAAGTTTACGGTTAAACGAGGTGATTTACTCTTTAACAGAACTAATAGTCCTGAACTTGTTGGCAAAACTGCTGTCTGGAGAAGCGATGGGAAATTTGCATACGCTGGATATTTGATTCGCGTTCGTTTTGATAAATCGAAGGCTAATTCTGAATATGTATCGGCTTTTTTGAACAGTAACTATGGCAAAAGGTATTTGCTTGAAAAGGCGAAGCCATCGATAAATATGTCAAATTTTAGTGCTTCTGAGTTCTTGAAAATTCCAATTCTGTTACCTGATATTGAAACTCAGCATCGATTTGATGAATTCGTCAGTTATACGAGGATGATGTCTCAGCACCTAAGTGATGGGCTGGGAGACTATAACAATCTCTTCAACTCCCTTTTACAACGCGCCTTTCGCGGGGAACTGTAGCCATAGCATCCCGTGGATTACTACCATAATCTTGTGGGAAATGCCATTAAAAAAGACCGTTGGACAATTAACTAATACTAAATCTGGTTATTAAAAACTGATTATTTGAGTAGAAAACGGGTTTCTCGGAGAAACCCGTTTTCTGTGCGGATAAAATAACCGAACTTGCTGTTTTTTTATACAATTGTTAAACAATAACCAAGTAAAATATAGAGATAGCCAAAACTTTGGGGATAATAGACTTATAGACTGGAGAGCGCAATATGGCATCAAACTTCTCCTTCCTGCGAGATCAATTCCCGCAACTGTACGAACACGCGGCCCAGGCCGAGGGATTAGTCTTCAGCAACCCCCGGGCCAGTTGCTTCTATACCCGTTTTGTCCTAGAACAAATGGTCTGCTGGCTCTATGAAAACGACCCCTACCTGCAACCGCCCCTGGAAAGTAACCTAGGCGCTCTCATCCACGAGCAAACCTTTAAAGATAACCTTAAACCAGGACTTTTCGGCAAAATTCGCACCATCCACAGAATCGGCAACAACGCCGCCCACCATACCAGCCCCATCAGCGATCGCGACTCCCTGCACCTGATCGAGGAACTCTTTCATCTCACCTACTGGCTGGTGCGCTACTATGGGCAGAATGGGCGAGAATTGGGCGATATTAGCTTTGATTGCCATAAAATTCCCAGTTTCGCCGTCCCCAGTCAAAAAGAACTGCAAGACCTAGAAAAACGCCTTTCCCAAAGCGATACCCTGCGCCAAATTGCAGAGGCCAAACAGCGCCAAACCGAGGCCGAACTGGCAGCCGCTAGGGCCGAACGGGATGCCCTCCTCGCCCAAAATCAAGCGATCGCCGACAAACACGACTACAACGAAGCCGACACCCGCCATTATCTGATCGATGTACTACTCAAAGAAGCCGGCTGGGATACCAAAGCCCCCAACGCCACAGAGTTCGAGGTGTGGGGGATGCCCATCCAACAAGCGGGGGATACTGGGCGCGGTTTCGTCGATTATGTACTATGGGGCGACGACGGCAAACCCCTCGCCCTCGTGGAGGCAAAACGCAGCAGCAAAAGCCCCGACAGCGGCCAAAATCAGGCCAAACTCTACGCCGACTGCTTAGAAAAAGACTACAACCAACGCCCCGTTATTTTCTACAGCAACGGCTATGAAACCTATCTCTGGGATGATCTCACCTATCCCCCCCGTCCCGTCCTCGGTTTCCTGCGAAAAACCGAGCTAGAACGGCTAATTTTCCGCCGTTCCCACCGTAAACGCCTCAGCAACACCGCCATTAACGAGGATATTGTCGGCCGTCCCTACCAGAAAGAGGCCATCCGCCGTATCACCGAAACCTTTGAAGAAAAGTGCGCCCGTAAGTCCCTGTTGGTTATGGCCACCGGAACCGGCAAAACCCGAACTGCGATCGCCTTTGGCGCGGCTTTGCCGTTCGCATTGGTGGAACTGCTCAAGAGCGCCAATTGGGTAAACCGAGTCCTGTTTCTGGCTGTTCGCCTTTGGCGCGGCTTTGCCGTTCGCAATGCCCTATTAAAGCAAGCATACCGCGCCTTTCAGCGTCATCTACCCAGCGTTACCGTCCTGGATCTGACCCGTAGCAAAGACGTGACGGGGGCTAACGTCATCCTCTCCACCTATCAAACCATACTCAACGCCATCGATCGCATGGATGCAAATGGGCGACTGTTTGGGGTGGGTTATTTTGACCTCGTGATCGTCGATGAGGCTCATCGCTCCATTTATCGCAAATACGGCGAAATTTTCGACTATTTCGATGCTCTGCTGGTGGGACTAACTGCCACACCACGCTCGGAAGTAGATCGCGATACCTACCGCATTTTCCAGCTACAGCAGGGGGTTCCTACCTTCGCCTACGAGTTAGAGGATGCAGTTAAGGATGGCCATCTTGTACCTCCCAAGGGTGTTACTGTGCCGTTTAAATTCCTGCGTACCGGGGTTAAATACAGCGAGCTAACCCCGGAGGAGCAGCTGGCCTACGAGGAGAAGTTTCGCGACGAGGAAAGCGGCGAACTACCGCGGGAAATTAACGCAGCTGCCCTTAATCAATGGTTATTTAATATCGACACCGTGGATCAAGCGTTAAGAATTTTGATGGAACGGGGGCTAAAGGTCAACAGTGGCGATCGATTGGGTAAAACGATTATTTTTGCCCGTAATCACCGACACGCCCAATTTATCTGCGATCGCTTTAATAGTAACTATCCTCACTACAAAGGTCATTTTGCCAAAATTATTGACAGTCACGACAATTACGCCCAAAGTCTCCTAGACGACTTTAGCGAGGTCAATAAAGAACCAATTATCGCCGTCTCGGTGGATCTGCTCGATACCGGCGTAGATGTGCCAGAAGTGGTCAATCTGGTGTTTTTTAAGCCCGTATTCTCCCCGGTGAAGTTTAACCAGATGATCGGGCGCGGGACTCGTCTCTGTCAGGATTTGTTCGGTCCTGGCAACGATAAAACCGAGTTTCTGGTCTTCGACCTCTGCGGTAATTTCGAGTATTTCCAGCAGGATATCGATGAAACAAGGGAGAAAATACCCGAAAGCCTCACCAGTCGCCTAGTTAAACATCGCCTCGAGTTGGCAACCCGCCTCGCTCCCTGCAAGCAAAGCGCAACCCCTAGAGCGAGAGAGCAGTCCTCTAGTTACAAAGTCGATCGATCCGGCGACCTATACACGAGTTTGCTCGATGCACTCCATCAACACATCGCCACCATGCCCCGGGATAATTTTCTGGTGCGTCGTCGCTTGCCGCAGGTGGAAACCTTTAGTCAGCGCGATCGTTGGAACAACCTGAGTCAGGAGGACGTGGCCACTATTGCCGACTCCTTAGCCAGCCTACCCAATGGTTTGCCGAATGAGGATCCCCTAGCCAAGGAATTTGATCTTCTCTGTGTGAAACTGCAATTAGCCATTCTCAAGGCCGACCGTAGTTATGAGCGATTGCGGGACAAAGTGCGCGATATTCTCTGTCAACTGGAGACTAAACCCGATATACCGATGATTAAGGGGCAATTGGTCTTTATTCGCGAGGTGCAGGCGGAAAACTGGTGGACTAGAGCAACGCCGTCAATGGTGGAGGGGATTCGGGTGCGTGTCCGGGATCTGGTCAAGTTTATCGATCGCCAAAAGCAGCAGATCGTGATCACCGATTTTGTCGATGAGATGGGAGCGGTGCAGATTGTCGATATTCCCACCCATCAGACCGGTTTTAGTCGTGAACAGTATCGCCGGAAAGTGGAGTCCTATATCCGTCAGCATCAGGATCACCTGGCAATTGCCAAGCTGAAGCGCAATCTCCCCCTAACGGAGACGGATTTATCTGCCCTAGAGGAGATGCTATTTTCGGCCGCAGAAATTGAGAGCCGTCAGCGTTTTGAGGAGGTTTTTGGCCAGACAAAAAGCCTCAAGCTTCTGATCCTGGAAATCGTCGGACTTGATCCCGCAGGGATCCGCGTAGCGGCACGCCAAGCCGCTAAACAAGCTTTTGCCCGTTATTTGCAGGGGACAAACTTCTCGGCCAATCAAATCCGTTTTATCGAAAATATCATCGATATCCTCACTAAAAACGGAGTTATGAATCCGGGGGCGCTCTACGAGCCTCCCTTTACCGATAACCATCCCGAAGGGCTAGATGGGATGTTTAATAATCAGGAAGCTGATCGGATCGTCTCGATTGTGCGATCGTTTAACCAGTCCGTTGATCGGAATTAAGCTGCCCGCATATTTAAATTGCTTGTTGAGACGAGGCACTCTTGCACTCATGCAAGACCCCCCCGATGTCGGGGGGGGTTGGGGGGTTGGGGGGGTCAACTAATCTAAGGATAGGCAGTTAAAATGCGTCTTAGCTTAGCCATAAAGCCTTGTAGGGAATGAAAACAGTTAGTTTTCCCAGAAGCTGGTGATGGGATTTGAACCCGCGACCGGCTGATTACAAATCAGCTGCTCTACCACTGAGCTACACCAGCATTTTTGACCAATCCATTATAACACAAATAGACCGAGTGGAGATTTTTGCCCTCCCCTAGTCCGCACCCGCGAGACTAGGGACCGATACACAGAGGTTCAATGAGTTAACAGGGATGACCAATAATTAGTGATCAGTGACCATTGACCGTTTAATAAGAGCCAGATTAATCCCCCTATTCCGAATAGAATAGTCAAGACATAAAATTGTGATTGACCGGAAACATTATACTTTAAGGCACTGCCGCTAAAAATCGTCGCTAAACTGACTAAATTAACCAGACCATCAATAATATAACGATCGATCCAAGCGGTAATTTTTGACAGGCTGCCTACCGCTAAAACCACGGTAAACTGATAGATGCGATCGAGATAGAAGTCATAAGCGAACAAATCTTGCAGGAATCGGATGATTAACCCAGTTGGTCTCGCCCAAGCTCGTCTTAACTCTACCGTTAACCCGATAACTAGGCCAATTACTCCAGAGGCTATCAGTAAGGGAAAACCCCAGACAATAGTAAAACTCTGGTTATTAAGAAGGGGATTGGTGAAAGATAGCCAAAAATCCCAACGTAGGGGAATAATCGGGGCCAATAAAGCGATTAAAATCAATGCTACCATGGGCAAAGCCATCGGCCAGGCCACTTCCGGGGTGCGATGGGTTTTACTTTGGGTTTGTCCCAAAAAGACTAAACGAAAGACCCGGGTGAGATTGACGATGCTAAGACAATTAACAAAGATTAAAACTGCTAATAACCACCAAGGAATCGCCCATTCGCCACCTAACCACCGTTTTAACGTCCAAAACATCCCCAGGGGCATTAAAACCGTCATCCCCGCGGAACCCCCTAAAAAAGCCATGGTTGTAGCCGGCATTCTTGCCCAAATTCCCCCCATTTCCGTGATATTTTGGTTACTGGTGGTGAGAATTAATGATCCTGCGCTCATAAACAATAAGGCTTTTGCGACCGCATGGGAGAATAAAATTAGTAAAGCGATATCCACATGACCTAATCCCACCGCAATAAAGACCAAACCGAGATAGGCACTGGTGGAGTGGGATAAAGCGCGTTTAATATCAATTTGGGATAGGGTCATCAGAGAAGTACCGATTGCCGTCATTGTCCCCAACACTATTAAAACATTGGCAGCGATCGGAGATAGGGTAAATACCGGCTGCAGCTTAATTAAAACATAGGCCCCCGCCGAAACCACGATCGAATTCCGCATGATTCCGGCTGGATTTGGTCCCTCCATCGCCTCATCTAGCCACAAATTCAGGGGAAATTGGGCGCATTTACCCGTTGGACCAGCAATAAGGGCTAATCCTAACAAAGTCGCCGTCAGAGGTTTTACAGGGTTATTTACTGCCCAATTTTCTAACTGAGAAAAACTCAACCCTTCTCCGTAACTGGACAGAGCCACCAAACCCATCAATAAAATAATATCGCCGACGCGCTTGGTTAAAAAGGCATCTCGCGCTGCGGTTACGACCAAAGGTTGAGCATACCAAAAACCGACGAGGAGATAGGTAGAGACCGTTAACATCTCTAGGAAAGCGTAACTGAATAGTAGGGAGTCACTCAGGGCAATTCCCCCTAAAGCTGCCTCAAAAAAGCCCATTAAGCCATAAAATCTTGCCAAAGACCAGTCCTTTTCCATGTAGCCAAGGGCATAGATTTGGGCCAGGAGACTGATGAGGGTAATCAGTTCCAGCGTCCCCAAACTGACGGGAGAAAGTTCGATCGAAAGGGATAAACTAAGATCGGCCACTTTTACCCATTCAAAAGCCAGTTTAATCGTCTCTCGATGCCAAATTTGATTAAAAGCGATCGATCCGTGTATTAATCCTAAGACGGTCATCAATAGGTTAATATAAGCGGCCGGCCGCGGACCGGTGCGACTAATAATGCCTAAAGACCAAGGCAAGGTTAAAATCGAACCAATTAAGCCATAAATGGGAATTAACCAGCAAGTGTTAAGGAATAAATCTTTCATTCAGGGGATTATTCAGTTATCAGTTATCAGTTATCAGTGATCAGGTTTAAGTTTTAAGTTATCAGGTTTAGGTTTTCAATTTTCAACAAATTTAGGCTCTTTCACTGATCACTGGTTACTGATTACTGATCACTGAAAAAGCTGACGGCCATAAAAAACTAACACTCGATCGAGAAAGGATCGAGTTTAGTCAATTTAAGTATTTTACCGTTAATCCTGCGATCAGGCTAAATGCGCTGTAATAAAGATTTACCGTGGGAATCGGTGCTACAGGTGGCGAATAATTGATATTGACGACTCAGAGCGAGAGCTTGTTCGGTTTCCGGTTGACTGGGTAGCCAGGGTTTGGGATTGCCGTAGGCATAAAAAGCCTCAATACCATCAATACCCAATTCTACCGCCGCCGCCACTAAATCGGCCGCGGGGCGATGGTAACGAAAGGGATGGGCCAGAACCACTAAGGCCCCCGCTTGCTGTAAACTGTTAATGACTCTAGAGGCCAAAGCTAAATCTCCTTCTGGTTTGGCTCTTTGCAGATAGGGAGTCAAGACGGTATGAGCGGGATCGAAACCATAGCCAAGAATATGCACTTCTGTCTCTAAGAGATTCGCCGTAATTTCTACCCCTGTCCATAGATGGGGTAGAGAACCATTTAAAGGCTGATTTTCTAGCCAAATTTGGGCTTGCTGATAACCTTTGATCGAGTGATGATCGGTAATTGCTAATCCTTTTAGTCCGATATCTAACGCTTGCCTCATCAAGTCTTGGGGACTGATTTGACCATCGGAACAATGGGTGTGAAGATGGAAATTGTAATGGTGGGGACAACTATCATAGCCAATATTTGCCCACACCGCTTTCAGGGCGAGGGTATCTTGAGCCAGGGGGGGAATTGTAGCAGAAACGACCATGCAGTATTAAATTTCCCAAAGATTACAAATTGTTAACAATCAGAGTAACAAATACCCAAAAAAATTGTGTAGCTGCTGTCACCAGTAATACTAAATCCTGTTTCAAAGGTATGGGGAGACCACTTCGTGCGCGACGTTCGGCGATGCTCAGTCGAGCCGTTGCGGGGGGAAGTGGGGAAGTGGGGAAATGGGAGAAGGGGGAAGGGAGGGGAGCATCTCACCTTTGCCATAAGCATAAATGCAAAGGTGAGGTCAAGAAAAAAGTTAAAAAAGAGAACCATTCAGATAGGCACAGCGAGGACGAAGGACTTGCGGTACATTGCCAGAATTCCAACTTGCACCGGCAATTTTAACACGAAAACCAATTTGTTTCACTTGAGATGACCCGGAGCCAGAACCAATGGAAATCCCCTCTTCTTGAAAATAACCATAATTGACAATTCGATGTTTATGCTTGTTCAAATAAGTAATAAAATTCTCAACTTGAGGCTCTGACCATCCTTCGCGCACAAGAGATAGCAGCATCCACTCCACCCTTCTTTGAGAAAACATTTTACCTCCTCAATTCGCTGGAATGAACCGCCAACTTTATAGATGTTTTCGATTAAATGATGCCAGTCCAAAATTTCAATCCTTTCCTGTTCCTCGCCGATTTCACGGAATAAATTCCAGATCCCATCATGTCCATCTCCTCAACAAACTTTCATGTTTGGCTAGATGTTGAGAATTAACCAAATCTAATCAGCCTGAGTTATCCTGAAAAAAGGCAGCTACTACCAATTTAGGGAAACTCACCCCTTTATAATCACGCCAAATTAAGGCTTTTACCTTGGGCGTTCTCAGTCGTACCTTACCCCCGTCTATACTCATTTCCTCCACTTCTGTGTTAGATGGTAATTCTTCAAAATGGTAGCGATGAACAAGGCGTTTTTGTGGACTGTATGAAACAGCAATTCCTGTTAATGATTCGATTTTATTCGCCGATTTTTCATCTCTATTCATCACCACTTAAGAGCAAGCAGTTTTTCTCTAAGATATGAATCATATGAGTTATCGGCTTTATTTCTAACTTATTTGCTTGTTTTTCTGTAATTGGTAATTCACCCAAAATACTTTTAACTTTTCTCGTCCGACCAGCGGTTTCTTCTGGAATTGTTTTGATAAAAAATACCGATTTATGGGTTAACATACTGAATCATTAAATCTCTGACAGTCTCTTCTATTTCTCCCAAGTTATTAAATTTCTTAATTTGGGATTGCTCCTAGGGACACGCTCCTAACTCTCGGGATAACTCTTGAATTCTTTTTTCATTTTCTGATCCCATTGGATTGTGCCTGCCATCGAGATATATTCTGAATCGTAGGTTACCACTATTATAATCTCATTTCTCTTTTTGATCAAGTTCAAGATTTTCTAGTTTTTGAATGACATAAGCATTAATACTTGTTGCACAAGTGAGATGCTCCCGGAAGGGGGAATGGAGAACAGTCTTGAGCATTTTTATCAGAAAATCTGTATCGATCAATTTTTATAAAATCTTTAGAATATTTTGAGCTAGCTGAAGTTATAAATTATGTAGAGGTATAGAACAATTCTTCGTGCTTCGCACTAAAAAATAAACTACAACCCGAAATGATTGCAAACATCTCTAGACAACTAACCACCGGTGCTCTTGCCATCGCTGGCACGGTTGCAGCCTTCGGCTTTGCCGGTGCTGCTCAGGCGGTTACTGTAAGCACTTTAACCATCACCGGGGATGCAACCATCAGCCCCTGGGGAACCACTAACCCAGTCCTTACTCCCACAAGCGTCACCGGCGTATCAAACGGGACCGGTCAATTTGCAAGTGTGACAGTTGCTAACGTTACCACTCCTAAACCTTTTACATTAAGCGGCACTGGTTCGGGAACTAATACTACGGTCACCTTTTCTCCCCCTCCTGGTCCTTCACTCGGTTTTACCACCATAGCGACTCCTGGTCTTGTAACCCCTAATGTCACTCCTACCCTTGCTACGGGTTCAAACACCCCTATTGCCAGTTCTGCTTCCTTGACTACTTACAATGTAAGCGGTAACGCGATTTTTATTGAGCCTTTTCTCCCCAATTTTCTGGGAGGTTTCAACATCAGCTTCACTTTAGGGGGCGCTCCCGACTCCGTGGCGGGAACATATAGTTTAACTCTCGTAAAAACCGATATACCCGAACCTGTAGCTGTTCCTGAACCTTCTGCTATTCTCGGTATCCTAGCCGTTGCTGGTGCTGGTGCTTTCGCTCGTCGCAAGAGCTAGTCGCTGTCATTCAAAAACAATGGAAAAAACAAGCGTTAAGGTGAGACTTAGCGCTTGTTTTTGTAGCTAGAGAGGGAGGTGGGAGATTTGATCGGTTATCAGTAAACAGTAATCGGTAATCGGTGGGCTGAAAACTTACATCTGATAACAAAGGCCGAATCTAAAACCTAATTGGTTAAGCTAAAAGCTTTAATGTACTTAGGGTTTGCGGCAAAAAGTTTGTTGGTGGGGTTAGGAGTCGGTCGTCGGTGGTCGGTCGTCGGTCGTTTCAGGCTTTGTTGCCCTCTCTTTTTGTACTAACTTATGTACTACAAGAAGGATAATGCAAGGTTTTTGAGAGTCCCAATCCGATATTCGCAGCATGAACATCGGATTTTAACAGGTCAAAAGCCTTATTTTAAAAGGGTTTTACCATTATTCAGCCAACCCTACTTAGTTTCTAACCTTCTTTTTAGCTAGGAGAATTGCTAGATTCTTTTTGGGAGCCTCTTGCATGAGTGCCTCTTGCCTGATCTCAAATTGATCACTGATCGCTGATCAGCCATTCCGATGCCCTTTCACCTAGATCTAGGGGCAGACTAACCGCTTTACCGAGACGGGGACGCTCACGGGTTTCGCGGATAAAAGCTTGAAATTGACTAACACCACCCCATTCGTGGAGATAATTAGCGATCGCATTGAGATGTTGCAGATATTCAGACTCGGAGAGAGGAAAAGAGGCTTGTTCGAGATATTTCCACATTATCTGGACATGAACCTTATCTTTGATGCGTCGCAGCTGGATATCGTAGGAACGACCCCATTTTTCTAGTAATAATTGCTGTAAGTCCACACCCGTCATGGTTATATCAGTAATCAGATGTCAGTCAGTCCCCTGATTTTATCATAAATGTCAGGTGAAGACCGTCGGTTTTAGCGAAGGGATGAAACAAAGGTTAAAATAGAACAGCATTTCGACACATTTCGACAGGCTCAATGTCAAGGCTCAATGTCAAGGCTCAATGTCAAGGCTCAGTGACAGGAAGCACAACTAAAAATAAGTGTTCAACCTGCTAACAAAATCTCGAATAACTTCCGATATTGTTATAGCGGTTTTCAGTCTAATAAGGTATAGTAAATCCCTTGATAGATAGGCGTTTCAGCGTTTCAATCGGGACTCACTTCTGTGAAAACCGCTATAATTGCAATAAGAGCGGCCTATTCCGCTAACCCTTGCTCTTCTTTTGAGGTCATGAGCATCTGCAATCTTTTTTCCTTAAACCTCTTGCATAATTAATTTTTGAGAGGGCAAAAATGAGAAAAATAGGCATAAAATTGCCTAAAATCCCTAAATAGAGCATTTAATTGCTCATTATTCATTCTTAATTCTCCTGACTACTGACTACTGACTACTGACCTTACTTTTCCCGTTAAGTCTGAAATCCCCGCACAGAGAGAGGCCGCAGGCGAGGCAGGGGGTAGGAAGAGAAATCAAGACTTTAACTTTTGAATAGTAGAGACTAAAATTCCTGGCATCCTATCGAATTATTCTAAAACTGGGTCAAATAGTTCAGGAGTAGCTAATTTAACTTTTTTAGCGATGATTAGCTGTGTATCTAGGGTTTGCGGCAAAAAGTTTGTTGGTGGGGTTAGGAGTCGGTCGTCGGTGGTCGGTCGTCGGTCGTTTCAGGCTTTGTTGCCCTCTCTTTTCGTACTATTTTATATACTGCAAGGAGAATCATGCAAGGTTTTTGAGGGTCTCAATCCGATTTTCTAGCACTAACATCGGATTTTAACAGGTCAAAAGCCTTATTTTAAAAGGGTTTTACCATTATTCAGCAAGCCCTATCTAGTTCTCTAAGAGAGCCTAATGCTATATGCAGAAACTGAATATACTCGTTTTGGGTTCTTCGTCCGTAACCCTCGGCAATACCTTGCTGGCCCCTGCTGCCACCTACCCCTTACCTGTACGGGCGGGAAAAAAGTTTTTTTGGGTACAGGAAGTATGTAAAATGGAATGTTGATCTTTCTTGGCCTAAACAGCATTTCATGATTTCGAGTAACGACTTTCGGAGCGGTACAACCATCGAGATAGATGGCTCTGTCTGGCGGGTGGTAGAATTCCTGCACGTTAAACCGGGTAAGGGATCGGCCTTCGTGCGAACCAAGTTAAAAAATGTCCAGACGGGCAACGTGGTAGAACGGACGTTCCGGGCGGGGGAAACCTTGCCCTCAGCCACGATCGAAAAGCGCACCATGCAGCACACCTACAAAGAAGGCGATCAGTTTGTCTTCATGGACATGGAGACTTTTGAGGAAGCAACCCTCACCCCAGCACAAATGGGCGATCGAGCCAAGTATCTGAAAGAAGGAATGGAAGTCAATATTCTCTTTTGGAATGAGCAAGTGTTAGAGGTGGAATTGCCCACCTCGGTAATCTTGGAAATCACCGATACGGATCCGGGAGTCAAGGGAGATACGGCCACCGGTGGCACGAAACCGGCGATCGTAGAAACGGGAGCGCAGGTGATGGTTCCCCTGTTTATTTCCATCGGTGAAAGGATTAAAGTGGATACCCGGGATGGTTCCTATCTGGGACGGGAATAATTGTGATCAGAAGCCCAGAAATGAGCTTTTAGGGACGGGTTTAGGACTAAAGCCAGTTTTCTGAGCCTGTTTCCCAAAACTTAGCCGCTAGATGCGAAAAATCGACGGTTTGGTGGGTGCGAATTTGGATTTGTTGCTTTTTATTTGCGGGGGGATTTCAGAGCGGTGACTATTGATTACAACGAAATTCGAGAACTGATCAAAACATTGGCAGCAACGGATATCAGTGAATTTAGCCTGAAAAGTGCAGATTTAGAGCTAAATATCCGCAAAGGAACCGTTAATACTGCCCTTGGACCTCTCGCCGCTCCCTTGCCGTTGGTGACGGCCCCCGTCGCCGCTCCAGTGATAGCCGCCGGTCCCACCCCGGCCCCAGAAACCCCCACCCCCGAACCCGTGGCCGCCGCTATTGATAAAAAATGGCTGGCGATTACCTCTCCCATGGTCGGCACTTTTTATCGCGCTCCTGCTCCCGATGAACCGTCTTTCGTGGAAAAAAATGATCGGATTCGTGTCGGACAAACGGTTTGTATCATCGAAGCGATGAAGTTGATGAACGAAATCGAAGCGGAAGTAGCCGGGCAAATCGTCGAAATCGCCGTCGCTAACGGTGAACCGGTAGAATTTGGTCAGACGTTAATGTGGGTTAATCCCGAATAAGTAAGTCGTTCTAACTTAATTGACACTCCCGCCGTCAAGCTGACGCTGTGACGGGGGATTCTTGATTCACCCCAAACCCGCTTTTGGGTACAAGTACCAACGAGTCTTACAGTTTCTCCCCAAGCTTGAAATTCCGACTGTCCATCGGTATTTGTTGACAGTATTCTCATACCTTCTTCCCTTAAATTCTTGGCGGCGTTTTAATCTCTATCGTTTGACTCTTACATTCTGGACAAATCCATTCACGAATACAAAAGAGTCAACAAATCATTTTTAAATCCACAGCAAGAACAGAGTTTTGTACTCGGATAAAACCTGTCAACTTCTACAAGTTTTCCTCCCTCTCTTTCTAGCTTGTAATCCAAGAAATTAAGCAACATACCAAAACCAGCGTCATGTATTGATTTGGCTAATTTAGTCCTTGCTAACCCTTTAATATTCAGATTCTCTGCTACAACGATTTGGTTTTCATCGCATAACTTTCAAAGAGAGTTTATGAAGAAAATCTTGTCTAGTATTTGCTATCTTTTCGTGAACCTTGGCCACCTCCTTAATGGCTTTTTGGCGATTATTAGACCCCTTGGCTTTACGAGACAATGCTTGTTGTCTCCGCTTTAAACGTTTAGCATATTTTCTGGTAGGTTTGATTGGGTCAATCTTGTAGGTTGTTTCACCATCAAAAACCGTAACTAGGGTCTGCTTCAGGGAAAAAGTACCTGAATTTTCCCCCCGATCACTCCAAGGTCAGGCACTTTTTGATGTCAAAAAAGTCCAAAAGTGTTATCCGACAAGGTTTTTAGATTTATTCAGCAAGCCCTAACTAAAGAAGATAAACCCAGGTCTATCCCTGATATTTTTAGTTTTTCAATGGTTGTTGATTCATCCATTTCAAACAAGATGGCAGCAAAATATTTATCTGTACTGGTTTTAGAAACAGTTACGGATTTAATCTGGCCTTTTATCACTTGAGAAATCTTAGCTTTTACAACACCTAATTTAGGTAGCTTAATTCCATTATTTCTAATTGAACAACTTTCAGGATAACGGATTGATTGTTTTTTGTGCTTACTTTTAAACTTAGGGAATTTTGTTCTTTTTGAGAAGAAGTTCTTAAAAGCAGATTCTAAGTTTTTCAATGATTGCTGCAAGGTGGCGGCAGTAGCCTCAGCTAACCATTCAAAATCTGGTTGTTTCTTGAGTTGGGTAAGGTCTTTTGCCATGTCACAGTAGGTCATTCCTTTACCAGTCTCTAGGTACTGATTGTTAGTTTTATTTAAGTAGTAATTCCCAACAAAACGAACGCAACCAAAGTTTTTAGCTAGGGCTAGTTCTTGTTCTTTGTTTGGGTATATTCTCACTTTTAAAACATTTAACATCAGCCTGACCTCATCTGTGTTATTTTTTTAATGTAACACTTACAGATTAAATATGTCAAGCTCATACATACCCTGAGAATCAAGACTTTCCCAATAAGGAAACGCTGTCGCATTAGTTGAGATTCTGGTGGCAATTCATCGTTACGTTAATTTCTGGTATATTTTTGATTAAGGAGAAATTTAACGGGAGTCCTCTTGCTCCATTTAGATAGAAGATAAATTTTACTCTCGATTCCCCCTGCCCCCCTTAAAAAGGCAGGGTGGTTTGGTGAAAAGTAAAGCAAAAATTGTGTCAACTTGGTTAGCCTATAAACACCGAGCTTGGGGAACCGTCCGAAACCCGCCACGGCGAACCATTGACAACGCTCTTTTTTCTATGGCCTTGTATAGGCTCGGCTGATTTTCTTTGACCGCCATCAGGTAATCGTGATTGGCTTCCATGATGGCGGCTGCTGTCTCCCTTTGATTGTGTAGAGCATCTACTGTGAAACACTGGCGTACTGGTAACTCCCCTAATGCCTCTATCAGTTCTCTTCCTACTGTTATCTGACTCACCTTTTTATTTTTTATTAGCTTTAGTTGCAGCACTCCTCCTTGCTCATGGTTATACGATGAAACAATGCTGACTCACATCTTGCTGGCAAGTCTGCCCACCCTCTACCGTACACTTAATACTTTTTCCGTCTCAGAAGAGTAGTGACCTATCTCTTCTGAGACCCTTGATTTTGCCTATATGTTGTACACTGTCTCCCAGTATCTTGGCTCCACCTCGATCATTAATCGTCGCCGGGTTAAATAGGATGGACTGTTCATCGTCTCCTCCACTCCCAAAAGCTCCCACAGTTTCTCTTTTTGGCTACGGCAAAAGTCCGCGCTTGTTTCTGTTACCGTCATAACCAGAAAACTGCCCGATGATAAATTAACTCGACTTCACGATCAATTGTTTGACAATCAATTGCCAATCAACACACATCATGCCAGTCCTTGAATTGCTACAACGACGAATTGCGATCGCGCAAGAACTTCAATCCGTTGTCAAGACCATGAAAGTTCTTGCAGCAGCCAGTATTCATCAATATGAACGAGCAGTAGAATCCCTTGTCGAGTATACTCGTACCATCGAGATGGGCTTGCAAATTATTTTAGGAGCAGCAGTATATCAGCGCCATGCGATCGCTGCAAGCCCCAGAAAGCTTCCGAGAAATAGTCCTTTAGGTGCGATCATATTTGGTTCAGATCAGGGTATGTGCGGTCAGTTCAACGAGCAGATTGTCCGCTACGCCGTTACTCAGATTCAGCACTTGTCTATTGACTCCAGCCAACTCGCAGTCTTGGCTGTAGGTGCGCGGGTAATTCCCCCCTTAGAAAATGCGGGAATAGTCAGCGAACGGAACTTTGCGATGCCCACTTCTCTTGCCGGCATCACGTCAATGGTTCAAGAACTGCTACTACACATCGAAATGTGGCAATCTCAAATGCAAATAGATAAAATTGCCTTGTTTTACCATAAGCCTCGCTCCAATATATCCTATCAACCTCATGCCTTACAATTATTGCCTGTGGATAATAAATGGCTAAAAGACTTACAGCAAAAAAGGTGGGTAGGAGCCACTTTGCCAACCTTTACCATGGATTGGAGTCAGTTGTTTTCTGCCTTGATCGAGCAATATTTGTTTATTTGTCTGTATCGTGCTTTGGCTGAATCTTTGGCTAGTGAAAATGCGAGCCGACTGGCATCGATGCAAGCATCCGAGAAAAATATAGAAGAGCAATTAGCACAACTTCTCGCTCAATTCCAACAGGAACGGCAAACTGCTATCACCGAAGAAATGTTGGAAATCGTCTCTGGTTTTGAGGCACTAATTAGGGTTTGCTTAATAAATTAGGCACTTTTTCCCTGAAACTTAGGTAATTGACCACCTGAAAATGGGTAAAACCCCACACCCCACACCCCACACCCCACACCCTACCCCCACGCAAAACTTTTTCAGCAAACCCTAATTAGGGTTGACTGAAAAAGTCTGAAATGCTGATAGGAAGAAGGTTTCGACTCAATAAAGTCGAGAAGAAAGGCACAAAAAAAGGTAAAATACCCTAAAAGCCTGGTACTTTTTAGTACATATATATTGAGTAGCCGCCGCCTTTCCCGACTGCTTCGGCAGTTTTTTGGGCTTTTTTAGTCTTTCTTGATTTTTTGGCGAAAAAATAAACTAAGACTAAATCCCGTTTAAAAGGTCTAGGAAAGTGGGGAGCGCCGGAGCGGGGAGAAACAATCCATAACTTGGGAGTTAATCGCACTATCAAAAACGGATTTGCTATAAAATGTCGCTAAAGCTTTCATAAAAATTATGTTAAAAGTTATTTGACTCAATTAAAACTTATCACTTGGGCGACAAATTATTGGCACTTAATAGCATAATTCTTTGAGCGACTTTTTCCGCCGACCCCAAATAGAGATAATTCCCCAAGGGGCGATTATTGAAATTATCACTGAAACCAGAACCCACAGAATCCAAATTCAAGGAAGCAGTATCGGTTTTTCCTCCCCTCATACCTCTGGAGTTTCTCAATCCTCTCAATCGACCACTGCTACCAGTTTCTCCTCCTCACCGATGCAACCGATGCAGTCGATGAATTTTGCCCCCATAAAAATGCAAATGGGAGAGCTGAAAATGAGTATGGGAGACACAAAAACCGTCAGTAAAGTCCGATTTTGTAGTAGCTGTGGTCATCAGTTACAGCAATAGGCAGTCAGCTAGATATGTAAAACCTGTTTAGCTAAATCTATAACTCCTTTTGGGGTAAAATTCTGTTTATATTGGCTGAATTGACCCGCTTCTAACCAGATTCCCTGACAACGAGCGCACTTTTCGTACCAAATTGCGTGTTTATCTATGTCTAACATTCTCAACATCTGTTGATGACAATGGGGACAAGCGGAGACTGGCGATCGCTGTTTATTTCTTGGTTTAGTACATTTGTCTAAAGATTCCGAACCCTTAATCTGTTTCAATTTTTCCGCTTCTAAACGATCGAACCAGATTCCCTGACAATGATCACAGCGATCAACTTCTATCTGTTGGTAGATGACTTGGTGTAACTGTCCATTACATTTGGGACAACCGATGCACTTCATAAAAAAACTTGAGGAAATTTTCCTTTTGGGGGGATGTTACTAGACTAACCGATCGAGGGAAAATATAGGAATTTTTTTCGGGCATTTTTGGCTTTTATGGTAAGTAATCGGACAAAATTAACTTCTCAGACTAAATCCGTTTTTAATAGTGTGATTAACTCCCGATCGAACTTGAAAAACCCAGTTCTCACTCTCCTATACTTTTTCAACAGAATTTAGCATCAGAGGGGGAATATATCCCCTATCTGGTTTTAATCCGAACGGAGGTTAACCCCAGCTAATTCTAATGTTTGCCCTTCCTTTTCTAGCTCCTTTTTGCTAAAACTTAAAACTTCATCCAGACAATCAATTACCACCGTATCCCCTTCCATAAAAGCTTGTTCGAGAATTTTTGTGGCTAAAGGATTCTCTAACTCCCGTTGGATAGCACGTTTTAAAGGTCGAGCGCCGTAGGTGGGATCGTAACCAACAGTAACAATATGATTTTCTGCAGCCGTAGTTAATTCTAGATTGATTTTTTGTTCTGCTAATAATTTTTCCAGACGCTGTAATTGCAGACGAACAATGTAACGCAATTCTTCTTTTTTCAGGGTATGGAAAATAATTAAATCGTCGATACGATTCAAAAATTCGGGACGAAAATGACTCCGCAAAGCTGTTAAAACCCGTTTCCGCATCTCCTCATAATCGGCATCTTCGGAAACATTTAAAATATGGTCACTGCCAATATTACTGGTCATGACGATAATCGTATTCCGAAAATCCACCACTCGCCCCTGAGAGTCGGTAATGCGCCCATCGTCAAGCACTTGTAATAAAATGTTAAAAACATCCCGATGGGCCTTCTCCACTTCATCCAATAAAACCACAGAATAGGGACGACGACGCACCGCTTCCGATAGTTGTCCCCCTTCCTCGTAACCCACATAACCCGGAGGAGCGCCGATTAACCGCGAAACCGCGTGTTTTTCCATGTATTCCGACATATCGATGCGAACCATGGCCTCCTCGGAGTCGAACAGTAACCCCGCCAAGGCCCGCGCTAACTCGGTTTTACCCACTCCGGTAGGTCCCATAAACAGAAATGAACCAATCGGACGGGAGGGATCTTTCATTCCTGCGCGTGCGCGTCGAATCGCCGCTGCTACTGCTGTAACCGCTTCATTTTGTCCGACCACTTTTTTCTGTAAATGAGACTCTAATTCTAATAATTTTTGTCGTTCCGATTCCATTAAACGATTGACGGGAATTCCCGTCCAACGGGCGACTATTTCGGCAATATCAGCATCAGTTACCTGTTGTCTTAACAGGGTAGAACCTGCCGCTTGAATAGTTTCTAGTTCTTTTTCTTTTACTTCTAATTCCCCCTGTAAAATTTCTAGTTTGCCATACTTTAATTGGGCGGCTTTATTGAGATCATAAGCTCGTTCGGCCTGCTCCACCTGTAGGCGCAATTGTTCCTCTTCCTCTCGCAATAATTTAATTTCCTCGGCGATATGTTTTTCCGTTTGCCATTGGTCAGCAAGAGGCTTTTGTTTACTTTCTAATTCCTCAATTTCTTCGATAATTCTTTCTAAACGCTCTTGAAAAGCTCGATCTTTTTTCTCCTCTTTTTCTAAGGAGAATTTTTCCATTTGTAACTGCATTAAGCGACGATCTATCATTTCCAAATCGGCAGGTTTAGTGGTACTTTCTACCTCTAATTTGGCCGCCGCTTCATCGACTAAATCGATCGCTTTATCTGGTAAAAAGCGATCGCTAATATAACGATGGGATAAGGTAGCTGCTGCCACTAGGGCCGAATCGGTAATTGTCACCCCATGATGCAGCTCATAACGTTCTTTTAAACCCCGGAGAATTGAGATAGTATCCTCCACGGAAGGTTCCTTAATATAAACCTGTTGAAAACGTCTTTCTAAAGGGGGGTCTTTTTCAATATGATTGCGATATTCATCTAAAGTTGTCGCCCCAATACAGCGCAATTCTCCCCGAGCTAACATCGGTTTTAATAGGTTGCCCGCATCCATCGATCCCCCTTCCCTAGAACCCGCACCGACAACGGTATGTAGTTCATCGATAAAGAGAATAATTCGCCCTTCTGATTGGGTAACTTCTTTCATGACTGACCGCAATCTTTCCTCGAATTCGCCTCGATATTTTGCCCCAGCGATTAAACTTCCCATATCGAGGGAAATTAACTGACGATTTTTCAAAGATTCGGGAACATCTCCGTTAACAATCCGTTGAGCTAATCCTTCAGCTATAGCGGTTTTTCCTACCCCCGGTTCACCGATTAAAACCGGGTTATTTTTCGACCGTCGCGAGAGGACTTGCACCACCCGTCGAATTTCTTCATCACGACCGATAACTGGGTCTAATTTGCCTTCTTTGGCCGCTGCTGTTAAATCCCGTCCATATTTATCTAAAGCTTCGTATTTTTCCTCTTGATTGGGTTCAGTAACCTTTTGAGTGCCGCGAATCGCTTTGATGGCTAATTCTAAATCTTGGGGGTCAAGATTGAAAGTGCGTAAACATTTCCGGCCAACCCTTTCATCTTCGGCAAAACCGACGAGAATATGTTCGACGGAGATAAATTTATCTTGCCAACTTCCCCGGGATGCTTCCGCTCGATCGAGCAGCAGATCGAGACCACGACCCAAGTATAATTGATCGACGATGGCCACTTTCGGCTGTCGGTTGGTGAAGACTTCTAGCTGTTGTTGCAGTCGCGGAATTTCTATATTAGCTTTTTGTAAAATCCGGGTGGCTAGACCGTTATTCTGCTCTAGGAGGGCAATAATAACGTGTTCCACCTCTAAGGTCTGATTTTTAAAGCGTCGCGCAATTTCTTGCGATTTAACAATCGAATCCCAAGCTTGTTCGGTAAATTTATTCGAGTCTGTGGGTTGCATTCTGCACCAATGAGGAAAGCCAGTGTCAGAGGTATAGTATAGCAAGGAGTCTCGATCGATCACAAAGTTCTAGGCTCGACAAAGGGTCTGACTTGAAAGAGGGTGTGGGGTGTGGGGTGTGGGGTGTAGGGAAGGAAATCTCTTTCATCTGTGGGGGTGAAAATTTTTTCATCGGGACTGACTTATTTATCACTATTACCCAATTCCGTTAAAGCAGTCCCGGTGAGACGACAAATTTGCCACTCTTTGAAGACCTTAGCCCCCATTTTTCCATAAAAATCGATCGCCAGTTGATTCCACTCTAAGACAGTCCATTCTAAAAGTCCTGCATCCCTAGCGACGGCAATTTTAGCCACAGCAATTACTAAAGCTTTCCCGATACCTTGACTGCGATAATCGGGTAAAACGAAGATATCTTCTAGGTAAAGCCCCGGTTTAGTGATAAAGGTGGAATAGTTAGCAAAAAATAGGGCAAAACCGACTATTTTACCCTCTACTTCCGCCACCAATGCTTCGATGTAGGGTTTTTCTCCGAATAAATGATCCCCTAAAGCTTGACTATTTCCTGTCATTAAATGGCTGAGTTCTTGATAGGCTGCTAAGGCAACAATTAAGTCAAAAATAGCCTTGACATCGGTAGCAACGGCAGCACGGATGGAATAATTCATGATTGCTGGTCAAATCTTGATTTTAATGGTGATGATGTTCATGGGGAGATTCAGTAGGGGGAGAATTAAGATTGGAAAAATGGCCGTTATTTAATCCCATCCCAACGCTACCAATACTGAAAAGTCCCATGGAAACAAAACCGGCTGCAATTGTCCCCATGGCCACGGTGCCAATGGAAACTACTCCCATAGGAACAATACCGATGGAAATAACGCCCATGGGAACAATACCAATGGAAATTATACCGGTGGGGGCAATACCGATCGACAACCATTTTCGCCCGGAATTACCACAACTATTCTCTTTTTCTTGACCTAGATTGGAATCCATGCTTTTAACCCCGAAGATGCTTTGAGCCTTCCCATCCTAGGTTAGGGGTAGAATTCTTGTCAAAAGACCGCTAGTCAAAAGGAAAGTTAATTTTTTATAAAAACTATTGACTTTTTATCTCAGTTATGTATTGGCGGGATACCAGCCGCGTCGAGAATTTTCGGGACTAAATCCTCCCGTTTAATCGCCATGATGTGGACACCTTGACATAACTGCTGGGCTAATTTTATTTGTTCGGCGGCGATTTTGATGCCTTCTTCGAGAGGATGGGCCGCATCGGCGAGTCTTTGAATGATCTGGTCGGGAATTTGTACCCCTGGCACATTTTTATTTAAAAATACGGCGTTTTTAGCTGATTTTAACAGAAAAATTCCCGCTAGAACTGGTTTATCGGCGATCGTAGCCACCTGCTGCATAAACTTATCAAGGCACTCGAAATCCGTAACTAATTGACTTTGAAAAAACTGCGCTCCTGCTTCGATTTTACGCTCAAAACGGCTTTGAAGACCAGACCAACTTTTTAACTGCACATCGACGGCAGCCCCGGCAAAAAGTTCTAACGGTCCATCTGGTAAAGATTTATCGTTAAAGTCAAAACCTTTATTTAATTTATCGATTAATTTTAACAAACGTACCGATTCTAAGTCAAAAACTGCTCTAGCTTGGGGGTGATCTCCTGCTTTGACCGGATCTCCAGTTAAAGCTAGTATATTTCTCAATCCCAAAGCATGAGCGCCCATGAGATCTGCTTGTAATCCGATCACATTGCGATCGCGACAGGCCATTTGACAGATGGGTTCAATGTCGTGTTGATAGAGAATAGCGGAGGCAGCCAGAGAGGACATTCGCACTACAGCGCGACTGCCATCGGTAATATTAGCCGCATGAACGCGATTTTTTAGCCAGAGAGCCATTTCTAACATATGACTGGTATTACCACCCTTTGGGGGAGTAATCTCGGCTGTAATCAAAAATTCTCGGTCTTGAATCGCGCGTCGTAAACGAGTAGTCATTGAGTTATCTAGGTTTTAATCATAGATTCTATAGCAGATTTAGCCCGGAAATGGCTCTGAGGCAAGGAATGATCATCGGGCTGCGTGCTTTATACTGGTCAGTGTCAGTGCCTAGCTGATATCTAAGTTAGCTGGCAGGAAAAAATTTTTAATGTAGTATAATACACGGACAGTTTAACCAAATTCGTTTACAAGTGTAAAGGACAACCGATTCGATCGAGCGATCATGCCAACTCTTTCTCGTTTACCTACTAAAGACAAAGGCCTAATCATGACCCATCCCCTCAAAATCGTCGCTTTAGGTGATAGCCTTGTGTATGGCTATGGCGACCCCGTGGGTGGCGGTTGGGCCGAGCGCTTACGTCGTTTGTGGATGGAAAGTGCCGGTCATGCCCTGTATAATTTGGGTATTCGCGGCGATCGAGTGGTACAAGTGTCCGAACGTTTAGAACAGGAATTTCGTCTCAGGGGGGAAATTCGCAATCGTCTCCCCGACCTGATTCTTCTCTCCGTCGGTGTTAATGATACAGCCCGCTTGGGCCGGCCCGATGGTCGCACCTACACCGATCACGATCTTTTTCAAACTCAAATCGAAAATTTACTCACCCGAGCCCGTTCTCTTTGCCCGGTTTTGTTTATAGGTATGATTCCCGTGGATGAGCGGAAAATGCCCTTTTTAGATTGCTTTTACTTCAACCATGGCGATCAGTATAGTTTTAAGGAAACTACTAAACAAGCTTGTCTAGAGCAAAATATTCCCTATCTCGATTTATTTGATCTCTGGATGGACCGGGGTGATCTGTGGTGCCAAGAAAGATTAATGGAAGATGGACTTCATCCCAATGTGCAAGGCTATCAATCAATTTTAGAGGATATTTTACACTGGTCGCCCCTCACCTCCTTTGTCGGTGTGGATAGTTTTATTCAACCGTTTACAGGAATTGCACAAAAGTGATGTCCTCTGTTCTCAGTGGTTCTAGGAGCATCAAAATCATCGGCTATCCCAACTTTTCCCGCAGCACTTCCGGGTTGAAGCGGTGGTTTCTTGGCTAACTTTACAGGACCTAATTTAACTACAGGTTCATTCTTTTTTGTGATGATAATTTCTTCACCTTTAAGTACAGCTTCCAATAACTCATTAAGTTAATTTTTTGCTGGTTTTAATTCAACTGTAGTCGTTGGTTTACCTGACTGTTCAACAATACAAACAAGCGATGGATTAAGTTATATCTATATCTTTACTTTTAATCATTATAGTTAACTTTTGAGGAGCGGTATCTTATCCGACAAAGCCCCGAACCTAAAAACCGAGGCGGGATTGTCATATGATAAATTATCATATAAATAATATTACCTTATCTCCTGACCCATGACCCAATCAAGCACCAAACAACGGATCTCTATTACCGTCGATTCTAAATTGCTTCAAGATATTGACCAATTGACGGAGAATCGCTCTGCTGCTGTCGAAGAAGGATTGCGACTGTGGTACCGACAGCAGATAGAAAACCAGTTACGCACCTTCTACCAAACCCAAAAACCAACTGAACGGCAATTTGACCTGGACTGGGGAGAATTCGCCCAAACCCAAATGGAAGAAATCCTCGACCCGGAAGGACTTTAACATGGAAGATGACAATTATCCCCACCAAGGAGAGATTTATTTAATTCGCGCCCTTAAAACCATAGGAGATACCAAAAAACGCCCTGCTGTTGTCGTTTCTATCAATGTCAGGAATCAGCTTTCTAGCAGTGTTTTGGTTGTTCCCTTGACCAGCGATTTAACCGGTGGAGAAACCCCAACCCGTATTTTGATCGAAGCGGGAGAAGGTGGACTCTTAACAGATTCTCTGGCCTTATGCGACAATATCTCAGCGATTCGCCAAGTTTATCTGGAACAAGGTCCCTATGGCGCAATTTCGCCTCAATCCCGACAACGAATTCAACAGGGAATTAAAATTGCGATCGCTATCTTTTAATTCCCTGTTTTATTGGGAAAGATAAAAGTTAGCCAACTTAATTCCCTGGGAAAAATTTGCAGCCTGTAGGTTGGGTTGAGGAACGAAACCCAACACACAATAATTGTTATGATTTCTTGGAGCAAGTTGAAAAATCGATCTTCTATGTTCAGCAACATCACAACATCAGTGAAGAAATCGGCACTCGGCAAGGGGCAGTATGAAATGGGATCACTTATTTAGATTTCAGATTCTATGCGGAATTATCGCCATTAGCCTGTAGTAAGCTAAACGGCTTTTACTTCGGATCACCGATATAGACTCCAAAAGGGTTATAGCTATTAGATCATGCAGGTTAAGCGCCGTTTAGCTTAGTAGTAGGGTTGACGGAAGGAAACCCAACACACAATAATTGTTATGATTTCTTGGAGCAGGTTGAAAAATCGATCTTCTATGTTCAGCAACATCAGAACATCAGTGAAGAAATCGGCACTCGGCAAGGGGTAGTATGAAATGGGATCACTTATTTAGATTTCAGATTCTATATGGTAAAATTTGCATAATTCAGTAAGATTAGTATTATCCTATATTATTTCAACTCAACTTCCTATGAGTAACAAATCTACGATTAAATTGCTGATCGCTTTTAACGATCCTAACCTGGAACCTGAAG
The DNA here is from genome assembly GCA_007096525.1 of Microcystis wesenbergii Mw_QC_B_20070930_S4. GTDB lineage: Bacteria > Cyanobacteriota > Cyanobacteriia > Cyanobacteriales > Microcystaceae > Microcystis > Microcystis wesenbergii_B. The sequence continues at coordinate 14,732 of SFAQ01000033.1, read as the reverse complement.
AACGCGACAAACAAGTCCAAGTATTACTGACAGAACTAGAACAGGCAGATGAAGTTGAATCGGTTAAACGCATTCTTGATCCCAATCCTCCTGAAGGTAATAAGTCATTGGGCGGTTTTTTGGGTGGAATCTTAATGACCGAAGTTAACCCCGCTAATGGCAAAAAACTGTTAGGGTTTCTGGGCGATCGCCTGGGAGGTAAACCGATAGAATTGTCGGTAGAGGCCAATGGTCGCAAGTTGACGGTTAAGGCTCACAGTCGAGAAGAATTGGAAATGGCTATTAAAGCGGCTCAAGACTTTATCTCAGGTTAAAGAAGGTATTATGGCAAAATTTGCTTTGTTAATTGGTGTGAGCGAGTATTCCGAAGGATTGCGCCCAATTTCTAGTGCAATTCTAGACGTTGAAGCAATGCGCCGAGTATTAGAGCATCCAGACATGGGAGCCTTTGATCAGGTTACAGTTTTGCCTAACCCAGACAAAGGGAGCATGGAAAAAGCAGTTGAGGATTTATTTGCTAATCGACAGCGAGATGATTTGGTGCTTTTATATTTTTCTGGGCATGGACTTAAAGATCAAGATGCTAAATTTTTTCTGAGTACAAGAGACACTGGGTGTTATCAGAATGGAAATTTTTTTCGTGCAACAGCTTTACCGGCAAGTGAACTTCAAGAGTACATCAAAAATAGTCGTTCCCAAAGGCAGATAATTATTCTCGACTGCTGTTTTAGCGGAGCATTGGTTCAGGGAATGCCAATCAAAGGGGAATTTAACATTCAAGAGGAATTAGGAGGTAAAGGAAGGGCGATTTTGACCTCTTCTAGTCCGATTGAATATTCTTTTGAGTCGGACAATAACGATTTGTCCATCTATACAAAATATCTAGTTGAAGGAATTGAAACTGGTGCAGCCGATAAGGATGGTGATCAATTAATTTCTGTTAATGAATTGCATGAGTAGGCCAGCGAACGAGTAAAAGAAGCTGCCCCTGCAATGACTCCCAAATTTTATCTTTCTCTTGAAGGAGACGAGACTATTTATTTGGCCAGATCTCCTCTTGCTGCTAATGATCCTAAATTTAAGTATCGTAAAATAGTTGAGGATATTATTAAAAAGTGGAATGATGAGGATATTAAAGATTATTGTTTTAAGGAGGAAGACTTTTCTGCTGCAGATAGGGCAGTTTTGGATGCAACAATAGATCAATTAAATCTCTCACCAGATGAAGCCAGAACGATTGAAACAGAAGTTCTTAACCCACTGCTACGGCGACGAGACAATATTAAGAAATATAGGAATGCGTTTCGGAAAATAATAGCTGCTGCTAATCATACTCCATTGAAAAACAAAGATAGAGAGAGTTTAAAGAAACTGCAAATTATCTATGGACTCAGGGATGAGGATATTCAGTTCATTGAGAAAAAAGTGAAAGCTTCTTTAATGGATCAAATTTTGCATTTTATAAGAACTTTAAAGCCCCAAAATTTCAAATTAAATCTGCCAGTTAGCATAGGAATAGCATCAATAGCAGTTGTAGGTTTAATTGCCATTTATCGACCTGGTATTATTACTCGATTAATTCCATCTAATTGTCCAAAACAAACGGGCGACTTTATTAGTGAAGGAGAAGAAGTTCTTAATTACTCTCAATCGTTTAACAAGAAGAAAGGTGCAGAATATTTTGCACAGTGTGATTATCAAAAAGCCCTGTTAAGATTTAAGGACGCATGGCAAGAGGATAGGCTAGATGCAGAAATATTAATTTACTTAAATAATGCTTTACTAGAAGCCAATAAAATGCAAAATTACACGATTGCTGTTGCTGTTAGTATTCCCAAAAATCAAAGTGACTTTAATGATGATGATGGTGATAGTCGAGCAAAAGAAATGTTACGAGGAGTAGCACAATTACAAACAAAAATTAATCTGGGACTTTTAAATGGAAATGATCCATTCCTCAAGTATTTTCCAGATCAAAATTTTATCAATAAAAAAGCGATTAATGGTAAGGGATTAAAAGTTGTCATTACTAATGATGAAAATGACGAATTATTAGCCAAAAAGACAGCATCATCTCTTTCCCAGCGCCCTGAAATTTTAGGGGTTGTTGGTCACTATCCCAGTGAAATGACTCTAGCAACGGTGGATATTTATAATCAAAATAATTTAGTTTTGATTTCTCCCGGATCAACGACTAGCGAGCTTACTAAATACCCCAGAAAAAATTTCCTGCGAACTGTTTTTTCTGTCGAGCAACAATCTCCTGCCATTGCAAAATTTTTGCAAGAAAAGTCTATTAAAAAAGTGGTAGGCTTTTATAGTGAAGGAAGTCCATTTAGTGAATCTTTTTTTAATAGTTTTAAAACTATTTTTACAAGCCCTCCATTCTCTGGAACTGTAGTAAAATTAGATGAATTTGATCTGGGAAATAATTTTAAGGCAGAAGAAGCCATCCAAGAGTTACGAAAAAGACAAGGAAAAATAACAGAAACAATAGGGCTTGTACTATTCCCAAAAGCAATTGGCGATGCTCAAGGCGATGCAATTAAACTTATAAAACTTAATAATAGTCAAAATTGGGTTATCGGATCATGGGGGCTTCGTAGTCCTCGTACCTTAGAACAAATTGACAACCTACAACCTTTTCAAAAGTTTGTTATTGCGGTTCCTTGGGATTCTTTAACCAGTCCTAACAAGAATTTTCTTAAGGATGCTAAAATTTTATGGACTACAACTTCAGTTAATGCAATAACAGCCCTATCCTATGATGCAACTCTTGCTCTAACAAAAGCTCTAGAAAAGGAAAATACTCCCACACGAATTAATATCCTTGAACACTTAAAGTCTCCTGATTTTCTTGTCACTAAAGGTGCAACTGGGACAATTAAATTCGATGAAAATGGCGATCGCAAAAAATTCGATGAAAATGGCGATCCCCAAAATCCCTCCGTAGAATTTGTTCACATTGTGGAGTGTCGGACACTAAGTTCAGATTTTGCTTTTGTCCCAATCAAGTATCCTACTGCTAAAGATGCTGGTTTATCCTGTTTAAACTCACCCAAAAAGCCTAGTCCCTAGCTAATTAGGTTTTGCTGAAAAAGTCTGAAATGCCGCTAGGAAAAAGGTTTCGACTCAATAAAGCGATCGCTGTCATCGTACCTACGTTCATCTTATATTTAATTCCACCCACCCACTTGCAATAATCTATATTAAGCCAATAAATCCTGTTTTATTGGGTTTCCTGCCTCCTATTGACAGTATGCTAAAACTAATAATTAATATCATCGTCGCAATCACTCGTGGACTGGAGACAACAACTGATTATTTTTACCCGTTATCCGGAATTGGGGAAAGTAAAAACCCGGATGATTCCAGCTTTGGCAGCCGAGGGAGCCGAAGAATTGCACCGCAAACTGGCCGAATATACTCTCAGTAAATTAGCGGGTTTGAGGAATTTTCTCTCCCTGATCATTTACTACCATGGCGGCAGCGAGGAGAAAATGCGTACTTGGTTAGGTGAGCATTATTCCTATCATTCTCAACGGGGAAAAGACTTAGGAGAAAAGATGCAAAATGCTTTTGCTGATGGTTTTGCTCAAGGGATGACAGCGATCGCTATTATTGGCACAGATTGCCCAGAAATCGGGGAAAAAGAGATTTTAGCAGCCTTTGAAGCCCTAAAAACCCACGATATGGTTTTAGGACCGGCTCTAGATGGAGGATACTACCTAATTGCTTTAAAACAGGTCTTTCCAGAGCTTTTTAGCGATATTCCCTGGGGAACGGGGGAAGTCTTGGCAAAAACTCAGACAATCGCCGCTAAACTGGCTTTAAAAACCGCTTATCTACCTAAATTAGCCGATATTGATCGCCCGGAAGACCTGCCTATCTTAAAAAAATACCTGCCGGAATTAAGGTTGAACGATGACGGGGGTTCCCATGCGGACTAAATCAAACAACACTTTCACATCCTGATTACGCATCCGCACACAACCATGGGAAGCGGCGCTACCGAGGGAATTTTCTGCGGGGGTGCCGTGAAAACCGATGGAATTTTTGCCGTCAGTCCAAAAACCGATCCATCTTTCCCCCAAAGGACTATTGGGACCGGGGGTGCTGACTTTTCCCGTCCAGGGACTTTTCCAGACGGGATTGCGAACTAATTCTCGCACTTCAAATTTACCTGTGGGGGTTTCCCAGCCTTTTTTGCCGACGGCGACGGTAAATTGTGCTAAAACTTGCTTATCTTGATAAACGTAAACTTTTCTCTCTTTCAGTTTTAGGACCAGATGGGTAGCGAGAGTTTGATTGGCTGCCGTATTCGGGGTGACGGTGCTGATTTGGTTAGCTTGGGCTGGATATAGGGGTAAACAAGTTAATCCTAATCCGATGATTAAGAGGGTCAAATTTCGTTTGAACGCCATTGTTCCCACACTCCTCAATTGCGATAGCGATAATTTTTAAGGATAGCAAATAGGGAACTTTTTGGAATCTCAAGCCGCTTACACTGTGCCAGTTTTAGCTTCGTACTGCCGACAACCTTCACAAGGACCCGGGGGATTAACCGCACAACGCAAATGGGGGGAATAGGCATTAAAACGACAACTAAGATCACCGATCAAGGCCGGTTTATTTTCTGTCTCTAGAGGTATTGACAAAAAATCACTGGCCATCACCGCACTGTATTCGTGACGATAGCGAATCCCTCTCAAACGGTTGCTTAATCTCTGTTGGGATCGGTTAATTAACCAGAGACTAAGCAGAGAGGGAAAGATGGCAAGGATAAAAACAAAGGTTATCCTGATCACGACTCCAGTTTAGGCGATCGCCAGTGCTGCTAACTTATTATCGAGGCAGTCCCTAGAAATTAGGCCATAACCAGGGAAGATTTAAGGGGTTCTTCCTTTTTGCTTTCATAAACTGCCGCAGGACCGGGGAATCCTCTGGTTAGTTCCCGCACTTTAATCTCACCTGCTTGCAGGGATTTGGTCAAAATTTCCATGGCAACCACGGGTTTACCCGCACCACAGAAGAATAAATCGGCGGCGAAATAGCCGTGTTCAGGCCAGGTGTGGATCGCGATATGAGATTCAGCTAAAGTCGCCGTCGCGGTAACTCCGTGGGGACTGAACTGGTGGACACACAAATCGATCAGCGTTGCTTCTCCTGCCGTAATTCCATCGAGGATAGCGCGACGAATGCGCTCGGGATCGTTGAGGAGGTCAGCAGGTACTTGCCAAGCATCGACAATCAAATGGGTTCCCAGTTTGGTCATTTTTTTTTCAATACTCCCTATCGAAAAACCTTCACAGATTTACCAGTATAACACAATTTTTCTAACTTGTGCAAAAAAGATCTGGTTTTTCTCGGATACTTTTTCTAAAAAACTGAGACAGAGCGGGGGAGAAGGGTATGGGGCGAAGGCTTACTTCTGCTTGACAATAGTATCGTTAGGCGTTAGGATTTGATCATGATCGTCAATTTCAAGTCCGAAGAGACTAAGCTCATTTTCGAGGGGTTTCAGTCTCGTCACTATCCCCCTGATATTCAATCGGTCGCTCTACGAAAACTGCTAATCCTTGCAGCGGCGTTATCGATCAATGATCTGCGTGTCCCACCGGGTAATCGGTTGGAGAAGTTGCAGGGCGATCGTCAGGGCCAGTACAGCATCCGTATTAATGACCAATGGAGAATTTGCTTCATTTGGACTGATGAAGGCAATGCTGATCAGGTAGAGATAGTGGACTACCACTAAAATTAGCTAAATGCAATGAACAGCAACACTTCGACACATTTCGACAGGCTCAATGTAAAAGCTCAGTTCCACCGTTTGCCCAATATCCATCCCGGTGAAATCCTCAAGTTAGATTTTCTGGAACCGCTCAATATTACCCCCTACAGACTGAGCAAAGATTTAAGCGTAGCTCAAACTCGTATCGGTGAGATTTTAGCCGGTAAGCGTAGTATCACTGCGGACACAGCTTTGCGTCTGTCACGATATTTCGGTAACAGTCCTCAGTTTTGGCTGAATCTTCAAACAGACTACGATCTCCGTCAAGCTCAGGCAAAGAATGCCGAAGTTTATGACCACATTCCCATCACTCCATTTACAGATGTAGCTTAGGGTCCTAATTTTATCTAGGAGGGGGGACGGGATTAGTGGGGACGGTGGGACTGGGAGAAGCGGCAGGAATGGGGGGATTTTCGGGTTTACGGACTTGGGGGACGGGTAACAGATAGAAAAGTAGGGCGCAAGCGACAAGACTGCCTAATCCTGCCAAAAAAGGTACTGTTCGACCGGCCACCGATTCATTGACCTTATGGTAGCGACGGGAAACTGGCTGTAATTTCAGGGTTAGGTCGGGTAAAGTGCGAGTATCGGCAAAAAATTGGTCAATCGCTTCTATTAAATCGAATAACTGCACGGTACTGATTTCTATCTTGACCGGACTTTCCGGGATATTCAAGTCCGTTGATGGATACCAAACCAGACGATGGAGATTCTGGTCAATCTTTTCTAGGTACACATGATCTGGTTCATGGACGGGGTCTTGGGGATGACGAACACCACTCAAAAATTCTTGGGCATACTGACTGACCGCTTGTACTAAATTTTCCAAGAAAACCCGACCACCTTGCAGGACTTTATTAGCCCCGATTAACCGACATTCTACGTTAGTCAAAATTGAGAGTAAAGGTCGGCTATCACCGGGGTTAGCCGGGGCGAAATCATCGCCGAAACCATCGAGAATCAGGGTACAATTGGGCAAGCTATACTGTCTTCTCATTTCTACACGATCTCCCCATCAAATAAACTAATCCAAAACCGCTGCATTCCCGTCGTACCAGTACAAAATAATAACCGATCGAGGAGGGATAAAGCCAGTTCATTTAAAGCATTTTCATCAGCTAGATAAACCGATACTTTGGCCCGGCGGGGGTTCATGCGACTGCGAAAATTGGAGCGAAATCTTTCTAGGTATTCTGATAAAAGAAAATTATTATCCACGGGTAAACCTTTTGATTCCATCTGTTGCCGCGCTAACAGTAATTGTCGGATGGATATAGCTAGGGGTTTGGCCCGATAACTGGCAATGATAACTAAAGCTTTTGCTTGGTCAAGGGTGAGACGGTCGAGGGTGTAGGAAATTCGCCACGGATTAGTACAGCGTAAGCGCCAGAAAATAATCCGGTTTTTGACAATTTTATCAAGTCCTAGTTCTTTAGAGAGGGCTAACAGGGCCTCCCCGGCACCGACTTCTAAGGATTCCAACGCTAATAGCATTAAATCGATATGCTGTTGGAGATGTAGGGCGCATTGCTGACTGGCAATCGGAAAATCGGGTAAAACGCTTAAAATAACTGGTTTTTCTGGGGCTGATGCTGTAGATTCGGGCGTTAGGCTAGTAGAGGTCATGATATAGGAGAACTAAAACACAAGGGCGATCGAGTCAGGATATTGTAGATTGTATTGTATAGATAGCTGTCCCCCATTTTACGAGACACGGAAACCGAATGGATCTGAAATCACTGATTCGCGATATTCCTGACTTTCCCAAACCGGGTATTGTCTTCCGCGATATTACTACCCTACTCAATCATCCCCAAGGATTACGTTACACGATCGATACCCTAACGGCAAAGTGTCGCAATTACGGTTTATCCCCTGATTACATTGTCGGTATGGAATCCAGGGGTTTTCTCTTTGGTGTTCCTTTAGCATACCAATTAGAAGCGGGATTTATTCCTGTCCGGAAACCGGGCAAATTACCCGCCGCCGTTCACAGTATCGAGTATGATTTGGAATACGGAAGCGATAGCCTCGAAATTCATCAAGACGCGGTGGCAGCCCATCATAAAGTCTTAATTGTCGATGATTTGATCGCGACGGGAGGGACGGCAAAAGCAACGGCCGATTTATTAGAAAAAATTGGTTGCGAGGTGTTAGGATTTGCCTTTATCATCGAGTTAATCGACCTCGGTGGTCGGGAAAAATTACCCGATTTACCGATTATTACCCTCATCGATTATTAGGTTTTTTTCTATGACGGCGACTGATGATAATTATAAGGCGGCCACCGCTCGATCGAGTGCTAATGGGTTACAATCTCTCCTAACTAGCGAAACTTTTTTATATATTGTCAAGCGTGTTCTCCAGGGTTTATTAACTCTGTTGTTGGCCTCGGCTTTGAGTTTCGCTATTATCCAATTAACCCCCGGCGGTTTTCTGGCTTTGCTTGACCTTAATCCCAAGATTAGTCAGGAAACTAAAGAACAATATATTGCCCTTTTTGGTTTAAAAGACCCGCCGATTGTCCAGTATTTTAAATGGTTATGGCAAGTGGTAACTCAGTTTAATTTTGGTCTGAGTTTTACCTATTTTCGTCCCGTGTCTTCCCTATTATTAGAGAGAATTCCAGCGACGTTATTAATGTCTTTGACTTCCATAATTTTAACCTGGGCGATTGCGATTCCTTTGGGCATTGTCAGCGCCGTCAAACAAAACCAATTTATCGATAAATTTTTCCGAGTTATCAGTTATCTTGGTCAAGGTTTCCCCAGTTTTATCACTGCCCTTTTACTGTTAATTCTCGCCCAAAATGTCTCGCCGCTTTTACCGGTGGGTGATATGACCAGTATTAACTATTCGGAATATTCGCCTATCGGTAAAGTTTTAGATATCGCTTGGCACATGATTTTACCAACTATTGCCCTGACAGTTACCAGTTTTGCCGGATTACAAAGATTGATGCGGGGACAATTATTAGATGTTCTTCGACAGGATTATATTCAAACTGCGAGGGCGAAAGGTTTACCAGAAAATAAAGTTATCTATGTCCACGCTTTACGCAATGCTATTAATCCCCTGATAACTCTTTTGGGCTTTGAATTTTCTAGTTTGTTAAGTGGGGCATTTATCGCCGAATTTTTCTTTAACTGGCCTGGATTAGGTCGTTTAATTCTGCAAGCTGTGACTGCTAAAGATTTATATTTAGTTATGGGCAGTTTAATGATGGGTGCTACTATGTTGATTATTGGTAATCTCCTGGCTGATTTACTTCTCAAAGCTGTAGATCCTAGAATTAAATTGGAGGATTTAAAGTAGGGGAAATGGCGTTGGGTTTCATGCTTCAACCCAACCTACGTTCTTTTTTCCTTTTCACTTTTTACTTAACAAAATATGTTAGCAACTACACATTATTTACTCAGGTCAAAACAAGACGGACAATATCTAGTAGCGCGTCTGAGAAAAGGTGAAAGCGAAACTCCGGCTAGTTATCTGCTTCTGTTTAAAGAATCCTACGATGCTTTAAGTTATATCAATACCCATGCTCAGGATTTAGCCAATAATTTTTCTGTGGAAACTCTCTCAGGAACACAATTAAAGGGACTGATGCAGCGATGGGGATTTGCAGGAATTGGTTTAGTTAGTGAACCGTTGGAACCACAGGTACAGTTTTTAGCCTACGAAAAAGGATTTAATCTCTAAACTATGAAAACGCTGTTAATCACTGGAGTTAGTGGGTTTTTAGGTTGGCATATTTACCAAAAAACTCGCTCATCCTGGGCAAGTTTCGGTACATATTTTAATCACAATGTCAATAGTAATGACCCAAATTTAATTAAAATTAACTTAACAGACTTAGCCGCAGTTAAAGAACTTTTTCAACAGATTAAACCCGACGCGGTAATTCATGGGGCTGCCCAATCAAAACCGAATCTCTGTCAAGAATTTCCCCAAGCATCCGAGGCAATTAATCTGACAGCTTCTCTAGAAATTGCCCGTTTATGTAGTCAATATCAAATACCCCTAGTTTTTACTTCTACTGATTTAGTTTTTGATGGTAAAAATGCCCCCTATTCCGAAAATGATCCGGTTTCTCCCGTGAGTATCTACGGTGAGCAAAAAGTAGCGGCAGAAAAGGGTATTTTAGCAATATACCCTCGGGCGGCTATTTGTCGAATGCCTTTGATGTTTGGTTCTCCTTCTCCCAACGCTAATAGTTTTCTGCAACCCTTTTTAAAAACCCTCCAAGAGGGAAAAGAATTATCTCTATTTACTGATGAATATCGTACTGCTGTTGGGGTTAATAGTGCAGTGAATGGGTTACTTTTAGCATTAGAAAAAGTGCAAGGTATTATTCATCTAGGGGGTAAAGAAAGAGTTTCTCGTTATCAATTTGGTTTACTAATGGCGGCAGTTTTTAATATTCCCAGAGAACAAATAAAACCCTGTTTACAGTCAGATGTTCCCATGAGTGCGCCCCGTCCCCAGGATGTTTCTCTTGATAGTTCTCTCGCTTTTTCTTTGGGTTATCAACCATTAAGTATTAAAAGCGAATTAGAGGCAATTAGAGATGAAATTATCTGAACAAAAGCGGACTATATTAATTATCTTGCTCCTTTTTTTTACCGCTATTCTCATGTCCAATTATTTTGAGGTAGGGATGACGGGAGTGTTAGCTTTTTTCGTTGCCTATCTATCTAAAGGATTGCGAAAAGTTAAGTAAAAAATTATTTTTTTCAATCAACAATCTCAAATTCTATTGACTGCTCTTGGGCAAAATTATAGGTAAAATGATCGATAATATTAGTATCGCTCAATTCAAGATTATAAAAATCAATTGTCGGTTGATCAAAAAGTGGGCCAGCGTGCCAAGTTCCCACCTCTAATTTAATAAAACAGTCCCCGGGTATGCGAAAAACCTTTAATTTTTCTAAATCCGGTTGAGGATGAGGACTAGGGGGGGCCACTCCTAAAAACCACTCTTGTCCCCCCAAAGAACCGAGACATTGGGTACATCGACTATGACGAGTAATTCGATTAAATTTCCGTCCGCGAGTCTGTAAACGCATAATATAAAAGCGTGGCACACCGTTTTTTAAATGCAGTTGTGCATCGCTTTCATCAAACAGTTTCCCGTCATAGCTAGGGGTTATTAATTGACCGTAGGGACGGAAACTCTCGGCGGTAATTAGTTGCGCTGCCAGGGGACGAACGGTAATCGAATTACTCATAAAAATTACTGCTGACTAACAGTTATAGCTGTACCATCTCGGAGAGAAAGAATATTATTAACGGCAATTCTTTCCCCGGCATTTACTCCAGAAATAACCTGATAAGCTTGCCCTTGAATCGTGCCGACTTGAATTGGTTTTTGTCTGACCACTAAACGCTCCTCGGCATTTTCTTGACCTTCTTTAGCCTTTTCTTTTTCGGCCACAAAAACAAAATTTTGCGCCCCGATGCTAGTCACTGCCGTGGTGGGAATTAATACCCCCGGTTTTTGATCCCAAATTACCCGCGCCCGCACATATTGGTTATTGCGAAGACTGCCATCATTAGTAAAGGAAAATTTCACTAAAACCGATTGGGTAGCTTGGGAAACGGTGGGGGAAATAAAAGTTACTTGACCGCGAACCCCGGCACTGCCATCGGGATTAATAATTTCCACAGGCAACCCGACACGCAGACGCGGTTGTAATTCCACGGGAATCTGCACATTTAGTTCCAAAATTTTATTATTAGTCAACGAGGTTAATTCTTCACCCAAGGAGATAATATCGCCGACTTTTCTTTGATTAAAATCGCCGACAAAACCAGCAATCGGGGCGGTAATGGTGTTAAAAACTAAATTCTGACGCGTCGCCCCTAATTGCCCCTCAGCGCTGGCTACCGCCGCTTGACGACTGTTCACTGTTGCCGCTGCCGCCGCCACCTGTTGCTGTGACGCTAATTCGTTTTGAATGGCGATATTTAATGCTTCTTTGTTTGCTTGTAAGGTAGCTTTAGCCGCCGTCACCTGTTGACGGGCTGCATCACGATTTTTAGACCGGGCCTCTACTTCCGCCCTGGCGGCCTGAATGTCGCGCCGGCGATCATCTAAGTCCTGTTGGGGCTGTGCGCCTTGTTTGACCAGAAATTCGGCTCTTTGTAGGTTTTTTTCCGCTAAATCTAAATTAGCTCTCGCTCTCTGTAAATCGGCTTCGGCGGCGCTCTCCGTGGCGATCTGACTTTTAACATTAGCTTCGGCATTGGCCACATTTGCCCGATTCTGGGCAATTTGGGCTTTATTAGCGGATGCTTGAGCTTGTCTTTGCCGTAAATCCGCCTCAGACGCATTGAGGTTCGCTTTGGACGAATTTACTTGGCCGATGCCGGCGTTTACCTGTTGCTGTTGTTGTTCGGGATCTAATTCGGCGATTTTTTGTCCCTGAGTTACCTGATCGCCAGATTTAACGAAAATATACCGAATCCGACCGGTAATCTGGGGGGAGACGCTAACACGCTCTTGGGCGATCAAAGTACCCACAAATTCGCTACTTTGCACTAATTTGTCGGTGCCGAGGGTTTGCAGTTTGACGGGAACAGCCGCCGGTCCGGTGGCTTGAGGGGTTTGGGTGGCGCAACCGGCGACAATTAGGGAAACGGCGATCGACGAACCGATCGCTCTCGATACGTTAACGGATCGTTTAATCATTGTTAAATTTAGGGGTTTTTGGCAGAAAAAGTGCTAGTAAATCGGAAAAAAAGGGAAGATGAGGAGAGAAGCTTTTCCTTAAATTTTACTCTACAGAATCGATCGCCGTGATTCTTATTTGCTTTGCCCTAAGCTCACTATATTACAGGTAACTAATCTTTGGGCGAGGGTGGTGTATTCTAGGCGACCACCGGCGATCTGGTATTCGTCCCGGGGCGCCGGCAGATGACCGACGGGAGCATTGAGGGTATAGTTAAGATTTTCTTTAAAAATAATCCAATCACCACCTTTACGCCAACCGATGCGATCGCCAAAAGTTTGAAAATTTTCGATCGCCACTAAGCGTCCCGGTCGATTACCTGTCTCAATAAAAATGCGAAATTGGGTACTGAAACTAAAACGACCCCCGGAAGCTTCTTGCCAGAGTTGATCCATCTTTTGCAAATCCCAACAGGCCAATTTTTGCAGGTCTTCCATGGTAAACCAGCCCTGTAATTCCCGTCCGGTTGCTTTCAACATTAAATTACGGGTTTCATCGTTAGCTTGTCGCCAATTTTGTTGAGCGAGGAAATTTTTCAGGCGAGTGTAATTAATGCCCGTGGTCGGTGATACCATGTCCCCAGAGGTGGCAGTCTGAGCAACAATCGCCGGCAAGGGATTGAGAAATAAAGCGATCGCAAGAGTGATCTGACACAAGGAAAAATTAATTCTCATAAACCCTATTTATTAACCTGATGCAAAGAAATCCTACAATAGCATAGACGAAATTTGCCGTTTTTACCGCCTCCTTAACTCCTATGGCTTTCACTTGGATCCGACACCACATTTTGGGATTGCAAGACTGGCAACCGGAAGAATACCAAACCCTGCTACAAACGGCCTCTAGTTTTCGTGAAGTTCTTTCCCGACGTACCAAGAAAGTGCCGGCCCTACAAGGTCAAGTGGTGACGAATCTTTTTTTTGAACCTTCCACCCGCACCCGTAGTAGTTTTGAACTAGCGGCCAAACGTCTCTCGGCCGATGTTCTTAATTTTGCCCCGGGTAGTTCCAGTTTGACTAAGGGGGAAACGATTCTCGATACCGCTTTAACCTATGTGGCCATGGGTACGGATATCTTTGTCATTCGACATCAACAGTCGGGAGTTCCTGATTTAATTGCCGCAGAAATGGATCGTTTGCAGTCGGGGGTCAGTATTCTTAATGCTGGGGACGGTCAACACGAACACCCTTCCCAGGGACTTTTAGACCTGTTTACGATCTGTTGTCTGTTAGATGAAGAAAATCCCCGTTTAGAACTGTTAGAGGGCAAAAAAATCGCTATTGTTGGGGATATACTCCATTCTCGTGTCGCTCGGTCTAATATCTGGAGTTTAACCACGGCTGGGGCGGAAGTACATTTGTCCGCACCCCCCACCCTACTGCCGAAATATTTTGGGAAATTGTGCGATCGCCTATTTCTCCACTGGGATTTAGAACCAGCTTTAGAAAAGGCCGATTTTGTGATGACCCTGCGACTGCAAAAAGAACGCATGACTGCCAATCTTTTGCCCAGTTTACGCGAATATCATCAAAGTTTTGGCATTACTCGTCCTCGTTTGCAATCCTGTCAACCGGGGGTTAAGGTACTTCATCCCGGTCCTGTGAATCGGGGAGTGGAAATTAGTTCCGATTTAATGGACGATCCCGATTTTAGTCTGATTTCCCAACAAGTTACCAGTGGTGTCGCTGTCAGAATGGCTTTGTTATACCTCATCGGTAATCTTCGCAGCGACCAGTAAAAGCTTCTCAGGGATTTGCTCTTTTAGTCTGGTTTCATTGAAACAATCCTAAAGTTTTTATCAAGGTAAATATCATACTTTCTTCCTCCCTCACACACAGCATCTTCTGCTTCAAATAGGTTAGTCTCAACATCAAATTTCATCGCTTTAGGATTCCTACAACCCTGTTTTAGCAAAGCATCAGTCAACTGCGATTTTTCTTCAGGGGTCAAAGCTCGATAATCACTGCTATTAGCTTGACCTGCATAGATTGACATCCCCACAATGCTAAGAGATAGTAAGCTTATGAGCGATTTGGTCTTCATTTTTTCAACTTCCTGAATACAATAAAAACATCATTACAAGGGTTTTAAACAGAAGTGTTGAACGATAGCTTCATAAGGCAAAAAAGCGACACAAATATGGTATTATAGTCACATCAAAATTGTCATTACTATTATCATGATGCTAAACTCTTTGGCGGGAATTGTCA
>SFAQ01000032.1:0-57260 GCA_007096525.1 Microcystis wesenbergii Mw_QC_B_20070930_S4 | reverse complement strand
AGTGTCAGACTTAAGCAATTAAGCGTTTTTCGGTGAAGCGTCAACCCCGTTCAGCGACCACCCTAAAAAAGTGGCGTGGTGAGGAATCGCCGTCCGTTTTACGGCGGCGAGGATGTCAACTGCTTTAATTGTTAGCAAGAGTTAGTTTATCCCTCAAATTGTCCTTCGATCAAGATAATTTCGCCAAAATCGGGAATCCATGCCACCCAACGGCCCTGATCCTGTTCACAGAGTAGTAGAGCTTCATCAAAGCTGTATGGAGAGGGAAGCATTCTGAGTTGTACCCATGTGTTTGCTTGGGGGCGAGTAACAACGGCAGTAGTGCGGTATTGTAGTAAAGACATACACAGATCACCCTGATAATTCTGTATCTAAATTTACAAACAAACCGATGACTGTGGGTAACTTTGTTTTAAATCTTTACCTTTTCATTGGTAGTTTGAGAAAAAATCTCTCTTTCTTGCCCACGGTTTTCGACTACCAATCCTAGTTAGGGTTTGCTGAATAAATGTGAAATATAGACGAGGTAAGGGTTTTAGGGTTCTGTTTCGCTCCCACAGATGCAAGATTTTGAGAGAATCGTGGTTCAAAACCTTGCCTCTTCATCGGCCCGCGTCCTGTAGGGGCGAAGCATTCGGGCAATAACCTATCGCTGAAACCGGAGATTTTCTATCCGAATGCTTCGCCCGTACTTTTTCAGCAAACCCTAGTTATGATCTTTAATGGTAAATGATAGTTGATAACTGGTAATGGTAAGTTCTTTCCCTCGCACCTATAAAATCGCCGTCATCGGTGACGTTCACGACCAATGGGAAATAGAAGATAATTTAGCTCTAGAAGCTTTACAAGTGGATTTAGCCCTATTTGTCGGCGATTTTGGCAATGAATCCCTAGAAATTGTCGGCCGGATTGCTAGTTTGTCCTTACCAAAAGCCGTTATTCTCGGTAATCATGACGCTTGGTATAGTGCCACCCCCTGGGGACGAAAACAATGTCCCTACGATCGCAATCAAGAAGATCGTGTCACCGCCCAGTTAGAATTATTAGGGGTTACTCATGTGGGTTACTCAAAACTAGACTTACCCAGTTTACAGCTTTCGATTGTTGGGGGTCGTCCCTTTACTTGGGGAGGATGCGAGTGGAAAAATGGAGAATTTTTGCAAGAACGCTATAATATCAGCAATTTTGCCGAATCTACCGCCAAAATTATCGCTAATATTCAAGATACTGCCTATAATAACCTGATTTTTTTAGGTCACAATGGTCCGGCTGGACTGGGAAAGGAAGCGGAAGCTATCTGTGGTCGCGATTGGCAACCCTTGGGAGGGGACCACGGGGATCCGGATTTAGCAGCGGCCATCGAACAAGCACAGCTATTAGGAAAACAGGTTCCTCTCGTCAGTTTCGGTCATATGCACCACCGTCTCCGTCATACTACTTCCCGTTTACGCAATCCCGTGGTCACTTCCGAGATGGGAACTGTTTATCTGAATGCTGCTAGTGTCCCTCGCATTCTCCACTCCGATACGGGTAAATCTCGCAATTTTTCCCTAGTCACTCTTGAAGAAGGTCTAGTCACAGAAGCATCTTTAATCTGGTTGAACGATAATTTCGAGATTATCAGTAATAGAAAACTTTATCACTCCGGGTCATCAATCGATCGCCTATCTCCCCAATCTTGTTATTCTTAATTTACATCTCCCCACACCCCACACCCCACACCCCACACCCCACACCCCACACCCCACCTCCTATAGATAGTTAAGTTTTTGAGCGATTAGAGGTAAAGCAAGAGCGATAGCAACACTAACAATCATACCGATAAAAGCTTTCAAGGCATCCCCTAAAACCAGTTTACCCGTGGCGGCTAAATTAGGGTTTTCTCTGGTTAAAGTCAGAGAAATTTCTCGACCTCCTAATAAACCTAAAAATACCCAAGTGGTACTCATGGGAATATGATTATAGCCAACGAAAAACAGTAAAATTAGACCATAAATTAAGTTAATAATTGTTGCAGAACGCAGATCATGGGCGTTAGTTTTGCTAGTGACAATTTTCTCGATTTGACCACCATGATTAATAAAAATGATGGTTTGCAGGAGTAGCATAACTGTTAGAGATAAAACTAACCATGTTGCCGCTAACTTTCTGGGAAGATAGGCGAAAATATTAGCAAAATCTTGCATTAACCATTGACTCCAGAGAAACCCAGTAGATAACCACTGTAAAACCACCCAGATTTTTTGAGGTTCTTTATTAACTGTTTCTAGGAAAAAGTTTTCTAATCGATAAATAATTCGATAGATTACTAACCCCACTATAACAGCAATAGCATAACCCCAAGCGGATTTAACTAACATTTCATCTAGAGATTGGGGAGCAAAAACTGTTAAAACCAAAAAGGTTGTACTCACAGGTATTCCCCAAGTGGTGAGAATTAAAATTGCTAGGGGAGGAACGATATAAATCCAAGTAAAATTTTCTGGGAAGGGAATCATTTCTAGTCGATTATAGGCCACATCTCCCTGATTAATGTACCAACCAGCGATAAAAATCGAGGCTAAGATTATGCTGGAATACAGCCATAAAATCCACCAGGGACGTTCTTCATTGGCACTTAAAAAAGTACCTAAAGTTTGTAGGGAATCGTTGGCAACGATTGCATAAGCTGATAGAATAAAGCCAGCAATCATAAAAAAATTACTCATAGACTGTGGGAATTATGAATTATGAATTAAGTAGGTAAGTGTTAAAAGTTGTCAGACACCCCCCTTATCAAGGGGGGATTAAGGGGGGATCCGCACCCCCCTTATCAAGGGGGGATTAAGGGGGGATCAGAGGCAAAATCTATCTTCAATTTAATTATAACTACTTACTTATCAATTATCAATTGGTGAGAATAAATAAAAATAATCTCCTGACAACTGGCTCCCCATCAATATAACCGCTATAACTGCTTAATTTTGCTTTAAAAAATCCCTAGCTAAATAGAAAGCAGCCAAACTACCAGAGACAGTAATTTCCTGGGGATTAATTTCCTGTAAAGGTCGCAGAATAACTTCAATTTCCTCGGTAACATCTAACTTTTGTTGACCAGTGAGAGTAGCATTAAGAGCCAAAAAAATATGAATTCTGTTAGTATCTTTAACAGGATTATCGTACAAAACAGCCAAAGGTATTAGAGAATCACTTTGATAACCAGTTTCCTCCTCGAATTCCCGATGCGCTGCTGCGGTAATATCATCTTCACCCGCATCCACTGCTCCAGCGGGAAATTCCAATAAAATTTCCTTAACTCCGTGACGATATTGACGGACAAAAACTAATTGATTATCCTCAGTAACTGGAACAACTAACACAATTTCAGGACGAATATTAACGAAATAATCATCGATAACTTGTCCAGAGGATAACTTCACCGCATCTTGACGGACTTGACACCAACGATTCTGAAAAACTAGCTCAGATTTAATAATTTGCCATTTTTTTAAATTAGTCATCGATAATCCTGTGATAATTGCAGTGAAATTACCAAACTCTTTCTCAGATAATTATAGCTATCTAGGGACTATTCCTGATAAAATTAAATTTTATACTCCCATCTCCCATGTCGTTAATTCAATGGTATCCCGGTCATATTGCCAAAGCGGAAAGAAAACTCAAGGAACATCTTAAACTCGTGGATGTGGTCCTAGAAGTGCGCGATGCTCGCATTCCCTTAGCTTCCCATCATCCGCAGGTGGACGATTGGATTGGCAATAAACCGCGCTTATTAATCTTAAATCGTCTCGATATGATTCCCGAATCTGCCCAGCAGCAATGGGTAACATGGTTTAAAAGTCAAGGAAAAACCGTCTATTTTACTAACGCTAAACAGGGAGAAAGAGTCAAAGCAATTATCAAAGCGGCGGAAAAAATTGGCGATGAAATTAACCAAAAACGTCAACTAAGAGGAATGTTACCGCGTCCAGTGCGTGCCGTGGTGATTGGGTTTCCCAATGTGGGCAAATCTGCCCTGATTAACCGTTTATTAGGGCGAAAAGTCGTCGCCAGCGCCCGCAGGGCCGGAGTAACGCGACAATTACAATGGGTACGAATTTCCGACACCTTAGAACTATTAGACGCGCCGGGGGTGATTCCTTCCCGTTTAGATAATCAAAGGGATGCGGTGAAATTAGCTATCTGTGAGGATATTGGGGATGCTGGTTATGATAACCAAAGGATAGCGGCGGCTTTTGTCGATTTATTAATAGAATTACACTATGAAGGACTTTTACAATCTCGTTACGGGTTGAATACCCTAGACATGACTGGGGAAGATTTTATCGAAAAATTGGCCAATCTCAAATATCAAGAAGATAAAGAAAGGGCAGCCATGCAGTTACTCAATGATTTTCGTAAGGGAATCATCGGGGCTATCCCGTTAGAATTGCCCCCTTCCTCTTGAAATCGCCTGTTTTTAACTCAATTCGGTCAATGGTCGCCGCCACAGTTAATTCCCGAATTTGTCAAAATTACCGCCTGTTAGTCCACTGAGCTGCCGATAAGATTAAAGAAATCGGTAAAGTTGCGGGGATCGATCGAACCCTGAAGGAAGATAGGGAATAAACGACAGAGACAAAAAAAGACTATGGGCAAACCGACTGGCTTTATCGAATTCCTGCGTGAACTTCCTTCCGAACTTACCCCCCTCGATCGCCTTCATAATTGGGATGAGTTTCATCTTCCCATGGCCGAAGATAAACTCCGCAATCAGGCTGCCCGTTGTATGGATTGTGGTACACCATTTTGTCACACGGGAACCCTAATTAGTGGCATGGCCAGTGGTTGCCCGATTAATAACCTGATTCCCGAATGGAATGATTTAATCTATCGAGGATTGTGGCGAGAAGCCCTCGATCGCCTCCATAAAACCAATAATTTCCCCGAATTTACCGGTAGAGTCTGCCCCGCTCCCTGTGAGGGTTCCTGTGTTCTCGGTATTCATAATCCCCCCGTTACGATCAAAAATATTGAATGTTCGATTATCGACAAAGGTTGGGAATCCGGTTGGATTACTGCCAATCCCCCCGCAATCCGTACCGGCAAAAAAGTGGCTGTGATCGGTTCCGGACCTGCTGGATTAGCGGCTGCCGACCAGTTAAATAAAGCCGGTCACTGGGTGACGGTTTACGAACGGGCCGATCGCCCCGGTGGACTATTAATGTACGGTATCCCCAACATGAAGTTAGATAAGGAAGAAGTGGTTCTGCGTCGTCTCCAGATGCTCGAACAGGAAGGGGTAAAAATGGTCTGTAACACGGAAGTGGGCAAGGATATCAGCAGCCAAGACCTATTAAACGAATATGATGCCGTGGTTATCTGTACCGGGGCCACCAAACCCCGGGATTTAAACATCGAAGGTCGCCAATTAAAGGGCATTCACTTCGCCATGGAGTTTCTCACCGCTAATACAAAAGCACTATTAGACGGACAGCCGGGGGAGGATTTTATCTCGGCCGCGGGTAAAGACGTGGTAATTATCGGCGGTGGTGACACGGGAACCGACTGTGTGGGGACTTCCCTGCGTCATAACTGCCGTAGCGTCACCCAATTAGAGATCATGCCGCAACCGCCCCGAGAACGGGCTGCCGATAATCCCTGGCCCGAATGGCCGAAAATCTACCGTCTGGACTATGGACAAGAGGAAGCGGCCGCACGTTTTGGCGATGAACCCCGGGTTTATACCACCACGGCGACTAAATTCGAGGGGGATAGCGAGGGTAACGTGACGGGGATTCACACGGTACGGGTGGAATGGCAACGCAACGAAAAAGGGCAGTTTATCCCCCAACCGGTGGCGGGAACCGAAAAATTCGTCCCGACGCAGTTAGTTCTATTGGCTATGGGATTTTTGGGACCGGAACAGCCTTTACTCGATGATTTAGGCTTAGAAAAGGATGCCCGCAGCAATATCAAGGCCGAACACGGTCAATTTGCCACTAGCTTACCGAAAGTCTTTGCAGCGGGGGATTGTCGTCGTGGTCAAAGTTTGGTGGTTTGGGCGATTAATGAAGGCCGCGGGGCTGCCAGGGAATGCGATCGCTTTTTGATGGGGGCGACGGATTTACCTTAAACCAGTAGTTACTCCCGCCATTGTCCTGACTTGCTGGGGGTGTTTTCCCCTGGTTATAGTCAGGGCCAAAAAGAGGCCTCAGCCATAGCCATCAAAACCGAACCGCCGGTCAAACCTTCTCAATCTGAAGAGGAGGAGGAGCGAGGAAACAATTGTCCCTATTGCCTATCTAGACAATTGCTCCCTGTTTAAACCGTTGCCGCCGATGAATCAAGCACCACCTGTTCATTGGTGGGTAACTCCAGACAATAACCCGCACCGTAAACGGTTTTAATATAGCGAGGGTGGCGGGGATCGGGTTCTAGTTTCGTTCTCAGATGGCGAATATGAACGCGAATAGTCTCGATATCATCATCGGGATCGTATCCCCAGACTTCCTTGAGAATATCACTGGGGGAAACGGTTTGACCGTGACGTTGGAGAAGACAGTGGAGTAACTCGAATTCTAGATGGGTTAACTTGACCACACCTTCAAACCAGACCGCCTCAAAACGTTCGGGAACCAGGGTTAAAGGTCCAAAACTGAGTATTTCTGAGTGTTTAGCGGCTTGGGGAATGCGATCGGTGCGTCTGAGCAGGGCGCGCACCCTAGCTAACATTTCCTCCACCTCGAAAGGTTTGGTCAGGTAATCATCAGCACCCGCATTAAAACCTTCCACTTTATCTTGGGTTTGTCCTAAGGCTGTGAGCATCAAAATCGGGATGTCGGACGTGCGTTCATCTCGTCGCAAACGCTGACAGACGGTAAAACCATCGACTTTGGGCAACATTAAATCCAGCATGATTAAATCGGGTTGTAACTGGACGGCCAAGGCCTGGCCTTTAATCCCGTCCTCTGCGGGATTAACGTCATAACCCGCCATCTCCAGGTTGATGGAGACTAATTCCGCGATTGCAGGATCATCATCGATTACAAGTATTCGGGGCATTACCAGAGTGTTATGACTAAGGGTTTGGGTAGGGGGTTGCTCAATGTGTTCTCGCTGACATCGCCCCTAGGGCTTTGTCTCTCAAGGGCTTGAGTTTAGCACAACATAAAGAATCCTGTACTGATTATAAGCATGATTGCTAAATTCGGTTTTAATTTGTGAAATTTTGCTGATATAAGTCTCCTGAATGTTAAGAATTGCTAAGAAGTGTGAAGAATGTCGAGCAAGAATTGATATTGGTGCTAAATTATGCCCTCTCTCTCCCCAAGATCAACTAGGGAGCAGTTTTTCACTAATCTTTACAATTGCGCCATCTCGATCGATACCGGTTTTAACCGGCGGTCAAGTCCTGCTAGAGACTGTAAAAATTCTTAATAAAATTACCGATCAATTCAGTTTAATCTACCAAAATAGGCGGTTTTAGTAAGCATCTGTAACGAACCCGATCCATTCTACTCATCCCAACAGGTGATCATAATATGAGCGTTAATTTATCAACTCAACTGCGAGAAGGCACGAAAAAATCCCACACAATGGCAGAAAACGTCGGTTTTGTCAAGTGTTTTCTCAAAGGTGTGGTAGAAAAAACTTCCTATCGCAAACTGGTGGCTAACCTCTACTTCGTCTATTCGGCCATGGAGGAGGAGATGGAAAAACTTCGCAGTCATCCCGTCGTTTCTAAAATCTGTTTTCCTGAACTCAATCGCAAAAATGCGCTGGAACAGGATTTATATTTTTATTATGGTCCCAATTGGCGCAACGAGATCGCTTTATCTCCGGCAGGTCAGGCCTACGTTGACCGGATTCGGGAAATCGCCACAACAGAACCCGAATTATTAGTCGCCCATTCCTATACTCGTTATCTCGGCGATCTGTCCGGGGGGCAAATCTTGAAAAAAATCGCCGAAAAAGCGATGAATCTGGAAACTGGTGGCACAGCTTTCTATGATTTCAAAGATATTCCCGACGAAAAAGCCTATAAAAACCACTATCGTCAAACCCTCGACGAGTTACCGGTAGATCAAGCCATGGCCGATCGCATTGTCACCGAAGCTAACGCCGCTTTTGGCATGAACATGAAAATGTTCCAAGAGTTGGAAGGTAATCTGATCAAAGCGATCGGAATTATGCTCTTTAATACTCTCACCCGTCGTCGCAGCACCGGCAGCACCGAAACCGGATTGGCTACCGCCGAATAGTAGTCAAGAAAACCTTTAAAAACGGAAATTCTAGAATTGGGGTAATGGTTAGCCATGATTATTATCTTAATTTCAGAGTTATCCGTTATATTTTTGCTTTTTTTATTTTTTCTCCCCGCTCCCCACACCAGCCAATTGACTTTTTCAGCAAGCCCTATTTAGCCTGATAGATGGAAAGTTTCTGTACAATCCATAGTTAGCCAGAATTCCATAGATGTTATGCTGACCAGTATTTGGCTGTGGTTGATCGCACTTACCCTGTTGCTAATCAGCTTCACCCCTGGAGCATGGTATAAGCTGTGGTTCTTTGAGATTTTGGGGGCAGGCTATCTTTGGTTTGCGGCCTTGGCTTTGATCTTGCTGTTGGCTCTGTTTTTACCCAGGTTCCGCCCTCGACGCTGGAAATTGATGATCACGTTAGCTGTAGGGCTGGGGTTTTATGCCAGCACAATTGGTACCTGGTATGTGCCGAGGTGGCGAGATGCTAGAACTGGTGGTCTCCCATTGACTGTAATGACCTACAACGTCAACTACCAACTATGGGAGACCAGTGCCGTGACTAACTTGGTTCGGGCAAATCCCGTAGATATATTCGGGTTAGTTGAACCGTTCAAGGAGCAGGCAGCAGAGTTACTAGACAATGTGCAGGAGCTTTATCCTTACTATTACCGCGCAACGGGAGGCGGACTGAGTTTATTTAGCCGCTATCCCATTACAGAGGCAACGACTGATAACTTGGGAACCCGCCAGCATAGCCTATTCGCAAGCGTTAATGTGAAAGGATACCCCATTCGGGTCGTTGTTGCCCATCCCCTTGCCCCTATATCCATAGCTAACTTTATCAATCGTAACCAGGCGATGGCAGCCCTAGCAACCTATGCAACACAGCAGTCAATCACCACCGTGATCATGGGTGACTTTAACCTCACCTCCTGGTCGATTTATTTTCGCAGCTTTATCATTAACTCAGGATTACGCAGTGTCAATCTAGGGCATGGACTCAATCCCACCTGGTTTTACGCTGACGGAGCGCGATCGCTATCCCATCTCGATCATTGGCAACAGGCTCTAAAAATTCCCATTGACCACATTTTCGTCAGCAAAAATGTCAGGGTTGATCAGGTCATCACACTGCCTTCGGGTGTATCTGATCATCGTCCAGTGATGGCAAAACTACGAGTGATCTAGTGCGATGCCGAAGGCACTGCGATCGCAGTACGCCAGATTAGTCTATCTTGATTCTCTCACTCCTGTGGGTGATTACTCACCTCTTTGTCATCATATATCTGTAGTAAACCTCACCCCCTCACCCCTGACGATCGAGAAAAAACTTCATCAAGAGGGGAACAACTTCCAGTAAGATGAAAAATGGTCAGTGAAAAAGCTAACCGAAATTTATTGTCGGAAATGGTAACACCGCCCCATTTCCCCAGACCCTAGAGGCTAGAGTCCGGTAAACCAGCGGATAAAAATTGACATCCATGAGTGCAGACATTTTCGATCGAGTTAAAAAAGTTGTTGTGGAACAATTAGAAGTAGAGCCGGAAAAAGTTACCCCCGAAGCAAGCTTTGCTAATGATCTGCAAGCTGATTCCCTTGATGTGGTGGAGTTAGTGATGGCTTTAGAGGAAGAATTTGATATTGAAATTCCCGACGAAGCGGCCGAACAAATTGACACTGTAGGCAAAGCTGTTGACCATATTAGCGAGAAAGTAGGAGCAACCGCCTAATTATTGCGGGAAAATTGACAATTAGGATTAAATATCTGGGGCAAAATCTGCCCTTATTTTTGAACAAACATGACAGAATTGCCATTAAAAAGGGTTGTCATCACGGGGATGGGTGCGATCACTCCCCTCGGCAATAATCTAGCAGACTATTGGACAGGCTTAATCAACGGCAAAAGTGGCATTGGTTTAATTACCCACTTTGATGCCTCCCGTCACGCTTGTCGCATTGCTGGGGAAGTGCGGGGTTTTGACCCCCACGAATATGTGGAGCGCAAAGAGGCAAAGCGCATGGACCGTTTCGCTCAATTTGCCGTCGCCGCTAGTTTGCAAGCACTGCAAGATTCTCGCTTAGTTATCGACGCTCTCAATGCCGATGATATAGGCGTACTAATCGGTACGGGCGTGGGTGGCATAAAAGTGCTTGAGGATCAACAGGAAATTTACTTGACAAAAGGTCCGGGCCGGTGTAGTCCCTTCATGATCCCGATGATGATTGCCAATATGGCCGCTGGTTTAACCGCCATCCACACGGGGGCCAAAGGACCGAGTAACTGCACCGTGACCGCGTGCGCCGCCGGTTCCAATGCCATCGGCGATGCTTTTCGTCTAGTACAAAGGGGTTTGGCCAAGGGGATGATCTGCGGTGGGACGGAAGCCGCCGTTACCCCCCTAGGATTGGCTGGTTTTGCCTCCGCTAAGGCCCTGTCCACCCGCAACGATGACCCCACCCGGGCCAGTCGTCCCTTTGACAAGGATCGGGATGGTTTTGTCATGGGGGAAGGGGCAGGAATCTTGATTATAGAGGAATTAGAAACGGCCTTGGCCCGTGGGGCGCGGATTTACGCCGAAATGATCGGTTATGGTCTGACTTGCGATGCCTATCACATGACGGCACCAGTTCCCGATGGTCGTGGAGCCACCAGAGCGATCGAATTAGCGATCAAAGATGCCGGTTTAACTCCGGCGGAAATTAGCTATATCAACGCCCACGGCACCAGTACGGGGGCCAATGATCCCACGGAAACCAAGGCGATTAAAAAAGCTTTAGGAGAATCGGCCTACAAAATCCCCGTCAGTTCCACCAAATCGATGACAGGCCACCTTTTAGGCGGTTCTGGCGGCATTGAAGCCGTGGCCACGGTCATGGCGATCGCTAATGATCGGATTCCCCCGACTCTCAACCTTGACAATCCTGACCCCGATTGTGATCTTGATTACGTCCCCTACGAAAGTCGTCAGCAGATAGTTAACGCTGCCCTCTCCAACTCCTTTGGATTTGGTGGCCATAACGTCACCTTAGCTTTTAGAAAATATGCTTGAGTCGATGCCCCCGAAAGAGTAATCTGTGAGTGGCTCCCTCTTTAACTGGGTCTTATTTTTGTAGTTCATTCTAAAAAACATTATGGTTGTCGCCTCTCAATCCCTCGAAGAACTTTGTATTAATGCCGTGCGTTTTTTAGCGGTGGATGCCGTAGAAAAAGCTAAATCGGGACACCCCGGACTGCCGATGGGAGCCGCTCCCATGGCTTTTGTTCTCTGGGATCAATTCCTCCGTTTTAACCCGAAAAACCCCCAATGGGTCAATCGCGATCGTTTTGTTCTCTCCGCCGGTCACGGTTGTATGCTGCAGTACGCTTTGATGTACCTAACCGGATACGATAGCGTTCCCCTCGAGGAAATTAAACAATTCCGCCAGTGGAAATCGAAAACCCCTGGCCACCCCGAAAATTTCGTCACGGAAGGGGTGGAAGTGACCACTGGTCCCCTGGGTCAAGGGATTGCCAATGGTGTGGGTTTGGCCCTAGCAGAAGCCCATTTAGCGGCCCGTTTCAACAAACCGGATGCCAAAATTATCGACCATTACACCTATGTGATTTTGGGTGATGGTTGCAATATGGAGGGAATTTCCGGGGAAGCTTGTTCCTTAGCTGGTCACTGGGGTTTAGGCAAGTTAATCGCTCTCTACGATGATAACCATATCTCGATCGATGGTTCCACTGATATCGCTTTCACCGAAGACGTGAGCAAGCGTTTTGAAGCCTACGGTTGGCACGTTCAGCACGTGGAGAATGGTAACACCGATTTAGATGCCATTGCCAATGCGATCGCGGCTGCCAAAGCTGTCACCGATAAACCCTCGATGATTAAAATCACCACCACTATCGGTTATGGCTCCCCCAATAAGTCTAATACCGCCGATGTTCACGGGGCAGCTTTAGGAGCCACAGAAATCGAGTTAACCCGGAAAGCACTAGGTTGGCAATACGAGCCGTTTGTGGTTCCCGATGAGGTGTTAAATCGTTTCCGGCAAGCAGTGGACAAGGGAGCGACGGCAGAAACGGACTGGAATAAGTTATTTAACGAATATCAGGCTAAATATCCCGCAGAAGCGGCTTTATTTGAACAGTTAACCACCGGTCAACTGCCGGCAGGTTGGGAGCAAGCTTTACCGGTTTATAAACCCGAAGATAAGGCGCTCGCTAGTCGTAAACACTCGGAAATCTGCTTAAATGCGCTCGCGGGGGTTTTACCCGGTTTAATCGGTGGTTCGGCGGATTTAACCCACTCTAACTACACGGAATTAGAGCATTTTGGTAATTTCCAAAAAGGCAGTTATCAGGAGCGTAACGTCCATTTTGGCGTAAGGGAACACGCGATGGGGGCGATTTGTAACGGTATTGCTCTCCATAACACGGGATTGATTCCCTACGGGGCGACTTTCCTGATTTTCACCGACTATATGCGGAATTCTATCCGTTTATCGGCATTGTCAGAAACTCGCGTCATCTGGGTAATGACTCACGATTCCATTGCCCTAGGGGAAGATGGACCGACTCACCAACCCGTGGAACACGTTGCCTCTCTGCGAGCTATTCCTAACTTGTTAGTCATGCGTCCGGGAGATGGTACGGAAACTTCTGGCGCTTATAAGGTGGCGGTGAGCGAAACTAAGCGCCCGACGTTACTAGCATTATCCCGTCAAAATCTGCCTAATTTAGCGGGAACTTCCCTGGAGGGTGTGGCTAAAGGTGCTTATATTATCACCGATTGCGAGGGTACTCCCGATGTGATTCTCATCGGTACGGGTGGCGAGTTGTATCTCTGCGATAAAGCGGCTGCGGTGTTAAAAGAGGCAGGAATTAAAGCTCGCGTCGTTTCTATGCCCTGTTGGGAGCTATTCGAGGAACAATCGGCAGAATACAAAGAATCGGTACTGCCGAAAGCAGTGAAAAAACGTCTCGCGGTGGAAGCGGGTTCAACTATGGGCTGGCATCGCTACATCACCGATGAGGGGGATGTGTTGGGGGTTGATACCTTCGGCGCTTCTGCTCCGGGGGGTGTGATTCTAGAGAAGTTTGGTTTTACCGTGGATAACGTGGTAGCGAAGGCAAAAGCGTTGTTAGGTTAATTAAAACTTTGGTTTTGTGAAAAAAGCCCGCGCCAGCGGGTTTTTTTGTGGTTATAGGTCAACCTAGTTTAGGCTTTAGGCTTAGTTCATGTAAAAATGTAAACTAGGAAGAAGTACCGTAGGTTGGGTTGAGGCACGAAACCCAACATAACCAACAGCTAAGACACGAAACCCAACACAACCGACAATTACTTTTTTAACGTCAACCCAACTACTTAAAAGAGTAAAAACTATGAGTCTTTGTCTCAATCCCAATTGTTCCGCCGCCAACCAAGATGGCTATAAATTCTGTGAAAAGTGCGGCTCTAAATTGTTCTTACAAGAGCGTTATCAAGCAATTCAATTAATTGGTCAAGGAGGATTTGGTCGGACTTTTAAGGCGATAGATTATAGTAAGCCTTCTCGACCTTATTGTGTCATTAAGCAGTTTTTCCCCTCGGCTCAGGGAACTGATACAATTGAGAAAGCCTCAGAATTATTTGAAAAAGAAGCAATCCAATTAGAGAAATTAGGAAAACATCCCCAAATCCCTGAACTTTTTGCCTATCTCAATCATGATGATAACCGTCAATATTTAGTACAAGAATATATTGAAGGACAAAACTTAGAACAAGAATTAAAAAGCCAAGGAGTATTTAATGAAGCCAAGATTAAGGCTTTATTAACAGATATTTTGCCAGTTTTAGATTTTATCCATAGTCAGGGAGTAGTTCACCGAGACATTAAACCAGAAAATATTATTAGACGTAACTCAGACAAGAAAGCGGTTTTAGTGGATTTTGGCGCATCTAGAGTTGTTACACCTCTTAACCGTTCTGTTACTGGTACGGTAATCGGTTCAGCGGAATATGTCGCACCAGAACAAGGCTTAGGTAAGGCGAATAATCCTAGTGATTTGTATAGTTTAGGAGTCACTTGTATTTATTTACTCACTCAGGTTTCACCTTTTGATTTATTTGATACCAGTGAGCATGAATGGGTCTGGAGACAGTTTTTAGTAAATAATCAGGTTGGGGATGATTTAGGGCGGATTCTTGATAAAATGATCGAATTTGGGACAAGAAAGCGTTATCAGTCAGCAAGGGAAGTTTTACAAGATTTGACGGGACAATCACCAGCAACTTCGATACAAACACCAGCAACTCCCCGTTATTCACCAACCCCAGCAACCCCAGTTATTCAAACACCACCACCGCCTAAAGTTTCGGCTAATGTTGTGCTGAAAAGTGCTAGGGTTGTTAACTATTCTCGATTACAGCAACTCCTAGCAGCAGGAAAGTGGAAAGAAGCAGACCAAGAAACAGGTAAGGTTATGCTTCAGGTCGCCGGAAGGGAAAGGGAAGGATGGTGGGATAAAAGAGATATTGAGAATTTTCCCTGCGAAGATTTACGAACTATTAACCAACTCTGGCTAGACTACAGTAACGGCAAATTTGGCTTCAGCGTCCAGAAAGAAATCTATGAGAGTCTCGGTGGCACGAGAGAGTATAATGAACGAGTGTGGGAAAAGTTCTGCGATCGCATCGGCTGGAGAAAGAGGGGGATGTTTGGGATGTTTGGAGGAGAATGGGTCAGTTACTCTGACCTAACCTTTAATATGCAAGCCCCCAAAGCTCACCTCCCTTCCAGTTTGCTGAGGGAGGAAAGTTCTGGAAGTTTTCGGTTATTCATCTCTCGCGCAAAGACTTGTAACCTGTAGCATATAACAATCTCAGGTCTTTTGTCAAGGGTAATTTTAGGGATTTTGATCACGTAAACATCGCATTTTGCGGAACTCGATACCTGACTTTTGAATTATGAATTATGAAAGAGATTCGATTTAGCGATCATGGGAAATTTAAAATCGACATCCTTGCTAATCACGGGCTAAATATTTCTCCAGAATTTATCATTGATACGATTTGCAATCCTGATAAAATAGAAATATTGCCAGAACCAAAGATAATCTTTCAAAGGAGATTAAATGAAAACTTAGTTCTACGAGTTATTTGTCGAGAATTCAGTGCTTTTATCCTGATCATTACTTTATACCCTGGAAAGACAAGTAGATATGAAAAAGATTAAATACAGTAAAGATGTTGATACCCTGTTAATTGAGTTATCGGATAAACCTATCAGTTATGCAGAAGAAGATGGACAGGTTATCTTACACTATTCTAATGACGATATGCTAGTTCTTATCGAAGTCTTAGACTTCCGACAATTTATTTCAGAAGACACCACTGCTGAATTGGTATCA
Source organism: Microcystis wesenbergii Mw_QC_B_20070930_S4 (assembly GCA_007096525.1). Lineage (GTDB taxonomy): Bacteria > Cyanobacteriota > Cyanobacteriia > Cyanobacteriales > Microcystaceae > Microcystis > Microcystis wesenbergii_B. The sequence goes on along the minus strand of SFAQ01000032.1, from coordinate 41,639 downwards.
ATCTCCTAGCTTCTGTTGGTTAGATATATGGCAGAGCCTTAAATATTGTGTTTCAAGGCTCTGCCTTGAAACAAGAGATAATATAATTGGTGCGTTACGGCGGATTGTTGATTTTGTTTTATTATCCGAATTGGTAACCGCCTAACGCACCCTACACTCGTCGGCGATCTAATTAATAATTAAATTAAGGAGGAAAAAATGAAAGCTTATGAATTTCAAACAACGATCAATAAAGGAATTGTAGAAATTCCATCAGATTATCTTAGATATTTAGAAAAAGATCAAGATGTTCGGGTTATTCTTCTTACAGAAGATGGTGAAGCAAAGAAACAAAATGACACGGAAAAAATGAAAAGCAAACTCTCAGAATTTCTTTTACTACCAGAATTAGAAGAAGATGAGATTTTGTTTGAACGGGATAAAGATACAGGTAGAGAGATTTTTTGATGAATTATTTATTAGATACCTGTGTTCTTTCAGAATATATTAAGAAAACCCCAAATATACAGGTTATTCAGTGGGTAGATGAACAAAGTGAAGCGAGTTTATTTATTAGTGTTTTAACTTTAGCTGAACTCAAAAAAGGAATCATCAAAATAAAACAATCTCAACCATCTCGTTATCGTAAGCTAGAACATTGGTTAAATCAAATAAAACAAAGATTTGCTGACAGAATTTTACCATTGAGCAACAATATACTTGATATTTGGGCAAAACATTGTGGTGAATCTGAAGCAACCGGTAGAAAATTACCGATTATCGATAGCTTAATAGCAGCCACAGCTTACCAATATAATTTGGTTATTGTCACCCGTAATATTAAAGATTTTAATTTCACCTCAACCAAAGTTTTTAGTCCTTGGGAATCCCTCACAAAAAATGGCGAAAATTAACTCTTTTTAATGTAGGTATCTTGCTGATTTTGGTGCGTTACGGCGGATTGTTGATTTGGTTTTTTGACCAAATTAGTAACCGCCTAACGCACCCTACACTCTGAATACCGCTTTAAGACAGAGCCTTAGAAAAAGAGACTCTGGAGTTCTTGACATGATCGCCTTAGTATGCAGCGGCTTAAAAAGATTGTGTTCTGCACCAACAAAGACAAGATTAACTTATCTCTAGTGCAGTCAAACCCGATCACCCGAAGCCATCAAAAGTATCCAGGGTGCAGGAGTTGAACCTGCCTAGGACGAATTATGAGTTCGTTGCCTCAACCGCTCGGCCAACCCTGGGTTATACTATTAACTCATTATAGATCGGTAGTTACTCCGAACGTGAAAATTCAGCCCCACCAAGATGAAAAAATTTTCAATCAGCACCTCCTTGCAGTTAGGACTCCTTTTGATGGTAGCCATGTTAGCCGCCGGCTTCGGTAGCGGTTGGGTAGCCTATCAATTGGGAATCGCCTCCCTGAAGGGAGTCAGTCAACCAGATATCAACCCCGCTAAAAAGTTTACCAACGATCGCACCAGTTATGGTCGCAATCAAACTTTTATCCCCGTGAAGGAAGAAGAGGTGCTGAAAAGAGTGAGAGTTTATATGCAACAACAGAAAAACAAACCGCAATCAAAGGATGAAACCAAAGGATAGACTTCAAAAAAGGCGAATTTTGCCTTTTCGCTATGGATAATCAGGATTTATTGACTCGTTTAATTTTAGTCTTTTTACTAATCGTCCTCAATGCTTTTTTCGTAGCGGCGGAATTTTCCCTTGTGTCTGTCCGTCGTACCCGCGTCAGTCAGCTAGTGGCTGCGGGAGATGTGCCAGCGCAGACGGTACAATCTCTACAAAGAAGTCTCGATCGCTTACTTTCCACTACCCAATTAGGCATCACCCTTTCTAGTTTAGCTTTAGGTTGGATCGGGGAGAGTACCATGACCGTTTTTGTGAAGAAATTACTAAGTTTTTTACCCTTTTCTTTAAACTGGCAAAATCTTCTCTCCCATGGTTTCTCTCTTTGTCTAGCTTTTTTAATCGTTGCCTATCTCCAGATAGTTTTTGGGGAACTTTATCCCAAATCCCTAGCTTTAATTTATGCCGAACCAATGGCGCGATTATTAGCGGCACCTATTGGCGTTATTTCCCGGATTTTTAAGCCTTTTATCGGTATTCTGAACCAATCAACTCGTTTTTTATTGGTTTTAACCCGTATCCCCGAAGTGGATCTACAGCGTTCTAATCGGGTAACTTGCGAGGAATTACAATTAATTATCAGCATGGAAGGGGAATTAACGGGATTAGAAGCAGCGGAAAGGAAAATTTTAAATAATGTCTTCCAGTTTGGCGAAATCACTGCTGCGGAAATCATGGTTCCCCATAACCGTTTAATAGCTATTTCCTCGACCGCAACTTTTGAGGAATTATTGCTCCAAGTGGTTAACAGTGGCTATTCTTGTTATCCTGTGACAGGAGATTCCGGTGATGATATCCGTGGTCTGATCGATTTTAAAGATTTAGCTTTACCCCTTGCCGAAGGTCAGTTAAATTTAAAAACTCCGATTAAAACTTGGTTAAAACCTGTGCGTTTTTTCCCCGAAACTACTCCTTTAAATGAATTACTGACAGTGATGCAGGAATCATCCTTAAAGATGGTTATCATTGTGGATGAATTTGGCAGAACAGCCGGTTTATTAACCCTAAAAGATTTAATCGGTGAGATTCTGGGAACTTTTTCCCCTAGTGATGAATCAGGAACAGTAAAATATCAACTCCTCGATGAATCGACTTTTCTCGTACAAGCACAAATGAATTTAGAGGACGTGAACAAAGCATTAAATTTAAGTTTACCCTTGGCCGATGAATACCAAACCCTAGCTGGTTTTGTCCTCCATCATTGGCAAAAAATACCGAAGGTGGGAGAACAATTATATTACCAAAATTTAGAATTTACCATCATTTCTAAGGTCGGCCCTCGCTTGGAACAAATTAAGATTTATCGGCAACAACTATCCTCATAATATAAACAAGAAACAACTTTTCTCATTTATCCTTATCTCACCTTTGTAACCCCTAAATCAGGTGTTTATGTCAAGCTATTTTGAAAGCCTTGCTAGAAACCAGTTTTATGGATAAGTATAATTACTCACTTGCATAAATGAGATGCTCCCAATAGCTGCCCACTCCTGTCACCATGAAACACCTTTTGACACTCATCCCCCTCAGCTTGGGATTAATTGCCCTCACCCCCGCAAATTTGCCCCTAGAACGCCTTGAAATCTCACAATTAGGAACATCTACGGGATACGACGAACGACTGCTAACGGACAAAAAAACCCTACTACAAGCGATCGATCATAGTTTACGTTATCTAAATAGCTCGGCGGCGATCCGCGCCTATCAAAATTATCCTATTCCAGAAATAACTCGTCAGCGAGTGCAGCGTTCCTTAGTACGTTTTCGTCAATTAGTGCAGAATTCTCCCACTCCCGCAGCTCTACAAAAGGCAGTAAAAAAAGAATTTATTTGGTATCGTTCTTTGGGTAATGATCGACAGGGAAATGTTAAATTTACTGGTTATTTTGAGCCAATTTATCAAGCAAGTCGGCAAAAAAACGCCGAGTATAAATATCCTCTCTATCGCCGACCTGCTAACTTTTCTCGCTGGTCTAAACCCCATCCAGCTAGGGTAGAATTAGAGGGAAAAGATGGTTTACTAGGGGAAAATAGCAGTCTAGCGGGATACGAATTAGTCTGGTTAAAAGATCGCTTAGAAGCTTATTTAGTTCATGTGCAAGGTTCGGCGAAATTACGTTTACCTAATGGTCAAATTATGAGCATTGGTTTTGATGGCAATACCGAGCATCCCTACACCAGTCTGGGAAAAGAAATGATTGCTGATGGTATTTTTCCTGCTGAGGGTTTAACCTTACCAATGGTTTTGGATTTTCTCAGAAATAATCCTGAGCAATTAAAGAATTATATTCCCCGCAATAATCGGTTTATTTTCTTTCGAGAAACCCACGGTGCGCCTCCCACTGGTAGTATTGGAGTTCCAGTTTTACCGGAAAGATCGATCGCTACAGATAAAAGTATTTTTCCCCCCGGTGCTTTAGCAGTAATTGAGACAGAAATTCCCCAGGAAAATCTTAATAAAAAATTAGTTAGTCGCTATGTTCTCGATCAAGATACTGGCAGCGCAATTAAAGGTACTGGGAGGGTAGATATTTTTATGGGAACAGGAAAAAATGCTGGCGATAAAGCCGGTTTAGTTAATACGCACAATTATTTGTAGGATGGGTTAGCGCACTTCGTAACCCATGCGGGCGTTGGGTTTCATACTTCAACCGTTCGGCTGAGCTCACGGCCGAAGCCCAACCTACGTTCATCTTATATTTGATTCCACCCACCTACTTATAGGTAGAATTAAGATACAATTGCCAGAATCAGTTATCGGTTATCATATTTAAGGGAGAATATTAAAAATAGAATCATGAAAAAAACCATAAATATAGATTGGTCTGATTGTGGTCCAATTACCTTAGTAGTCGTGCAGCCGACTTCTTTTTGTAATCTTAATTGTGATTACTGTTATTTACCCGATCGCCATTTAAAAAATACCCTATCCTTAGATTTAATCGAGCCGATTTTTCGGAGGGTTTTTAGTAGTCGTTTTCTCCAAGATAATTTTACCATTTGCTGGCACGCGGGCGAACCCTTGGCAGTTCCCATCAGTTTTTATGAAAGTGCCTTTGCTAAAATTGCGGAAGTTAGCGAGAAATATAATCAGCAGGGTTACTGTTTTCGTCATTCGGTACAAACTAACGCCACTTATATTAACGATGCTTGGTGTCAATTATTTAAAAAGCATGATGTTTATGTGGGAGTCAGTCTTGATGGACCGGCTTTTATTCACGATATCCACCGGCAAAACCGCAAGGGAACTGGCAGTCATGCTGCTACAATGCGGGGGATTTCTTTCTTGCAAAAACATGAAATTGATGTGAGTGTCATCGCTGTTTTAACAGAAGATTCTCTCGACTATCCCGACGAAATTTTTAACTTTTTTTGGGATCATGGTCTTACCGATGTGGCTTTTAATATGGAAGAAACCGAGGGTATTCATTCGCAATCTTCCTTGGATAAATTAGGGATTGAACAACGTTATCGCCAGTTTATCGCCAGATTTTGGGAGTTAGTCACGGCCAAACAAGGGGAATTTAAGCTGCGAGAATTTGAATCGATCTGTAGTTTGATTTATGCCGATGAACGCTTAGAAAATACCGATATGAACCGACCTTTTATGATTGTCAATTTTGATAATCAAGGTAATTTTTCCACCTTTGATCCGGAATTACTATCGATTAAAACCCAACCCTACGGTGATTTTATCTTTGGTAATGTTTTGACCGATTCCCTAGAATCTATCTGTGAAACTGAGAAATTTCAAAAAATTTACGCTGATATGCGCGGTGGAGTCGATTTATGTCGGCAAAAATGCGATTACTTTGGGGTTTGTGGGGGTGGTGCCGGTAGTAACAAATATTGGGAAAATGGCACTTTCAACTCCACAGATACTAAAGCCTGTTTATACAGGATTAAGTGTATCACCGATATCGTTCTCGATCGCCTAGAAAATTTATTAGAAGTTTAAAGATTTTTTTAGTTATCAGTTATCAGTTCATTGATTACTGTTTACTAATAACTTATGAAAAAAACCTGATCTAAATACCATTTTTCCAAAGTAACGACAGAGATGGTCATGCCTGCTACGAATAAAGAAAAATGGTATTATTCTTCTTCTAAACTTAATCCTAACGCCTGTAAGCGTTCCGCTAGTCGATCCGCACGTTTTTTTTCTTTATCGGCACGTTTCTTTTCTTTATCGGCACGTTTCTTTTCTTGACGCATTTGAGACTCTAACTCAACAGTTGTTAAAAATTTCTCTCCATCGGGACGATACAATTCTAAACTCGATTTATCCCAGATAAAACGCACCCCTAAACGGGGACTTATCCAGTCATTGATAGGTATAATTTCTCTTAAATTTTCTCCCTGTCTTTGCCATCCTTGTAAACGACAGCGCATCGGGTTATATAAATAGTATTCTTCTACACTATAGGTGTCATAAAACTCTAATTTTCGGCTCATTTCTGCTTTTGTATTCTTGGGTGATAGAATTTCAAAAACCACTTGAGGAGCGATATTTTCTTCCTGCCATTGACGATAGGAACCCCTCCGTCCTTTGGGACGGCCAAAGGCTACCATCACATCAGGAGCAACTGGTGAAACCAAAGTAGAACGCAGAGGATACCAGAGTAAATCTCCGGCAATAAACACCTTAGGGTCATCCGCAAAGATAATCTCTAAATTCTCCTTAATTTTAACAATCCACTCATATTGTTCGGTATTATCTGCCATCGGTTGACCATCGCTATCAGGGAAAAGAAGATCGTCGTCAACATCAAGATAACTAACCATTGTCTTTTAATTTTAATAGATGGTTGTTTTCTGATTCTAGCAAGATAATTATGAATGATGAATTAGGAATTGGGGAGATGGGGTAATGGGGTGTGGGGTGTGGGGTGTGGGGTGTGGGGTGTGGGGTGTGGGGTGTGGGGAGAAAAAGCTGAAAAAGGTCTTAAGCGGCGTTTATATCTAGTAAAGTCTATATTTATCAAAAAGTTAATTGACTAAAATCTATAAAAGCGTTAGGATTGATGGTGACAAATAGTTGTTATTGAGAAGGGGATAAGAACTTGATACAGGCAACCCTGCACCAGTTAAGGGTTTTTGAGGCTACCGCTCGACACAGTAGCTTTACCAAGGCGGCCGAGGAGTTATTTATCACTCAACCTACCGTCTCAACCCAAGTCAAACAACTCACAAAAGCCGTGGGTTTACCGCTATTCGAGCAAATTGGCAAACGTTTATTTTTAACCGAAGCGGGTAAGGAATTACTGTTCACCTGTCAAGAGATTTTTGATAAATTGGACAACTTTCAGATGAAAGTGGCCGATATTAAGGGAACTAGACAGGGAAAGCTGACTTTAGCCGTAATTACCACCGCTAAATACTTTGTGCCGCGATTACTGGGGGCATTCTGTCAACAGTATCCCGGTATTGACATCGCCCTACAAGTGACTAATCATCAGAAACTGCAAGAGCGAATGTTAAACAACGAGGATGACCTCTATATTCTCAGTCAACCGCCGGAAGAAGTGGAACTTTGTTCTCAGTCTTTCCTCGAAAATCCCCTAGTGGTGGTGGCGCGACGAGATCATCCATTGGTGGGTAAGAAAAATCTCCCCCTTGAGTCTCTTAACCAGCAACCTTTTATTATGCGCGAATCGGGATCGGGAACTCGCCAAGCGGTACAGAAATTATTTAATCTCCACGATATTAACGTCCGGGTGCGCTTGGAATTAGGCAGTAACGAGGCCATTAAACAGGCTATTTCTGGCGGTTTAGGACTATCGGTACTATCTAAGCACACTCTCATCTCGGAAGGGGAAAACGGAGAATTAGCCATCCTCGACGTGGAACATTTTCCGATTCAGCGCAATTGGTACGTTTGTTACTTGGCCGGAAAACAACTTTCCGTGATTGCCGATGCTTTTTTAAAATACCTGCTGGAAGCTAGTCAAACCATCCCCATTCATGCCCCGTTAAAAAATGGTCACAGCTTATTCGTGAGCCATTAAACCTTAAACTTTAATTCAGGATCATTTTTCTTCTTGAGGTGGTTATATGTTCGAGTCCTTCAGCCAGACCATCTGGTTGGTACCTCTTTATGCCCTTGCGGGCGCACTTCTCGCCCTACCCTGGTCTCCCGGTATTATCCGGCAAACCGGCCCGCGACCGGCTGGTTATCTGAATTTGATCATGACCTGCTGGGCTTTTTTGCATAGCCTTTTTGCTTTGATCGCCGTTTGGGGTCGTCCGCCGCAATCTATAGCATTTAATTGGCTAAATGCCGCAGATTTAAGCATATCTTTAGATGTGCAGATTTCGGCTGTTAATATCGGGGCGTTACTGCTAATTACCGGCTTAAACCTCGCCGCTCAGGTATATGCGATCGCCTATCTAGAAATGGATTGGGGTTGGGCCAGGTTTTATTCTCTCGTCGCCCTCTTTGAAGGGGGTATGTGCGCCCTCGTTATCTGTAATTCGCTATTTTTCAGCTATTGTGTGCTAGAAGTTCTCACCCTCGGCACTTATCTGCTGATTGGTTTCTGGTTCAATCAATCTCTGGTGGTGACGGGGGCGCGGGATGCTTTTCTGACTAAACGGATTGGCGATTTAATCCTGTTGATGGGAGTGGTGGCCCTTTTACCCCTGGCGGGAACATGGAACTTTGACCAATTGGCAGAATGGGCGGCCACAGCCAATTTAAACCCCAATGTGGCTAATTTACTCTGTTTAGCCCTGATTGCCGGTCCGATGGGCAAATGCGCTCAATTTCCCCTCCATTTATGGCTAGATGAGGCCATGGAAGGACCAATGCCAGCGACAATTCTGCGGAATACCGTCGTCGTTTCCACTGGTGCTTGGTTATTGGTGAAATTAGAGCCGGTGCTACAATTATCGCCCTTAACCTTGCAGGTGATGACCATTGTTGGCTCTGTTACTGCCATCGGTGCGGGGTTAATTGCGATCGCCCAGATCGATGTCAAGCGCTCCCTTTCCTATTCCGTCAGTGCCTACATGGGACTGATTTTTATCGCTGTTGCCACCGGACAAACGGAAACCGCTTTAGTGTTACTCTTTACTTATGCGATCGCTATGTCCCTGTTAGTCATGGTGGTGGGTAACATCATTTGGAATAATATCAGCCAAGATTTAAGCCAATACGGCGGTTTATGGTCCCGTCGTCCCGTTTCTGGTATTTGTTATCTCGTCGGTGCCGCTAGTTTAGTCGCACTGCCTCCCTTTGGTGGTTTTTGGGCATTAGCGCGCATGGGCGATCGCCTCTCGGAAATCAGTGGTTTACTGTTATTAGTGCTATTGTTGGTCAATGCTTTAACTGCTTTTAGTGTCACTAGAGAATTTTGCGTTTTCTTTGGCGGTAAAATCAAACCAATGACCCTGCGCTCTCCGGAAGCTCTTTGGCCCTTAGTTATCCCCATGACTGTGACCATGGGTTTCGCCATTCATGTGCCGATTTTATTGGCGCAATGGCATTTATTACCAAGTAACTTAAATCTGGGAGTGGCTTTTCTCTTGGTACTTTCCACCGCTGCGGGCGTAATTCCGGCAGCCTATATTTACCTGAATGAAAATATCTCCAAACCGATCGTTTTTCAACCCAAAGCCCTTCAAGATTTCTTTGCCAACGACCTTTATACAGCCAAATTGTATAAAGTTACCATCGTTTTTGTCGTCGGATTAATCTCGCAAATTATTAACTGGATCGATACCTTTCTGGTGGATGGCATCGTTAATCTGGTGGGATTAGCCACGGTTTTTGGCGGTCAGAGCTTGAAATATAACGTCTCGGGCCAGACCCAATTTTACTTTCTGTCGATTATTTTGGGGGTGGCTTTGATTGGTATTATCATCTGCTGGCCCCTACTATCACAGATTTCTCTAGTTTTCAGTTAAAGATTTGATAACTTAGGCTTTTCTTTAGCATCCCCGGCCCTGACAATAGGACTTGTCCTGATTAATGGAAACAACTACCTATGTTCAACACCTCTCGTCGCCAATTAATCCGTTATGGTGGTGGTTTTTTGGGAACCAGTCTAGCCGCCACTGTTTTGGGTTCTCAGTTGTCCAAAACTAACGCCCAAACCGCCGTTAATTCCCAGCCATGGCTAACGGCTCAAAATCAAGGATTGAACCCAGACCAAGCTTTGACTATGCTCATGGAAGGCAATCAACGTTTCTGGGAACGAAGACAAAAAAGTCCTAACCGCGATCAAGCTCGACTCACAGAAGTGGCCGAAAGTCAAGCCCCTTTTGCGGCAATTTTGGGCTGTGCCGATTCTCGCGTGCCAGCAGAAATCGTTTTTGATCGCGGATTAGGGGATCTATTTGTTTGTCGGGTAGCGGGAAATTTAGCCACTTCCGAAGAAATTGGTAGCCTCGAATTCGGCACGTTGGTATTAGGAGCTAAGGTAATTATTGTTCTCGGCCATTCTCGTTGTGGAGCGGTAAAAGCCACCATTGAAGGGGGTCGTTTCCCTGGACAAATCGGTCGTTTAATCGATGGCCTACAGGTGGGAGTTGATCGGGCCGAAAAACAACCCGGTTCTAACAAACTCGAGCGAGCAATTAAATCCAATGTTAACTATCAAGTAGAGAAATTAGGCAAATCTCCGGTCATGGGTGATTTAGTAGACAAAAAACAATTAAAAATTGTCGGAGCCTACTATGATCTCGATACCGGAAAAGTGAGTTTAATTTAGTCAATTCTAGATTAGTCATCGTGTCGGTTGGCTAATCGTTTTCTCATCCCAGTCATTGTAAACTAGATCGATACCAATATGCTCAGTACCCTGCTTTGGTTGCCAATAATTGGAGCAATTATCGTCGGTCTTTTCCCCGATAAATTTGCCCCGGCAAAATTACGTCAAATTACCCTCTTTTTTGTTGCCGCCGTCCTACTTTGGTCTTTATATCTGCTGACTCAATATAACTTAACCAGTAATGGTTTTCAGTTTTCTGAATACCGCGAATGGGCAAAACCAATCGGTTTAAGTTATAACCTCGGAGTCGATGGTTTGTCCTTACCGTTAATTATTTTAAACTGTTTCTTGACAGGAATAGCTATCTATAGTAGCGAAGAAAAACTAGAGCGTCCCCGACTTTATTACATCCTAATCCTCCTGATTAACGCTGGGGTTTCTGGGGCATTAATGGCTAAAAACCTGCTGCTGTTCATCGTTTTCTATGAACTAGAATTAATCCCCTTTTATCTGATGATTGCTATCTGGGGAGGCGAAAAACGTGGCTATGCTTCGATTAAATTCCTTCTCTACACTGCCGTCTCCGGGTTATTAGTCCTAGCGGCATTTTTAGGCATCGGTTTCCTCAATGGCGGCACTTTTGACTATTCTTCCCTCTCGACCGCCGATTTCTCCCAAAAAACCCAATTACTGCTCTTAACTCTGCTGTTAGTGGGATTTGGCATCAAAATCCCCCTCGTACCTCTCCATACTTGGCTACCGGATGCCTATACGGAAGCTTCCCCCGCTACAGCAATTTTATTAGGTGGTATCCTCGCTAAACTCGGTACTTATGGCTTAGTTCGCTTTGGTCTGCAATTATTCCCCGAAACTTGGTCTTTAATCGCCCCCGGACTGGCAATTGTCGGCGTTATTAGCGTTATTTACGGGGCCTTGAGCGCTATTGCCCAAAAAGACATTAAACGCATGGTGGCCTACAGTTCGATCGGTCACATGGGCTATATACTGGTAGCAGCCGCCGCCGGCACGGGTTTAAGCGTCCTTGGTGCCGTCGCGCAGATGATTAGCCACGGTCTCATTCTCGCCCTCTTATTCTATCTGGTGGGCATCGTCGAACGCAAAGCCGGAACTAGAGATTTAGACGTTTTAAACGGTTTAATGAACCCAATTCGCGGTTTACCCCTGGTTAGCGCCCTATTAATTCTCGCCGGTATGGCCAGTGCTGGGATCCCCGGATTAGTGGGATTTGTGGCGGAATTTATCGTTTTTCAGGGTAGTTTTTCCCGTTTTCCCGTGCAGACGGTTCTCTGTATCATCGCTTCCGGTTTAACGGCGGTTTACTTTGTTATCCTGCTTAATCGCACCTGTTTTGGTAAATTGGATAATAAACTTGCCTACTATCCCAAAGTCTTGAAATCGGAAACTATCCCCGCTTTTGTCCTAATGGTATTAATCGTCTTTTTAGGTATTCAACCCAATTATTTAGTCCGTTGGATTGAACCCACCACTAACTCGATGGTTGCCAGCTTATCGGGAGAAGCAAAACCTAGTTTTGTCCTCAAAAAATCTCCGCAAAAGTCCTCAAAAACCAACTGGTTTAATCGGGGTAAATATTTGAGTAATAGTTAGTTATTCCTCGCTGTTTCCGAATTATTGTAACCGTTCCTAATCACTTTACCTAAAACTATGACTGGGACATTAATCAAAGCCAAAATTCCCCCTTCTACTCACGAATTTGCCAACATTATCCACCGTTTAGAAGCGGGTGGCTCGATGTTACCGGATACTCCCGAAAACCTGATGCAGATTATCGGTATTTATAAAGCTTATGCTGTACCGATGGATTTTTATTGGCGAGATCTGCTCTATATTGCCGAACGAGTTTTCCTTGAACCTTTGCCCTTTTTTAAATATTTTCTGCCCCAAGAATACCTAGACCTACAAAATCATTACTCTGGCGATAATGCCGATTTACGCATCTGGCGCGGCACGGGTTCTGCTCACCCTGAATTGTTAGAATTCATGGATAAAGGTAAAACCCAGAAAATGCCCAGATTAATCCATCATCTTTGGCATGACCGTATTAATATGGAATTTGCAGAAGCTTGTATGCAAGCCATGTTATGGCATGGCCGCGATATGGGTTGGGGTTTATTTGATGCCTATCTTGATTCAGAAGAATATCGCCAAAATGCCGACCGCGCTATTAAGGCCTATTTCAAGAAAAATACCGTGATGATGAAACTTTATGACCTGTTCCCCGATATGTTCTTAGAACAGGTGCGGATGATGTCCTATTACTCCAATTTAGGACTATTCTGGGAAGTGATGGCTCCGGTGTTTTTCGAGATGTCTGATATCTACGATGAAGGCGGGTTTAAAGGTGTTCCCGATGCCATGAATTTCCTAGTTAACGGCATTTTTGCCATCGCTGGCCGGCCAATTTACCATCACGTTTATATTGATGGTCAATGCTACGAAATTATCCCCAAATCAAAGGCTTTTACTTGGCTTTATGAAGCGGCTTTACCCTATGTAGAAGCGGTCTTTTATCGTACTGCTCCCTTCCGGGGTACAAAGTCCTATAATGCCCAAGCAAAACAGGTTCCCGACCAACAAAAAGACTTTCACTATGGTATTCTTTATGCGGATGTTTTCCCCGTGGGTACGGCGGGAATTCCGCCGACGTTGTTAATGGATGATATGTATCATTTTTTACCCCAATATCTGATTGATTACTATCAGCAAAACTGCCGAGGGGAAGACGATATTTTGATTCAATTGGGTATTAGTTTCCAGCGATCGATGTATAATGTTACTTCGGCAGTTATTCAAGCTCTACGCACTGCTTTACTCTATCCCCTCGACGATCCTAATCCCAAACATTTACTGAAAAATCGTCAATTCTTTGAGGCACAAATGGACAGATTTAAACGACCCGAAGCACGTCTTAGAGATATCCAAAGTCCTAATTATCGTTAAGGTTTTTTGATTACTTTTTTGGTGGGTTTATAGCCCACCTTTTTTGATATAATGAGATGACCGACACCCAACCTCAAAAAAGATGACCACTTTTCCCATCATCGACAATAACGAGTCCTGTGCGGATGAGGTAAAATTTCCCCCCAGGGATATCTGGAGTGAGGAACCCCCCTTGGAAAGCTACGCTCATTTACAACAAATTCTGATTTTACTTCAGTGTTTAGAATGGTTATGGCAAGATCGCAATGATTATTTTGCCGCCGCTAATTTGAGCATTTATTATAGTCCTAATCAGAAAAAATCCGAGGATTTTCGCGGGCCAGATTTTTTTGTCGTTTTGGGAACAGAAAGACGCTTAGATCGAAAAAGTTGGGTAGTTTGGGGAGAAGGAGGCAAATATCCCGATGTTATCGTGGAAATTCTCTCTCCTAGTACCGCCAAAGTAGATCGCGGCCAGAAAAAACAAATTTATCAAGATATTTTTCGCACTCCCGATTATTTTTGGTTCGATCCTGAAACCTTAGAATTACAAGGATTTCGGCTAATGGAAGGGCAATATCAAGCAATTGAACCGACGGACCGGGGTTGGTTATGGAGCGATCGCTTAGGCTTATTTCTGGGTATTTATCAACAACAATTACGCTATTTCAATAGGGAGGGTGAATTAATTCCTACCCCCGCAGAAGTGGCTAAACAGGAACGTCAAGAGAAGGTTTTAGCCTTACAACAAATAGAACAGTTAAAATCTCGTTTACGGGAGTTAGGAGCCGATTTAGAAGGTATTTAAAGCCAGTTTTTTTCAGTAGAAACAGGGAAATTTTCCGTAAATTACCCCACCCCTCACCCATTTAGATAGTCAACAGCTTAGTATTTTTTGCCTCTTGCCTGACTGGGAGTCACAAGTCTAAGCTAAGAATAGCTTGCCAACCCGTCCCGACCACTGGATAACTGATAGAATGAATGATTCTAACGCTAATTCTCCCGCTCAATCCTCAGAAGAGACAATAGATGAAACCAATTGGGTAGATCTGGGGGAAGAGGAGAAACCCCTAGATAAACCCACTGCCAAACCTATCCAAGCATCTCCCCTCAAGTCTATCTCTACCCTGATCACGGTGGAGACGGCTTTTTTGGCCAGTGCTACCAGTTTAATCTGGTTAATTGATTATTATTTTCCCCTCGGACCGTTATTAAGGGTTTTCTTTCCGATTCCTATCGCTTTAGCCTATTTACGTTGGGGCGCTCGTTGTGCTTGGATGACAGCATTAGTTTCTAGTTTACTTTTGTCGGTGTTGATGGGACCGACTCGCAGTATCGTCTTTTTGATTCCCCACGGCTTGATGGGGTTACAATTGGGGCTATGCTGGCGCCGGGGTGCGCGCTGGGAATTTTCCATCTTGACCGGGGGACTGTTGGGGGCTTTTGGTTTATTCTTTCGTTTTTGGCTGTTTTCAATTCTTTTAGGCGAAAATCTTTGGTTATATGTGATTACCCAAGCGACTAATTTTATTGATTGGATTTTCACCCAGTTAGGGATTCTCGCTAAACCGACGCTCCTACAAGTGCAATCGGTAGCAGTTGTGGGTATATTTGTCAATAGTTTATTATACTTATTTGCCGTGCATTTAGTGGCGTTATTAGTTCTTGATCGCCTCGGTAATCCGATTTCTCGTCCACCCAAATGGGTGCAGGTCATACTAGATTATGAGTGATTATTTAGCGCTTTATCGTCAATATCTCCAGTCAATTAATCCCGCACTGGATGGAGAGTTTTTAATCGCCGAAAATCTATCTACTAATTGGGATGAACCGGAAACGGCTTTAGATTTTCATAACTGTGCAGTGATGGCTTTAATTGAAGCGGAAAATTCCCCAATGCGATCGATGTATGTGGAGATGGCTTTTCAATCTCTGCAAAGAGTCCTAGAAATGGCGGTTTATCCCCTTGCTACTGCCCATTTAGCTTTAGTTTATTATCTAATTGGCGATCAAGATTTAGCGGCACAAAATGCTTTTAATGCTTTAGTCCAAGTGCTATCATCGGTGAATGCTAATTATCCCCCGGGTTTAATTTATTATTTTCCTGCCCATAACCGACAGGAATTATTAAGGGATTTATTGGAGACTGCTAATTATAGCGAGCAAACCCTGATTTTATCTACAGAAATATTATATCGCTCATCCTTGGCTTTTTATAATCAAAATGGGGTCAGATTTCTGGAATTAGCTAATCATGTTAACCCCAATTCTTGTCATCTCAATCGTCAATTAGGTATCGCCAAATTAATTAATCAACAGCTAGAAGGTTTATTTCATCTCCATCGCGCCGTTAATCTCGATCCGGAAGATGCTGACAATTTGCAAGCTCTTTATTTAGCCTATCGGGGATTAGGACAACAACAATTAGCTAATTTTTGGTTAGAAACAGCGAAAGTAACGGGGAAAAGTTGGACAAATTTAGATGTAAATCAGCGCTTTACCTATCTAGATTTTGAGCGGGATATTACCCTAGCTGTAGAAGCAAGTTTTCGCAGTTTTGTCACGGGAGTTTTACTCGCCCAAGGAGATTGGTTTGAAGCAGAAATGGAATTTTGGCGCCATAGTATTAGGGAAGGAATGACGGTTATTGATGTGGGAGCAAATGCTGGAGTTTATACTTTTAGTGCCGCTCATCGAGTCGGTAAGACGGGAAAAGTTATCGCTATTGAACCTTTTTCCCAATGTATCCAGTTACTAGAAGAAACCTGTCGGGTTAATCAATTTTCTTGGGTTTATCCCTGTGGAGGAGCGGCCAGTAATCAAGGGGGAAATGTTTATTTATCCCTGTATCAAGCTAGTGAATTAAATGAAGTCGTTACCGATGCAACCCAATTAAAGTCAGACAATTACGAAGCAGTTCCCTGTTTTACCCTCGATAGTTTAATTGATACCTATCAGTTAGAAAGAGTAGATTTACTAAAAATTGACGCAGAAGGCCACGAATTAGCAGTTTTAGAAGGTAGTCAACTTTTACTTGAGCGTTTTGCCCCGATTATCCTCTACGAAAATATTGCCGGTAATCAAGGCAGTAATTTGGCCGCGGCCCGATGGTTAAAAGGGGAAAGGTTATCGACTATACCGTTATCGTCCCTACCTGCAAGAATTGCTAGAAATCGAGTCAGAAGCCGATTTACAGGGAATTTTGAACGTTATCGCCTTGCCCGAACAGGAATTAAGGGATTAAGGAAACCGTCAATCCGGTCATCTCGTCAATAATCCTAACTAGACTAGCGGGTTAATTAATTCTTGAGAAAGCAAAAAGGGGATAAAAAGGGAATTTTAGCCTAAAAAGTCAGCCTGAAAATGGTTAAAACCCCACACCCTACACCCTACACCCTACACCCCACACCCCACACCCTGCCCCCACGAGAAACTTTTTGCCGCAAACCCTACTTATCGTATTGTCAGAGAGTGACCGAGTGAGTTATAGTCGTCTATAAGACTCGATTAAAGCATTTCTTAAAAGAATCGTGGTTTTTGGAAAATCGAAAAGTGCGCTATTTTCCCTTCCACAGAAACCTGTTGCCGAGGGGAGTAACCCAAAAACTCCTTTTTCCCTAGATTCTGATAGACAGAACCGGCGGAAACGGATAAAAAATGCTGTTATCGAGCAAGACTCAGGGATTAATTGAAAATCTCGTCTCCTGGCCGTGCTTACCTAATTGTGGGTCAAGCCGGCACTTGCCAAACAGACTTAAAAACTGAAACCAAGACTCAGTTCCCATGTCTGAGGGGCAGATGAACATCAAGATGAGGCTTTAACGATGCGGACTCATCTTCTTAGAACTTTCTTAACAAGACCAGATTTCCAGAAGTAGCCTCAAAGCATAGACAAATAGCCCATGGTCCGTCGCTTTTGAAACCGAAAGATTGAGGAAATTGAATGCCAAAACAAATAATCATAGCCGAACAACACCATATAGCGGCTGTTTTTTGGGAAGATCAAATTCAGGAATTAGTTGTAGCCACAGGTAATCAGCAGGTGGCCGACATCTATCTAGGATTAGTGGAAAACGTCATCCCCGGGATAGATGCAGCCTTCGTCAATATTGGCGATGCGGAACGCAATGGCTTTATCCATGTCACCGACCTGGGCCCCTTAAGACTGAAAAAAACCGCCGGTGCTATCACGGAATTACTGGCCCCCCAGCAAAAAGTGCTGGTACAGGTAATGAAAGAACCCACCGGCAATAAAGGACCGCGGCTAACGGGAAATGTTACTCTCCCCGGTCGTTATCTGGTATTGATGCCCAATGGTCGCGGGGTGAATCTTTCCCGTCGCATCCGCAGTGAAGACGAGCGCTCCCGTTTACGAGCTTTAGGGATTTTGGTCAAACCGGCGGGGATGGGGTTGCTGGTACGCACCGAGGCCGAAGGCAAAGCGGAAGAGGCGATTATCGAGGATTTGGAATTTCTGCAAAAACAGTGGGAGAGTATCCAACAGATGGCCGTCAGCAGCCGCGCCCCGGCCCTGCTTAACCGGGATGATGACTTTATTCAAAGGGTTTTGCGGGATATGTACAGTGCCGATGTCAATCGCATTGTTGTGGATAACCCGGTGGCGGTAAAACGAGTTAAACAGCAATTGACGAACTGGGGCGGCGGCAAAGCTCTCGAAGGAGTTTATATCGACTCCCATCGGGAAACCCAGCCAATTCTCGACTATTTCCGGGTTAACGCCGCCATTCGCGAGGCCCTGAAACCCCGGGTTGATTTACCCTCCGGCGGCTACATTATCATCGAACCGACGGAAGCTTTAACGGTAATTGATGTTAACTCTGGCTCCTTTACCCGTTCGGCCACAGCCCGGGAAACCGTACTCTGGACTAATAGCGAGGCCGCCACAGAAATCGCCCGACAACTGCGCTTGAGAAATATCGGCGGTGTGGTGGTGGTGGACTTCATCGATATGGATTCCCGTCGCGACCAGTTGAAACTGCTGGAATTGTTTAATAAGGCCCTGAAAAGCGATAAGGCCCGGCCCCAGATTGCCCAATTATCGGAATTGGGGTTAGTGGAATTAACTCGTAAGCGTCAGGGGAAAAACATTTATGAATTATTCGGCAAAACCTGTGACCATTGCGGCGGACTGGGCCATTTAGCCCATCTACCCGGAGAGGGCAATGCCATCGCCCTGGAAACCCCCACCCTTAGCCGCGCGGAAAAAGAAACCCTTGTGGTTGCCCCGATTAATACAAAAGTTCTACCAGATAAGAGCGCTCCTAGCGTTGCGGCGGCCGAACCCTATCTAGAAGTTTTCTCCGAATTTGAGGCCGAAGAAAACGCCCAAGATATAGATCTTTCCTTCCATCCCAACTATCAAGAACAGGTTAATAATTCTCGTCGTCGCCGTCGTCGTCGTCCCTCGGAACTATTGCTAAAAGAGGAACGGAGCGAAAAAGCCTCTACTAATGGTGTTAACAACGAAATCGAGCCAGAATTAGAACCCCAACGCTTTGAGGAAAAACGAGAACGCCCCGCCCGTCTCTCGAAACGGGGAGAAGATGCCAGCGCGGGCAAAAATATCCCCGTCACCGAACGGGAGCGGGTTTCCGTGGAAATGACCCCCGTAGAACAGGAAGTTTATTCTTTAATGGGCATTTCTCCCCTGATTCTCGTGGATAAGGAGTTTAAAGACCCGAAATCGGTGATTGTTTCCGTGAAACTGCCAGGAGAAAGAGAAGCGGAAAACCCAGAAACGCCTGCCACTCCTGAAATATCCTTGACTCCTACCCCAGAAGCTGAGGTCGCACCGGTCGAAGGGATGGAAACTGGCGAGGAAGCCGAAAATCGTCCCCTGGTGCGCCGTCGTCGTCGTCCCACCACTAGCGAAGTTAGTCAGGAAATCAACCAAGAAGCTAGTCCACCAGTGACTTTTACGCCCGAACCGATTACGACCGAAACTCCAGTTTTTCTCGGCGAATTCATTCCTTTAGAGACCCCGGTGAGCGCCGAGGTGACAGAGGAGCCACAAATAGAGCCTGAAACCGCAGTGCTGCGTCGTCGTCGTCGTCGTTCCTCCGCCACTGCCGAGCCGTAATGAGCGCAGAACCCTTAATTGCCGGTGTCGATGAAGTGGGGCGCGGGGCTTTATTTGGCCCCGTGGTGGCGGCGGTAGTGGTCACTGTCCCCTCTGGTTTTGCGCGGCTGTGGGAGTTGGGGGTAAAGGATAGTAAGCAACTTAGCCCCCAAAAACGGCAAAAGTTGAGCCGGCAAATACAACGGGATTTTGTTTGTCGCATCGGTTATGCTACCGTGAAAGAGATCGATCGCTTGAATATTTTTCATGCCTCCCTACTGGCAATGAGCAGAGCGATCGGGAAATTACCCCTTTCCCCCAGTCTCTGTTTGATCGATGGCAAGCACATTATTAAAGATTTGTCAATCCCCCAAAAGGCGGTAATTCAGGGAGATCAACAATCGCCGGTAATTGCGGCGGCTAGTATCGTGGCCAAAGTCTGGCGCGATGACTTAATTACTCGTTGGGAAAGACGCTATCCCGATTATGGACTCCCTCGTCACAAGGGTTATGGCACTGCTCAACACCTAGAAGCGATCGGCAACCATGGACTTACCTCTCAGCACCGGCTCTCTTTTAGTCCCTGTCAATCGAGGTTGGAGCTTGACTAAGCTGTTCGTAATTTAAATTGCTTGTTGAGACGAGGCAAGAGGCACTCATGCAAAAGGCTGCCCCCCACCCCCCCTGCCCCTAGGAAAAGCTTTTTGCCGCAAACCCTAGATAGCTTTAGGATTCAGTCATCCATTCCGTATGGAAAAACTCACCTCTGGGTTTATCGGTACGTTCGTAGGTATGAGCGCCAAAATAATCCCGTTGTGCTTGGGTGAGATTTTGCGGTAAATTGGCCCGACGATAACTATCAAAATAGTCCAAAGAAGAACTAAAAGCCGGGACAGGAATTCCCAACTTATTAGCTAAGACTAACACCTCACGCCATGCCTCTTGGCGATCGAGGATACTTTGCTTAAATTCCGGCGCTAACAACAAATTCGGCAGCCCCGGATTTTCCGCAAAAGCTTGGCGAATTTTATCCAAGAAACCGGCCCGAATAATACAGCCGCCCTTCCAAATCCGGGCCGATTCCGGCAGACTGATATTATAGTTAAACTCCTGAGAAGCTTTAGCGATTAAAGCCATACCCTGGGCATAGGAACACATTTTCGAGCAGTAAAGAGCATCACGCACCTTATCCACAAATAGTGCCGCATCCCCCGGATAGGTTTCCCCAGGTCCGGGTAACTCTTTGGCGGCTGCCACCCGTTCATCCTTATAAGCGGACATGACGCGAGCATTAACCGCAGCATAAATGGTCGGAATTGGCACCCCCAACTCCAAGGAACTTAACACAGTCCAGCGTCCGGTTCCCTTTTGTCCCGCCGAATCCAAGATTAAATCTATCAGATGATGACCGGTTTCTGGGTCAACACACTTAAAGATATCGGCGGTAATTTCAATTAAATAAGAATTAAGCTCATCGGTGCGATTCCACTCGGCGAAAGTTTCCTGTAACTGCTGATTGCTTAGTCCTAGACCATTTTTCAGCACATCGTAGGCTTCCGCAATTAACTGCATATCGCCGTACTCGATGCCATTGTGAACCATTTTCACATAATGGCCCGCACCCCCGGAGCCAACGTAAGTGACACAGGGACCATCATCGACTTGGGCGGCAATTTTGGTTAAAATCGGCTCTAATTCCCGATAGGCGAACTCTGTACCCCCCGGCATCAGGGAAGGACCGTGCAGAGCGCCTTCTTCGCCACCACTGACTCCCATGCCGACAAAACCGAGTTTAGTGGTCGATTCTAGGTCGCGGGTGCGTCTTTCCGTGTCCTCGTAGAGGGAGTTACCGCCATCGATAATCATATCTCCTTCTTCGAGAAGGGGTTTTAATTGTTCGATCACGGCATCCACCGGCGGGCCAGCTTTTACCATGACCAGAATTTTGCGGGGACGCTCTAAAATTTGGACGAATTCTTCTAAACTATAGGCCGCCTTGACATCCTTGCCGACGGCGCGAGTTTCCATAAATTCTTTTGTTTTGCTGGCGGTGCGATTGTAAACAGCGATGGGAAAACCCCGACTCTCCACATTGAGAGCGAGATTTTCTCCCATGACAGCTAGTCCGATAACACCGAAGGTACGTTTAGTCATAGAAATTCAGTCTCGGCTGATGCGTTCTTCTTCCCCTTTTAGCGCCTACTTTCCCTAAGATAGCTAAACTTTCCCTATTTCTTAAGCCTTGACTAATCAGTGATCAGTGATCAGTAATCAGTAATCAGTGATCAGATTTGGGTTTTCAGTGACCGGCATTAAGTGAGGAGTGTGACAGCGTTTCTCCTCAAGATGAAGTGTAACCTAATTTGGTATCACCCCCTGACGACTGGCTACTGTTGCCCGTTCCCTAAAACCAGAGACTTCCTACCTCACCATTAAGATAACTGCTATAAATGGCATTAACAGTGCTGTGTTTTCACTGATGACTGAAAAACCCCCAAGCGCAGAAAAGTTAATGCTAATGTTAAATTAAATTAAGAAAATCCCCATTCCTCTTATATGCAGTTAACTTGGCTTGATAGTAATTCTTGGTTAATCGAAATCGGGGGAAAACGCCTGCTTCTCGACCCTTGGTTGGTAGGTTCCCTGACTTTTGGTAATTTAACTTGGCTATTTGAGGGCAAAAAAACCGCTAATCATGCCATTCCCGAAAATATCGATCTGATTCTTCTTTCCCAAGGTTTGGAAGATCACGCTCATCCTCCTACTTTACAGGTACTCGATCGCCAAATTCCCGTGGTAGCTTCTCCTAATGCCGAAAAAGTCGTTAAATCCCTCAATTATACCCATCCCATCCCTTTAACCCACGGCTCTAGTTATATCTTTGACAATGCGATCAAAATTACTGCCGTCCCCGGTTCTCCAGTAGGGCCGACTTTGGTGGAAAATGGTTATATTATCAAGGAATTAGCGACCAATCAAACCATCTATTACGAACCCCACGGATATCACTCTCCTACCCTCGATTCTTTGGGTAAAATCGATGTAATTATCACTCCTTTGATTGACTTAAAAATACCTTTCCTCGGACCGGTAATCAAAGGACAAGAAAGCGCCTTAGCAGTCTGTCAACGCTTGCATCCCCAATATATTATTTCTACGGCTGCCGGTGGTGATATCGAGTTTAAAGGATTATTGATGGCGGTGTTAAGTGCTGGGGGTAGTCCCGAATCTTTTCAAGAATTATTAACATCCCATGCCTTGCCGACAAAAGTAATTGATCCTCGTCCTTGGCAACCTTTTACAGTGGAATTAGGCGAATGCGTCCCCGGTTTAAGCTAATCTTAGTTAAGGGAAGAATAGGAAAAACACTGACTATTTCTTCCCTATTTTTATCTAAAAAAGTAGAATTTTTGTTATAAGTAGATAGGTATTAAAAACTTTCAGATCCCCCCGCCTATCGGCACCCCCCTTATCAAGGGGGGCAGGGGGGATCGAACCTAAAATCCATTTCTAATTTAATTATAACCAGCTACTTATCTTTGCTGGCTACAGATGACATTAATTGTTTAAAAAAACGGCTCTCTTGAATATTGGGTGTAAAATGGGAAGATGCCAATTGTACTATAAATTATAATACTTGGGGCTTACTGAATAACTGCGGTGGTAGATTGTAAAACGTCCAGTTTACCCAGCCCGAAATCTTTGCGATTTTTAGTACAGAAAATTATATAATTAAAAGTGGATCTTCTCTGCTAAATTGTCTATGAATCAGTTGCCCTTATTTTCTCAATCAAAATCAGTGCGAGACTTTTATCAACCTGATGCTGAAATAATTCTTTATCAAGGAGATAGCAATAATTTTATTAAGACTATACCAGATAATTCTGTGAGCTTGATTATTACTTCTCCTCCCTACAATTTAGGAAAAGACTACGAAAAAAAAATCTCTTTGGATACTTATCTGGAAACCCAAACCAAAATTCTGGGAGAACTGTCTAGAATCTTGCAAGATAATGGCAGTATTTGCTGGCAGGTGGGAAATTTCGTTCAAGAGGGTGAAGTTTATCCTTTAGATATTTTTTATTATCAGCTATTTAAACAAATGGGTTTCTTTTTAAGAAATAGAATTGTCTGGCATTTTGGCCATGGATTACATACTTCTAAAAGATTTTCTGGCAGGTATGAAACTATTTTATGGTTGACAAAAACCGATAAATATACCTTTAATCTTGATCCGGTGAGAATTCCCGCTAAATACCCCGGTAAGCGTCATTTTAAAGGTAAAAA
Source organism: Microcystis wesenbergii Mw_QC_B_20070930_S4 (assembly GCA_007096525.1). Taxonomy (GTDB): domain Bacteria; phylum Cyanobacteriota; class Cyanobacteriia; order Cyanobacteriales; family Microcystaceae; genus Microcystis; species Microcystis wesenbergii_B. Next base: position 17,966 of record SFAQ01000032.1, on the reverse strand, counting down.
TATCGGTAAACCCTCTGGTAATCCTTTAGGGAAAAATCCCAGCGATGTTTGGGAGTTTTTAGCACAAGAATGGGATGAGTTACTTTGGGATATTCCTAACGTTAAATCTAATCATCCAGAGAAAACTATCCATCCTTGTCAATATCCAATCGAATTAGTAGAAAGATGTGTTTTAGCCTTGACAAATGAGGGGGATTGGGTTTTTGATCCCTTTGCCGGGGTTGGAACTTCTCTGATTGCTAGTATTATGCACAATCGTCGAGGGATGGGAAGTGAAAAAGAAGCAGAATATGTGAAAATTGCCAAGGAAAGAATCGCCGCTTATTTACAAGGAAATCTCAAAATTCGTCCTTTAGGAAAACCTATTCATCAGCCTAATGGTAAGGAAAAAGTTGCTCAAATTCCCGAAGAATGGCACAATAATATATAGGAAGTAACACTGAATCTCCCCCCCAGGTAGATGGATTCATGAATCCATCTACTATGAGTTGATGCTAAATCTGGTTATTAAAAACTGATTATTTATTCCCCCTGTTGCCTTTTGCATGAGTAGAAAACGGGTTTCTCCGAGAAACCCGTTTTCTGTGCGTTACTCAACGGATTTAGTATAACCCATCCTACAATGATTGATAAGTTTTTTTCTCACCATTTTTATAGAAAACTTTGCAGAATTGTTGCGGTTTCTTGACCAGTTTTTTCCCAACTAAAAAGCTCGGCGCGTTGGCGACTCAGGGATTTTAATTTTAGGCGTAATTGTTCATCAGTAGCGATTTGCTGCATTGCCTCTCTCATCTCATCAATACTATAGGGATTAATTAAAATTGCCGCATCTCCTGTGACTTCCGGGAGAGAGGAAAGATTAGAAGTAATTACAGGAGTTCCACAGGCGATCGCTTCTAGTACAGGTAATCCGAAACCTTCCCAAAGGGAGGGATAAACTAAAGCAGTTGCTTGGTTTAAAAGTTGCGGCAATTCTCCATAGGAAACATAGTTTAAAAATTGCACTCGTTGAGAGATTGATAATGCTTCTACCTGTTGCTGTAGAGGAGGGGTAAAACGGGGGTCAAATTGACCGACGATTAATAATTGATATTCGGAGTCGATTTGGGAAAAAGCAGTAATTAAACGACCGAGATTTTTATGAGGATCATAACGACCAAGATAGAGAAAATAGGGACGAGTCGCCAGATTTAGAGGACGAAAATTATGAGAATCATATCCAGAAAGAATCACGGTTATTTTGTCAAGAGGTATGTTAAAAAACTTATTAATATCGGAGGCAGTTGCTTGGGAAACAGCGATAATATGTGTGGCTTTTTTCAGGACTTGGGGTAAATAGTATTTATTATAAAAAGTTAGGGGAGAAAATTTCGGGAATCGCAGGGGAATTAAATCATGAACTGTGACAATATAGCGGCAATTTCCATAAATAGGTGCTTCGGGAATGGGGGTAAATAGCAGGGAAGACTTTAATTGTTGATAGGTTTGATCGAGTTGGGTTTCTGTCCAAATTAAGCGCCTAATATTGCCTTTGGTTCCCTGTTCTTGGGTGAGGTTTGCCGACACAGGATAGGTGTTAAAATCTGGGTAACTATTAGAAGTGATTAGGGTAGGATTTAAGTTAGCTAATTGGGGAATGAGATTTTTAGTATAGGTAGTCAACCCAGTATATTTAGTACCGAGAAAAGCGAGATTGATTAATAATTGATGATTTTTATTCATAGATATTAGCTAGTTAAGTAGGTCGGTGTTAAAAGTTGTCAGACACCCCCCTTATCAAGGGGGGATTAAGGGGGGATCAGAGGCAAAATCTATCTTCAATTTAATTATAACTACTTACTTATTATAAAAGAGAACGATAAGCTTTTATAGTAGCTTGTGCGGTTTTTTGCCAAGAGAATTTTGCCGCTTGTTTTTTTCCTTTAGTGATTAATTCTTGACGGAGAGAGGTATCACTAATAACTTGATAGATTGCCGCAGCAATTTCTAGGGGATTATCGGGATTAATTAATATTGCCGAGTCTCCCGTGACTTCGGGTAAGGATGCAGTATTAGCAGTTACCACAGGACAACCTAAAGTCATCGCTTCTAAAACTGGTAATCCAAAACCTTCATAAAAAGAAGGATAGACAAAAACATCGGCTTTTTGATAATAATCCGCAACTAAGTCATCAGCAAGATAATCAAGATGTTGAATACTATCTCGAAAGGGAGACTGAGATATTTTATCGAAAATTGGTTGATACTTCCATCCTTTTTTGCCAATCAGAATCAGATTATGGTCTAATTTATACCTGTCCTTGAGATAATTAAAAGCATCGATAAGATTAATAATATTTTTTCGTGGTTCTAGGGTACTAACAAAGAGTAAATAGGGTTTAGTGATAGTTAGGGATGAGGTAAGATTTAGGGGAGAAGAATAACGACTTGCGAGGGGAGTAACAAAAATTTTCTCTGGGTTCACATCTAAATATTCAATAATATCTCGTTTGGTACTTGCGGAGTTAGCAATAACTAAATCTGTCCATTGTAGAGATTGTCTAATCCGTTGGGTGTAGGTTTTGACAATCCCCGTGACAAACTCAGGATATTTAATAAAAGTAACATCATGAATAGTCATAACTTTACGACTCTGACGACAAGGATACACCACATGATCCAATCCGTGGAGAATATCGGGAGAATCAAGAAAATTTTCTAGATAGGGAATTAGAGGATTAGGAAATCGGGTTAAGATATTGCTAAGACTGACGGGAATTGGTAAACATTTAACCTCTGGATAGGATTGTAGTTTTTCAGGAATAGAAAGATTACCCCGCAGCCAGTTTTTTACCGATGGTTGAAAACAGAGGGACAGGGAAAAGTTTTCTTGGTTTTGTAATTTGGCTAATTCGGCAATCAGATGATAAGCATATAATCCAATTCCGCTAGGATTTTGTCTTATCGGTGTACCATCAACTAAAATTTTAAGCATTTGCGGTTAGATGAGATTGACGGGATCGATATTTTTAAAATTACAGATTCAATTGTCAATTTTGCTCGGTTAGGACAAGATTAAAATCGGCAATAAATTCCACCCTAATAGTTAATCTTACCCTATAGCGCCCCTAAATAGCAGCCTTTTTTGGCTAGGTTCTGGCGAATACTTAATTTATCGGGCAATTTTTTCGATTATTGTCCCCTCACCCACCCTATTACTATGATTGTCAACGGGTACTTATTAAGCTAAGACGTATTTTAATCGCCTATCCTTAGATTAGCTGCATCTCCTTGACGAAAAACACTATAATTAGTTATAATGACGGAAGAATGGCTTCCCCGTACTTGTGGTGAGCGGAAAAAGTTATCTCAGGGATGGCTTAGTCCTCTACAGAACCACTAACATCTGGTAATGCCGAAAAATCTTGATTAACTAATGTTTTCACTATGTTTAATCCCTTAGTATCTTTTAAATCCTTAGAAGGCCATGAAGGTGAGGTTAAATGTCTAACTTTTTCCCAAGATGGTAAACTTTTGGCTAGTGCCGGAGATGATGGTAATATTCTAATCTGGGAATGGAGAAAAAATCAGAAGTTTTCTTTAACCAAAAAAATTGATAAAGTTTTTGAAGATGATATCAATAAAATGTTTGGAGATCTAGAGGAGGGGATTAGCAATATATTTGGGAATAAGGGTGGAATCGCTATACCTCAAATTAATGATATGTTCTCAAAACAATCTCAAGTAAAGGTTTCGGAGATTGATGATATATTTCCAAAACATAGACATAAAAGAATCAACTCTGTTGCTTTTAGTCCCTGTCAAGGATTTTTGGTTAGTGGAGGAGATGATCAAACTGCAAGAATTTGGTCACTGGAAACTAAAAAATTAATCTCTACCTTAACGGGACACCAAGACAAAGTTACAGCAGTAGCTGTTCATCCCGATGGGGAAATTATTGCTAGTGGTAGTGAAGATAAAACGGTGAAAATATGGTCAGTAAAAACTGGAGACATTCTGTCCACATTACAGGGTCATAGCGATAAAGTCCTAACAGTTAAATTTAGTCAAAATGGTCAACTTTTAGCCAGTGGTGGCGGCGAAAATGACAAAACGGTAATTATTTGGAATCTGGGAGAAAAAAGCAGTATTACCTTAAAAGGTCATTCCGATTGGTTTGGAGGTATTTTATCGGTAGATTTCGGCAGTAATAACAAATTTTTAGCCAGTGGCAGCAAAGACAAAACCATTAAAATCTGGGATATTAAAAGAGGTACAGAGGTAAAAACTCTCAGCGAACATAGTGATCATATCAATTCAGTTAGTGTTAGTCCTAATAATCAACTATTAGCCAGTGGTAGTGATGATAAAAGATTAAAATTATGGGATTTAAAAGCAGGAAAAGCCATTATTTCTATTCCCCATCCCCAGAAAATCTATTCGGTTTGTTTTAGTCCCGATGGTAATTATATCGCCACGGCCTGCCAAGATAAAATCGTTAGAGTTTATGCCACTTCCGAACTACAATCTTTAGCAAGTTAAGCAATCTTTAATCCCACCAGATACTTATCGGTGTCTAAATTATCTACTAGAGACCGCTGCCGGTCTGTTCTTCTCGGAAGTAAAGCTGATATAATTGACAGCTAGGCTGGGCTAGATCGCCTTTTAACTGAATTAAACCCATACTTTCCAGTTTATAGGCAGTAATCGGTTCTAATCGCGCTCCCTTATCGGGAGAATTAACCACTTCCCCCATCGCTGTCAATAATTCCGGCTGTTTTTGCAGACTATCCCAGTGATGACGCAAGTGTGCCGCATAAATTCCTCCTTGGGTAGCAGCATTAGGGAGAATATTTTTTTCCCCGCGCACCCGCGCTTCCAGGGCCAAACGACTAAGATAGGGATGACCAGAGACTAAGGCAATTAAATCCCCGATAAAACGCTGATTATCCTCATTTTTAGGCAATCCGTAGCTACTAGCCAAGTTTTCCAGTTGTTCGAGACTAAAACCGGGTAATTTAATCGCGCGACCGACATTAAAGGGAGATTGATTAGCGTCCAATTGAATATAGATTTCCGTGGAATTAGCAATCGCTAACCGCAAATTTTGCCAGATTTCCAAATTATTAGCTTCTTCGTGCCAACAGCGCAAAAGTGGCAGAAAATCCCTAGCGATGTCGGGATACTCGAAAATTCTGTCTAAATTATCTAGGGCCAAAAAGAGAGGCCCGTTAATCTGTTCCAAAAGATAGGACTGAAAATAGGTTTGACAACTGATTAAACTGCCAAATAGTTCCTCATCCCAATATTCATCTAATTGAGGCTTTAAACCCAATTCTCGGCTGACATTTGCCGAAAACCAGCGACAAAATCGGTCTAAACTGGCAAACATCGCCTTTTCTGCCACTTGACAATTAATATAAACTGTGCTATGTCCCCAACTATCTGCCTGAGCGAGCAGATGTTTAAGGAGAGAAGTTTTACCGGTCTTTTCGGGAGCTTTAATGCGAATAAGTGACCCCGGACGATTAATTTCTTGATAACAGTCGCTTTCGACGGGAGGGCGGCTAATATAAGTATCTATAACTGATTTTTCTGCTACTATCGGGGTGGGGTAATTTTTCCATTGAGGATATTTGATATCTTTGAACCATTCTCGGAGGATTTGGAACTTACCCGGCCCTTTACTACCTAATTCGAGTTCGGGACAGCCATTATCTTTATCTGCCGAGAAATAGCTATAGATTTTAGTCATTTGTTTTTTATAGGTTTCATGGCTGGCAGCCTCGGCCATTTCCCAAATTTCCTCATCCGGTTTGCGCCAATTTTCGTAGGCAAAACGAACCAAAAAAATTTCCTTTAATTTGCCTTGAACACCGTATTCTCTAGCTAGATGTTTGAGAAACTCGTCCCATCCCTGTGGTTTCATCCGGTTCTACTTTATTCTACTGATATTCCCTTTTTTTCCATGTTAACCCCTTTTTCCCTCTTGGCAATGGGACTGACATCCTAGAAGGAAAGCCCTATGCTAAAAATAGGTCAATTACCTGATGGTGTTTAAGGGAGTAAAACCATGAAAATCTCGTTAACCTTGTTTGTTGTGGTCTCCTTGCTGTTAGGTTCAATTCCTCACACTTTAGCGGTTAATAGTCAAGATAACCATTTTGACCGTTCCTCTTGGCCGCTAATTTTACAAAACCGTGACTGTAAGGGTGATAAGGACGATGATTGCAATTAGTCCTGATTATCTCGGTTAAGGTTGTTAATCCCCCACCGATGAAAAAATCGTGGTCGGGATTTTTTTTATGAATTCGCCTGTAATTCCTCTAAACGTGCTAAAACTTCGGCACTGTGAATGGCAGGATTTACCCCTAAATAAATCTCTTTTAAAATCCCTTGCGGATCGATAAGATAGGTATGACGCAGGGAAACATAACCCATCCAAGAACCATAAGCTTTACTAACATCTCCAGTAGTATCTGCTAGTAAGGGAAATTTTAAACCCTCCGAGTCACAAAATTCCGCATGAGAATCGACATCATCGGCACTTACCCCTAAAATTTGCGTATTTTTAGCGATATATTTCGGCAAATCCTGCTGAAAACGCCGCGCTTCTAGGGTACAGCCCGGGGTAAAATCCTTGGGATAAAAATATAAAACTACCCACTTACCCCGATAATCCGATAGGGAAATATTGCCCTCTCCCGTGTTAGTCGGTAGGGTAAAATCGGGTGCAGGTTGATTTAAAGGGGGTTGGGGGCCACCTAAAGCGTTAGCATCGGGAATAAGGGCAAAAAATGCCAGAATTACTGCAATTAAAAAACTCAAAAGTTGACGACGAGACATAATCAGTTATCAGTTATCAGTTATCAGTTATCAGTTTCTTGGTGTGATAAGTTTAACCTAATACGGGAGCGATCGATCTTTGTGTCCTTTCCCTCGTTCCTGTCACACCGGGAAAATCAACTGTCACCACATCTCCAGGGGAAAACGTCACCAATTAACCCCCCTCCACATCAGAGAAAGTTTTGGCCGCATAGTTTAGGGAAAAATTGACAAGATCGATCTGATCCTCCTCAGTCCAGGTATCACTTTGATCGATCGATGGTTGTTGTTGTTGGCCGACAAGTTGATTGAGAATGATTGTGGCCAACCGCAAACGTTCCCCAGATGATAAGTGACAGACCACTTGATTATAAACTTCTTGGGCAGTAGTGGGCATAACAAAAAACTGATGACTGAATGCTTCTAGCTTAATATTCTTTACATAACTTGACAAGGAAAGGGCGAGGTAAAGGGGGAAAATAGATCGAGCTTGTCTTCATCTGCCTAACGATCATGTCTATTGTCACCCTTAACCCCCTTCAATCCCATCAAGATTTAGTCATCGATCCAGCCAAAATCACGGGATTACGGGGAAAAATCACTATCCCCGGCGATAAATCTATATCCCATCGTTCCCTGATGTTAGGAGCGATCGCCGAAGGAGAAACCGTTATTCATGGGTTATTATTAGGCGAAGATCCCCGCAGTACCGCTAGTTGTTTTCGTGCCATGGGTGTGGAAATTTCCCAACTCAACAGCGAGAAAGTGATCGTCAAAGGTAGGGGTTTAGGCAATCTTGAGGAACCCTTAGAAATCCTTGATGCGGGCAATTCTGGCACGACGATCCGCTTAATGTTAGGATTATTGGCCGGTCATCAAGACCGTTTTTTTGTCGTTACCGGTGATGCTTCCCTGCGATCGCGTCCCATGTCCAGGGTGGTGAAACCCCTAAGGGAAATGGGGGCGCAAATTTGGGGCAGAAAAGCTAATTCTTTAGCACCTTTAGCCGTTTCTGGGGAATCTCTGCAACCGATCCACTACTATTCTCCCGTTGCTTCTGCACAGGTCAAATCCTGTCTTCTCCTCGCTGGACTGTTAACGGAGGGGAAAACCACGATCACGGAACCCGCTTTATCTCGCGATCACAGTGAACGGATGCTGCGCGCTTTTGGGGCAAATATTGAGGTGGATGGGGAGACTAATAGCGTCACGGTGACGGGTTATCCCACTTTAACCGGACAAACGGTGATCGTCCCCGGGGATATCAGTTCGGCAGCTTTTTGGTTGGTAGCGGGGGCAATTGTGCCTAATTCCGAGTTATTAATCGAAAATGTGGGCATAAACCCCACTAGAACTGGAGTTTTACAGGTTTTACAGGCAATGGGAGCAGATATCACCCTCGAAAATCCACGGGTGGTGACGGGGGAACCGGTGGCGGATCTGCGGGTGAAATCCAGTCAACTACAGGCAACCACGATCGCCGGTGAGATTATACCCCGTCTGATCGATGAAATTCCGATTTTGGCAGTAGCGGCGGTTTTTGCCCAAGGAACGACGATTATCAAGGATGCCGAGGAATTACGGGTGAAGGAAAGCGATCGCCTGACGGTGATGGCCACCCAACTCGATCGCCTAGGGGCCAAAGTAAGGGAATTACCGGATGGTTTAGAGATTACCGGCGGTACAGGTCTATTGGGTACGGAAGTGGACAGTTTTACCGATCATCGCATTGCTATGAGTCTAGCGATCGCTGCCCTCAATTCCCGTCAACCCACCACTATCCATCGCGCTGAAGCGGCCGGCATTTCCTACCCTGATTTTATTAGCACCTTAAAGCAAATTTGTCAAGAGTGAAAATATTAAGTTTTTCTGGGAGCGGGCGAGGAGTAACTGGTACAATTGCAGGATAAATCACACAGTAGTGGGACCCCTGTGTGATAATCAAGTTCATCGATCGAAATAGCGAAAAATAGAAGCGTCCCTAATGCAAATTTTCCATAAAAACATCTCCCTATCTACCCCACTCCCGTCTTCTATTCCCCACCGATAATGGAAATCATCGCCCAATTAGAGAAAGTTTCCTATATTTATCCCGAATCCTCCAATCTAGTGCTGAAAAATATCTCTTTAGCAATTCATCGAGGAGAATTTTTAGGTATTATCGGGCCCACAGGTGCGGGAAAAACTACTCTCTGTTTAACTCTTAACGGTATTGTCCCCCAATTTTACGGAGGGCGTTTTTTTGGTTATGCAACAGTAGCCGGTTTAGATACTTTAACCCATCCCGTTAGCACCTTGGCCCGCTATGTGGGGGCAGTATTTGAAGATCCCGAAACGCAACTTTTAGCCACTTCGATAGAAAATGAAATCGCTTTTACCTTAGAAAATTTACGGCTACCGCGAGAGGAAATTAAAGCACGCATTCCCAAAGTTTTAGCGGCAGTCCGGTTAGAGGGAATGGAAAAAAAATCGCCGGGGGAACTATCGGGAGGACAAAAACAACGATTAGCGATCGCCGCTGCCCTCGCAGTTCAGCCCGCTTTGTTAATTCTCGATGAACCCACCTCCCAACTGGATCCGGTGGGATCCCAGGAAGTTTTCGCCACCATTAAGGAATTAAATCGCCATCTCGGTGTCACCATTGTGATGGTCTCCCACGCAGCCGAGGAAATGGCCGAATATGCCGATCGCCTGGTACTATTAAGGGAGGGTGCGATCGAAGCCATGGGAACCCCAGCAGAGATCTACTCCCAAGTACAACTTTTACAGGAAAATGCCCTGCGTCCCCCGCAAGTGGCCACTACTTTTGCCTTGATCGAGCAGAAAATCGGGGCGATTGAGTCCATTCCTGTCACCCTAGACCGCGGTTTTGCCCGTTTAAACGAGCTTAAATCCTTTTATCATCTTGTCACCCCAAACCCTCCCTTATCGTCGGTTTCTGACCCCTTAAACCCCATACTGAGGGTAAAAAATCTCTGCCATACCTATCCCGATGGTACTACCGCCTTGCGGGATGTGTCCCTCGATATTGCCGAAGGGGAATATCTGCTGATTATCGGTCAAAATGGCGCAGGAAAAAGCACTTTAGTCAAGCATTTTCTCAATCTTCTCTCGGCGACCACCGGTCAAGTTATGATTGACGGACGTTCGACCGGTAGCTTTTCTGTCAGTGATTTAGCTCGTTCGATCGGTTATGTAGCCCAAAATCCCGATAATCAGATTTTTAACACCACTGTGGAGAAAGAAGTATCATTTGCCCTGACTAATCTCGGTTATTCTCCAGAAATCGTTATCCAACGCACGGAAGCAAGTCTAGAAGCCATGGGATTGCTAGAATATCGATCCTATCATCCTCTCTCCTTACCGAAAGGCGATCGAGCGCGGGTAGTGATTGCGGCAATTTTAGCCATGGAACCGCGTATAGTTGTGTTTGATGAACCCACCACCGGCCAAGATTACCAAGGGGCTAAGGCAATTTTAGAGGTGAGTCGTCAATTACACCAGATGGGCAAAACGGTGATTGTTATCACCCATCACCTCTATTTAATGCCAGAATACGCCGAAAGAGTAATTATTATGGGTCAGGGAACTATCCTTTTAGATGCCCCAATCCGGCAAGCTTACCATCAAACCGATCTCTTAGCCAAAACCTATCTAACTCCACCCCAAGCGGTTTTATTAGCACAAAAATTAGGACAACTTTCCGGTTATCCTAATTCTCTTTTAACTCCCCAGGAAATTGCCGATTGTTTTCAGAGGATTTAAGTAGGGTCTGCTGAAAAAGTTTTTCCTGGGGGTAGGGTGTAGGGTGTAGGGTGTGGGGTGTAGGGTGTGGGGTGTAGGGGTTGGGGGTTGGGGTGTGGGGTTTTACCGATAAGGTACTTTTTGAGGGAAAAAAAGTCTAAAAACCTTATCCAACAAGGTTTTTAGATTTATTCAGCAAACCCTATTTAACTTTTTCTAAGATCAACTTCGATCGCTTAACATTATCAGGTACAGGAATCGGATAATCGCCATTAAAACAAGCAGTACAGAAGGTTTTCGGATCTTCCTTCGTCGCTGTTAACATTCCATCTTGACTGAGATAAGCTAAACTATCCACCCCGATTTGTGCCTGAATTTCCGCCACCGATTTAGTTGCCGCAATTAATTGCTCTTGGTTATCCGTATCAATGCCATAAAAACAGGGATGAGTCACCGGAGGTGAAGATATTCTCATGTGAACTTCTCTTGCACCAGCATCGCGTAAAGCTTTAACTAATTTCCGGCTAGTGGTTCCCCGCACGATCGAATCATCAACAATAATAACTCTTTTTCCCTGTAAAACATCCTTTAAAGGATTCAATTTCATCTTAATTCCCGACTCTCTCATGTGTTGGGTTGGTTGAATAAAAGTCCGTCCCACATAACGATTTTTAATCAATCCTTCCGCGTAGGGAATATCAGAAATGCGCGAAAATCCGATCGCAGCTGGAATACCAGAATCGGGAACTCCCATCACCATATCCGCTTCTACCGGCGACTCTTTGGCTAATTGTTCCCCCAAACGTACCCGATAAGTATATAAAGATTCCTCGTGAACAATGCTATCGGGACGAGCAAAATAAATCATCTCGAAAACGCATAATTTTTTCTCCGGTTTCATGGCCCAATCCACCGAAGATAAGCCATCTTCACTAATCCAAACTAATTCCCCCGGCTGCACATCCCGCAGATAATCGGCCCCGATAATATCTAATCCGCAGGTTTCCGAAGCTAAAACATAACGGGGGGGATTGCCTTCTTCTTGCAAAACCCCAATTACTAACGGTCTGACACCATTGGGATCCCGCGCCCCGATAATTCCCGTCGGTGTGCCGATAACAAGGCTATAAGCCCCGCTACAATAGCTAAAGGCATCGATCGCAGCTTCTATCCAATCCTTGCCACTATCCACTTCCTGGCCGATAGCGACTGCGATCATTTCCGAGTCGGTGGTGGTGACGAAATCACAACCTCGCTTTTCCAATACATTTCTTAACTCAAAAGTATTGACTAAATTGCCGTTATGTGCTAAGGAAAGTTTACCTAAACGGGTTTCGATCACAGCAGGTTGGGCATTGGCCCGACGGCTAGAACCGGTGGTAGAGTAACGAGTATGACCGACGGCGTGAGTACCAGGCAAGGTTTTAAGGACAGTTTCGCTAAAAACTTGGGAAACTAAGCCCATTTCTTTGTAACAATGCACCGTTTCCCCGTCGTAGGTGGCAATACCTGCCGATTCCTGTCCTCGGTGTTGCAGGGCATAGAGTCCAAAATAGGTCAGTTTTGCTACTTCTTCCTCGGGGGCATAGAGTCCAAAAACTCCACAGGCTTCTTCAGGCTTATCGACGCGGTTCAAGAATAGGGATGAGTCGGGATGGCTAAACATGAGAGGGTTGGGGCTGCAGAATACTTTGGTAACAAAATCTTAACCGATCTTAATCTTCTTTTAACGATTTATTGATCAGCTAAGTAGTTGTGCAAAATTAATTTCTTGGTGAGGATAGGCAAAAGGCAATAGGCAAGAAGTAGTTAGATATGTGTAATCAATTGTGTCTAGCTACTTATCAGCCTTTATTTATCGATATAATCAGTCATCTTATCTAGCTGACGGCTTGAAGATTACAGTCTTCTTTCGATCGCTTTTGACCAAACTTGCTGTATAGTTTCTAGACTAACATCGATCGCCGGTTGTTTATCCCGGTCAAGAATCAAAAGATTATCGCTTTTTTCGCTAACTTTGCCGGTTATTTGCCAATAGTCTCCTAATTGTGTCTTTAGGTATTCTTGCCAATCTTGCTGATTTTCGGGGGAAACGGAGACAATGATGCAACTAGCTAATTCCCCGAATAACACCGCATCAAAACGGCCCTGATGCTGCCAAGAAAGGTCAATTTCCGCCCCTAATTGGCCACTAATACAGCATTCTGCCAAAGCAGTGGCTAAACCTCCCTCCGCGCAATCGTGGGCAGATTTCACCCAACCGGCGCGAATTCCCTGGCGACAGGCCGCTTGTACCTTTCTTTCTAACTCAAAATCAATTACCGGCGGTTTTCCCGTCACCAAACCGTGAATAACGGCTAAATATTCGGAAGCGCCGATAGTTGGCAAAGAGAACCCCAAAATATAGATTAAATCCCCCGCTTTTTGCCAACCTTGACCGCAAATTTGCCCTATATCCGGCACTAATCCCACCATCCCAATTACGGGAGTCGGATAAATAGACTGGGGGCTGCCAGCTGCATCAACGGTTTCGTTGTACAAAGAGACATTACCCCCAGTCACTGGTGTATTCATTTCCCGACAAGCTTCGGCAATACCCTGACAAGCAGTGGCTAATTGCCAATAACCAATTGAATTTTCTGGACTGCCGAAATTGAGATTATCCGTGACAGCAATGGGGTCAGCACCAACACAACTAAGGTTTCTGGCCGCTTCCGCCACGGCCAACTTAGCTCCGTTATAGGGATCAAGATAAACATATCGCGGATTACAATCTGTAGTCGCCGCTACACCGCGCCGAGAATTTGCGGGATTAGCACCCAGAGGACGCACGCGAATCACGGCCGCATCGGCTCCCCCGGGCAGAATAACGGTGTTATTCTGGACTTGATGATCATATTGACGATAAACCCAGTGTTTTGAGGCAATCGAGGGACTATCGAGCAGTTTTAATAAAATCTCGTTATAGGATTCGGGAATAGGAATCGTGCTATCTTGCCATAATTGGGCTTTTTGGGCGTATTCTGGCGGTTCTGTTAGTAATTCCCGATGATAGATAGGAGTATTATCCGCTAGGGCCGTGGCAGGAATTTCGGCGGCAATTTCCCCTTTAAATAATATACGGACGATCGGTTCTGCAATTACTTGGCCAGCGACCACAGCCTGAAGTCCCCAACGCTGGAAAATCTCGATTAATTCGCCTTCTCGTCCCGATTCGGCCACAAATAACATTCTTTCTTGGGATTCCGATAGCAGATATTCGTAGGGAACCATCCCAGTTTCCCGGACGGGGATTTTATCGAGGTCTAATTCAATTCCCACCCCTCCCTTGGCCGCCATCTCGGAAGTAGAACAGGTGATCCCTGCGGCCCCCATATCCTGGGCCGCCACCACCGCGCCGGTCTTAAATGCCTCTAAACAAGCTTCTATCAGGGATTTTTCCAGAAAAGGGTCGCCCACTTGCACCGCGGGCCGGTCATCCATAGATTTATCGGTTAATTCGGCACTGGCAAAACTTGCCCCTCCCATCCCGTCCCGGCCGGTGGTAGAACCAACGTATAAAACTGGATTTCCTAGTCCTTTTGCGCCAGATTTGACGATTTCTTCGGTTTCCATTAGCCCTAAAGCCATGGCATTAACGAGGGGATTGCCATTGTAGGCATTATCGAAGTATATCTCACCGCCCACCGTGGGAACGCCGACACTATTGCCATAATGACTTATTCCTTCCACAACTCCGGCAAAAATGCGACGATTGCGGGCATCTTGCAAGTTACCAAAACGAAGGGAGTTGAGGATAGCAATGGGACGGGCCCCCATGGTAAAAATATCCCGCAGGATGCCTCCGACTCCGGTAGCGGCACCTTGAAAGGGTTCCACCGCAGAAGGATGATTATGGGACTCGATTTTAAAGGCTAATCGCAATCCATCGCCTAAATCCACTACTCCGGCATTTTCTCCGGGACCGACGAGAATTTTTTCGCCGGTGGTGGGGAATTGTTTGAGGAGCGGCCGGGAGTTTTTATAACAGCAGTGTTCTGACCACATCACGCCAAACATTCCTAATTCGGCTTTGTTGGGGTGTCTTCCCAGTCTTTTGACTATTTCTTCGTATTCTTCGGGTTTGATGCCTTCTGAGGCAATTTCTGCGGCAGTGAAGGGGGTAGTCATGGGACAATGCGATCGAGGGACAAGATTTATTGTATAACGTCTGATCAGATCGAGTTATAATATTTAGTAAAAGACAAAAAAGTTAAAAGGGTTTGCGCTAGTAAAGTTAAGCTAAAGACATAGTTTTATGATCAGTTGGAACGAAACTATGGCAGTAGAAACAGCTTTATCAATGAAAGCCTTATACGATCAGGATTTTGTTCTCTGGGCTTCAAAAACCGCCGAACTTTTAAAGCTAAAAAAGTTTGATGAGGTGGACTGGGAAAATCTGATCGAGGAAGTGGAGTGCATGGGGAAAAGTGACAGACGGGCTGTAGAGAGTTTATTAACCCAGCTTATCGAACACCTGTTTAAGTTAGCTTATCACAAATCGGAACGGGAGCGAGAACGCAACGTCTGTCACTGGGTAGGAGAAATTGCCAGTTTCCGAACTCAACTAGGAGAGTGGCTAGAAACCATCACTCTCAGCAACCACGCACGGGATTATTTTCAAAAAGCCTACTCGAACGCTCGAAAAACCCTAATACAAGCGAAAGCAGTCACTCGCGACGCGATTCCTGTCGAGCCTCCTTTCTCCCTCGAACAGGTATTAGATGGGGAGTGGTTCCCGATTGATATCGATCATTACTTCGACGATTTTCCTTTTACTTAGACCCGTGTTATCCTGATAATATTGGCTTTCAAAACTGAAATATGGATGCCCTGATTCAAGAACTGGAAATTAAACTGCGTCAATGGCAACCGGCAACTGTTGAACAGGTGCGACGTTATCTTGTCGAGATTATCGAATTAGCAGACCAAGACGCGTTAGAACTTCTCCGTTCTAGATTGGTTGAGCAGGAGGTATTAGATATAATTGACGAACCCGAAACCCGGTGAAGTGTGGCTAGTTGATTGAGGACTGGCTGCCAAAACACGACCTGTTGTAATAGTATCTCGTCTTGACCCCAACCCACGAAGGGCTTTAGTTCTCTACATCCCTATAACCACACAAAATCGGGGTAGTAACTACAAGGTGGAATTGTCTGCGGTGAGGTTTCTACGAACAGGTTCGGTAGCAAATATACAAGGATTAGGTTCTATTTCATCGGTGAGACTGGAACGAAAACTGGGCGAACTTACCGAGGAAAATATGCGTAAAATTAAACAAGCTTTGCTATTTGCTCTGGATTTGATGGAGACTTCCCACGAATAATTAAATTAAGAAAAATAATAGGATATTTGTATCAACGGCGTTCATGTAAGATATCCCGTGTAAATCTAGGAGCATTGGGGGGAATCGGGTTTTGTTGCATTCGCTCCACGATTTGCCTTAAGTGGGAGTTTTTAAACCCAAATTTTCTAGTAAAATGATTAAGGATAATTGGCCCAAACTGTATGGGGATTTAAGCCTGTGATCATCAAAGAGTTAGAAGAGCAACTTCTTGCCCTCAAACCTAGCGAAAAAGTGCAGGTAATCCAGTTACTCGCTCAAAGTCTTGGTGGTAATTGGCAGGGAATTGAGAAAACGCCTAAAGTTTGCGGCGGACAAGCCTGCATTGCCAATACAAGAATTCCAGTTTGGGTGTTAGTAGAAGCTCGTCGTCTTGGTTATAGTGATGCTGATTTATTAACAAGTTATCCGACTATTAAGGCTACGGATTTAGCCAATGCTTGGGTATATGCGGCAGCTCATGAAGAGGAGATTGATTTACTCATTGAGCAGAATGAGGCAGTTTAGGGGATGGCACGTTTTTATGCAGATGAGCAGTTTCCCTTGCCGGTTGTGGAATTGTTGAGAAATTTGGGCCATGATGTTTTGACGGTGCAAGAAGCGGGAAATGCTAATCAACGGATACCTGACGAGCAGGTGTTGGCGTTTGCTGTCAGTCAAGAGCGAGCCATTTTGACGATCATAGAATTGATTTTATCCGTTTGCATCGTCGTGACGATCAGCATTTCGGGATTGTGGTTTGTACGAATAATCGTAATTGGCAACAGTTTACAGCACAGGTTGATGAGGCGGTAAGGATAGAGGAATCCTTACAGGGAAAGTTGATTCGGGTGGTACGTCCCTCTGTTTAAGTTAGCGATCGCCCTCAAAAATTTGGTAGAATGTAGAATGTGTTGGCACAGCCTCACCCATCGCAATTTAGATTAAACTGCTCCCAAAAAGGCAAAAGCTGCCTAGGAAGCACCCTAGAAGATCTCAAAAAAAATCGACCCGCCGCTAGGCGGGAAAGAGAGAAAAAAAGAAAAAAGTAAAAAAGGGTAAAAAGGGAATAAGGGTTACAGAGTCCTCCGGGCACCGCACACCACCCGAAACCCGCGGGTGCCGAGGATGCCAACGAGGTAGGAGCTGCGATATGCGGAACGGCAATACCCTGGAGAAGCGATCCAAGAACCCCCACGCACTATATGATAATCATGATTATTTGTAAGCCAAGCACTGCCATCCCTTGGCGCATTCTCATAGCTATCATGCCAATTATCTTCGCACCACTCGAAAACATTGCCACTCATGTCATATAGTCCCCAAGCATTGGGCTTTTTCTGGCCCACAGGATGAGTTTGGTTGCTGTTGGCGATTAGACGTTCGAGATACTTATGCAAATCCCCGCCAACTTCCTGCAAGATCCCATCCGTATCAATCACTTGTTTGCCGCTATTGTTTACATACCACCCATAGTCCCCTAATTCACTCGCATCATCACCGAAATAAAAGCGAGTGGTAGTACCGGCACGACAAGCATATTCCCATTCCGCTTCTGTGGGTAGGCGATAGGTTTTTCCTGTTATTTGACTCAATTTCTGACAAAAAGCTTGAGCATCGTTCCAACTAACCCTTTCTACTGGATTTTGCGGATTATTTGTAAAAAGAGAGGGATTTGTTCCCATTACTGCTTGATATTGTGCTTGAGTAATGGGATATTTGCCGATGGCAAAACTGTTGACTTTAACTTGGTGTGGAGGCTTTTCAGAATCGCTTTCAGAAGAACCCATGAGAAATTTACCTGCTGGTAAGCTTACCATCTCTAGTGTGACTCCCTTGGCTAGGTTTTCGGTAAATGAAGTTTTATCCCCTACCACTGTCTCTGCTTGAGTTTGGGGAGGAATAGGAGAGTCACCGACGACGGAGGTGCTAAAGTCCCCGACTCTCTCGATTACATGGTTGTTGATGCGTTGAATGGCGGTTTCCAGTTCGATTTCCTCGTCGGGGATTTCCACTTCTGTCCATTGCCATCCTTCCTGTTCGGCTCGCTCTAGTG
>SFAQ01000031.1:0-83994 GCA_007096525.1 Microcystis wesenbergii Mw_QC_B_20070930_S4 | reverse complement strand
TTTTTCCTAGCAGTTTCTAGGCTATCACTAGGAGACATTAATTCAATGACAAAATCGGGAGATAGAGGTAAAAATCTTTCCTTTTGTTGTGGGTTTAAAGCTTGCCATTTTTCTAAAGGTATCCAAGCAGCATCGGGAGAGCGATCGGCCCCATTCGGTAGTTTAAATCCTCCAGAAGAATCAAAAACTACACCTAATTTATTTAGGTTATTCCATAACCATAATTGGGCAGTGATTCCAGCGTTACTATTGCTGGTTTCTCCTCCAGTCGGTGGCATAATAATTAAATCTCCTTTTGCGCTCCGTTCCAAACGTAAATCTCGGTTATCCTGACAAAGTTTAAAGAACTGTTCATCGTTGAGTTGCCAAGATTCAAATTTAACTTCTACTGTCATTATTATCCCCAACCTACTCTCGTCTAAAATTCATGGTAACGCCCTAGGGCAAGAGATGTTCTTGGATGAAATTAGTGTAAACATCTCCGGCTAAAAAAGCTGGAGTTTCCAGTATTTTACGATGGAAATCAATAGTCGTCGGTACTCCCGTGATCGCACATTCCCGTAGGGCCCGTTTCATGCGTTTAATCGCAGTTTCGCGATTTTCTCCCCAGACAATTAACTTACCGATTAGGGAATCGTAATAGGGGGGGATTTCGTAATCGGTGTAAACGTGGGAATCCATGCGGACACCGGGACCGCCGGGGGGCAGATAACCGCTAATTTTGCCGGGGTGAGGGCGAAAATTGCGATCGGGATCCTCGGCATTAATGCGACACTCGATCGAATGCCCTCTAAATATCACCTGATCTTGCTTAATTTGCAGTTTTTCGCCCTGTGCCACCCGAATTTGTTCTCGGATCAGGTCTATCCCCGTGATCATCTCCGTGACGGGGTGTTCCACCTGAATACGGGTGTTCATTTCCATGAAGTAGAAATTACCGTGTTTATCGACTAAAAATTCCACGGTTCCCACCCCGACGTAATTAATCGATTTAGCGGCTTTAACGGCGGCATTACCCATTTTTGAACGTAAATGGGGCGTTAAGAAGGGGCTGGGGGCCTCTTCTAGCAGTTTTTGGTGTCGTCGCTGAATCGAACAGTCTCTTTCTCCTAAATGGATCACGTTACCGTGACTATCGGCCAAAATCTGAAACTCGATATGCCGGGGACATTCGATAAATTTTTCTAGATATACTCCCGAATTGCCAAAAGCCGCTTCTGCTTCCCCTTGGGCGGCTTTTAACATATCACCTAGTTCATCTGCACTCTTGACAAGACGCATCCCACGCCCTCCCCCGCCGGCGGTGGCTTTGATCAGGACAGGATAACCGATGTCATCAGCGATACGTTTTGCTTCCGCTGCCGAGGTAATTAAACCACCACTGCCGGGGATAGTGGGAACTCCCGCTTTTTGCATGGTTTTTTTAGCGGTGGATTTATCGCCCATAGCTAAGATAGCACTGGGAGACGGACCGATAAAAGTTAACTGATGATCGGCACAAATTTCGGCAAAGCGGGCGTTTTCTGCCAAAAAACCGTAACCGGGATGGATGGCCGTGGCGTTGCGTGTTAGGGCAGCCGAGATGATATTAGGGATATTTAGGTAACTTTTGCTGCTTGGAGGCGGACCAATACAAACACTCTCATCGGCCAGTTGAACGTGAAGGGCATGGCGATCGATGGTAGAGTGGACGGCAACGGTTCTAATGCCCAATTCTTCGCAACTATGAAGGATTCTTAAGGCGATTTCCCCGCGATTGGCGATTAATATCTTGGCAAACTGCATTGGACGACCACGAGATCAGGCTGGTGTGATAGGCGACTATTTAGTAGAATATCTGGTTTTGTTACCTTGGGGAAATCGGGAAGTGGGGAAGTGGGGTGTAGGGTGTAGGGTGTGGGGTGTGGGGTGTGGGGTGTGGGGTGTGGGGTGTGGGGTGTAGGGTGTAGGGTGTGGGGATAAGGGTGTGGGGATAAGGGTGTGGGGATAAGGGTGTGGGGTGTGGGGAGAATAAATAAAAGCAATCTCCTGACGACCGGCGACCGACTACCGGCGACCGACGGCTAAAATAACTGACTCCTTCTCCCCCCCCCGGTCAAGATTGAAAGCGATAAGCTAGAGTGTGAGGAGTGAAAACCTTTTAATCTCGTTTCGCCCCTAGAGGATAATAGCTCGATGTTGCGAATTATCACAGAGCCATGGTCAGCCAGAACGGAACTGAGACGAATTCGGGAACGGTTCGACGATCCGGAAATTCGGGAAAAAGAATCGCTTGTCCGAGAGATTGTCGATCAGGTGCGACTTTCTGGCGATCGCTCGTTGGTGGATTACACGGAAAAATTCTACCAACAGTCCCTTAATCTACAACAACTGAAGGTGAGTGGCTCGGAACTCGATGCTGCTTATCAACAGGTGTCCCAGGATTTATTAAATGCGATCGCTGTTGCCTGTGCAAAAATGGAGGCTTTTCACCGTCAGCGTCTTCCCAAAGCTTGGGTGCAGTTTCCTGAGGATGGTACGGTTCGGGGGAAACGTTATCAACCGATTAACAGTGTGGGAATTGTCGTTCCCGATGGTAAACGAGCCTATCTCAGTTTATTGCTCCAACAGGCGATTCCTGCCAAAATAGCGGGGGTTAAACGGATTGTCATGGTATCTCCCGCCGATGAGGATTTACGCATCCATCCAGCGATTTTAGTGGCAGCCCAATCGGTGGGTATTAGTGAAATTTATCGGGTGGCTGGACCACAGGCGATCGCCGCTTTAGCCTACGGTACAAAAACGATCGCTCCCGTGGAGATGATTGCCGGAATAGGTGATTTTTATACTAATTTGGCTAAAAAACTGGTTTCTGACCATGTAAAAATCGATTATCTCTCTATTACTTCTGATTTAGTTATTATTGCCGATAGTCAAGCCAATCCCAGGCAGTTGGCCCTAGATTTATTAGCGCAAGCGGAACAGTATTCCCTAGCGGCTGCGATTTTATTGACGACGGATAAGGCTTTGGCCCTAATAGTACAGGAAGAAGTGCAAAAACAGTTACAGGTACATCCCCAGAGATTGTTAACGGAAAAAGCGATCGCTCATTATGGTTTAATCGTGGTGGTGGAATCATTGG
The DNA here is from genome assembly GCA_007096525.1 of Microcystis wesenbergii Mw_QC_B_20070930_S4. Lineage (GTDB taxonomy): Bacteria > Cyanobacteriota > Cyanobacteriia > Cyanobacteriales > Microcystaceae > Microcystis > Microcystis wesenbergii_B. The sequence goes on along the minus strand of SFAQ01000031.1, from coordinate 80,873 downwards.
AGAAAGCGATCGAATTATCGAATCTTTTTGCTCCCACCCATTTATCCTTAATGATCGATGAACCTTGGGAAAAGCTATCTTCTGTGAGACAATCGGGAACTATTCTCCTCGGTTCTACTACTCCCAAAGCGGTGGCTGATTATTTGGGTTGTCCCGTGGGAGTGGAAACTTTTCTCGATTCCGCCACTTTAATCGAATATCCTGCCGATTCCTTCGCCTCCATAGCCCATAATCTGCAAATATTAGCGCAAGCGGAGGGATTTACGGCAACGGACGGGGCTATAGAATCCCGAGGTCAGGATAAGACCTAGAAAAACTATAATCTTCTCAAAGCAACGATTGGATCTAATTTAGCAGCACGATGAGCGGGAACAACACCGAAAATCAGACCGATGGCACTAGAAACTCCTAAAGCGAGAATTATCGCAGGGATTGAGACACTGGTGGTTAAAGCAGCAAAAATTCCCGCTAGATACATTCCTTGAATGCCAACAAAAATGCCGATAATTCCGCCAGTGGTGGCTAAAATCACCGATTCAATGAGAAATTGACCTTTTATATCCCCTTCTTTCGCTCCTAAAGCCTTTCTTAACCCGATTTCTTGGGTTCTTTCCGTGACTGACACGAGCATAATATTCATGACACCGATTCCCCCGACAAAAAGGGAAATACTGGCGATCGAGGCTAACATTCTAGTTAAACTATCGTTAGTTTCTTTGGCCATTTCTAAGACTGTGGTTTGGAGGAAAACCTGCACATAATTCTCGTCGCTGACCTGATGACGCATTTGCAGCAGGTTGCTAATCTGAAACTGGGCGGCTTTAATTTGGGCAGAGTTTTTCGCCAAGACAGAAATATGAGTCAGGGGAATGCCAAAGATAGAATTGCGCCCTAAAACCTGATTAGACATGGTAGTTAGGGGAATTAAGGCTCGATCGTCCTGATTAGCCTCAAATAAGGAGCCTTTCGCCTGTAAAATTCCAATCACTTGAAAACCAAGATTGCCGATGCGAAGATTTTCGCCGACGGGATTGCGATTACCAAAGAGATTTTTGGCTAATTCCGATCCCAAGACAATCACGCGATTATCCCGTTTCAGGTCAGATTCCATAATAAATCTACCTTTAGATAGTTGACGGTTACGCACGTTTAGGTACTCGGCTCCCACCCCAATCAGGGGGCTATTACTGGTTCTATTACCGAAGGATAAGATTCTTTTACCGCTCAATTCGGGAGAAATGGCGGCAATGGCGGGAACTTGAGATGCGATCGCTTGAGCATCTTCGTAGGTGAGAGGCCGGGGATTGGGAATTGTCCGGCGGACATTGCGCGAGGAGGTGGAAACAAATAAAACATTCGGACCGAGGGCTTCAAACTGCTCCAGGGCGCAATGACGGAGGCGTTACCGATAGCAATTCCCAGCATGGTTAGACCACTACGCAGTTTATTGGCCATCAAAGCGGAAAAAGCCATTTTCAGGTTTTCGAGCATTTCCATGGTTAGTTACATTCAGTGATCAGTGATCAGTAAACAGTAATCAGTGAAAAGTAAACAGTAATCAGTGAAAAGTAAACAGTAAACAGTTATCAGGGATAAAGATGAAGATAAATAAATAACTAATTAACTAATTAACTTACATCTGATAACTGATAACTGATAACTGATAACTGATAACTGATAACTGATAACTGATAACTGATTAGCGGGTAGAGATTTGGATCGTTTCCGGTTTGCTTAAATCGCCGGTAATAGTTAAACTGCGCTGATTAGCGTGGAGATGACGGACGATTTTATAGATAGCTTCAACTTGGTCACTAGCACCGATTTTGGCCGCTAGAGTGATTAGGTCGAGAGAAGTTCCCGTTTCCCGAACAACTTGCACGATTTTTCTTTGTAAATCCAGAATAGAAGCGGCGGCTTTTTTCCCTGCTTCTACCCCGGGTTGATGGTAGGCGTTAATGTTAACTAAACTAGCATAGAAACTAACGGCCCGTTCGTAGAGGGCGATCAAGGCCCCCACCTGACGGGGAGTAACCTCTGGGATAGTGATAGTGATAGAGTGACGACTATTTTCGTATAAAGCTTGTCGAGTACCTTGCAGTAATCCTGAGAGGAAATCACCAGCAGTGGAGCCGGTTTCCACTTCCATGGAATCTCCTTGTCGGTCTTTTAACACTTCAATAAAAGTGGCGAAGAAATTGGGAATCCCTTCGCGTAATTGTTGGACGTAGGCGTGTTGGTCCGTGGAACCTTTGTTACCATAGACGGCGATACCTTGGTACACCGCCTTACCATCGAGGTCTTTTTCTTTACCCAGGGACTCCATGACCAATTGTTGCAGATAGCGGCTAAAGAGATAGAGGCTGTCTTTGTAGGGCAGAATAACCATATCTTTCTCTCCCTTGCCATTGCCCTCATGATACCAAGCTAGAGCCAGTAGGGCGCTAGGATTTTTTTTCAGGTTATGGACGCGGGTGGCGATGTCCATTTCTTTGGCCCCAGCTAACATTTCATCAATGTCGATACCCTGCAAAGCGGCTGGGAGAAGACCGACGGCGGATAGTTCTGATGTACGACCACCGACCCAATCCTGCATGGGGAAACGAGTTAGCCAATCTTGGGCGTATTTGTCCAGTTGGCTACCCGGCATAGTGACGGCGACCGCGTGTTGGGGAAAGTCTAAATCCTGTTTTTCGTAAGCGTTGCGGACTTCTAACATTCCATTTCTCGCTTCGGGAGTGCCGCCGGATTTACTGGTGACGATAACGAGGGTGGTAGCTAGGGGTAAATGGGCTAAGGTGCGATCGATGCCTTTCGGGTCGGTATTATCAATAAAAGCAATCTCTAAGGGGGGATTAAGGGGGGATAGAGCCGAACCGACGAATTGGGGACCCAAAGCAGACCCCCCGATGCCTACACAGAGAATATGGCTAAATTTTTCTTGATCAGGCGGTTTAATCGCTCCGGAGTGAATTTTCTTGACAAATTCTTTAATCTGTGCTATGGGTTCGGTGATTTCGGCCTGCAATTCCTGGTTAGGAGCGAGTTCAGGAGCGCGCAGCCAGTAGTGGCCGACCATACGCTGTTCGTCGGGATTGGCGATCGCACCCTGTTCTAAAGCTGCCATATCTTGGAAAGCACGCTCAAATTTTGCTTCTAGACCTTTGAGAAAAGCCTCATCGAAGGGAATCCGACTGACATCGAGATAAAGTTCTAGGTTAGGGTGATAGTATAACCAATCTTGGTAACGTTGCCAGAGTTGCAGATTATCCATAAAAAAAAGCGAAATTTTGGTTTAATTGCTCGTTTAGGAGAGATAAGATTCTATCCTCTCCAATCATCATACAGGTAGTTTTAGGCTAGAAGTTGACGGTTAAGCATATATTATGGGGTTGGCAAAATGTTAACAGTGACTGAACTATCCCCTAATTGTTCGGTTTGCTGGTGTTGGCTGTTGATTTTTTAACCGGTCCTATGGCTATCTACTCATCCCCTCTCAAAATCGGTAACTTAGCAGTGCATAGCCGCGTCTTGCAATCACCTTTATCCGGTGTCACCGATTTAGTTTTTCGGCGCTTGGTGAGACGTTTTGCTCCTGATTCCATGCTCTATACGGAGATGGTTAATGCGACAGAAATCTCCCAGCTGCAAGAGTTACCGCAATTGATGGTTATCGGGGACAAGGAACAACCAATTAGTATGCAATTATTTGATTGCCGTCCCGATTTTATGGCTGTGGCAGCGGAAAAAGCGGTTAAAGAAGGAGCGATGACCATCGATATTAATATGGGTTGTCCTGTTAATAAAATTACTAAAAAAGGCGGCGGTTCTTCCCTTTTACGACAGCCAGAAATTGCCGAGCAAATTGTTAGGGAAGTGGTGGGAGCGGTATCGGTGCCGGTAACGGTGAAAACTCGCTTGGGATGGAACGATCAAGAGATTAATATTATCGATTTTGCCCGTCGTTTGGAAGATGCGGGAGCGCAAATGTTGACCCTGCACGCACGCACTAGGGAACAGGGTTATCACGGGCCGGCCGATTGGCAATGGATTAAACGGGTGAAGGAGGTTTTATCGATTCCTGTCATCGCTAATGGTGATATTGTTTCTGTGGAAGCGGCGATTAATTGTTTGGAATTTACCCAGGCCGATGGGGTGATGTGTTCGCGGGGAACCCTCGGTTATCCCTATTTGGTGGGGGAAATCGATTATTACCTCAAAACAGGCAAAAAGTTGCCGAAACCCACCTCTATTGACCTGTTAAGCCTAGCTAAAGAGCATTTACAGGGGCTATGGCTATACAAGGGACAACGCGGTATCTGGCAGGCGCGGAAACATCTGGCTTGGTATTGTCAGGATTTTACCGGTGCGGCGGTTTGGCGCGATCGGTTTTCGCGGATCGAATCCCTGGGGGAGGGCTGTGATTTAATTGATGGAGCTATTGCCCAATTAAACCTTGAAAACGAGAATATTGACAGATAACGTTGGGGTTAGGCTACTTCAGCGACTATAGGGTTGCTCCATGCGCAGGCCCGGGATGACTCGATAGTGCTTCACGTTGAAAGTGCAAAGGGTTGCATTATGCCCAACGGCAGAAGCGGCAATTAAGGCATCAATCAGTCCAACTTTATGAGACAGATGGTAAGTCGTAAAGTCAGATAAAGCACGGGTACAGTCAGCTTCAGTAGGCCAAACAATGGGTAACGGTTTTACAAGCTGTAGGACTCGACGAACCTGTTGCTGGTTCTGAGCATCCTGAATCAACTCCATCACAACAAAGCCAGAGATACTCGGCAGTTCTGGGAGAGAGGCAAACCAAGCGATTGCAGGCTCATAACCCCGCTGAATATCAATCATGACATCAGTATCGACAAGGTACATTTACTACCTAAGCCCGCTCACGGGTTTCAGCTTCATGGCGCAATTTGCTTGCCTGCTCCTGACTATCGATAATATCAGGTCGGGTCGTAGATGTTGTTGCATGGATTATCTTATTAATAGTATTAGTAGTTGTTGCCTGCTCCTGACTATCGATAATATCAGGTCGGGAGCCAATAACCCCAACGCTTTCCCAATAAGCAACTAGCTCCAGCCCTGTTTTAGGAGGATTTTGAAGAAAAGGGCGAAAGGAGAGAACACGCAGAATATACTCTGATAAAGGCAATTTGAGATGAGAAGCTTCTGCAGATAACTCATTCTCTAGCTCTGAAGGTAAATCTAGGCTGATGTTCACGGTATTTCCTCAACGTTCAATGACCTGTCTTTGATTATATCGGAATATATTCAGTTAAACGAAGGGGTTGGGTTTCCTTGGGTCAAACCAGCCTAGGGCTGTGATTTAATTGATAGAGTTATCGCCCAATTAAACCTTGAAAATGAGAATATTTACAGATAACGATCGCACTGACCCGCTATCATCAACCTTGAATAATATTATTAGTCTAACTCTCGGTCGGGTGCAGTGATTGGTTAGATCGCTCCTAATTCTTACCTAGAATCTTGTCATACTCGGAGTGCGACCCAACCCAGAACCAAACTATCTTTTCTTCGTCTGACTTTTTAATCCCTAATGCTCGCCATCCAATGCCGACTCTGACTGACCAGATTTTTTCTCTTGGTTTCACCTCTTTGAACTCTAGGCTGGGGTGAAATGGATTTTCTTGCCAAATCTCGTAATTTTTCTTGGCTGTTTCTTGTACCCTTTGCGGCAAACTGAGAAAAAGTTGACGAAACCTCTTGGTTCTGGCTGACTTCATTCTTCCCCAAAGCCTTTATCTTCTGTTCTTCCCTCTTGTTCTTCTATCAGGGCTTCCTGTGCCATTGTTATTAAAGCTCCCAATTCCAGATCTTCGTTAGAAAGGCTTTGCTGCCATTTTAATTCACTTTCAATGTCTTCCAGCAATTGTTGAGCAAGTTCATCCTGAAGAGACTCTGGCAGTTTCTGGATTTCTGTGAATGCTTTTTGCAACAGAGTAGTCATGTTTTGTTAATGTTTTACAGGCATCGGACTATTTTACCACCTCCCGAGTCGAGTCATCCCACCATAACCTCACGGATTACTGTCCGGGTAGAAGTCGATAGCGTCGGGTTGTAAATAAAGCTCGATCGCTTCCTGTATATTGTTGAGAGCTTCCTCTTGTGTAATACCGGCAGATGTGCATCCGGGCAGTTCCGTTTACAGAACTACCCAAGATGATAACAGATGGACTCCACAAGCATAATCAATGCTCAAGCCTGGGATGACTCGATAGTGCTTCACGTTGAAAGTGCCAAGGGTTGCATTATGCCCAACAGCAATATCAGGTGGGGAGCCAATAACCCCAACACTTTCCCAGTAAGCAACCGGCTCCAGCCCTGTTTTAGGAGGATTTTCTTGATAACTCATTCTCTGGCTCTGAAGGTAGATCTAGGCTGATGTTCACGGTATTTCCTCAACGTTGAATGGGAGCATCCCAATTATGTAATGAGTATAAATGCTCAGAAAGGTGAGAAGGCTTTTGTAGTAACGATTCTGGTTCCAATCACACAATGCGCGAGAACCGTTGAAAATCTATGAACTCCCGAAAAGGCTTGCCATATAAGTATTTCGCATCTAAGTACAATTGCTTATGGCAAAAGTGGGATGATCCCTATTAATTAACCCCACTCTGTTGCGGCTCTTGACCTTGTACGGCATCGGCAGCGGAAACACCATCACCTTGAAAACCAAAATACCATAAAGTAGCGGCAGCTTCAGCGCGAGTTACTGGTCTTTTTGGCTGAAATAGGGTAGTAAAACCAAAAACTCGCCGAATATTGGCTTGTTCGGCATTTTGAAAATCGGCATAAAGGGCGCGCACCAGCTGCGGGTTAATTTTATTAGTATCCTGAAAACCCCAGGTATTTTTAATTGTATCAAGATTGGCGCTCGGTAAAGCTTTTCTGATATCTAATGGCACTTTCCAAGCGATTAAATCTTCCCGGGTTAAAGGAGCATTGGGACGGAATAAAAGGGCGCTACTATCTCCGGTTAAAGGAGAGGGAATTAACCCAGCTTCCGCTAATCCTTGAATATAAATATAATCGGGATCGTTATTTTTAACATCACTAAAAGCTGGGGAACTATTGGGAGTAGCTAAACGTATTTGTTTACCCGCTACATTAGCATAAATGGCATTATTAGCCTGTAATAACCAGCGAGCAAATTCTCGGCGTGTTATTGTATTATTAGGGTTAAACTGATTGTTATTACCTGTTAATACTCCTAATCTAGCTAAGTCTTGAATATGGCTCTTTAAGGGATTAGGTAAGGATTCGAGATCGTTAAAACTGGTGGGATTAAGATTGGGTAACGGGGAGGGAATAAGGGAGGGACTAGGGGAGGGACTAGGGGAGGGACTAGGGGACGCAATCGGAGTTCCCGTTGGACGATAATCGAGGCTATATTCGGTATTGGGAGAAGTGGCAGTTATGGTGATAGTTAACTCTAAATTATCTCGACGGGCCGTTAGGGTACTATTGACTCCTTCCCCAGAAAAGGGAGTGACAATTTCCCAATTATTATTAACTAATTCCTGTTGATAAAAAGCCTCGATCGCATTGCTGGGATCGTTGGATTGCCAACGGGTTTGCCCACCATTATTATCAGAATTTGTCTGCACGGATAATAATTCTGATTGACTATATCGAGGAATTTCTGCGGGAAAGTTTGCGGGTAATTGCTTGTTATTAGGAGAGTTTTCTGGTATGGGATTTGTTTGTAGATTAGGATCGGCAGCCAGACGATTTTCTAGGACAGGATTGCCACTACAGGCTGCTAAAATGCCCAGCAGGGTGATAATTGTACTGTAGCGAATAAACTTACTCACGGTCTTTACCAATATTGTTTCCTTAGCTTTATCCTAGCTTATTTACTCAGGTTTTTGACTAGGGAAAATTTTGCGCCACCATTGACGTAATTTCCCCAGCAGAAATCCTCCTAACCCTTTTGTGTATTTTTCAAATTTGTAGTAAAATAAAATGTCGATTATATCCTGGGTAGAAAGATACTTGAGATAGGCTACTCCTTGATCAATACGCGCATCACTATATTCTAAATAAACTTGGCGACTGAGGCGATCAGATAAATTCCATTTTGGTTGAAAATATTCTTGCATTCTCTGTTGATAAGCGGTAAAACTCCTCGATTTTCCCTGTAAATATTCTTCCATGTATTGACAAGCAATTTCGGCTCCTTTCATAGCATGGCGAATACCTTCCCCTCCTAAAAAGTTAACCGTAGAAACCGCATCACCAATCGCTATAATATTCGGTTCTTGATAATAAATATCTTGCAGATTGAGCGAATATTCTAAAATAGAACCATGGCTGTCAATTATATCATAATTAGAGAGATTCATGTAGGTTTGCATAATTTGTGTAATATAACTTTTTAAAGGCTTAACTTCAGAAATATAAGGATGTTCTCCCTCTAACCAAGCGGCTCCTATTTTTAATTGCTGATTATCCATAGGAAAAATCCAGCCATAACCTTTAGGACTCCATTTATGACCGAGAAAAAATACTAAATTATCTTGATATTTTTGATAAAATTGTTCTGGTACTGTAATTAAATATTCAATGCCCACTGCTTTTAAAAAATCAGGTTTTTCTCGTCTATGTTTATACATAACTGCTCTAGCATATCCCGTGGCATCAACCAATAAACGAGTATTAACTGTCTCGATTTTTTCTCCTTTTGATTTCAAGAAAACAGTTAGCTTATTCTCCATCTGTTGATATTTCAGATAACGACAACCTAAACGAACTTCTCCCCCCCAACGCAGCACTTCTGCGGCTAAAAACTCTCGCAATTTGGCAAAATCAAAAACTACCCCTAAAGGTTGCGGTGATGACCAAGAACGATGTATGCTAGTGGAGATGATTTCGATATTTTTCCAAAACCTAGCCACTACGGTTTCGGGGAGATTGAATTGTTCTAAAATTTCTAGGGGAGAAGCGGCACTAGAAAAGTTATTATCTTGCCAACTGGAATGTTGTTCCACTAAAAGAACACGATAACCTTTTTCACTTAATAATCTGCCACAGTGACCTCCCGCTGGTCCTCCCCCAATAATTACTACATCATAATCCATGATCACCCCCTCGCCTAATCTTGCTAACTTGCTTCTATTTTACCCTAAATTGCCCTCTGTTAAACCCCAAACTTATGAAGCTGTTGTCCATCTAAATTTGATAAGTAGCTGATTATAATTAAATTAAAAATGGATTTTAGGTTCGATCCCCCCTGCCCCCCTTAATAAGGGGGGTGCCGATAGGCGGGGGGATCTGAAAGTTTTCAACACCTACCTACTTACTCTTTTTAACCTGTTCCCTATTCCCTCATCGAAAGGCCACCAGCTTATGACATTTTTATTATTATTAGTTACTTCCCTATCGCTGATAATTTGGTTATATTTAATCTTAGCCAGGGGACAATTTTGGCTATCTAACCAAAAAATTAATCCTGTCACTTCTCCTTTAACAAATTATCCAAAAGTCTCGGCAATTATCCCAGCGAGAAACGAAGCCGACGTTTTACCTATCAGTTTAACCTCCCTCTTTAACCAAGATTATCAAGGCGAATTTTCGATTATTTTAATTGACGATCAAAGCAGTGATGACACGGGAAAAGTTGCCCAAAAAATTGCCGATAAATCTCATAAATCTGACCAGATAACTATTATTTCTGGACAAGCTTTAGAGATGGGATGGACGGGTAAATTATGGGCAATGAAACAGGGAATAACAGAGGCTACCGAGAAATTCGCACCCGATTATTTTCTGTTTACCGATGCCGATATTGCCCACGCACCAGATAATTTAACCCAATTAGTTACTAAAGCAGTACAAGAAAAACAAGCTTTAGTTTCCCTGATGGTGTGGCTAAACTGTGACAGTTTTTGGGAAAAATTCCTCATTCCTGCCTTTGTTTTTTTCTTCGAGAAACTCTATCCTTTTCCCCTAGTTAATAACCCTAATTCCCCTATAGCAGCGGCTGCTGGAGGCTGCATTTTAATTCGCCGAGATATCCTAGAAAAAATTGGCGGTATTGAGATTCTTAAACAAGCTTTAATTGATGATTGTTCCTTGGCGATTGTGGTTAAAAAATATCTGCAAAATCACCCCGAAAATCCTGAGCAATCCATCTGGTTAGGATTAACAGAAACCACCTATAGTCTCCGTCCCTATCCCGATTTAGCCAGCATTTGGAATATGGTAGCCCGCACCGCCTTTACACAACTTAATTACTCAACACTTTGGTTAATCGGGACAGTTTTCGGGATGTTTTTAACCTATTTAGCCGCCCCCTTGGGCTTAATCTGGGGATTGGTATTAAAAGAAACATCAATTATGATAATTAGCACCGTCACCTTATTACTAATGGCCCTCTCCTATAGCCCGACTTTAAGACTATATAAATTATCCCCCCTGCGGGCTTTAACTTTACCCCTAATTGCCCTCTTTTATAGTTTAATGACTGTGGATTCTGCCCTGGGTTATTGGCGCGGCCAAGGGGGAAGTTGGAAAGGGCGAGTTTATCCTAATTAGGGTTGGCTGAAAAAGTTTTTCCTAGGGGTAGGGTGTAGGGTGTGGGGTGTGGGGTGTGGGGTTTTAAGCTAAGACGCATTTTAACCGCCTATCCTTAGATTAGCTGAATCTCCCCCGCTAGGGGGTTGGGGGGTTCCCTCTTGCAAGAGTGCCTCATCTCAACCAGCAATTTAAATGAGCGGGCAGCTTATAAGCTTATAGAGTCCATTTGGTATCTTTCCCAAAATCCTTACCCAGTATGGATTAGAGCGAATTAGCCAAAATACCTGTAATTCTTACCCGTGAAGCGTCACAAGAGAGATACCAAATAGGTTCTATAAGCTTAATTTTCTTCCTCCGCTTCTGGGATTGGTTTTGGTAAACGAGCGATAAAATCTTTCATTTTAGGATGATTAAACATCTTCTCCGTATCTTGCAGAAGACGTTGGCCCCAGAGATTTTCCCCCAAAAATTTCAGACTGACATAACGACTATCGCTAGTGAGAGCGGCCTGAGCTAATTTGATGCCCTCCTCAGTTTTTCCTTGACTATAAATAGCCACCGCAATAGCTAACTGAGGTTCCGCCTGTTTAGGATCGATTTTCAAAGCGGCGCGCCAATCTTTAAGGGCTGCTTCCTTATCACCCTGTTCGTATTTAACTAAACCAATATTATTAATAGCCGGCCAAAAATCTTTATCTTGACTAACAGCCTTTTCGTAAGCTGCTATCGCGGCAGGATATTGTGCTAACTTGAGATAGGAATTACCGAGATCAAAAAGAGCGGGGGAGATATCGGGTTTCATTTGCAAACCCGCTTCAATCTGGGCAATAGCAGACTTGTAATCTTGATTCTGAAAATAAGCACTACCGAGGGAAAATTTAATATTAGCGTGGGCATCGGCGGGAGCAAGGGACAAAGATTGATTTAATGCCTCGATACCGAGTTGTACCTGATCGTCTTGCAGATATAAACTACCGAGAATAAACCAAGTTTGATAGAGATGGGGGGCTAACTGCACCGCTAACTTAGCCCGTGCGAGGGCTGCATCGGTACGGCGAAAACGAGCTAATTGGATGGCATCTTCGGCCATTTCAATTCCCGCTTGTTCCATCTGTTCTAACTCCGGTTCGATGGCGTAGGGGAGTAGCGCTTGGGAAAAAGCCGGCGGGCTGCCAGCAACGAAAAAAATGAGCAAAGAAACGATTAATTGAAGTTTTGGCACAGTTTACCCCCGCGATAGGCCTTTTTTAATCAGTCTATCTCGCTTGGGAGTTGTTGGCTAAAGAAACAACAAAGGCAGCTCTAGAGACGTTAGTATATAACCAATTAACTTTTGGCTGATCGATGGCAATAACCGTGTTGGGAAAATCAAATCGCCCCCTATTTTGGATATTCGGACTCATGGCTAGTGGTTTTCTGGCGGTGGGAGTGATTTCTTATCGCTTACTGCAAACACCTCCTCCTGCCCTAGAATTGGCGAAAATGACCGTTCCTGCTCAACGAGAAACCCTCGCTGTGGAAATTAAAGCTAGTGGTAGGGTGGAACCAATCCAAAGTGTTAACATTAGCCCGAAAAACCCCGGCCGATTAGTGCGATTATTGGTGGATCAGGGCATGATCGTTAAAAGGGGACAAACCCTCGCCGTCATGGATAATTTAGAGGTGTATGCCCAGGGGATGCAGTCAGAAGCGCGTCTGCGGGAAGCTCTAGCCAATCTGGAACAGGCTAAACGCAGCATTCCCGAAGATATCCGCCAATTACAAGCCCGATTTTATCAAGCCCAGGCCAGTTATAAGCAATTAGAAGCCCGTTTAGCTCAGGCCAAAGAAAGAATTCCCAAAGATTTAGACCAACTGCAAGCTCAGGTACAAGCAGCCCAATCCCGTTTTCGACTAGCAGAAAATCGGATTAAACGCAATGAAAATTTAGTCCGGGAAGGGGCGATCGCTCAAGACCAATTTGATGCCGTCCTCAATGAATATCTCAACGCCAAAGCCAATTTAGAGGAATCGATCCGCCGTTTGGAACAAGCAGATAAAACCGCTTCCCCAGAAGTGGCCGGAATTGAGCAGGAAATGATAGGAGCGGCAGCAGCGATCGCAGAAGCCAAATTTGCCCTCGAACAACGCCAAAAAACCCAAGAAACGGAGCTTGCTCGACTAGAATCATCTGTAGCGGCCGCTAGGGCCAATTTAGAGCAAATCAAGATTCAATACCGCGATACGGTCATTACTGCTCCCTTTGATGGCATCGTCACCCAAAAATACGCCACCGAGGGTTCTTTTGTCACTCCCACCACTTCGGCCTCTAGTACCGCTTCCGCCACTTCCACCTCGATTATCGCCCTAGCATCGGGATTGGAAGTGATTGCTAAAGTGCCGGAAGTAGATGTGGGTTTATTGCAGCGCGGCCAACCCGTGCGAATTGTCGCCGATGCTTTTCCTGAAGAAGTCTTTGAAGGTCGAGTTATTCTTGTGGCTCCTGAAGCAATTATCGAGGATAATGTTACTTCTTTTGAAGTGAGAATCGGTTTGGTGACGGGACGGGACAAACTCAAATCGAAAATGAATGTGGATGTAACTTTTGTCGGCCAGCAGTTAGATAATGCCCTCGTCGTGCCGACTGTCGCCATTGTCACCCGGGAAGGCAAGTCAGGGGTTTTAGTTCCCGATGCCGCAAATAAACCCAGTTTTAAACCCGTTTCGATCGGTTTAGTCTTAGACGATAAAACTCAAATTTTATCAGGTTTGGAAGCCGGAGAAAAGGTCTTTATCGATCTCCCCGAAGGAGCCGAAGATACCTCGAAAACTAATAAAAAATCTCAATAATTTTTCTTAACAAATATCTCCAAATTGTCTTTTTTATGATCGGGCAGCGGTCGGTCGTCCGTCGTCAGGAGACAGTATTCAGGAGACAGGAGACAGTATTCAGGAGACAGGAGACAGTATTCAGGAGACAGGAGATTATTTTTATTTATTCTTTCCACACCCCACACCCCACACCCCACACCCCACACCCCACTGATAACTGATAACTGATAACTGATAACTGATAACTGATAACTGATATGTTGATCATCGAAAGTTTAAAAATGGCCGTCTCCACCCTCGGGGCCAATAAAGTGCGTAGCGGCCTGACTATGTTAGGAATTATCATCGGTAACGCTTCGGTGGTGGCCATGATCGGTATTGGCCAAGGGGCGCAAACCTTAGCCAATGACCAGTTTGCTAACTTGGGACCCAATACCATTTTTGTGGTGCCGGGGTCGCGACAAGCACGCAATACCACCGTTAATTTACCGAAAACCCTAGTTTTAGCCGATGCTCAGGCGATCGCCGAACAGGTTCCCACCGTCGCTGAAGTCGCCCCAGAAATAAACGCTCGTTTCCTGATTTCCTATCGTAATCGCAACATGACGGCTCTAGTCACGGGAAGCACAGAGGAATACGCTTCTGTCCGCAATTTTACCGTGGAAAAAGGTCGTTTTATCAATAATATCGATCTAGCCCGTAACAAACGGGTAACGGTGATCGGTGCTGAAGTGGCAGCGCAACTTTTCCCCACCCAAAATCCCCTTGGTCAACAGCTGCGGATCAAAAATCTCAGTTTTGAGGTGATCGGGATTTTAGAGGCGAAAGGCTCCTTTTTTGGCAATAATCAGGATGAAATGCTGGTTATCCCCCTTAGCACCATGAACTCGCAACTGGTGGGCAAAACCGGACCCTACGGTGTCGAGTTGAGTTGGATTAGTCTCAATGCGCGATCGGGGGAGGAAATCCGCGCCGCTAAGTTCCAAATCGAGAATCTCCTGCGTTTACGCCATAAAATCGTGGCTGAGGATGATTTTCGCGTCGAAACTGCTAAAAAAATGATCGAAATCTTCGGCACGATTACCCAGGGTCTAACCTTACTTTTGGCTCTAATCGCCGGTATTTCCCTAATTGTCGGGGGTATCGGGGTGATGAATATTATGCTCGTTTCGGTTTCGGAAAGAACCGGGGAAATCGGACTAAGAAAAGCGATCGGAGCCAGAGAACAGGATATTCTCTTACAATTCCTGATTGAATCAACTCTCGTTTCCATCGCCGGCGGTGCGCTGGGTATTCTCGTCGGTGCAGGAGCGATCGTTCTCGTCTCCAGTTTCTCTCCCCTGGCTGCCACTGTTTCCGCCACCGCCGTCGCCCTGTCTTTGAGTGTTTCCACGGGTATTGGTCTCTTTTTTGGCGTTTTTCCCGCCTATCGTGCCTCTAAATTGCAACCGATTGTCGCCCTCAGAAGTGTATAAGCTGCCGCGCATTAGTAAAGGGGGTGGGGGAGATTCAGCTAATCTCAGGATAGGCGCTTAAAATGCCCCTTAGCTTAATTTTTTAAGGTTTCCTTTCTCCTATCTCCTCACCTAAGGGAAGATTTTTGATTTTTGCAGAAGACCTAATAAACCTCTTGCACAATTTTTTTGAGGGTTCAAAAACGGCAAAAATAAGGATAAAATTGCATAAAATCTGTAAATAGACTATTTAATCGATTATTGTTTATTCTCCTGACTCCTGACTCGGAGACTCCTGACTCGGAGACTCCTAACCCTAACAACAATTTTTGATTTTTACAAGAGGTCTAATGTGTGGGACGAATTTGATAATCCCGATAACGACGATAATCATTGAGGATGCGATCGTGATCAAAGCATAAAGGTTGCGGGAATTCCCAGAGATGAAAAACCCCGACTTTTTTGGCATCATCGGCAGCAATTGGTTTGCCTTTTGCCGTGGCGATAAAAACAATACTAATGGTGTGTTGACGTGGATCGCGGTTAGGATCGGAATAGACGTGAAATTGCTCGATTAACTGCACCTCTAAACTGATTTCCTCGTAAGCTTCCCGAATGGCCGCCGTTTCCACCGATTCACCGTAGTCCACGAATCCCCCCGGAATTGCCCAACCAAAGGGCGGATTTTTTCTCTCAATCAGTACGATCGGACGGTGGGGCGAGTCGATCAGTTCGATGATAATATCAACAGTGGGAGCAGGATTGCGATAGGTTGTCATCTTTGGCGTTGCTGATTTGATCTCTGAATCTTCTTCTGTGGGATTTTTAAACCCTAAACCCAAACTGACTTTTGGATACGATGTACAGTTGGCCTTCATACCTTTTATTTAAACTTAAGTATTTATACTCAGGAAGAAAGTGGGATGCCCCCACTTTCTTCTATCTGTTTTAGGGGTTTCTAGAAGTTGATTAGTCATAGCCTTGTTCAACTCAGTTAGTCGCTCAAATTCTTGTGCTTTGCACTGGTTTAACCGATAAAAAGGAAGTTTAAGTGTGAGAGTTAAAGTTGCCATGCCGTTTATCTTAACAGACATCTTGCCCGGGGGTGTAAAATTAGGATACGCTTGCTTACAACCAATCGAGTAATTTTGCCCGTAAAGCCTTTTTGCCGAATTTAGTCACAGTTTGTTGACGCAACCATTGCGGGTGACAACGTTGATCCTGACCTGGCAAAATTTCTAGACAAGCTTTAGCCACCTTTTCGGCATCTCGATAGGGAACGCGCCACCCCACCAAACCATCCTGCAGCGGATCGGCTGAACCGTCCTCATCTCCAGAAACCACAGGGATACCACAGGCCATCGCTTCTAGGTAAACAATCCCGAAACCTTCCCGGGAGGGCATAACGTAAGCATCGGCTAAACGATAATGGTCGGCTAATTCCTCCGTGGGGACAAAACCGGCGAAAATTACCTGTTTATCCACTCCTAACTGCTTGGTTAAAGCTTCTAACCTCGGGCGATCGTCCCCCCGTCCAATGACTAGATATTTGACTTCGGGATAAGTCTCTAGAATTGTCGGCAGGGCCCGAATGGTCACATCTACCCCTTTATAGATATCCCCCGACCACAACCGGGCCACTGTTAATAAAACTTTGGCATTTTCTAGATCATATTTCTTGATTAATGTCAAGGACTTTTCACCTAAATTAAACTTTTCTTCATCTACCACACAGGGGAGAATTGCTACTTTTTTGGGATCAATAGCGTTAGCCTCACACATAAGATCGCGACTGTAACGGCTAATTGTCCAGATCGATTCGGCCGCTTGCAGGGCCTGTTTTTGGGAATTTGCTAAAGGTTCCCAGACTTCTTTGCCGTAGGTGAGGACGGTGTAGGGTATGCCTAAAGCTTGACAGTAAAGACGGGTGAGGGGGGCTAAATTTATATGACCACAAAAAACCCGTTGGGGACGTTTCCGGAGGAGAGAAACTAAAAACTTAAGGGCTAATTGAATGCGTCCGAGAGTTGCTGAGTTATTTTTCAGGTAATGAAAGGTAATACCTTGATTTTTGAAAGGATTAGGACAATCAGGGGCATCCCGCAGCAAAAAAACCTCGGCCGCCTCGGAACTGGGCAAAGTGAGATAAGCTTGCAGAACATCCTTGATATATGATTGAATACCGCCTTCTTGGGCAAAAATCTCTAAAAATAGGAAGATATGAGGCATCATAGAACGTCAGTTTCAAAAAGGTTTAGGTTGGGCGAAAAAATTTTCCCTGATCTCTTATCTGTACTATCGCACTTTCTGGCTCTATCTCGATCGTCCCCCAAGTAATACATCCTCACCGCTAACAGTCCGAAAAAGAACAATCCAGTCGCTCTTCTTAAGTGTAACTGCCAAAATAAGGATAATTCTGATGCTGATAGCTAAAATAAGTGATATTAGTCAGTTTAGCTCATAATGCTGGCCAAGGCGATAGATAAAAAGTAAAGGACGGGGAAATAGTCAGAATTTTCCCAGATGCCACAGATAAAGCCATTTCTTTGTCCCTTGTGTGATCGAGGAATCTTCTCTTTTTAGTGCTAGATATTTTCAGGAATTACTAGAGACAAAAAAAATTAAACTTCCTCAACTGCCCTAGCAAAGGTTACAAATTCCCCGAGAACGGTTAAGCTTATTTTAATCTCTGTAATTGCTTTTATGGCTCATTTAACTGCTGAAAGACTCAATTTAACCACAAAAATCGCCTATGGTGCTGGCGATTTGGGACCGGCTATCACTGCCAATATCTCGGTATTTTACCTGCTATTTTTCCTCACTGATGTGGCAGGATTATCGGCAGGATTAGCTGGTAGTGTGCTGATGGTGGTGAGAATTTTCGACGCTATTAACGATCCGATTATTGGAATGTGGAGCGATCGAACTCGTACTATTTGGGGTCGTCGCTTACCATGGATGTTATTGGGGTCGATTCCCTTCGGAATTAGCTATTTTTTACTGTGGTTAATCCCGACCAATAACCAATTATGGTTATTTTTATATTATATTTTTATCGGCATTATCTTTAATTTAACCTATACAGTAGTCAATCTTCCCTACCAGGCACTCACCCCTGAATTAACCCATGATTATAATGAGAGAACCCGCTTAAATAGTTTTCGTTTTGCCTTTTCCATCGGGGGCAGCATTCTCTCATTAATTCTCTATATTCTCGTCTCATCGTCCTATCGCAACGATCTCCATCAAGCTTTTTTATTGTTAGGTGTAGTTTGTGCTTTAATGTCGATTATAGCAGTTATTTGGTGCGCTTTGGTTTTGCAAGAACGAGGATCAAAAGCGATTCTCAATCCCCCTCAGAAAAAAGTTTTAGCAATTGCTTGTATAGTTATCGGTGCGCTTGCCTTCGTCTATGGACTGGGAAAAATTGGGGTAAATCCCAGAGACTTTATCGCTATTTCCACAATTTTATTAGGAATACAAGGGATAGTTTCGGGGTTAACCCTTTACTATGGCAAAACTGAAAATCATCTCAGGGATAGCGCAGCAATTAAACAGAGGGAAGCTGCTAATAATACCGAAACTATTCCCCTGAAAGAACAATTAAAAATAGTTTTTGGTAATCGTCCCTTTTTATACGTTATTGGCATCTATCTTTGTGCCTGGTTAGGAGTACAATTAACCGCCTCGATTTTGGTTTACTACGTCGTCAGCTACATGAGACTATCGGAAGCAGAATCGGGTTTAGTCGCTTTAGCAGTACAGGGAACAGCTTTAGTGATGTTATTTTTCTGGCAAGCATTTAGTCAGAAATTAGACAAAAAGATAGTCTATTTTTTAGGGATGACAGTCTGGATTATTGCCCAAATCGGTTTATTTTTGCTCCAACCAGGAGAAATAACTTTGATGTATGCTTTGGCAGTTTTGGCGGGATTTGGCGTATCTGTGGCCTATTTAATTCCTTGGTCAATGGTTCCTGATGTGATTGAATTAGACGAATTAGAAACAGGAAAACGTCGAGAAGGGATTTTTTATGCTTTCATGGTACTTCTGCAAAAAATTGGTTTAGCTTTGGGGTTATTTCTTGTCGGTATTGCCCTAGAAACATCCGGTTTTAAACCGAGAATACCAGGAGAAGCAATTCCCCTACAGCCAGATAGTGCTTTAATAGCAATTCGCCTAGCAATTGCCCCTTTACCAGCATTTTTCCTGATCATTAGCTTAATTCTTGCCTATTTTTATCCAATTACTCGCCAAGTTCACGCCGAAATTTTAGACCAATTAGCAGCAAGAAGACAAGAAGAAAAGTAGGCCTTACTGAATCAAGCTATGAATGCCAACTGTGCATCTTATCCAAAAGTTAGTTTGGGTCTAGGTTTTAAAAATCCCCACACCCAGAAACTGATTACAGTTCTAAAGCTTCGTAGATGTATAATTTATTCAAAAAACCGACGCTGCTGAAGTGGTAACTAGGTAAAGGGGGAGGGAACCATAATTCCGTTTGATAAACACTGAAAATGAGAAAATTCTTTCTAGTAGTCTTACTGGCGATCGCTTCTTGTAAAAAAGGTTGACCCGTATCCACCAACATTTTACAGTAACCCCGCAAGAGAGCTTGCACATCGAGGGAAGCTTGCGCCCGAGCGCAGACATTATCCCTAAGATAGCTAGTTAACCTCTGGGAAGCGTATTGTTCGTAATCTTGACGATTGGGGTTAGTTGTCAGCAATATCCCCGCAATTCCCCCTAAAACCACTCCTACCACCACTCCCCCTAACCGTGCCAATTTCATAAGCTCTCAAATCATCACTCACTTACCCTAACCATAGCCCGAATTGAGGATAAAAAACCTGTTGCCAACCATTCGTTTTGTGCTATACTAGGGAAGGTGTGCGGCGAGCGTAGCCAAGTGGTTAAGGCAGTGGATTGTGGTTCCACCATTCGGGGGTTCAAGTCCCCTCGTTCGCCCTCTTATGAACTACTCCCACTAGGCACTCCCTGGGAGTTTCTGACGCTTCTTCTCACTGAAAGGTCTCCTTATCCAATGACAGGATTGGGTATTTGACGGGATGGTCTTGGATTTTAGAATCTCTATGTCTGTCAGGACTTGAGAAAAATGGTATAACAAATTATTGCGATCGCTTGCCATTAACTAACTTTCAGCGATAATCTAAAGTCAGAGTCCATCGGGAGATAAGATCATGAACTTTCGTCTAGTTCTATTTTCAGGCCTAGTAACGGCTTTAGTTGGCGCTGGTATCGGTTATGGCATTAGCCGCATTGAACGCAATCCCAGCCAAGTCAACTATAAAAATCCCTATCACTATCAAATCATCTATGGACGTTATTTTGCCGGTGCTGGGGCAGCCCTGGGCTTCTGTGTGGGTGCGGGTTTACAAATGGTCAAAGAACTCAAAGAAGAAAGAGACAGAGAAATGGGCATCCTAGATGATGGCTCAGAATTCTAGTCTTTTGGGGCTAATTCCTCAAGAATGATAAATTGAACGTGATTAATCGCTAAATCGCCGATGGGAACTTGGGTTTTTAACACCGGTTGTCCTTCACTGAGCATTCGTTCAAAGGGGATATCTTTGGCAATTTCCGTGTGATACCAAGCTAAACCCATAAAGAAACGATTGGGATAGGGACCACCTTCAAAAATATCATCGGGATTGGACTCCATGGGAACCCAACCGATAGAGGGCAGATAAAATTCCATCCAGACGTGATTGTAATCCGGTTCGAGGGGTAAATTACGTTCGAGGGGATGGGGTGGGCATTTATAGCGTCCTACCGTGCGACAGGCAATACCATTGAGACGACACAAAGCCAATAATAAACCCACATATTCCCCACAGGAACCGACTCCGCGCCGCAGGGCAATATCAGGGGTGTCGATGTTGGGTTTGATCCCGTAGGAAAGCTGATCATAGACGTAATTACGAATACTATAAACTTTTCGGAGGAGATTGGTTTCCCGACCGATCGCTTCTTCGGCAGCATTGAGGATAATTTCTGTATTCATAGCCAGATCATCATTATCGATCAAATAGCGATCGGGAAAATCGGCGGGTAAGGGGGGTAAATCTTCGCAATCTTGGGGAGTAATTTGGTATTTAATACCCCATACTTCTAATACTACTTTCCACCCAAAAATATGACGTTGTTTGCCTGTTATTTGCTCGAACTTAAATACTGCCACCCGCTGCCCGTCCTGAATTTCTTCAATAAAAGGCAATCCCACCGCTTCGACGCTGCGAATTTTTTGCCGTGGTGTTTCTAAGGGTAAAGCGATGCGCCATTCCACATTTTTGAGTTCGATATTATAGAGGGGTTCCAATTCCTCGACGTAGGATAATTCAATCAGATAACCGTTAGAAAGGGTGTATTTTTTAGCGGGATCGTAGTGAAAATATAGAGGATGGACAAAAGTACGCGGACGATAACTAAGTTCGTGAACCTGTTCGGAATTGGGATTATCGCGGATACAGGGTTCTTGGAAAGCATAGGCTACATATAGGATATCCTTGCCACTGTTAGCATCGCGATAAAATGCTAATCCCGTCGGCGATTCAAAAGGAGTTATCATGCTAAAAAGCTGTTCTCCCGTGGCGCGATCAAGACAGTAAACCGTTTGTTCTAGGGTATCCGTTAACCAAAGTTCTTCCCCGCGAATAGTGATATTTTCGATGCCGATACCAGGCGCGTACAAACGAGTAATTTCCTGTCCCGATTGGCGATCAAATATAAAGATTTGTCCAGAACGTTGACAAGTGACATAAATTGTGTTAGCAGTTACGGCGACTCCGTTAGCGGTGTAGGGAAGACGGGTAAAAAATTTCGGGGTAAAATCTTCGAGAGTGCAGCAGTAGAGATTTTCGCGAGTAGTAAACCAGAGGTTATTTTGATCATCGATTGCCAATCCCGTCGTCCCGACGAATTCTTGCCAGCGATGGGAATTAAGTACGCTTGTATGACCAGTATCGAGGACAATTTGGTATAAATAGCCGTTTTTTGCGTCGATAGCGATTAATTTGTCATCTTGAAATACAATTCCGTGCAGAGCCGTGGCGCTAATCGGACGAATCGTTTGACGATGGGAGGGAAGACTGGCAGGATCGAAAATCATAGGAGGAAACGAAAAGGGAGAGCGTTTTTAAGTGAATAAAACAGCAATTCTCCCCACGATAGCAAATTTTCTCGCCCTTGAATGCTCGTAATGAACTGCAATCCCGAAAAAAATGTCAACAATTGTCACCTATAGTCCCTCTCATACCCTTGTACCTACCTACGAGTGTTTCAATCGTTGCAGTTATTGTAATTTTCGCAGGGATTTAGGCACTGATGGCTGGTTAAGTTTGGAAAAAGCCAAAGAGATTTTAACTGCTTTGCAGGGTTCGGAAATTACGGAAATTTTAATTCTGAGCGGTGAAGTTCATCCTTTAGCACCCAATCGAGAGTTATGGTTTCGGCATATTTATAATTTAGCAGAATTGGCTTTAAATATGGGTTTTTATCCCCATACCAATGCGGGGATTTTAACTTTTGCTGAGATGGAAAAACTAAAAAATGTCAATCTATCTATGGGCATAATGTTGGAACAAATGACGGTGACTTTATTAAATACTGTCCATCGTCATGCTCCCAGTAAAGTGCCGTCCCTGCGCTTAGAACAGTTACAATGGGCGGGAGAATTAGCAATTCCTTTTACCACGGGTTTATTATTAGGAATTGGTGAAACGGAATGCGATCGCTTAGTGACCTTAGAAACTATTGCCACTATTCATCAACGTTGGGGACATATTCAAGAAGTGATCCTACAACCCTACAATCCGGGTAAAAGAGAACAGTGGCAAAATAATCCTTTTGATCTGCAAAAATTACCCGCTCTAGTTAGACAATCTAGGGAAATTTTGCCCCCAGATATTGTCATTCAAATTCCCCCAAATCTAGTACCAGATCCTCTTTTTCTCTTGGATTGTTTAGCGGCAGGAGCGCGGGATTTAGGCGGTATTGGCCTTATCGATGAAGTTAATCCCGATTACCTCCATTTACACCCCAATAAATTAAAGGAATTTTTAGCAATTTATGACTGGGAATTAAAAGCGCGCTTACCAGTTTATAATTAAGAGTAATTGTGAAAGTATCGCTATAATCTAGTTTAAAATCATCATCGGTAGCAAAAACAGCTTGATATTAAATATAAATTTCAAGACAAAACTTGCTCAAAAACCTTATTTATCCCAGCATAATATCCCGATCAAACTCAAGAATAATTTCCTAAAAAACCAGCAACTTTTTTGACTATAATAACGACAATATTATCGGTATAGCCTTAGACTATCCTATGATAAGCCCTATCTCGATCGCCGTATATATTTATGAAATTTAGTGAAATTGCCCAAAAATTAAGCCCTTTAGTGCAATCCCACAGTTTAACCGCCTATCCCGACAGAAATCCCCAAATTAAAGCCATAACTCCCATCGAAACCGCCCTAGTCGATACCATCAGCTATATCGAAGGGGGAAAATTTGCTTCTTTTGTCGCCAAAACTGACGCTACTGCCCTAATTCTGCCCCTTGATCCCAATCTACAACAACAGGCCGACGAACGCGGCATCGCTTGGTTAGCTAGTGCCAATCCCCGACTTTTATTCGCCCACGCCATCAAATTATTCTATCAACCCTTTCAGCCCCAACCCTACATTCACGCCACCGCCGTGGTCCATCCATCGGCTAAAATCGGCCATAAAGTCGCCATCGGGGCCCATGCCGTGGTAGAAGCCAATGTTACCCTCGGTGATGGGGTGTGCATTCATCCTAACGCCGTTGTTTACCCCAGTGTGCATATTGGCGATCGCACAATTCTCCACGCTAACTGTACTATCCATGAACGGGTACAAATCGGCAATGATTGCGTTATCCACAGTGGCGCTGTTATCGGTGCCGAGGGCTTCGGTTTTGTGCCGGTTCCCGAAGGCTGGTTTAAGATGGAACAATCGGGTATCGTGGTCTTAGAAGATGGGGTAGAAATTGGCTGTAATAGTGCCGTGGATCGTCCGGCAGTGGGAGAAACCCGCATCGGCAGCCAGACTAAGATCGATAATCTCGTCCATATTGCCCATAATTGCCAAATTGGCCAAGCTTGCGCCCTAGCAGGACAGGTGGGCATGGCAGGAGGCGTAAAATTGGGCAATCGCGTTATTTTAGCAGGACAGGTGGGCATTGCCAATCAAGCAGCGATCGGGGACGGTGCGATCGCCACAGCCCAAACTGGCATTCACAACGATATCGGGGCAGGAGAAGTGGTTTCCGGTTCTCCTGCTATACCTCATAAACTATTCCTCAAGGTAGCAGCCGTTTACAAGCGTTTACCCGAAATCTATCAAGCGGTTAAGCAGTTGCAAAAATAGCCCTATTCAGGAAACAGGATTCAGGAGACAGGAGGCAGCTTTTTTCTCCCCACTTCCCTAACCCCTAACCCCTAACACCCATCACCCCATCACCCCATCTCCCCACTGATAACTGAATCAAAGTGACTCGCAAAAGCAAGGGCGCTATCGCCGCAGGACATCCAAAAACTGCCGAAGCTGGACAATTAATCTTAGAAATGGGCGGCAATGCCTTCGATGCGATAGTTGGCTCGATTTTAGCGGCCTTCGTGGTCGAATTCACCCTCGCTTCCGCGGGGGGCGGCGGTTTTTTACTAGCACATACCAAAGAAAAAGTCAATACCCTTTTTGATTTTTTTTGTCAAACTCCAAAATCTAAAAAACCCTTGACAAATATCGACTTTTACCCTGTGGCGATCAATTTTGGTGGTGCTAGTCAAGATTTTCACATTGGCCGAGGTGCGATCGCTACGACTGGGGCGTTACGGGGATTGGAAACAGTGCAGAAAAAACTAGGAAAATTACCCTTTGCCGTGGTAGCGGAGCCAGCGATCGAATATGCTCGACAAGGCTACATTTTGAGCCAATATAACGGCTTTTGCCTGGGTTTACTCTCTTCCATCCTGCTCAAAGATAGAGAGGGTTTAAAAGTCTATGCCCCGCAAGGAAAACTCCTCCAAGCTGGCGATCGCTGTGTGATGGGCGATTTTGCCAACACCTTAGAGGAATTAAGCAAAAAAGGCGTAAAAGACTTTTATGAGGGAGAAATCGCCCACCAAATTGCCAAAGATATGCAGGAGGGTGGTTATCTTACCCTAGAGGATTTAAATCATTACCAAGTCCTTGAGAGAAAACCCCTAAAAAGCCAATATCGGGGTTACGAAATACTGACTAATCCGCCTCCTAGTTCTGGGGGAATTCTCCTAGCTTTTGCCCTAAAATTACTGGAAACAGTTAATTTATCGGCTTTAGAGCATCTAGGAGCCAAACATCTGCAAATTTTAACGGAAGTGATGGCCTTAACCAATCAAGCACGCGCTCAAGGCTACGATAATTTTATCCATCAGGAGGGAATCGAAGAGCAATTCCTCTCGTCGGAATTTTTAGGCAAATATCCCAATAAATGGGGCAGTACCACCCATATTAGCATTATCGATGGGGAAGGTAATGCCGCCAGCGCCACCTTTTCCAACGGTGAAGGATCAGCTTATACCGTGCCGGGGACGGGAATTATGCTCAATAATATGATCGGGGAAGCGGACTTAAATCCCTTTGGCTTTCACAATTGGCCCGTTGATCGTCGTTTATCCTCAATGATGTCCCCGACGATGATTTTAGAGGAAGGAAAGCCGCGATTTGTTCTCGGTTCTGGGGGTTCCAATCGCATTCGCACCGCTATTTTGCAAGTTATTAGCAATTTAATCGATTTTCGGCAATCTTTACCCGATGCGATCGCTGCTTCGCGCATACATTGGGAAAATCAACAATTAGGAGTTGAACCTTTAGAAGATCGGGAGAATATGCTCGAAAATCTGGTTTTACCCGCAAATACTCAAGTATCCCGGTGGCAAGAACAAAATATGTTTTTTGGGGGTGTGCATGGGGTGTTCGTGAATGATCGGGGGGAGTTAACCGCTACGGGCGATCCGCGTCGGGATGGAGTAGGATTAGTGATGGGGGATTTTTAGATAATGGGTACAACTTGCAGGCGTAACCCAAGTGCTTGCAAAACCTTAAGAACTGTAGCAAACTCTGGATTACCCTGATTCGACAAAGATTTATAGAGACTCTCCCGTCCCAAACCCGTCTCACGGGCAATATGAGTCATCCCTTGAGAACGAGCAATATCGCCTAATGCTGCCACTACTAAGCTAGGATCGCCCTCTTCGAGGGCAGCTTCCAGATAAGCAGCGATATCTTCTTTTGTTTTCAAATGATCTGCTGCATCCCAAGGATAAGTCTGAATTGTAGCCATAGAGAACCTCCTATAAGTATTGGGCTAAATCTAATGCTGTTTTGATGTCCCGTTCTTGAGTCCGTTTGTCTCCCCCCGCCAAGAGAATAATCAAAGTCTCACCTTGTTGTTTGAAATACACGCGATAGCCCGGTCCATAATCAACGCGCAGTTCCGATACACCTCGTCCTACTGGCTTAACATCACCCGGATTGCCCATAGATAAACGACGAATGCGGATATTTATGCGTGCCTTGGCCTGATGATCTCGCAAAGCACTAAACCACTCAGAATAGGTTTCGGTCTGGCGAATTTCAATCATGTTTCCAGTGTATCTTTAAGGATACAAAAAGACAACAGAGAATTTCACCAACCTTTTAGCCGGTGGATTGGGCAAAAAAGAGAATAAGGAGACAATTCCAAATCAATCGAATCTGATTTTAGCTGGTGCTTAAAAGACGGTGGCTTTCATGCTCCCGTGTTACTATCGGTAATTAGTAATCGGCCAACATAGTGGTGTGAGCTTATTTACTTCTTATCGTTTACTGTTTACTTTTGAGATACTCATGTTGCTCTTGCGTTATGGTATTACCGTGAGTGCGGTGCTTGGGTTGATTTGCTTGGCTGAATCCTCGGTTAAGGCACAAACTCAGTCCGCTGCCGATTTATTGAAGAAACCCCGACCTACTGCCAATCCAGTTTCTCAATTACCCAGTCCCTCGGCGGCACCGGCAACCACGGCAGCAGATCCCAAAGCCCCCAATTATCTTAATCCTAGTGGCAATCCCCTAATTTTTCCCACCAAACCGGATGAGGTGAATATTAGGGTAGTACAACCGCTCACCTTAAATCAAGCGATCGAATTAGCTTTAAAAAATAATCAGACCTTACAGACAGCCCGGGTCGATTTAGAAATCGCTCGCGCCCAATTAAAAGAACAACAGGCCGCTTTATTACCCACGGCCGAAGCGGAAACCAGTCTCACTCAAGATCAATCGGCAGCTGCCCAAAGACAGAATAATTTGGCCCGTCAACAGGGAATCCCAGCAGTTACACCGGAAGATAGTACCAACCTTCAGGGTAGTGTTAGCATCGTCTATGGGGTTTATACGGGGGGTCAACGAGCAGCCCAGATCAAAAGGGCCGAAAAAGTCATCCGGCAAAGGGAATTAGAGGTGGAACGAGTTTCGGAACAAACTCGTTTTGATGCCACCGATGCCTATTATGAATTACAGAGGGGTGATGCTCAGGTAGCGATCTCCCAAGCTGCGATCGAAGATGCTAGTCAAAGTTTACGCGATGCACAATTATTGGAGCAAGCAGGACTAGGAACCCGATTTGCTGTCCTACAGGCGGAAGTTGACCTCGCTAACGCTAACCAAGACTTAACCCGGGCGATTTCTAACCAGCGTATTTCCCGACGGCGACTGGCACAGATCTTGAGTGTCGGTCAGCACATCGAGTTAACGGCAGCAGATGAGATTCGCGAGGCGGGAACTTGGGGCTTAAGTCTTGATGATAGTATCGTTTTGGCCTATAAAAATCGTGCGGAATTAGAACAACAACTCTTACAGAGGGAAATTAGCGCAGAAGACCGCTCGATCGCTATTTC
Source organism: Microcystis wesenbergii Mw_QC_B_20070930_S4 (assembly GCA_007096525.1). Taxonomy (GTDB): domain Bacteria; phylum Cyanobacteriota; class Cyanobacteriia; order Cyanobacteriales; family Microcystaceae; genus Microcystis; species Microcystis wesenbergii_B. The sequence continues at coordinate 53,099 of SFAQ01000031.1, read as the reverse complement.
GGCGGTGATTCCCCAAGTGGACCTTTTGGGTCAGTATAATGTCCTCAACGATCTCAGTGATGAAGCCGGTTTTGGCGATGGTTTTAGCGTCGGTGGCCGGATTCGCTGGACTTTCTTTGATGGTGGTCGTGCTTTTGCTCGCGCCCGTCAAGCGGAAAGAAATATCGATCGCGCCGATACGGAATTCTCCCTCCGTCGCAATGAAATTCGCCTTCAAGTGGAGGAATCCTACTATAGTTTGATTTCTAACCAAGAAAACATTAAAACTTCGCAAAAAAGCATTGAATCGGCCACGGAAAGTCTGCGATTAGCCCGTTTACGCTTTCAGGCGGGTGTGGGAACCCAAACCGATGTGATCAACTCCCAACGGGATTTAACCGATGCCAGAAGTCGTTATCTACAGGCGATCGTCGATTACAATAGATCCTTGAATAGTCTCCAGCGATCGATTAGTAATTTACCGGATAATCGTTTGTTTGAAGTGCGTTAATTGTGGGATTTATTGATCTGTGGTGTGGGGGGAGATGGTCAAATCTCCCCTATTTTAACGGGTTTCGATGATTCTAATCTGTTGTTTGCGCAATTGCTTCAGGTTGTGGCTTTCCCGTCGATTTTGTACCTAACGATAGGAATTACTGCGAAACAAAGCTGATCATAAATTGGACGGCTTTTTTTCTAGGCCGCTTGCAGAACATAAAAGGTATAACCATAGAAGTTGCTGAATTTCTCAAAAAGTTTCATCTCTTCTTCAGTTTCACGAATAACCGATGAGCTACTTGGGCTGATTTCCAGCTGCCCGATTCGCTCACGGAGAGGTTGATAATAATTTAGCCACCAAACCTGACTGGGCAGCCTCTGGGTAGAAAGTACCTTAAAACCAGACCTATTAGCCCGAACGATATTCTCAAACTCATTACCCATCATAGGATAGGCGTTTTGCCAATAGGCCACAGCCGGCTCTGGCAGCTCATTAGTAAACCAACTCATCTCCGAGATGACGGCAATCCCGTTGTTAGAAACAAGCGGTCGCCAGATTTTAAGGGCCTGCTCAAACCCAAGATTATAAGCAGCCCCCTCAGACCAAAGTAGATCAACTGAACCCACTGACCAATCAAGTTTAGCCATGTCACCATGAATTGGAATGATTAAATGCTCAAGACCAAGCTGTTTTGCTCGGGTTTTGAGTTCGTCGATAAAAACCGATGAGGAATCCACTGCCATGACAGGGCTTTGGTAGTATTGTGCCAGCAGTAAAGCACTAGCACCACTTCCACATCCTAGATCGGCAATTCGCGGCTTGAGGGGCAAAATAGAGAGATTACTCAAAATTTTTAGGGAGAAGTCAGAGTCGCCAGGCCCTTTACGGTCAAGTCCGCGGTGTAAATCAGTTAAAGCGGCAACATACTCAGTTTGATTGTCTGTAGTCATAGAGATTTTTGCTGGCTCTAATCGCTGAAAACAGCCCATTCCTAGCTTAATCGGTTAGGCGATCGTTCCCGTCAGGGGGGAACTAGGACTAGCATAGGACTTAATCGGCATTCTTCCCGCTAAATAGGCTAAACGTCCCGCTTTTGCCGCCATTGCCATGGCCTGGGCCATCATAGCTGGATTGGCGGCCATAGCGATCGCACTGTTAATTAATAAAGCATCGGCCCCCATTTCCATGGACCGGGCCGCTTCTGAGGGTGTACCGATCCCAGCATCGACCACCACGGGAATTTTGGCCGATTCGATGATAATCGCGATATTTGCCTCATTTTTCAGCCCCTGTCCCGACCCAATTGGCGATCCTAGGGGCATAACCGTGGCGCAGCCGGCTTCCTCTAAACGTTTGGCTAAGAGAGGATCGGCGTTAATATAGGGCAGTACGGCAAAACCTTCTTTAACTAATTGTTCGGCCGCTTGCAAAGTTCCGATCGGATCGGGTAATAAATATTTAGGATCGGGAATAACTTCGAGTTTAATAAAGTTATTGTCTTCCTGTCCCAATAATTTGGCCATTTCTCGTCCTAAACGGGCCACCCGAATCGCTTCTTCTGCCGTTTGACAACCGGCAGTGTTGGGTAACATCCAAATTTTAGACCAATCGATCGCCTCTGCTAATCCCTCATGGCCGGGAGCGTTCGTTTGTACTCGTCTAACGGCAACGGTGACGATCTGACATTCACTGGCACTAATACTTTCCTGCATAGTCGTCAGATTGGCATATTTGCCAGTTCCAGTCATCAAGCGGGAGTGAAAGGTTTTCCCGGCAATGGTGAGGCGATCATTTTGGGGCGATAAAAGCGCTTGGGGTTGATTTTCAATAATAGTTAAGGACATAGGTGGAATAGTAACGGGTGACGGTTGATTAAAGCGATCGCAGCGAAAATGGGTCAAAATCGGATCGGTTTTTTGATTAATTACTAGGTCAGCGATTAAAGAAGCAGTGACAGGAGCGAGTAAAATGCCATTACGATAGTGACCTGTGGCTAAAATCAGGTTATCACAGCTACTGCGGCCTAAAATGGGTAATTCATCGGCTGTACCCGGACGGAATCCCCACCACATTTCCTCGATTTCCCAGTCAGCTAAAGGGGGATAGAGACGGGTAGCACGCGCAAAAAGGGTTTGTAGTCCTTGGGGTGTATTACCCGTTTGCCAGGCCACTGTTTCGGAAGTGGCCCCGATAATTAAACGACCATTGCGACGGGGAACCAGATAGGTTTGGGGACCGAATAAAACCCTAGTTAAGGTCTGATTAGGGGGCATTTTTACCGCGGCCATTTGACCTTTGACGGGATGGATAGGGAGGGGTAAAAGTTGACTGGCCCAGGATCCCGCCGCTAAAATGTAAATTTTTGCTTCTAATTCCCCAATTGAGGTATAAATACTCTTGACTTTTCCCTGCTTTTGTTGTATGGCGTGGACTTCTACCCCTTGGCGAATTTCTACCCCTAAATTTTCGGCCGCTTGTTGCAGGGCAGTCACTAGCTGCCGGTTATCTACTTGTCCATCGTCGGGATACCACCAACCACCGACCACATCTTTACCTAGTCCGGGTTGGTAGAGGTGAACTGCATTGCTGTCTAACCAAATTTTATTAGCTGTATTGGCACTAATAGGCTGATCTAGCTCGTAAATGGGAGCAAGAATACCACAGGGATAGTAACCGCTGTTTATCCCCGTTAAATCCTCGATTTTGCGGCTCCATTCTGGATATAACCAGCGCGATTGTAAACAAAGATCGAGAAACGGACCCGGGGGAATCCCTTCCGCATGGGGGGCCAACATTCCCGCAGCCGCACGACTAGCGGCCTGAGCTATATCTCGAACTAGGAGGGTAACTTTTGCCCCGCGCAATTGCAAATCGACGGCGATCGCTAATCCGATGATACCACCGCCCACGATCAAAATTTCGCTAGTTGAGTTCTTGACCCTCCCATGGCTAAAAGCGAGGGATTCTTGGTTCAACGACATGGCTTAAAAATCTAAAGGAAATGTAACCTTGATCCTAACTCGCAATTAGTCAGCCGAGAGGAGGGAGAAGTGAGGCTACTGGCATAATTCAAGATTAAGATGATTTGTAGTCGATCTTTTCTAAGCTTCCCTTTTTCTTTAGAGCATTATGACTTCCCCTGCTGTCGATCGAGTTTATCAAGGTCAATTCGGAGAGTTTACGATTACCGATAGCGATCGCCTAGGCGTACGTCTCTACCGTCTGGGATTAAATTTAGCGGCTTTTAGTTTCGCTGTCGCTACAATTATAGTTCTCACACGACCGCAATTATTGCCCCTGACCAACCTTTTATACATTGGTTTTTGTCTGGGGTTAGGCATCAGTTTACTGACTATCCATATTTATTTAATTCCCCTCCATCGTCTCCTGCAAGTTTTTTGGCTAATCGGGGCGATTACTTCCCTAATTTTCAGCCTTTATTATCAACTTTCTCCCCTAGAATTTGTCTATAACCACCCGGTGAGTTTATTGGGTGTGGGCTTTATTTTTGCTAGTCTCACGGGGATTTATTTCAAAGAAGCTTTTTGTTTTAATCGTCTAGAAACCAAGTTTTTAACCCCTCTAGTTCCCACCCTTTTACTCGGTCATCTTTTGGGGATATTGCCCTTAAATTGGGAGAAGGGTCTATTAATTCTCTGGGCGACTTTATTCGTTATCTTTGCTCTGGGAAAGTTAAGCCAACCTCTCCCCAACGATATCGGTGATAAATCAGTCTTTGAACACCTTAATCATTGATAACTGATAACTGATAACTGATACTTATCTGGGGGCCTCTATGGTGGCAGGATTAGCAGTATTGGGAGTCTTGCTAGTGAACATTTGTATTAGACTAAAACCGACAAAAGCGAGTAAAGCTATGCCACCAATAGTAGTAACAATTTTACCCACGAGATTTTCTGTGCGGGGTTGTTCGGGGGCATCCTCGTTGGGATCCTCCGAATGGGCAAAACGATTGTAGAGGAAATCGAGAGCTTCATTGCGGAGTTCGTAGTAACGGGGGTCCTCGGTAATTTGGGAACGAACCCGGGGACGGGCAAAAGGCATCTTTAACACCTCACCGATTTTAGCGCTCGGGCCGTTGGTCATCATCACCAAGCGATCGCACAAGAACAAAGCCTCATCGATATCGTGGGTAATCATCAACACGGTTAACTGGTGTTCTTGCCAGATTTTCAGCAATTCTTCCTGTAATTCCTCTTTAGTGATCGCATCTAAGGCCCCAAAGGGTTCATCGAGGATGAGGACTTGGGGACGAATGGCCAGGGCGCGGGCGATCGCTACCCGTTGTTTCATGCCTCCCGATAATTGGGGGGGTTTTTTCTGGGCTGCCTCTGTCAATCCCACTAAGGATAGATTTTCTTCCACAATCTTCACCTTCTCAGCCTGAGATTTTTCGGGATAAACCGAATTAACCCCGATATAAACGTTCTCAAAGGCAGTTTTCCAGGGCAGAAGCGAATAATTTTGGAATACCATCATCCGGTCTGGTCCTGGTTCCTTAACCTCTTTATCCTGTAGCAGCACTTGCCCACGACTAGGAGAAGAAAACCCCGCCACCATATTTAAAAGGGTCGATTTACCGCAGCCGGAGTGACCGATAATGCAGACAAATTCCCCCTCATTGACTTGCAGCTCCACACCGTCTAAAACGGTGTAAACCCCTTCGGGGGAGGGGTATTCTTTGGCAACATTACTAACTAATAAAAAAGGCTGGGTAGTGGTGCTGGAATTCACGGTCTTATCGGTAAAAGTTTGCATATTCGTCCTAGATTTATTTTAAGGTGGGCTTTACCCACCACAACCATTAATTAGCGACAGGATCATCGAGGAGAACTTCCGAGACGCGATAATCGCGACGGATCGAGAAACGTTCTAGATAGCCGATCGGATCGTCAGGATTGAAAATAAGATGATCAAAGAGGGCAAAACTGTGGCGATCGGGTTCCAAATCGGGAAGGCCCAGGGACCGGCAAGCTTCCCCAAACAGATCGGGACGACGGACGCGTTCAATCACTTCCACCCAGTTGCGGGGGAAAGGGGCGTAACCCCAACGGGCAAGCTGAGTTAGGGTCCATAGGGCCTCACTCCGGCCCGGACAGTTAGCTTGATCGACGTAAAACTGATTAAATCGGAATAGGGGTTCGGGGGCAGTTCCTAAACCGCGATCGTAACCATCGAGGAAACCGGGGCGAATAATTGCGCTATCCACGCCCACATACTGGGGCTGACTGAGAATATTGACGATTTCTTCTCGATTACGCCGATCATCGCAGTATTCACAGGCTCTGATTAAAGCTTTCACCATGGCGATATGGGTTTCGGGATGTTTCGCCGCCCAAGTTTCCTTGACTCCGAGGACTTTTTCCTGGTGTCCGGGCCAAATATCAAGATCGGTGGCGATAACGTAGCCTAATTTTTCGTGAACGGCGTAGGAGTTCCAGGGTTCCCCCACACAATAACCGTCGATATTACCCGCTTTTAGTAGGGAAACCATCTGAGGCGGCGGAATTACGGCTAAATTGACATCACTATCGGGATCGATGCCGCCACTAGCTAACCAGTAGCGTAACAGTAGATTGTGCATGGAGGCGGGGTGAACCATGCCGAAAGTGGCGATTTTATCGGGACTTTGCAGGAGGGCATCCTTCAAGTCCTCCAGTTTTTCTACCCCCAATTCCCTGTATTTATTGCTGAGGGTGATGGCGTTACCGTTGCGACTGAGTACCAAAGCGCTAATCACGGGGACAGAGGGCTTATTGCCGGCCCCAATGGTCATGCTCAGGGGCATTCCCGCCACCATCTGGGCTGCATCGAGACGACCGGTAGCCACTCCTTGGGCAAGTGCTTTCCAGTTGGGTTCCCGTTGCAGGATAACATCCTCTAATCCTTCCTCGGCGAAGAAACCTTTCTCTTGGGCGATAATAATCGGGGCGCAATCGGTGAGGGGGATAAAACCGATGGTGGGATTGGTTTTCAGTCGGGTAGCTTGGCCGATCACCGTCACCGGTCCGGTGGGTTGACCGACTTTCTTCGATCGCTTCTGTTGGTTGAGGAAATAAACGATCTCGTTACGGAGGGCGTAGTAACTAGGGTGATTAACTACTTCTAAACGATGCCGGGGCCGGGGAATGGGAACATCGAGAATCTGACCGATATGGGCTTCCGGACCGGTGGTTAACATCACCACTCGATCGGATAGTAATAGGGCTTCATCCACATCATGCGTGACCATGATACAGGTAACGTGGCTTTCTTCGACGATTTCCATCAAACGTTCCTGTAAATTGCCTCTGGTTAACGCATCCAGCGCCCCAAAGGGTTCATCGAGTAGCAGGACTTTTGGCCGTAGGGCCAAGGCGCGGGCGATCGCTACCCGTTGTTTCATGCCTCCCGATAATTCTCCCGGTCGTTTGTTGGCGGCATGGCGCAGGTGTACCATATCGATACTATGTTCGATGACACTTTTGCGTTCAGCGGCCGGCAGATGACGCAGCACACGGTTAACTCCTAGGGCGATATTTTCCCGGACGGTTAACCAAGGCAGCAGAGAATAATTCTGGAAGACCACCATGCGATCGGGGCCGGGGCCTTTAATTTCTCTTCCCTCTAAAATCACCCCTCCCACCGTGGGGCGATCGAGTCCGGCGACCATATTTAAGAGGGTGGATTTCCCACAACCGGAATGACCGATTAAAGAGATAAATTCCCCTTGAGTAACGCTGAGATCGATATTTTTTAGGGCAATATATTGACGGCCATCGGGGAGAGGGAAAACCTTATCAATGTGATCGACTTCAATAAATGCAGACATTTTCAGTTATCAGTTATCAGTTATCAGTTATTAGCTTCTGAAGGCAAGAGGCAACAGGCAAGAGGCAAAAGAAAGAATCTGGCAATTCTCCTATCTAACAAGAAGGTTATAAACTAGGTAGATCAAAGCTTTTAGCTTAACAAGTTAGGTTTTAGATTCGACCCTTGTTATCGGGTGTGGGGTGGGTTTGGTAGCTAATAATTTAGTTTTGAAACTCACCCACTTTTATCTACTCGTCACAATTAAACTTATTTATTTTCTTCGGGTACAACTAATTTAGCGATGTAGGCCATGAGGCGATCGAGTAAGAACCCAACAATACCCACATAAATCAGGGCGAGGATAATTTCACTAATCATAGAACTATTCCACGCATCCCAGATAAAGAAGCCAATTCCCACGCCACCGATCAGCATTTCCGCCGCTACAATCGCCAACCAAGATAAACCGATACCGATTCTTAATCCCGTGAAAACGTAGGGAACGGTGGCGGGAAAAAGAATATTGAAAAAGTATTCAACTTTGGATAATTTTAGCACTCTAGAAACGTTTTTATAGTCTTGGGGAACCTGTTGTACTCCCACGGCTGTGTTAATAATAATTGGCCAAATTGCTGTAATAAAAATTACAAATATGGCACTAGGTTCGTTATTGCGAAAAGCCGCTAGGGAGATGGGTAGCCAAGCTAGGGGGGGAACGGTACGCAGGATTTGGAAAATCGGATCGATCGCATCATAAATTAGGGCATTGCTACCGATTAAAATACCCGCAGCGATGCCAACAATAGCGGCAAGGGTAAAACCGACGGCTACCCGTTGTAAACTAGCGAAAATTTGCCAGAATAACCCCACATCCGTGCCACCATTATTGAAGAAGGGATTAATAATTAATTCCCAGGTATCGCTAACCACTTTGGTGGGACTAGGAAGGGGGGCATCGGGACTAAAACAGAGTATTTGCCAGAGGGCAAGGAAAATTAATAAAGCAATCACCGAAGTTGCTAGTTTGGGTAATTTTTTTTTGAGGTCTTTTACCCATTTCGGACTCTTAGAACGACGAGAAATAGAAACAGCCATAATCAGTTATCAGTGGTTGAGTTATCAGTGGTTCAGTGGTTCAGTTATCAGCGTTGATCTTGCCTTGATTCCCAAGTATTTTAGTTATCAGTTATTAATTACCAGTTATCAGCAAATCATGTTTAACTGTTGACTGACTACTGATTACTGATCACTGATTTAAACCTTTTTAATCTTGAGAGATTTCAGGTAAGCGGTGGGATTTTCAGGGTCAAAAGTAACACCATCAAAGAAAGTTTCCACACCGCGAGAGGTAGAGGTGGGAATTTGATCAGCCGGAACATTGAGGGCTGTGGCGGCTTCTCTCCAGATATCTTCCCGGTTAACTTTATCAACTAAAGCTTTGATGTCCGTATCGGCGGGAATATAGCCCCAACGGATGTCTTCAGTCACAAACCAAGTATCATGACTCTTGTAGGGATAGGAAGCGTTATCAGCCCAGAATTTCATGGCTACGGGGCTATTTTCGATCTTGCGACCATCACCGAAATCGATATTACCCTGCATTCTTCCCAAGATATCGGCGGGGTCAATTTTCAGCCATTCCCGTCCTGAAATAATCTCGCACATTTCCTTAACATTAGCTGGATCGTTGCACCATTGTTGCGCCTCCAGAACAGCCATGGTTAAAGCTTTTGCCGCTTTGGGATTTTTATCCACCCAATCGGCGCGTAAAGCGAAGGCTTTTTCGGGGTGATCCTTCCAGAATTCTCCGGTGATCAGGGCAGTGTAACCGAGTTTTTTGTTAACTAATTGGGCATTCCAAGGTTCCCCCACACAGAAAGCTTGCATCGTGCCGACTTTCATGTTGGCCACCATTTGTGGCGGAGGAACAACAATTAGGGATAGGTCTTTATTCGGATCGATGCCACCGGCGGCTAACCAATAGCGCATCCAGAGATCGTGATTACCACCGGGGAAAGTGACGGCGGCTTTAACTTCTTTGCCCGCAGATTTAGCTTTAGCGAAGGATTCTTTAAGTACACCGCTATCGAGGGCCACTTTCAGGTCTATGTATTCGTTAGTGATCGAAATCGCTTGACCGTTGGTATTCAACCGTGCCAAGATATACATCGGTACGGGCTGTTTGGTGATTTTGCCCAAGGTCATCAGGTAGGGTATGGGGGATAAAATATGCGCCCCATCGATACCGTTACCCGCCGAACCTAATTCGAGGTTATCCCGGGTGGCAGCCCAAGAGGCTTGTTTCATCACTTGCACATCGGGCATCCCGTGTTTAGCGAATAAACCTTTTTCTTTGGCGATAATTAAGGGGGCAGAGTCAGTGAGGGCAATAAAACCTAGTTTAGCGGTGGTGACTTCGGGAGTTTCTCCACCGGCAACGGGGGAAGCGGCAGGACTGCCGGCGGGGGAGGGACTGGTGGCGGTATTATTGGGAGTGGCGCAACCGTGGAGAATTGCGGTTCCTACGGCAGTTGCCCCGGCAGTGAAGATAAATCTACGTCTAGAAAGTTTACTCATGGACTAAAAAATCGTGATTAGAAACTAAACAAAGGTGATGAAACGGTGAAAAATTCTCATTACTTCCCCTCACTGACTGCGGTGATCACCGAGAAAATTTCTTGAAAGTAACTGTTGATTGAGTAAGGATGCTGTAACTATTTTTATCTCTCGATCGCTTTTGCTTCTCCATCTAGAGAGATTTAGCAGGAGTTTTTGTCTAAGAGATTTTTCCTAGAAGCATAACAGTTTTGAGGAGTCGATAGATAGGGTCGGTTTTTAGTCATCTGAGCTAGAAAGATCACTTTATTTTAGGGTTATCACCGAAGCAATTAACTTAAATTTACAGTCTTCAACGAGAAAATTCGTATAGATTGTTACAAAATATTGCCAGTCATGTAATAAGAGCATAAAAATTTGTCTGAAACGCATGGTAGGGTGATGGGGGTTTTTAGCTATCTTGAATCAGTTATCAGATTTGAGTTTGCAGTTCACTGATTACTGGAATTGAGATGCAGCCTGCGCGGGCAGCTTATTTGGATTAATGCAGAGTAAATTCGCTATATTGAATTTTGGCAGCATCAAACAGAGGTAACTTAAATGTCCGAAAAACAAGAAAGACGGGCTGATAAATTTAATGACGGCTATCAAGCTAAAATTGATAGACCCCCCGGTAAACCTCCCCAGGGTGGTTCTAATGTTAAACCGCCGCCAAATCAGGACAAGGAGAAAAAATAAAAGTTCTTGGGTGGCTATTCCCCCTTTTACCTGTTCTAACTGATAACTGATAACTGCTCACTGATAACTGATAACTGATAACTGATAACTGAATATGGCTTATTCTCGCATTAAAAAACTAGCAAATTATCTACGTCCCTATTGGCAAATAGTCACTGGGGGGGTAGTTACTCTGCTTATTGTTAATCTTTTGGGTGTTTATATACCGCTTTTAATCCGGGATAGCATCGATGATTTGAGTAAATCCTTTGATTTCCAAAAAATCATTTACTATGTGATTGTCATTGTCGCTTTAGCCTCGATTATGTGGTTTATCCGCATGATTTCCAGAGTGTTATTATTCGGGATCGGCCGTCAGGTAGAGTTCGATCTTAAACAAAAAATATTTGAGCATTTATTAACCCTTGAACCTGCTTATTTTTCTCGACAAACTTCAGGAGATTTAATCAACCGTGCCACTAGCGATGTAGATAATGTGCGTCGTCTGGTGGGTTTTGCTTTGCTCAGTTTGGCCAATACTTTTTTTGCATATGGGTTAACTTTGCCCGTGATGTTAGCGATTCATATTCCCCTTTCAATCGCCGCTATTTCTGTCTATCCTTTGATGTTAATTGCTGTGCAGTTATTTAGTGGTCGTCTGCAGCGGCAACAGAAAACAGTACAAGAAAAACTCTCGCATCTAAGCGATTTAATTCAAGAGGATATGAGTGGTATCACTCTGATTAAAATCTATGCCCAAGAAGCTAACGAGCACCTAGCATTTAAACAAAGAAATCGCAAATTATTACAGGCTAATTTAGATTTAGTCCAGACTCGTAATTTTCTTTTTCCCCTGATTGAAGCTTTATCCTATGTGAGTTTATTGGCGTTGCTTGCCCTCGGTACTAGACAAATTATATCGGATAATATCACCATTGGAGACTTTATTGCTCTGTTAATTTTGGCAGAAAGATTAGTTTTTCCCACTGCTTTATTAGGTTTCACTATTACGGCCTACCAACAGGGAGAAGTGAGTATCGATCGCCTAGAAACTATCCTGTTAGCTGAGGCTAAAATTAAAGACAATGCCGATTGTATTCACCTAAAAAATATTCAAGGAAAAATTACCGCCAAAGCCTTGACTTTTTTCTATCCTGATGCTAAGGAACCAGCCTTAAAATCTCTTTCTTTTACCATTAACCCGGGGGAAACGGTAGCGGTCGTCGGTGCGATCGGGTCGGGAAAATCTACCCTTGCTAACGCTGTTCCCCGTCTTTTGAATATTGCTGAAGGACAGTTATTTATTGATGATCAAGATGTCACTCAAATTGCCCTTGAAGATCTACGAAAAGCGATCGCTTATGTTCCCCAAGAAAGTTTTTTATTTAGTACCACCATTGAAGATAATATCCGTTATGGCGATCCGCTGCTGAGTTTTCTGGCAGTGGCATCGGCGGCCAAACAAGCGAGAATTGAGGAAGAAATCGATAATTTCCCGCAAAAATACGGCACTTTAGTGGGAGAACGTGGGATTACTCTTTCCGGGGGTCAACGTCAACGGGCCTCTTTAGCGCGCGCTTTAGCCATCCAAGCACCGATTTTAATCCTTGATGATGCCCTATCTAGCGTCGATAATCAAACGGCCACGGCTATTTTGGAAAATCTCGCCCAAGAAAGCCAAAAAACCGTGATTTTTATCTCCCATCAATTATCGGCCGCTGCCACTGCCGATCGCATTTTTGTCATGGATCGCGGAGAAATTGTCCAGATGGGAACCCACGAGGAGTTAATCGCAGTCTCCGGAGTCTATCAAAATCTCTGGCAACAGCAGCAGTTAGAGTCTAAGGTTTTACATTAGCCGATAAAATAGGGAATCTGCTAGTTATTGCCAGTGAAGCTGTGGACTATCTCAATTACTCCTTAAGACTGTTTAAATGCAGTACAGCAGTTATCTTTTAGCGACAATGAACAAGGATCAACTTTTAACCGAACCTTTTTTACAATTACCCACCGAAACATCAATACAAGTGATTTGGTTTACGGAATTTTTTGGCACTTGTCATCAGGTGCGCTACGGGGAAAAACTAGAGAAAATAGCACCCGCTCGCACTAGCAAATTAACTAGAGTTAGAGAAGATGCTCAATCGAGAACCGTTGAAGCTTATCAATCTTTAACCGATCGAGAAATCTGGCGACATCAGGCCGAAATTACTGATTTAAATCCCGGGGAAAGGATTCCCTATCAAGTCACCAGTTTTCAAGAAAATACAGCGATTAGAAGTGATATTTATACCCTTACCCCAAGACCAAAAAAAGGAACTAATCTCAAAATTCTGCTCACTTCCGATCATCAATTAATGCCGATGACTGCCGCTAATTTGCAAAAAGTTAGCGAAACTATTGGACAGGTAGATGCAGTTTTTTTAGCAGGAGATTTAGTTAATATACCCGATCGAGCTTCCGAATGGTTTGATGATAGTCGCGGTGGGGCATTCTTTCCCTGTTTACAAGGTCGTGCTAATTATACTCTTACAAAGAATGGTATTCAGACTATTTATAAAGGGGGGGAAATTATTCAAAATGCGCCCTTATTTCCTGCTATTGGTAATCATGAAGTTATGGGCAGATTTTCTAATTCCAGAGGTTTAAATGAACAGTTTGAAGATGCTATTCCTGAATTTATTGCTAAAAAACTAGCAGAGGATACAGCAGCAATTAATGAAAACTGGTTAAAAAATAATACTTTCAACACAGAAACCTACGAAGAAATTTTTTCTTTGCCTCAAAATAAATATTATTCTCTGACTTTTGGTGATGTTCGTTTAGTGGTTTTATATGTTACTAATATCTGGAGAAATCCCAATTTAGAAGCCAGTGCAAGGGGAAGATATTATGAAAATCAAAGAGATTTAGATAGACCAGATCGCTGGGGTTATGGTCAGCATATTTTTGAGCCAATTGTTCAGGGTAGTACTCAATATCAATGGTTAGAAAAAGAGTTAAATAGTCGAGAATTTCAAGAAGCTAAATATAAAGTAGTTATGTTTCATCATCCTCCCCATACCCTAGGGGTAAATATCGTTCCACCCTACACCGATCCCGTGCCGACAATTCAAGAGGATATCACGGGAAAAGTTAGATCAGTACGTTATGATTATCCCCAAGAAAATGATTATATTATTCGTGATCTAATTCCTTTATTAGAATCAGCCAAGGTTAATTTGGTTTTTTATGGGCATTCTCATTTATGGAATCGTTTTCTTAGTCCTAACGGTATGAATTTTCTCGAATCTTCTAACGTTGGTAATAGTTATGGTGCTTATTTAGGTGATAAAAAACGTCCTGTACCTCTCGATAGAAATTATGCGGCGATCAGTAATCCCAATGGATTAGAAGCAATTATCCCGAATATTGCCCCTCTAGTGGATTGGGTTAATCAACCTTTACCCTATATTGCCAGTAATGATGTAACGGTTTTTAGCATTTTAGATACAGAAAAAGGAACCGTGATCAGTTATCGTTTTGATACTCGTTATCCTGACTCCGAGGTAATTAAATTTGATGAATTTGACCTTTTTAGCGTAGGTGAAGTATAATAAAATTAAAGAGTGCCTGATGTTAATTGTATGACTACTGTTACTAGCAATGATATTCAAGAATTGAAAGACTTACTCTCGGCAATGCGACAAGAAAACCGGGATCAAATGATTTCCCTGCGACAGGAAAACCGCGAGCAAATAAGTTCCCTGCGAGAAGAAACCCGCAAGCAAATTGATACGCTAAAGGAAGATAATCGCCAACAACTAGAAACCCTAAGAGAAGAAAATAACCAGCAATTTATTAACCTACAGAAAGAAATCACAGAAGTCAAAATTATCACGGCTAAAATTGAAGGAACAATTCAATCCCAAGCAGTATTAACCCAAAAAATTCCCGATTTAATCGAGAAAGTTGGGGAATTAAAAAACTGGAAACAAATAGCTATTGTCGCTATCACCGCTTTTACCAGTGCCACAATTACTTGGTTTATTCGAGGAGGAAATTTAAAACCTTAAAGTCTGGTATTTTTCTCAATTCCTAATTGGTGCATTGGCAGAATAATCGGTTTCATGGTTTCTGCGAAAGCGGTGAAAGAGTATTCAAATTTGGGAGGAATTTCTGGATAAACTTCTCAGTGAATCAGTCCATCTAACTCTAATTCCCTCTAAGCTGTTGACTAGCTGCCACGGATCAATAATAATTTCTAGTCAGCTTGCTCCCATCCCCGATTCTTTCCTTAGGTTTTTGCCTGCCGTTGCTCGCTCTATTTTGAGCAAGAGAAGCTGAGAACTTTTGTGGGCAGGCTTTTGAACTTAGCTTGTGTCCGTCAGGGCCAGTTTTCCTAGCCATTGCCTAATAACTGATATATTTCCTGAAAAACTGGGCAATCTAGGATTGGACAGCATCTTGATAAGGGGGATAAGACCTTGGACTACGCTAACGCTCGGAAAATTCTCGGTATATTCATCGAAGAAGCAAAAGAACACCTCCAAATTTTGGAGCAGGGGATTTTAGACTTAGGCAATCTCGTGAACGACACTGAAAAGATTAACGAGATGTTTCGTGCCGCCCATTCCATCAAGGGGGGGGCGGCCATCTTAGGTTATAGCAGTATCCAAAAAACGGCTCACCGTCTTGAGGATGCTTTTAAAATACTGAAAGAAAATCCCCTACAAGTGGATCAAAAATTAGAATCTTTGTTCCTCAAGGGTTATGATCTGCTTAAGATATTGATCAATAAGCTGCAGAGTCCCTTAGGTTTGCAAGCCGAGGAAGCTAACGCTATCGTTAAAAAAGGTGAACCGACTTTTGCCGAATTACAGGCCCATCTTAACTATCTTCTCGGCCAAGGAAAATCTACCCCAGCTATGGCGGCAGCCTCTTCTATCTCCATCAGCGTCAGAGATATCCTCAAGCAGATGTTACAACTGTTCAAACAGGAAGAAACCAGTGCTTCCCGTCAGCAATTACAAAAATTAACTTTATCTCTTCAATTGGCTTCAGAACAGAAAAAATGGCAATATTTAGTTAAAAATGCCCAATCAGCCCTGGCTAACCCCAAACATTCCTATCGTACTCTCGCCCCGGTTATTATTAAAGAATTAAAACAAGCTAATGATTTATTAGAATGGGGTCGCGGGGAAGAAATCACCGTCAGTCAAGAATTGCAGTTATTAGCCACCGCTAAATTACCACAAATCCTGATTACCCTGGAACCGGAATTGGTAGCTAGTACCCTGCTGGAAATGTTCAATCGCCAACAGGTCTCGCAGCTGGTACAGTTATTACAAAAGAAAGGTTGACATCGGCGCTGGCGTAATTAATTGTTCACCAACCGAGGTGGCAATAATCCTAGAGGGTGAAGTGGGGATAGAGCCAAACCGAAAAAAGCTAAGATATGGCAAGATAAAAACTTAATGCTAACGGCTGACCAGTATCAGACCTGAAGCAGTGTCTCTTTAGTCACTGGTCAAGCTGGGATTTACTGAGAGTAAGCGATCTGCTAGAGTTTTAACGTTCGTTAAATTTCTCGGGCAGAGAAAACAAACAAAACCATAATGGTGTTACTGGGTGTGTGGAAGTGCTTAAAAATCTCAATTTTTCGAGGCGATATTCCTCGCTGGCCTTGCTGCTGGCTATTTTCGGATTATTTCACGGGACGGTAATGGCCGAAGAAGAACCCCCAGAGACGGTTTTTCCCCGGGTCGATCAGCTAGTACAGTCGCCTCCCGCGACGGGAGAAACTACTCCACCCGTGCTACCGCCGCCGGAAACCCCAACCCCTCCAGAAACTAGCACAACACCCCCACCAGCGCAGGCCGAGGAGTCGCGGGTCTTGGTGGCTGAAGTGGTAGTACAGGGGGCTGATCGAGAATTAGAAAATCTAGTTTATAATACCATTCGTACCCGACCCGGACGCAGCACGACTCGATCGCAACTACAAGAAGATATTAACGCCGTTTTTGCCACGGGCTTTTTTGCCGATGTGCGGGCAGTTCCCCAAGATACGCCCCTAGGGGTGCGAGTCACCTTCGAGGTGCAACCTAACCCCGTTTTTCAGGGCGTACAGATTCAAATTGCCCCAGAAACCGTGGACAAATCGATTTTACCTGCCGGGGTGGTCGAGGAAATTTTCGCCAGTCAATACGGCAAAACCCTGAATTTGCGGGAATTACAGGCGGGGGTAAAAAAAATCAATGACTGGTACAGCAAAAACGGCTATGATCTAGCCCAGGTAATTGGTGCGCCCCAAGTCACTCCCGATGGTCGGGTGATTCTGGTCATTTCCGAAGGTTTAATCGAAAAAATTCAAGTACGCTACTTTAACGTCGAACAGGAACCGGTCAAGGGTAAAACCAGAGAATTTATCATTACTAGGGAAATGCGCCTAAAAGCGGGGGATATTTTTAACCGCAATACCGCCCAACAGGATTTACAGCGTGTTTTCGGTCTCGGTTTATTCGAGGATGTGCGTCTGTCTTTTTCCCCCGGCAGCGACCCAAGGGAGGTAATCGTTAACGTCGATGTGGTGGAAGGTAACACCGGTTCCCTGGCCGCTGGGGGTGGTATTAGCTCGAATGCGGGCTTATTCGGGACTGTTAGCTATCAACAGCGCAATTTTGGCGGTAATAACCAAACTTTAGGGGCGGAAGTCCAGTTAGGGGAACGGGAATTGTTATTTGATCTGAGTTTTTCCGATCCTTGGATTGCCAAGGATAATTTCCGCACTTCCTACACGGTCAACGTTTTCCGGCGACAGTCGATTTCTCTAGTTTATGATGGGGAAAATTCCTCAATTCGGACGCTTAACGATAATGATAGTCCCCGTATCGTCCGGACGGGTGGCGGTATTACTTTTGTTCGTCCTTTGGCCCCTGATGTGTTTACAAAACCAAAATGGGTGGTTTCCCTAGGCTTTAACTATCAACAGGTACAGGTGCAAAATGCCAGTGGTGACATCTCCCCCCTGTCTGCACCTCTCAATGGTTTTGGCAGTCAACAACTGGCTTTTAGTTCCTCTGGGATCGATGATCTACTTTCCCTAAATATTGGCGCTATTCAGGATTTTCGCGACAATCCCCTGCAGCCTACCAGTGGTTCTTTCCTGCGTCTAGGTTTAGAACAAACTATTCCGGTCGGTTCTGGCAGTATTTTCGGCACTCGTGTTCGGGGTAGTTACAGTTACTTTATCCCCGTTCGCTTTATTAATTCCTTTAATCTCTTTGAAACCGATATTTTTAAAGGTCAGCAATCCCTCGCTTTTAATGTGCAAGCAGGGACAGTATTAGGCGATTTACCCCCCTACGATGCTTTTATTGTGGGGGGTAGTAACTCTGTACGGGGTTACGCCGAGGGAGAAGTGGGTAGCGGTCGCAGTTATTTCCAAGCGACGGCCGAATATCGTTTTCCCATTGTCGCCATTATCGGGGGGGCTTTATTTGTCGATTTCGGCACTACTATTGGTTCCCAAGGGGATGTCCCCGGTCAACCCGGGATTGTCCGGGATTTACCCGGTACTGGTCTCGGTTACGGTTTAGGTGTTCGGGTACAGTCTCCCGTCGGCCAAATTCGGGTTGACTACGGTTTTAATGTCGATGGTAGTTCTCGTCTCCATTTCGGTATCGGGGAACGATTCTAATCAGTTATCAGTTATCAGTTATCAGTTATCAGTTATCGATAAATTTAGTTCTTTTTGTTGTTCACTGATAAAAGCTTTATTACTTGATAATTATGGTTTCTACTATCCCTAAACAATTTGAATTATCGGGAATTGGCCTACATTCGGGGGAGATAACACGGGTGCGCGTCTGTGGGGCCAATCTGGGAGAAGGACGTTATTTTGTCCGCAGAGATTTAGCCAATCAACCAATTATTCCCGCTCTAGTTTCTTCGGTTTACCAAACGACTTTATCAACGGAATTGGGACAAGGAGAAGCAAAGGTTAGAACTGTTGAGCATTTATTAGCGGCCTTAACCGCTTTGGGGGTAGAGAAT
Organism: Microcystis wesenbergii Mw_QC_B_20070930_S4; assembly: GCA_007096525.1. Classification (GTDB taxonomy): domain Bacteria; phylum Cyanobacteriota; class Cyanobacteriia; order Cyanobacteriales; family Microcystaceae; genus Microcystis; species Microcystis wesenbergii_B. Next base: position 34,501 of record SFAQ01000031.1, on the reverse strand, counting down.
GCTCGCATTGAGGTGGATGGTGCGGAAATTCCCCTCCTCGATGGTTCGGCTAAAATCTGGGTGGAAGCGATCGAAAATGCTGGTTTAAATAACTCTTTTTCTCCATCAGATTTAACTATTTCTCAACCGATTTGGTTGTACGAAGGAGATGCTTTTGTAGCGGCGATTCCTTCCCCTGAATTACGCTTTACCTACGGTATTGATTTTGCCTATAAACCTATCGGTAATCAATGGTATAGTTGGAGTCCTGATCAAGAAAGTTTTCAAGAGGCGATCGCATCCGCCCGGACTTTCGGTTTTGCTGATCAAATTGAGTATCTGCAAAAGGCTGGTTTAATTAAAGGAGGCAGTTTAGAAAATGCTTTAGTCTGCGATCAAAATCAATGGTTAAATCCTCCTCTGCGCTTTGATAATGAGCCAGCAAGACATAAATTATTGGACTTAATTGGTGATTTGAGTTTACTGGGAACCATTCCTACTGCTCATTACATGGCTTTTAAAGCCAGTCATAAACTGCACATTCAATTAGCTAAAGCAATTCAGGGTTAATTATTTCTTGGATCAAGGGGACGAACGACAAAAATACCGATGGCTTTGTCCACTTTAGTGATATATTTTTGTAGGTCTTTAGCAATGGTAACTTGACCAGCAGGAGAGGCATGAATTAAGCCAATTTTGTCATCGGAAAAGCGATAAACTAGACCGGTATGGGTGGTATCTAAACCAGCGATATTAGTCACAACACCGATAATATCGCCAGCTTGTAGTTGTGGATAAATATCTTTAATCTTAGCGGTGGGAATATAGGTTAAGGATAAGCTTTCTAATTGCTGTTCTACCTGTTGAATACAATCGTAATTATCTTGGCTTTTTAACTGGGGATATAAGCGGCGATTTTGACTCATAAAATTGAGCTTTTTGTCAAGAGTAATTCCACCTAATTTTTGAGTAATATTTTCTAGATTGCCTCGTTTTTGGTTGTCATTAATCCAATCGGAAAAGTAATGCAGACGACTACAATAACCGTCGAGAATACCGTGGCGATAACGTTGATTTAAAACCTGCTGACTAAAAGCAGAATAGTGATAATTTTTTAAAGCAAAATTGTGACTCAAAGCGAGAACTGTTTCCACAAAGAGGACACAATCAAACTCTTTTAAAGAGATAAATAATTTTTCTGTTGCCGAGCGATCGAGTAATCCTGCTTGATATTTTGCTCCTAAAAATTGAGTGGCGATATTCTGAATTATATCAGCCATCGGTAAGCGATCGAGTTGTTGATTTTGAGCGTACTGCACCAGTTTTTGATAATTAGGATCGCTGACTTCTCGAACAAGAATAGTTTCCGATCGAGCTATACTCAAGGGAATTAAAACAGGATTAATTAATAAATAGGGTAAAGTTATCCAATTAAAAAACATTGTTGATCGGTTACTGAAAATAATAGGGTTTATCACCGAATAATACAAATTAACTATCGGAGTTATCAACTGTTAAAATCTGCTAGGTTTAGTTGGTGTTTCTCATTGTATTCTACTACATATAGTAGTTATCCTAATGGTGAGTTATGAGGGTTTCGTTTTGGGGAGACTCCGAGACGAAACCCTATCAAGTTATACTTCCTCTTGATCAGAAACGCTGTAGCGATCCCATAATTTTTTGATGAAATTCAATTAGGAATGATCAATGAGCGTTTCAGTCATTGACATAATTTTTAGTAAACCTCTGGCCTAGTTATCGATTGTTTCTTGCTGCTCCGCAGCTCCGGCACCCTCCACTTTCCTATACTTTTTAAACAGGATTTATAGCGTTTCTGATTCACAAGAGGTACATTCCCGATCCTGAACAGCTTAATCAGCAAAGGTTTAAGTGTGCCGCACAGATGCGAGAACCGCCATAGATAACTCCTCACCCTAACAACAATTTTTGATTTTTACCAGAGGTCTAGCACAAAAAGCTGATCTTGATTGAGTTATAGCACTTGCAGCTCTCTATGAGATGATCTCGAATCCTCACCCTGATCATCTTTGAACAGGGACATCTCGTCTGAGGTGCTAACCATTAGCATTTTTGCAATTAAAAGTCAATAGATTAAATATTAATTTTTGTAAAGGAAAGCCTGAGCAGTTACTCAAAAAGCTCTTTACCATCTGTTACAAAATATGGCAAGATATTTATCAAATTGTGTCGAAACCCAGAGTAAATGCTCATTTGGGTGACATTTTCTGATACAAAACAGAAACATATATATCTAAACACCTTAAACAAAGGGCGATCGTCATCAGATGACGAAAATCACTTCATACCAGACTCAGCAATCCTAAGGAGAACCATCATATATGTTCACTCACGTCAAGTCCACCATTCGTCACATAGTTCCCGACGCGTTGAATGGTCGATCGCTGGTCAAGGTGGTCTATGTCGTGCTAGAACCTCAGTACCAAAGTGCGCTGAGTAGTGCGGTCAGGGAAATCAACGCTAACAACCGGAAACTAGCGATCGAAATTAGTGGTTATTTAATCGAAGAACTGCGCGATGGGGAAAACTATCGCAATTTTCAGGAGGATGTAGCCAAAGCTAATATTTTCATTGCTTCTCTCATCTTTATCGAAGATTTAGCCGATAAAGTTGTGGCCGCTGTCAGTCCCCATCGGGATAAATTAGACGCGGCGATCGTCTTTCCCTCCATGCCCCAGGTAATGCGCTTAAATAAATTAGGCAGCTTTTCCATGGCCCAATTGGGACAGTCTAAGAGTGTCATCGCTAATTTTATGAAAAAGCGCAGGTCAAACTCCGGTGCTGGTTTCCAAGATGCGATGTTAAAGTTATTGCGAACTTTACCGCAAGTCCTGAAATACCTCCCCATGGAAAAAGCTCAGGACGCACGCAACTTTATGTTAAGTTTCCAGTATTGGCTAGGGGGTTCCGCAGAAAATTTAGAGAACTTCCTGTTAATGTTGGCCGATAAGTACGTCTTCGATCACAAGGATGACAGCGTAGTTTACCAAGAACCAGTAGTTTATCCAGATCTCGGTATCTGGCATCCTTTATCCATGAAAATGTTCGAGGATGTCAAGGAATACTTCGCTTGGTACAATAACCGCAGTGATATTGCCGATGACTTAAAAGACCCCTTAGCTCCCTGTGTTGGCTTAATTTTACAGAGAACTCACCTCGTTACTGGTGATGACGCTCATTATGTCGCTCTCGTGCAGGAATTCGAGTCTATGGGTGCGCGAGTCCTTCCCGTTTTTGCTGGGGGATTAGACTTTTCTAAACCCGTAGAAGAATATTTCTGGGATAAAAGCTTAAAAGGAGTAGAAGCGGTTCCCATCGTCGATACGGTAATTTCCCTGACAGGATTTGCTTTAGTGGGAGGTCCAGCGCGACAAGATCATCCGAAAGCGATAGAATCCTTAAAACGTCTCAATCGTCCCTATATGTGCGCGTTACCGCTAGTTTTCCAAACCACCCAGGAATGGGAAGAAAGCGATTTAGGGTTACACCCGATTCAAGTAGCGCTACAGATTGCTATTCCGGAATTAGACGGTGCGATCGAACCTATTATATTATCAGGCCGGGATGGGGCCACGGGTAAAGCGATCGCCTTACAGGATCGGGTAGAAGCGATCGCTCAACGGGCGCTAAAATGGGCTACCCTAAGAAAGAAACCGAAACTAAACAAAAAAGTCGCCATCACCGTCTTTAGTTTCCCCCCCGATAAAGGGAATGTGGGAACCGCAGCCTATCTAGATGTGTTCGGTTCCATCTACGAAGTGATGCAAGCGTTACAAAATAACGGTTATGACTTGCAAGACTTACCCGCATCTCCCCAAGAACTGATGGAAGCGGTAATTCATGATGCTCAAGCACAATACCATAGTCCGGAGCTAAATATCGCCTATCGGATGTCCGTACCGGAATACGAACGTTTAACCCCCTATTCCGTCCGTTTAGAGGAAAATTGGGGACCACCACCGGGACACCTCAACAGTGATGGACAAAATCTATTAATCTACGGGAAAGAGTTCGGTAATGTTTTTATTGGGGTTCAACCCACCTTCGGTTATGAAGGGGATCCGATGCGTCTGCTCTTTTCTCGTTCTGCTAGTCCCCACCACGGTTTTGCAGCCTACTACACCTATCTCAATCAAGTCTGGAAAGCAGATGCGGTTCTCCATTTTGGCACCCACGGATCCCTAGAATTTATGCCGGGGAAACAGATGGGAATGTCTGGAGAATGCTACCCCGATAACCTCATCGGGATGATTCCCAACCTCTACTATTATGCCGCTAATAACCCGAGCGAAGCGACGATCGCTAAACGTCGTAGTTATGCGGAAACTATTTCCTATCTTACTCCTCCCGCAGAAAATGCCGGACTCTACAAAGGGTTAAAAGAACTAAGCGAGTTGATCGGTTCCTACCAAACCCTGAAAGATAGTGGGCGTGGGGTGCAAATTGTCAATACTATTGTTGATAAATGTTTCTTAGTCAATCTCGACAAAGATATAAGTTTACCTGCTTGCCCTGAGCCAGGCCGAAGGGATGGTGACACTGCCCATCTCAGTCAAGAGGAACGGGATAATATTGTCGGTTCTGTCTATCGTAAACTGATGGAAATTGAATCGCGCTTGCTTCCCTGCGGACTTCATGTTATCGGGAAACCCCCCTCGGCGCTCGAAGCAGTGGCAACTTTGGTCAATATTGCCAGTTTAGACCGGGAAGAGGACGATTTACTCTCCTTACCCCGGATTATTGCCAACAGCATCGGCCGGGATATAGAGGAAGTTTATCGCAATAGCGATCGAGGTGTGTTAGAGGATGTGGAACTACTGCAAAACATCACCCTAGCGACTCGCGCTGCCGTCGCAACTTTAGTCGAGTCCCAAACCGACGCGGAAGGTCGGGTATCGATGCTTTCTAAGCTGAATTTCTTGAATATAGGCAAGAAATCGCCTTGGATCGAAACTTTACGGTCGATGGGTTATCCAAAAGTTGATCCGGAAGCGTTAAAACCCCTGTTTGAATACCTAGAATTCTGTTTAGAACAGGTTTGTGCCGATAATGAATTAGGGGCCCTATTAAAAGCATTGGAAGGGGAATACGTTCTTCCCGGTCCCGGTGGCGACCCCATCCGTAACCCCGGAGTTTTACCGACGGGTAAAAATATCCACGCTTTAGATCCCCAGTCTATCCCGACCCTAGCGGCGGTAAAATCGGCTAAAATCGTGGTAGATCGCCTGTTAGAACGGCAAAAACTGGATAATGGCGGTAAATATCCCGAAACCATCGCTTGTGTTCTCTGGGGAACCGATAACATCAAAACCTATGGGGAATCCCTAGCACAAATTCTCTGGATGGTGGGGGTTCGTCCTGTTCCCGATGCTTTGGGACGGGTGAATAAATTGGAATTAATTCCCCTAGAGGAGTTGGGAAGACCACGCATTGATGTGGTGGTCAACTGTTCTGGTGTCTTCCGGGATTTATTTATCAATCAGATGAATTTGCTTGACCAAGGGGTAAAAATGGCCGCGGAAGCAAATGAACCGATAGAGATGAATTATGTCCGCAAACACGCTATGGAACAAGCAAAAGAAATGGGTTTAACGGTTCGACAGGCAGCCACCCGCATCTTTTCTAATGCTTCCGGTTCCTATTCTTCTAATATCAATCTCGCGGTGGAAAATAGCAGTTGGGAAGATGAAAAAGAGTTACAGAATATGTATCTCAACCGCAAGGGTTTTGCTTTCGACTCGGATAATCCCGGGATGATGGCCGATAATCGTCAGTTGTTTGAAGCATCCTTAAAAACTGCGGAAGCGACTTTCCAAAACTTGGATTCTAGCGAGATTAGTTTAACCGATGTTTCCCACTATTTCGACTCGGATCCCACCAAAGTTGTCGCTAGTTTACGCGATGATGGCAAAAAACCGGCGGCCTATATTGCTGATACTACCACCGCTAACGCTCAGGTGCGTACTTTATCGGAAACCGTGCGCTTAGATACCCGCACCAAGTTACTCAATCCCAAATGGTACGAGGGAATGTTAAGTCACGGTTACGAAGGAGTCCGAGAATTATCGAAGCGTTTGGTTAATACGATGGGATGGTCGGCAACTGCTGATGCGGTGGATAATTGGGTTTATGAAGATGTGAACACCACTTTTATTCAAGATGAGGAAATGTGTCAGCGTCTAATGAATCTCAATCCTAATTCTTTCCGCAAGATGGTGGGAACCCTGTTAGAAGTTAATGGTCGCGGTTACTGGGAAACTTCTCAGGAAAATTTAGACCGCTTACAGGAACTTTATCAAGAAGTGGAGGACCGTATCGAAGGAATCGAGTAGAATAGATAGATAAGACTTGAGGGACTGGCTAATCACCGGTCTCTTGAGTTTTCAAAAAAGATGAAAAATAACTTTTGGGGGTTAATTTGGTCTAGTTTTAACGAAATTCAAGGGGTTTTACTCGGTCTTCTTGGATTTTTAGGAGGTATTGCTTTAATTCGTTATCCATTCAATACTTCTATCCCTCTAGATCTAGTAATTATTGTCAGTTTCTTCACCTTGCTGTTAATCGCTACTTTGTTAAGCGCTGTTAACACGCTTCTTAGACAGAAGCAAAAATTAGAGGCAGAAGTTAAGCAACTTCAGGAGGTAAACCAAAAGCTAGAGACTGAAATTAAACAGCGCATTATCCCTAAAATTCTAAGAGTTCAAAAGGATGCGAATAATAATATCCAATGCTTACTTGAAGCATCAAATTTATTAGCGAATGATATCTATATTTCTTTCTACTACACGGATGATGACGGGTTTGAAAATTTAATTGCAATAGGTTTCGTAAACGTGATCCAAAATGATGGAAAAATACAAGCTATTCTAAATCAGCCGTATCCTAACTATCAAAATATTATCGATGACCTAGATGGAAACGATCCCAAATTAATTGAAAAAATAATCATCAAGCCTAGCATTCCTAGAAATTTCAATACCGGTCAACCCTAGAAGAAACATGGAAAACCTCACTGAAACGACATTATTATCGCCTAAAGGTACATTCCCCGCCCAGATAGTTAATATCCTTGATCCGTATCGATTAGTCATGAATCGAGGCGAACGAAATAGAATTCAAGTGGGTCGCCGAGTATTGATATATGGGATAAGCGAGGAAGAAATTATAGACCCTAATACGGGAGAATCTTTAGGTTATCTAGAAATTGTCAAAGGTACGGGTCGGGTCATAAATGTACAGGATAATATGGCTACGATCGAATCCGATAAAAAACAGACATTCCGAAGAAAGTTAGATAATTCAAATCCTTTTTATCTGGCATCACCGAAAGAAAGAGCGGAAATCATTGAATTTGATGAACTAAAGCCATTTGAAGATCCTAAAATTGGAGATTGGGTTAAACCACGTTAGGAAAAACGGCTATAGAGATTATTTTTGTCTTGATCCAGTCAATATAATGGAAAACGTCACAGAAACTACCCTTTTATCTCCTAAAGGAACTTTTCCTGCCAAAGTTGTCAAAGTTATTGACGACTATAAATTAGTGATCAATAGAGGTGAAATTAGTGGAATTCGAGAAGGGCAAAGAATGTTAGTTTACAATACAAGCGAAGAAGAAATAAAAGATCCTCAGACTGGTGAGTCTTTAGGCTATCTTGACTTAGTGAGAGGGACGGGGACAATTATTTTCGTTCAAGATAAAATATCTATAATTGAAACCGATCAGAAAAAAACTTATAGAAAAAGAATAGAAAATTCTTCTTTGGGATTGAGGAGTTATAAATCTGAAGTGGTAGAATCCGATGAATTAAAACCTTTTGATAATGCTCAAGTTGGCGATTTAGTCAAACCTATTTAGACCTATCGATGGAACACCAATATTAGAATACTTTTTATCTCTTAAATATCCGATTTCAATTTATCCCGAAGAAGAGAGCGGATACACCGCGTTAATTCCAGATTTAGATGGTTGTATTACTCAGGGGGAAACTTTAGAGGAAGTGATGATTAATATTGAAGAAGCTAGAAAGTTTATTTTAGTGGTAAAAAAGCAATTCCTTTGCCTTCTCAAAGATAAATTTTCTCACTAAGTAACTAAGCAAAATTAATTACACATCTAAGCCACTACTCCGTCAGACTTCTGATGTGAGGAAACAGTGAACTGAAAACTCAAATCCGATCCCTAATAGCTGTATCCCGTCTCCCGTCTCCTGTCTCCTGTCTCGGAGTCTCCTGTCTCGACTAGGAAATTAATTTTGCACGACTACTTATCGACTCACAGCGATCGCATCCTGCCGGAATTGAGGGATAACTTTCTCCGATCCCCAGGCCGGAGGAGACAAAACTGGTTTATGCTAGAAGGGGTTACTGTTAACGTAACTTTACAAAGTCATCGATCGCCCACATTTATGGATTGCATCATCAATCGTCGAGCGCGGTTTTCAGCCAGCCATCGCTATTATCTGCCAGAATGGGACGAAGCCGAAAATCAAAGACTTTTTGGTCTTGGTAGCCGTTTTCCCGGTCATGGTCACAATTACGAATTATACGTCTCCCTATACAAAGAACTCAATCTTTATGGCATGGTGGAAAATCTCTCCACCGTGAAACAGGTAATTAAACGAGAGATAACCAGTCAATTAGACTACTCCTATCTCAATCAAGTCTGGCCGGAATTTCAGCAAACCCTACCCACCACAGAAAATATCGCTAGAGTTATCTGGCAAAGATTAGCACCCTATTTACCATTGGTCAAAATTCAACTATTTGAACACCCCGAATTGTGGGCAGAATATCAAGGAAAAGATATGGAAGCAACTTTAACTATCAAAACCCATTTTAGTGCCGCTCATCGTTTGGCTTTACCGCAATTAACCCTCGAACAAAACTCGGAAATCTACGGCAAATGCGCCAGGGTAAACGGTCATGGTCATAATTATCACCTAGAAGTATCCGTGGCGGGGGAAATCGATCCCCGCACCGGTATGATTGTAGATCTGGGGGATTTACAAAAAGCGATCGATGAATTGGTAGTGGAACCCTTCGATCATACTTTTTTAAATAACGATATTCCCTACTTTGCCGAAGTAGTCCCCACCGCAGAAAATATTGCCCTACACATCGCTCAACTATTAGAGGAACGTATCCGGCAATTAGGGGCCCAATTAGATAAAGTTAAACTGATTGAAAGTCCCAATAATTCTGCGGAAATCCACTGTCGTGGTTCGGTTCAAACTCCCCGACAACTTCTAGAAAAAACCCTGACAGCCGTTTAATTGCCTGTTGGTTAAGGTGATTAGGGTGAGCGTGACTCACCCTGATGGATTTAATTAGGGTTTGCTGAATAAATCTAAAAACCTTGTTGGATAAGGTTTTTAGACTTTTTTGACCTCAAAAAGTGCCGACCTTTGGAGTGATTGGGGGGAAAATTAAGGTACTTTTTTCCTGAAAATTAGGTAATTGACCACCTGAAAATGAGTAAAACCCCACACCCCACACCCCACACCCCACACCCTGCCACTAGGAAAAACTTTTTCAGCAGACCCTAATTAAACCCTAGTTAAACACTTCTCGCCATCCTCGCTTTCCTTTGCTCTGACGCAAGGGAGAGGCTAAATCGACAATTTTCTCGAGCAGTTTCGGGGCAAATTTTTGGCACCAAAGAGCTAGATGACTTTGCCAACCGACGACAATTTCCGTTTTTTCCCTATTTAACCCGGTAATGAGAGTTTTGGCGACTTCTTCGGCGCTCATCGGTTTTAACCATCGAAATAACTGCAATTCTCGCACCATATCCGTATCGGTTAAAGAGGGTAAGAGGGTGACAACTTTGATGTTGTGTTCCCGTAATTCCGACCTGAGAGCTTGACTAAAACCCAAAATGGCAAATTTGGTGGCCGAGTAGGTAGCGAAGCTAGGAGCGGCAATTTTACCCATCATGCTGGAAACATTGACGATGGTTCCCTGTCCCCTAATTGCCATCCGGCGGGCAATTAAGCGAGTAACTGTGTACATGGCCATCAGATTTAAAGATATTTCTGCTTGCACTTGCGAAAATTGCGATCGCAGAAAGGGGGTTTGATGGGCAATACCGGCACAGTTAACGAGGATATCGATGCCACGGCATTCTTGCCAAACGCGGATAATTGCAGGACTAACAAGGTCATTTTCGGTTAAATCCAGGGCTAAGGGTGTGGCAATGACCCCTAGGGACTCAATTTCTTTCGCTAGTTTTTCTAATCGCTCTTGATCTCTGGCAACAATCACAATTCTGCTTAAACCTTGTCGGGCTAATTCTAAGGCGATCGCTCGTCCAATGCCCCGGGATGCCCCCGTGACTAGGGCTGTTTTTCCCTGTAATTTCATGATCAAACTCCTGTTTTAAGCAACAGTACGGGAATTTATTGGTTTTGCTTCTGAAATCTTTGATTTGTGCATCCATGCCCTACATAAGTAGCGAAGCAATCGAGGTATAGATGGATAGGTGAGGCTGCATGGGGTTTTTCCTCCTTCAAAGCGCACTCTTGAACCTACGGTAACAGTTGTCTTTACAAACAGCAATCTTTTTTAACACTTTTTCGCAAAATCACTCGATCGGATGAACGCTCAGGGTGATCCTCATACTAAATCCGTTAAGTAGGGTCTGCTGAAAAAGTTTTTCGTGGGGGTAGGGTGTGGGGTGTAGGGATTTTCAGGGAAAAAGTCCAGGGATTTTACCCCCGATCACTCCAATGGTTAGCACTTTTTGAGGGGAAAAAAATCTAAAATTCTTACCCAACAAGGTTTTTAGATTTATTCAGCAAACCCTAAGTATAGGTGACATATCAGGATAGGCACTCATGCAAGAGGCAAGAGGCAAAAGGTGGAATAGATAATCAGTTTTTAATAACTGGATTTAGTATCAATCCTATGGAAGGGGAGAAGGGAGAAGGGAGTGGGGAAGTGGGGAGAGGGGAGAGGAGAGAAGGGAGTAGGGAAGTGGGGAGAGGGGGCAGCAGGAAAAAAATTGTGGTTCCACCCTATTGTTGATCTCAATTTAGGTGTTCAATCTCGGTAATAATCGGTAGAATCACCGTGATCTTTGTGCCTTTTCCTTCCTCACTTTCTAGGTAAATTTGTCCTTTGTGCGCTTCCACACAGCGTCCGACAATGGCTAATCCTAATCCCGTTCCTTGAATATTATCGACATTGCTACCGCGATAAAAAGGTTTAAATAAATGTTCTTGATCTTTGCTGGGAATACCAATGCCTCGATCGATAATTTTAAAGACTACCTGCTCGGATTCGACAATAATCTTAAATTCTACGGGGTTTCCTTGGGGTGAATATTTTATAGCATTTCCCAGTAAATTTGTCAAGATATGTTTAATTAAATTTATATCCCAAAGTCCTCTTTCTAAGCTGCCCTCAATTTGGAAAATAATTGCTGATTGGTGTTCTGGCTTAACAATAAAAGATTCTACCAATTTCTGACAATAATCGAGCAAATCCACCGGATCAAATTGACAGTATAATCTCCCAGAATCGGCCCGGCCAATTAATAACACTTCTGTGAGCAATTGATCCATGTCTTTAATAGCCGATCGAATCATGCGAAAATAGCTAACTTGCTGATCTTTTGTCAACCGATCGCGACTTTCTTCTAATAATCCAGCCGAGAGTAAAATTTTATTTAAAGGATTGCGAAAATCGTGGGATAACATGGAAACAAATTCAGTTTTTAACTGATTTAATTCCTGAGCTTTTTCCAGTTGATTAGTGCGTTCAATCACGCTCATTTTTAAAGCTTCGTTCGATTCTCGTAAAGCTTCCTCCATCTGTTTTCGCTCGATCGCATAACATAGCGATCGAGTTAAAATTTCTAAACTTACTTCTCTTTTAATTAAATAATCCTGCGCTCCCTGACGCAGTGCTGCCAAAGCCAAATTATCATCATTAATATTAGTTAAAACCACGATCGGTAATTTCGGAGCCGTAATTAAAAGGGGAGCTAAGGATTCTAAACCCTGACTATCTGGTAAAGTTAGATCTAATAAAATTACATCAAAATTTGTTTGTTTTAAAAGAGAAATTGCATCGGATAATCTTGACACATTAACCAGATGAAATTCTTTTTTTTCATTAGCCTTAAGAATTTCCTTTAATAATCGAGCTTCGGCTAAATTATCCTCGATTAAAAGAACTTTTATATCCTGCGAGAGTCCCATTTTTTAATCAAGAGTTAAAGAGATTTGGGAAGTTAGGAAGTGGGGTGTAGGGTGTGGGGTGTAGGGTGTGGGGTGTGGGGAGAATAAAGCTGCCTCCTGCCGACCGTCTCCTGACTCCTGACTTGAAAGAGGGTGTAGGGTGTAGGGTGTGGGGTGTGGGGTGTAGGGTGTAGGGTGTAGGGTGTAGGGAAAGAAACCTCTTTCATCTGTGGGGGTGAAAATTTTTTCATCGGGACTGCCTCCTGATAACTGATAATGATTCACTCACTGGGTAAAGTAGCGGTTTCTAACCAAAAAGCCTCGATATTTTTGACAATTTTGAACAAATCGTTGAGATTGCGTGACTTGGTTATATAACAATTAACGTGCAGTTCATAGCTATAAAAAATATCCTCCTCGTTGCGAGAAGTGGTTAAAACCACCACGGGAATTCTTTTTAAACTGGGATCGTTTTTTATTTCCGCTAATACCTCCCGTCCGTCTTTTCTTGGTAAATTCAGATCGAGAAGAATAAGATTAGGACGGGGAGAATCGAGATACTCCCCTTCTCGACGCAGATAATCCATAGCGCTGACACCATCCCTAACGATAACTAATTCGTGCGGGACGGTGCTAGTTTTTAATGCCTCTTGGATGAGGCGAATATCAGCTTTGCTGTCCTCCACTAATAAGATAATTTTGTGTGGCACGTCCTCGCCAGCGCTCACGCTCGTCACCTCCTAGGGGAATTGTAAAATAGAAAACCGCTCCTTTACCTAATTGGGATTCTACCCAAATTCGTCCGCGATGACACTCGATAATTTTCTTACAAATCGCTAAACCCATACCTGTGCCGGGGTACTCGTCGCGGGTGTGCAGTCGTTGGAAAATCACGAAAATGCGTTCGGAAAATCGGGGATCGATACCAATTCCATTATCGGTGACAGAGAACAGCCATTCCTGCTCTTGACGTTGGGCAGCAATATGAATAGTGGGAGTTGCTTTTCCCCGGAATTTAATGGCATTACCGATAAGATTTTGGAACAATTGCATTAACTGGGTTTTATCTGCCATGACAATTGGCAAAGGATCAACGGTGATTATAGCTTGACTTTCTTGAATTCTCCCTTTCAGGTTAGCGAGAGCTTTTTCCAGTGCCAGATTAGCATCGATGGTATTAAACTCTACCGCCTGCATATCCACTTTTGAGTAAGCCAGCACATCATCTATTAATGTTTGCATCAAGCTGACACCTTCGACGGCAAAAGTAATAAATTCTTTAGCATCTTCGTCCAGTTCTTCGGTGTAGCGCATTTCTAGCAACTGCACATAGTTGGCGACTTGATTGAGGGGTTCCTGTAAATCGTGGGAAGCGACGTAGGCGAATTTTTTTAATTCGGCGTTTGATAGTTCCAAATCCCGCGCTAAACGTGCCAATTCATCGGCTTGTTTTAAGATGATATTGACGATCGCTTTTCGTAATTCTAGTGCGGCGTTAATTTCTACTGCTTTCCAGGGTAAAGATTTGAGACGAACGGTTTCTTTCCAGAGGGAGAAGGATTTACGCGGACAGAGACGAATATTACCATCTATGGCAGTCGTTTTGATCGCTTTACCCGGATCACCACCCCAGTTGACGGTTTGAATTACTTCCGGACGAAACCAGAGGAGATAATTACGTTTAGAAATGGGAATTGCTAGTAGGCCACTGGCAATGTCTTTAAACTTACCCCCATCGGCATAAATTTGCGGTAAGGAATTAGTATAGTAAACATCTTCATGGACGTTTTTTTCTAGCCAAGTAATCAGATAATTTAGTTCTTCTTCGCTCGGTGTTACTCCAATTAAGGTATAATTGCCGCCTAAACAAATAGCGGCTCCTGTGGCTTTAGTTAGATCGAGCAGATTAGGTTTATGGGCAATTAATCCATCGATAAAGTTATTAGCTTCCGCCATATAATCGATTAATTGCGATTGCACAAAGTTTAATTTCACTCGATAGTCATAATCTTCGGTTTCTTCCCGTGCTGATATTTCCGAGAAAATTACTCTTCCTAAGAACTCACAAGCTTTACGGAGTTCGTAGGGTACATATTTAGGGGTGCGGTGATGACAGGCAATAATACCCCAAAGACGTTTATTTTCAATCAGAGAAATAGTTAGAGATGCTCCCACTCCCATGTTATGCAGGTATTCTAAATGACAGGGAGAAGCACTTCTAAGACTGGACAGGGTTAAATTTAAAGGTTGTTGAGTTTCGGGATGAAGACTAGGCACTAGATCGACGGGTTCAGAGGTGGCATCGGGAATCTGTCGAATCCAATTAGCAGTTAATAAATTTCGTGCTGGGAGAGGGATATCGGCAGCGGGATAACGTAAACCGAGATAGGGTTCTAGTTGCTCTATTTTGTCTTCTGCTATCACATCACCGTTATCTTCTTCGTCGAATTTGTATAACATAACTCGATCGAATTCTGTCATTTTTCGCACTTCTTTAACGATGATATTACAGAAATCTTTTAGGCTACGGGTGGCTTCAAGTTTATCGATCGAAGTTTTAGCTAGGTGATAGAATCTCAGGAAAGGAATGTTTTCATAGGAAATAGCTGGTTCTAACTCTAAAATCAGCATTTGTTCGGCGTTACGGTGGAAAATAGCATCAAAGACAGCAAAATCATCCCCTTTAACCCGCGCCCAAATTTTGGAGGGATTGATAGCATCAAAATCGTTATTTTCTATGGCTGATTTTAGAGGATCGATCTGAAAGGGATCGAAGATTTCCTCTAGGGTTTTACCGATAATTTCTCCTGGAGAAATACCCAATAAACTGCGGCTATTACTGCTAGTTTGGCTGACTTTTAGCTCTGGTTCGCTGAGAACTAAAAGCACTCCGTGCGGTTGAATTCGGTTATAGAGATGGATCGGTTCCCGTTCGATCGAAGTTGGGTTAATTGTCTCGGTTAGAACTTCCATGTGTATTTCTCCCAGAGGATTTTTGCCAAGTTGAAAACTCTTTGTTTATTAAAACTATTTCTTCTCACTTTCAGGGAGCGATCGAGAATAAATTTACTTCTCTTAATCCTAGGCCATCAAAAGTAATAAAACTTTAATTAATCAGTTATCTATCGATCGAGCAGTTCTGTTCAGTTACCTTTATTATAATCGGTTTTTCTGTTGAGAATCTATGGTCATTTGTTAAGAATTAAGAGTTAATGTTACAAGGGACAGATAATTCTTAATAAAAATATATGGTAGTTAAGGGGTTTCAGACCCAAAAATTTCCAGGAACGCACGCTAGAAAAGTAGGCGATATCCCACTGTGGTTGTACAATTGATAAGCAAGAACAAATTAAAGAGATAAATTAGTAAACTTGATCGTGTTTTCCAATATCAACTATAACAATTAAAGTTTCTCCTGAATCAGTATCTTGACGAAAAGTAAAAATAATACGGCAATCGTAACTAACAGAACATGACCAATAACCTTCTAATCTACCTGTCAGCTTATGAGATTTTAAAGAAGGGGTGAAGGGATTATCTTCTAACAAATGTAGAACCTCTGATACCTTGCTTTGTAGTTGAGGATTTTTGCTTTTATTCTTCTTCATCCTCTAACAAATAAGCCATTATCTCTTCAGCGCTGCCTTTTTTTGCTGTTCCCATTGCTAAAGATTTTAAGGTTTCTTCGCCATTTTTAGCCATCTCCTCCAGGCGTTTCTCAATGCGTCTTTTACGAATTAGCTCAAACAAATAATCTTGGTCTTCAATGGATAGACTCTCTACCGATTCGATCAGATCTTGAAAAAATGCGATACTCATTAAAGTTTACTCCTGTTAGTTAACTTTTTTTCCTGATATAGTCATTTCAGATAAGTCTGATACACTCTAGACCGATGAAACCCTTATGAACTCTAGCATTGATATTCTCAATCTTAATTGAAATGACTATATGTTATCACAATATAGCGATGAGTTAGATGCTGCACTCCCTCCCGACAACAAGCTTGAGCATTGAGGTTGAAAAGGTGCGTTAGGCTACGTTAACGCACCCTTGTATGTTGGGAATGGAGGATAGGAGTTATCCTATCCTCAAGAAGAACAAGAAAAAGAGTGACCACTTTTATAACTTAATTAAAGATTACGGCCAACGAAATACATATATTCCCGAGGCTTTATAAGGCATAAATACAACTTTATCCATCATAAATATTGATATCAAATTCTTGGCTAAAGGAAACAGCTGATGTTCATAGTGCCACAGCAACTCTGCTTCTTGTTTCATTTGATTAATTTCTTGTCTAGAAACATCATCATCAGGTAAAACAATAACTATATCTCCGGATTCTGGACGTTCGCCATAATAAAATCGTGGTTCTCCATAGGCCATAGGTTGATTATTAACTGAATGCGTAGGAAGTTTTACAATAAACTCAACTCCCTCATTTTCCATCCCTAAATTGCCTCTAATATTTAGTCCCTTGTATTCTAGAAAAGTTGTCAACTCCCCAACAGTCCAAAGAGGATTTACTTTAAAAAAGCGATGAGCGTAGGGAAAAAATAAATAAATTTTTTGGGACTGAGTCTCTTTCTGATAATCTTTGAGAAATTGATAAAGCCTCACTTTGGCAGTTATTAAATTTTTTCTTTCAACAACATGGAAAAAGGAATAGGAGGCATTTCTTAAGAAAATAAAAATGAATATCAAGAATAAGGCGAGGACACGAGAGAATCGTTTACCTTGTATCCATGAATAAACAAAGCGGCTTAGGTAAAGAATGGCGATCAGGTTAACCGGTGCCATATAGTATCTAGAAAATATTTGCAACTTTAAAAAAACCAAGAAATAGACGACCGCTGCCAAGGCCAAGGGATCATAGAAAGAATCAGGATACTTCTTGTACTTAATCAAATATGCTGCTCTGATGACGATAGCTAGGAGAAAAACTATTAATAATAGATCAGTATAAAAATAGTTAGACAAAACTTCTAAGTACCCAATAGCTCTCGTGGAAGCATAACTAGATTCAGTAGAATTTGCTGAAAAAATTGGATAAATTGTAAAATATATCAAGGCAAAAATACCAGCAAGGAATAATAAACTAATCTCTGGGAAATGATTACGCAAAAATTTTAATATTTGGGTAAAATTATAAGAAACCTGCTGCCGATAAAATTCTATTATTAATCGGGACGTGGCAAAAGTTCCAATCATTAAAAATATGGGTTCTTTAGTATAAAGAATAATCTGGGCAGAAATTAATGTCCCCGCAAAAAACCAAGGCGATTTTTTTTGAGTAAAGGATTGAAAGGACAGTAGGAAAATAAATATCCAGAATATCAAATTTCTCTCGGGATATACTAACCCAAAAAATGAAATGACGAAACTAGGATTAGTTACTATCAACATTATTGTACTTAGGCGAAACCATATCTGAAAGTCCCTCAGAAACCAAAATAAACCTAGTATAAAAATTATTAGCTGTAGCACTGGATAGGCATGATATCCCTTGGGGGTATTAACAAAATCATTAATGATATTAAATTCAGCACCCGCTAGGGGGTAGAATCTTCCACCCGTCCTAGGAGTTATATTTGTTGGAAAATCTGCACCGCTCAACATCTTGAAAAGGAGAAACGCATCCTCATCGTAGTAGGCAAAGTCTGCTTTATAAAAAATAGCATAAATATAAAAAATCATGAAAATACAGAATGAAACTGAGATCAAAAAGTTAATTATTTTCCTTTTTGATTTCAGTTGATCCCTATTAAAATATAGTATAATTGGAATTAAAGGTATTGTAAACAGGAGTAACCAAAAGTATTTTTGTACCAATAAAGCCATGGTAAATTATGAAAAATATATTTTGCACGCCCCCTACAATAACCTTAGTGGTGCAGAAAAGTCAAGTGTCAGTTGAGCCTCAACCCGAAAAAACTGTTTGACAAGCTAAGGCTTCCCGTTTACGACGAGAAGCACAGACAGGTGAAGGAATGGGCAGACCTTGGTAGCACAAACGTTGCAGTTAATTAGAGTGCGTCAGGCAATTCCTTGTTTTCAGGGAAAAAATCAAGAGCTAAATATTGCCGTAACGCACCACAAAGAAAGGTTTTTGGCTACTTTTATAAGCCGCTATGACGGAGGAGAGGTTCGGTACTAGGTTCGCGACCGCGGAAAGCTTTAAAAACATTCATAGGATGGGAACTTCCCCCCATAGCTAAGACAGTATCGCGAAAACGGCGACCGATCGCTTTCACTGCTTCTTCGTTATCTAATCCCACTTCCTCGAAAGCGGCAAAAGCATCGGCGCTGAGGACTTCTGCCCATTTATAACTATAGTAACCCGCCGCATAACCGCCAGCGAAAATATGCCCAAAAGAACACAAGAAAGCATCTTCCGGTAGGGGAGGAATTATCGTCGTCGTCGCCGCTAAACGCTGTCTGACTTGTTTAGGAGTTTCGCCGCCATTGGGTTGATAACGATGGTGTAATTCCAAATCTACTAAAGACAAATGTAGCTGACGCAACATGGCCGAACCACTCATATAATTCTTAGTTAGGAGCAGTTTTTGGTAGTAATGTTCGGGGAGAGTTTCACCGGTTTGGTAGTGTTTGGCCATACTCATTAAAGTAGGGCGATCATAACACCAATTTTCCATAAATTGACTGGGCAATTCCACCGCATCCCACTCAACGTTATTAATACCCGCTGCGCCGGAATAATCCACAGTGGTTAACATATGCTGTAAACCGTGGCCAAATTCGTGAAATAGGGTAGTTACCTCCTCAAAGGTCATTAAACTGGGGTTTCCATCTACTGGAGGGGTTTGATTGCAGATTAAATAAGCCACAGGTAAACGCACCTCGGCACTGGTTTTGGCCCGACCGATACAGACATCCATCCAAGCGCCGCCGCGTTTTTCGGCGGGACGACTGTAGGCATCGAGGTAGAAATAGGCGATTTTTTCGCCCTTTTCGTCGTTAATCTGGAAATAACGCACATCGGGATGCCAGATAGGTGCTTTACCGTCAGCGGCGATAATTTCTACCCCAAAAATCCGTTTAGCGAGGCTAAATATGCCTTCTAAAACCCGTGGTAGGGGGAAATAGGGGCGTAATTCCTCGGCACTAAAGTTAAACTTTGCCTGACGCTGTTTTTCTGACCAATAGGCTATATCCCAATGCTTGAGATCGTCGGTTCCCGCAAAAGTTTTTAAGGCCTCTAAATCCTCTTTTGCCGCTTCATAGCTTACTTGGCGCAAATTGTCAAGCAATTTCTCGATTTCATCCACAGAATTGGCCATTTTCCGGGCAAGACTGACCTCGGCGTAGGTACTATAACCTAGAAGATGGGCCTGTTCCTGACGTAGTTGCAAAATGCGATCGATTAAGGGATTATTATCCAATTCTCCCAGATCGGCCCGACTAACGTAGGCTTTATAGAGTTTTTCGCGCAATTCCCGATTATCGCTGTACTTCATAAAGGGGAAATAACTGGGAAAATCGAGGGTAATCACCCAGGGGCCGGTTTCGTTGCTGGCGTTAGTTTCTCCTTGGCCCCGGGCGGTTTGGGCGGCTAAACTGAGGAGACTAGGGGGTAAACCGGCGATATCTTCTGGGGTTGTTAGTTTCAGTTGAAAAGCTTTGGTGGCATCGAGGATGTTATTAGAAAATTTCGTGGTGATTTCGGCTAATTCCAGTTGAATCGCGTTAAATCTGTCTTTTTTCTCCCCTGCTAATCCCACCCCGGCTAATTGGGCATCCCGCAGGGAAGCTTCGACAATGCGCTGTTGTGCCTCGTCTAATTGCCCCCAGCTTTCCCCTTGACGCAGGGACAAAAATGCCTCATAAATGGGTTTACTTTGGCTTAAACGGCTAATAAACTCGACTACCTGTGGTTGTACGGTTTCGTAAGCTTGACGCAATTCTGGGCTATTTTTTACCCCCATCAGATGACCGATAATCCCCCAACTCCAGCTTAAACGTTCTTCAATCCGGGTGAGGGGTTCGACCAATTTTTCCCAAGTGGGAGCAATCTGCGCTTCTAGTTCGGTTAATTCTCTGGCCAGTTCCTGCAAAAGTTGCGTCATCCCAGGGACAATCAGGCCGGGTTGGATTTGGTCAAAGGCCGGTAATCCTTGACCGGCAAGCAGCGGGTTACTGGTATTCGTCATAATTTTTGGTCTGCAAGGGTGAGTAATCTGTATCTTTTACTACCCTAACCCAAATCCCCGACTATCTATCCGGGCGATCGAGCGCCGGAGCTTTTTCAGTGGGGTGTGGGGTGTGGGGTGTAGGGTGTGGGGTGTAGGGTGTGGGGTGTGGGGTGTGGGGTGTGGGGAGTTTTCTCAGTTAACTGATAACTGATAACTGATAACTGATAACTGATAACTGACTTCTAACCCGATGTTGGACAAAGATAAGCAAAAATTATTTATTAACTCCAAAAACTTGAGAATATTTAAATTAACATTCCGCAATATTTACAAATTCTTAAGAATTAATTGAGAAAGATTTTTATTTAACAACGATGTTGCAATGGTTACAGCGATTTGACATAATTTCATAGTGGGTTATTCTGTGCTTTTTTAGGCAGCAACGGTTGAAACCCTTGTCAAACCTAGAAGGTAATCCTAATTAAGACAGGTAAATCAGTCAATTTCAGCCACAACGATGATCTTTTTTTTATGTAGTTTTATTGCAAAAAAAAAGTTTTTTTGACAAAAAGCACAAAGTATGATACTAAACCAACGCATTTCTGGCAGCGAGTAATTATTGTAGAGGGGGAGAAGGGAGAATAAATAAAAATAATCTCCCTACCCCACCCTGTCCCTAGGAAAAACTTCTTCAGCCAACCCTAGTTAAGGCCTGCTCGATTCTCTGACTATCGAGGGAGCGGCCGATAAAGACCAAGCGAGTTTGCCGCGTTTCCGTGGATTGCCAGGGTCGATCGAAGAAAGAATCAAAGCGATCACCGACTCCCTGTAACACCATACGCATCGGTTTATTGGCCACATTAACAAATCCCTTAACCCGATAGATTTCTTCTCGGGCCACCAATTCCTTGATCCGTTGGGTCAAAATTTGGGCATCTACGGGAGAATCGAGGCAAAACTGCACGGAATTGATCTCCTCATCGTGATCGTGTTCTTCCTCGTGATCATGATGACTAGGACGACTAGCTAAATTATCCTCGACGGCGGCATTAAATCCCAATAGCACATCGGGGCTAATTTGTCCATCGGCACAAGTAACTATTTTTACCGTCGATCGCAGTTGTGTTTTCAGCCAATTAATAATTTTTTCTAATTCAATTTCGCTGATGAGATCGGTTTTAGTTAAGAGTACCAGGTCAGCGCAGGCCAACTGATCCTCAAATAACTCCTCAATGGGCGTTTCGTGTTCTAAATTGGGGTCTGCTTGCCTTTGTGCAGTTAAAGCATCTAAATCCGCCACCAGACGACCCCTAGCGATAGCAAAACCATCCACCACCGTGATTACTCCATCTACCGTGGCACCGTTGCGGATTTCCGGCCAGCGAAAAGCTTGAACCAGAGGTTTAGGTAAAGCTAATCCCGAAGTTTCGATCAGCATACAATCCAATTGTTGCCGTCGCTCCAGCAATTTCTGCATGGTGGGGAGAAATTCTTCCTGTACTGTGCAGCACAGACAACCGTTGGTCAATTCCACAATATTATCGTTGGGGTTGTCGTCGCAGGTCTGACAACTTTTCAACAAATCACCATCAATTCCCACTTCTCCGAATTCATTGACCATAACGGCCACCCGCCGGCCTTGATTATTTTGCAGTAGATGACGGATGAGGGTAGTTTTTCCCGCACCCAGAAAACCCGTGATCACAGTAACTGGAATTTT
The DNA here is from genome assembly GCA_007096525.1 of Microcystis wesenbergii Mw_QC_B_20070930_S4. Taxonomy (GTDB): domain Bacteria; phylum Cyanobacteriota; class Cyanobacteriia; order Cyanobacteriales; family Microcystaceae; genus Microcystis; species Microcystis wesenbergii_B. Next base: position 12,424 of record SFAQ01000031.1, on the reverse strand, counting down.
GTGCATAGATAGAGCGATCGATCATGTTTCTAGATCAATCTATCAGACTCTCGGTCTAGGGTTGAGGGTTTCAGCGCTAATTCTTTAGGATTGCCCCACCAATTGCCGGACTGTCACAAACTAGCTGAAATTTTCCTAGTTAGTCGTTATTCTGGTAAAAGTTTCAGCCGGCTAAAATAATCGCTGAAAAACTTTTGTGGGAGTGGATTATGTTACAACGTCTTTTTTTAGCCTTTACCCTCGCTTTTCCTCTTTATTTAAGCATTGCTATTCAACACACTTCTCCTCTAGCTGATAGAGTAAATCGCTCTTCTTCCCCCGGAATCAATAAAATTGAGCAGACAGTAAAAACTATCCAAAAGCAATTAAAACAAGAGCATTCGGTTCAATTAGATTAATAAATTTTGGCAACAAGAGGAGAGGTAAAACTCCTCTTTTTTACTTTTTACTTGACAAATTACTGGCTATTTGCTGCGGAGGTTGGTATTCGGGAACTAAATCTTGTAGGGACTTAACTAAGCCCTGACGGTCATTAAGTTGAATAGAATTAAGCAGTTGCTCTAATTTGATTTGCAATTTGTCCCAAGCAAGAAAGTGTTCATTAGCGCAAAAAATCTTTGGGTGAGAGGTGGGACGAGCTTTATCGGTATCGATTAATAATTCTTCGTAGAGTTTTTCCCCCGGTCTTAATCCTGTGATTTCAATATCGATATCTTGCCCTAATTCCAAGCCACTTAAACGAATCATCTGTAGGGCCAAATCGTAAATTCTTACCGGTTCACCCATATCTAACAGGAATACCTCACCCCCCTTAGCCATGGCTCCTGCTTGTATAACCAAACGCACCGCCTCCGGAATAGACATAAAATAGCGAATAATATCGCGATGGGTGAGGGTAATATTCTTACGTTGGGCAATTTGTTCCCGGAAACGCGGCACCACGGAACCGCTACTATCGAGAACATTGCCAAAGCGGACGATAGCGCAACGGGTGGAAGTGTCGGGTAAAGCAGCCAAAGCTTGTATAACTAACTCAGCACAGCGTTTACTGGCCCCCATAATGTTAGTCGGTCTGACGGCCTTATCGGTGGAAATGAGAACTAAATTACTAACTGAATTCTCGATCGCGGTCTGAGCGACATTTAAACTCCCCCAAACATTAGTGTAAACCCCTTGACTAGCATTGGCTTCCACAAGGGGAACGTGCTTATAGGCAGCCGTGTGATAAATTGTCTCAATCTGGTGTTGTTGGATGACTCGGGCCAGATGATTGCGGTCGAGAACATTGCCTAGATAGGCATACTTGGGTAAATCGGCATAATTTTCGCTTAAATCGAGATCGATTTTGTAGAGGGAAAACTCGTTTAATTCGTAGATTACCAAGCATTTTGGCTTGAGGAAGGCGATTTGTCGGCATAATTCCGAACCGATGGAACCACCACCCCCGGTGACTAACACCGCTTTACCCGTGACATTTTTTCCCAAAAGTTCGGGACGGGGTAGAATTTCTTCCCGTCCTAATAATTCCGAGACATCGACACTGCGAATCTGATTGATGGCCGCTTCTCCCGATAAAATTTTTGAGAGGGGAGGAACGGTTTTAATATCGATGGGTAAAGTTTCTAGACTTTCGATGATTTGCCGCTTTCTGGCCTTGTCTAGGTTCGGAATAGCGAGAACAACCCAGTCAAAGGCCCGTTTTTGGTGCAGTATTGTCAATTGAGAAGGGGGATAAACCCTAATGCCTTGGATAACTCGCTGCTGCAAATCGGGATTATCATCAACAAAAGCCAATAAACGATAGTGGGGGTCATTTTGTAGGGAACGTGCCAACTGACAACCCACAACCCCAGCACCATAGATAACAATTGTCGGCTCCCTATCCACACTACTGACGTAAATATTGAGACGGTGAAAGACGGAACGAATCAACAGTCTCACCCCAATAACCAATACTAGGGTTAACAAGGCGTCGATAATCAGGACTGAACGCGGCAAAAAGGCATCCCTTTGAAAGTAGGCAAGACTGATTAAAACCCCTGAACTATAGAGAACCGCTTGCAGTACGGAGGAAAGAAACTCTAATCCTGTATAACGTACTACGGGACGGTAAATACCTCTGAGATAGAAAACTAGAAGTTTAATAGCAATTAAGCTGAGTATTTCCCCGAAAAAAGGTCTAATTTGCTGATATTCGAGGCTCAGATTAAACCTGAGAGAGAAGGCTAGATAGATGGTTAGACAAAAAATAAGGCAATCGGTGACAATTAAAAGAGATCGCTTCGATGACCTAGATAGGGAATTAGCCAATTTCAGGATTTTGTTCGCTAGTTTTCTAGACATCATCCAATTGATGAATTAATTTTAAGTAAATGATTGGATTATAACCTCAAATAGCTTATATTTTAGGCAATGCTCAAAATATAGCATTTATTAAGTAATTGGACACAATTAACTCCTTAGAGTTCTTGCATAATTAATTTTTGAGAGGGCAAAAATGAGAAAAATAGACATAAAATTGCATAAAAGCCCTAAATAAAGCATTTAATTGATTAATGCTCATTCTTAATTCTCCTGACTCGGAGAATACTGGCTCGGAGACTCCTCACCTAAGGTCAGATTTTTGATTTTTGCAAGAGGTCTCTTGGTTAGGATAAGCAAGAGGCAGCTTTTTCTGCCTATCTCCCCACCTCCCAATTCATAATTTATAATTCATAATTCCCACTCCCTTTTTTGACTTTTTATGACTATCATTGTCGATTATCGCTTTCCTCCCGCTATTAATGCCGAAAAACAGGCAAAAACGATCGCTATCGGTCAAACCGCCGGCACTTGGAGCGATCGCCACAGTCATCGTCAAGAGCAGCTGCAACAACACCTAGCGGAAGTGGTGGGAATCAGGGAGGAAGCAGACGGTTATAAGGTGGCTAGGGTGCGTTTTCCCGATATAAACGTTGAAAATGACATCGCCAGTCTTTTAACCATGATTTTCGGCAAATATTCCATGGCTGGAGCCGGAAAAGTGGTGGGGGTGTACCTCCCCGAAAACTACGGCACGAAAGCCAAGGTGGGAATCACCGGAATTAGGCAACGTTTGGGGGTTTATGATCGACCTCTAGTAATGGCAATTTTTAAACCCGCTTTAGGACTATCGGCCCAAGATCACGCCGATATCCTGCGAGAAGTGGCTTTTGCTGGCTTAGACGTGATTAAAGATGATGAAATCATGGCGGATCTTCCCGTGGCTCCCACCCACGAGCGCCTAGATTGTTGTCGCCGGGTTTTGGAGGAAGTGCGGCAGCAAACCGGCAGAAATGTTCTCTACGCGGTCAATGTCACGGGAAAAGCGGACGAATTGCAGAGAAAAGCCCGTTTATTGGTGAAACATGGGGCTAATGCCCTATTATTAAACGTTCTTACCTACGGTTTTTCCGTTTTAGAAGCTTTAGCCAGTGATCCAGCGATCGATGTTCCTATTTTCGCCCATCCTGCCTTTGCCGGAGCGATGTGTGCCGGTACTGATACGGGATTAGCCTATTCTGTGGTTTTGGGAACGATGATGGCCCACGCAGGAGCCGATGCGGTGCTATATCCCGCCGCCTACGGTAGTTTACCCTTCGATCCCCAGGAGGAAGGCAAAATTCGCGATATTTTGCGCGATAGAAACGTTTTTCCGGTTCCCTCGGCCGGCATTCGTCCAGGTATTGTTCCCCAGGTCCTTGGGGATTACGGACGTAACGTTATCCTCAATGCGGGAACTGGAATTATGGACCACCCATGGGGACCAGCCAGTGGTGTGAGGGCTTTTTTTGAAGCTTTAGAGAGAATAGAAGCGGGTGAGTCTTTTGATCCCGCCAATTTGCCCGAAGGAGCCTTAAAACAGGCAATTCTAGAGTGGGGTTAAGAGCAACTTTTTCAAATGCACTATAAAGACATTTTGTCAAGCATTTTTAGAAAATTTAACAAATAACTTCCCGTTTTAGATAGGGTTGCAGCACTTCCGGCACTTTTACTGTCCCGTCTGCCTGTTGATAATTTTCTAGGACAGCAGCCATAGTACGACCGATCGCTAATCCCGAACCGTTGAGGGTGTGGACAAAATTAGTGCCTTTTTGCCCTTTTTCTTTAAAGCGAATATTTGCCCTTCGTGCCTGGAAGTCTCTAAAATTAGAACAACTGGAAATTTCCCGATAGGTATTAGCCGAAGGTAGCCATACTTCTAAGTCATAACATTTGGCCGCTGCAAAACCCAAGTCACCGCTACACAATTCAATCACCCGATAGGGCAACTGTAAAGCTTGCAGGATTGCCTCCGCATTAGCGACTAAACTTTCATGTTCCTGAGCAGAAGCGTCAGGATGGACGATTTTGACCATTTCCACCTTATTAAATTGATGCAAACGGATCAAGCCCCTCGTATCCTTGCCATAGCTGCCTGCTTCTCGACGAAAACAGGGAGTATAGGCACAGTGTTTTATCGGTAATTGCTCCGATGAGAGGATTTCATCGCGATAGAGGTTAGTTACGGGTACTTCTGCCGTTGGTGCTAACCAAAGCTCATCATCTCGACATTTAAAGCTTTCTTCCGCAAATTTTGGCAGTTGTCCCGTCCCGCGCAGGGAGTCACTATTAATTAAAATTGGTGGTAAAACTTCTGTATAACCGGCGACAATATGGCGATCGAGCATAAAATTAATTAAAGCTCTTTCTAGGGCTGCCCCGACAGCGATAAGATTAACAAAACGACTCTGGGCGATCTTTACTGCCCGTTCAAAGTCTAAAATGCCCAATTTTTCCCCAATTTCCCAGTGAGGCAAAATATTCGGATTAGTGGGTTTATATTCCTCTCCCCAGCGTCTGACTTCGACATTTTCCCGTTCATCCTTACCGATGGGAGTGGTTTCACTGGGTAAATTGGGTAAATCTAAGATTTTTTGGTCAATGGCCGCTTTAATCGCTTTTTCCTGCGGTTCTAATTGAGCTAGTTTACTTTTAATCTCGTTTCCTTCTGTTTTCATTGCCAAAATTTCGGGACTGTTGACATCGCTGCCACTTTTCACTTTTTGTCCCACCAGTTTACCGATTTCGTTACCCCGGGCCTGTAAACTGCTGCGTTCTAACTCTAAAGCCTTCTGTTGTTGATTTAACTGGAGAATAGGGGCAATATCATAACTCCCTCCCCGACTATCTAAGCGTTTCTGTACTTCCTCTGGATTTTCTCTAATTTGCTTTAGGTCTAACATGGTACGAGTCAGTAAAAAGTAAAAATTAAGTGGGGGAGTCGGGGAATTGGCAGCCTGAGGGGAAATGTTGTCAACTGCTAACCAATCGTCAATAATAACTCAAAACTTAACTAAAATATCGGTTGGAAGCCGCCGGTAAAATTAGCGGTATATTTAATTGTGGTGTTTGGAGTAAGTCTCATGCTCAAGTATCTGCCTGTTAAATTCCTGCGTTTTTTAGCGATTAGCTGTCTTGTCACGTTAATTTCTCTAGGATTTGACCGTTTACACCCCGTTAAAGCTAATCCCACCCTCATAGCTCAAAATGCTTGGGCCGGGGCCTCCTTCCCCGTGGAAAACTTTCAAACCTATACCTCTGGTTTCGGTTATCGTTCCTCTCCCATGGATGGCAGTCAACAATTTCATGCTGGTTTAGACATGGCCGCACCCTTGGGCAGTTATATTCGCAATTGGTGGACCGGCAGAATCGTCGAATTATCGGATAATACAGGCTGTGGCACCATGATTAAGATGCAATCCGGTCAATGGACACATATTTATTGTCATCTCATGGGTTCGGTTCAATCCGATAGCCGCGGTACTTTTTTGATTGATAGGTCAGGGGGAATCGTCCTTACTCTCGGTCAGGATATACCGGCAGGGTCCCGCATGGCTAGAGTGGGAATGACCGGACGCACCACCGGACCACACCTGCACTGGGGACTGATGTACGGCAATCAATACGTTGACCCCGCTTTGGTTTTAAATGCTATGTACGGTTCTAATCCTTCGGGTAATAGTTAATATCTCCTGCAAAAATCAAAAATCTTCCCTTAGTGAGGAAACTCCGAGGCGGTCGAGAGGAGACTCCGAGCAGGAAAAAAGACAATAGACAAGTATTATATCAATAAAGCCCACAATTCTGACTACTGGCTACTGGCTACTGACTCCTAACTCTCAGGACAATTTGTGATTTTCACAAGAGGTTCAATGAATAACGAGGGACACTGCTAGAATTAAGCTGATCGATTCAGGTATATCTAGATAAAATGCGAATATTAACCCTTGTACCGGGAGGAATTAGCAATCAACTGCTGTTTTTTCCCACTCTAGAAACCCTCCGGCAAACTTACCCCCAAGGCACCATCGATGTTTTGGTCGAACCTAGGGCAAAAGCTGCCTATCGTCTCTGTCCGCAGGTTAGGGAAGTGCTTTTATTTGACTATCGAGATCAGTACGGATTAGCGGATTATTTAAATATTTTGGGAGTAATTCGGGACCGGGAGTACGAAATCGCCATTAGTCTCACTAATCGTCCTGCCATCAATCTTTTACTCTGGTTAAATGGTGTTCCTAACCGTATAGGCTATGAAAATAATAGCAGCTGGTTTTTATCGGAACAAGTACCCCGGCCAACGGAAGGCTATCTAGCGGATAATTATCACGCACTGGTCAAAGGGTTAAAGATTGCCGCACCCTGTCCACCTTTAAAACTAACCTTGAATCGCGATGATATTGATTGGGCCGAAATGGAGCAGCAACGCCTTAATATCAAGGATAGCGGCTATATTCTCCTCTACGCCGGCGGTAGCGATCTGAGCATCAGCCAAGGACTGGAAACGGTTTATCCCCTAGAGAGTTGGCTAGAAATTATCCAAGGCATTCGCCATCAACAACCGGATTTGCCAATTGTAGCGATCCAGGGAGAACTAGATGAAGCTTGGGTTTTAGCCCTCAAAGCCATGGATAATAACTTAAAAGTGTCCAGAACGGCCGATATCGGTAAAATGGCGGCCATGATCGCCGGTGCTAATTTATTATTAGCTACCGAAAGTGTCCCTTTACAGTTAGCCGTGGCCGTGGGAACCTATACCCTCTCTCTGCTGGTTCCTTCGTTGTCTAAGAGAGTTTTACCGAGTGGGGGAGAGCTGCATCGATATATTGAAGCTAATACGGGAAAAGTCGCCGATATTACTCCCGAAACTGTCCTGAAAAAGATTTGGGGCCGGTAAAGAATCGGGTTTTGATCGCTTTTCTGGTGGATCGAAACCCGAAAAAAAATCAGCATCAAAGCTCAATTTTGCGATTGAGATAACTGACTTTTCAAGGATTCTAGGGAGGCCCAACGACCATCGATGGCAGTCTTTTCCGGAAGAAGAAAATCGGGGGGTTGACAATTGGCTCCGCAGAGTTGACGGGGGGGTAAAGTTAGACATAACTGCTCGTATAACCACATTTGCGGGTCAAAATCCCCGTTAGGATCGAGAGTTTCCGAGAGGTCTTCGTAGGCTATTTCTCGCTCTAGAGGATAGGAGCTATCGTAGTCTTTATTTTTGTCTAGCCAGATTAATTCGGAAGTGTTTAATTGCAGACGATGATTATATTGCTGTAAACAGCGATCGCAGGTTAAGGTGACGATGGTTTCTGCTTTCACCGATACTTCCAAAAAATTGCCCCCATGTCTAACCAGCAAGGTCCCCCGCACTGGTGTCAAGGTTTCTAGACCGGGGATAAAATTATCGATGATGATGACTCTTTGTCGATCAGGAGATTTGAGGAGGTGGGGGATAAAAATAGTTTCCATAGATAACTCCTGTATCATTTATCGGTTATCGGGTGTCAACTGCGTTAGCGAGTAACGCCATCATAATTGCTCGGTGACAATCTTTCTTTTATTAGTTTATCGCAGCCCTCGCCTCTAGAGACATAGACCAGTCCTAGACTTTGGGGTGTGGGGTGTATTTTCAGTGAACAGTGAACAGTAAACAGTAATCAGTGAACTGAAAACTCGCATCTGATAACTGATAACTGATAACTGATAACTGTATTTGACAGGCTGTCTGTTGATCGATCAAGAAAGTTTTCTCAGAATTGAGAGTATATGCACAAAGATACTCCTATGTCAACGGTTTTGAAAAATTTTCTTCCTCGCCTCGGTCGATTGGTTATGGTTGCACTGCTCTGCTCGCTTGTGCTGGGGGAATTGCCTCGGCCGGGAAAAGCGGATCAATCAGTACATTTACCCTACTGGTTGCGATCGGGAATTGAACAACTAGAGGCGGGTAATTATCAGCAAGCTTTGCAGGATTTCAATCAGTCGCTGGAACAGGAAAATAACTTGGCCCTAGCCTACAGTAATCGCTGTTTAACTCAGATTTATTTACAGGATTATCTGCACGCTTGGCAAGATTGCACCCGCTCTTTACAACAGCAATCCGATAATTATCTAGCCTATTTCCATCGGGGTTTAGCTTTTTATCGTTTGGGAGATTATCCACAGGCACTGACCGATTATAACCAGACTATCCGGCTAAAACCCGCCTATTATCAAGCCTACTATAATCGAGGTTTAGTTCAGGCGGCCATGAAAAATTATCCCCTTGCCCTAGCGGATTTTAATCAATCCTTGCGTCAAATTACTAACCAGCAACCCGACACTTTAGCCACTATTTATAATGATCGAGGTTTAGCTCATTTAGCCCTCCACAATTTCACCTCAGCCAAAGCGGATTTTAATCAAGTTCTCCAGTTAAATAAAAATAACGCCTCAGCCTACTATAATCTAGCTTGTACCGCTCACCAATTAGGTGAATACGACCGCTCGATCGCCCATTTAAATCGAGCGATTGCCATCGATCCTTTTTATGCCGATGCTTATATTAGAAGGGGATTACTGCGGCATCAATTGGGTTATTATCAATCAGCTTTAGCGGATTTAAATCAAGGAGCAAATCACCTCTATCATCAGGGATTGCACCACAATTATCAGCAAATCCTCGCCCTAATCGAGCAGATTCACCAACAGTTACTTTCCCTACCATCTCCCATTGTTTAAAAGAGTGATCAATTTACAGAGGAAAGCGCTTCATGGCTGTGACGGCGAGACGGGCATTATCTTTAAGAACTTGGGAAACCCGGGGAATTTGGGGAATTTGCCAGAGAACATCGACGGTGCGCCGTAATAATCGCACTAGATCTCCCTCATCGAGGCTAGTATTTTCGCACAATTCTGGCCAGGATGTCCCCTGGGCCCAACGGGAGGCAATCCCCATCAGTTGGGTTTCTAACCAGACGGGAATAGTGATATCGTAGCGAGATTGAGCTTGATAGAGTAAACGGCGAACTTCTCGCAAACCCGGGGAATTTCCCTCTCCTTGTCGCAAAATATCGATAACTTCTGGCACAGGCGGGTAATTGCACCAAGTATCGGGGCGAGGGGGTTCCGTAATCATAGCGCTGATGGCGGCGGCTAGTTGGCTAGGAGTCAATCGGTCCAAATCTCCGGACATCATCGCTAATCCTAACCAGAGTTCATTTTCCCCGCGAATAGTGGCCGCCGCTTCTCCGAGGGGAGTGGGCAAATAACCCTCTAATGCTTGGAATTCCCGCAAAATCTCAATTAGATTCAGAAATTCTTCCCAGTAGTAGGATTTGCGGGATTGTTGTTTTTGGTATTTAATCTGGGTCTTGTGTAACTTATCGCGAGCAATCTCTCGATCGTAGTATAATTTCATCAATCGCCCCGGATTTTTGCGTTTTTGCAGGGGATGAGCGGCAATTTGACTATTGACAATTTCAATTTTTTGTGCTTGTGTTGCCAGTTCCGCCACTGGTGGGATGCCCTGCACTTGTTGGGGGATTAAATCTGCGATCGCCTGAGTATTTTCCTCACCCTTGCGCCAACCCCCTAGGGAAACAGCTTCTAGGGAAGGGGGTATCAGTTCGCCTAATGCCGCAGGAGTGATAAAACCTCGATCAATCTCGCTAATATCGGCATAGGCGGCTAAATACCAGCGATTATCACTGCCTAAACAAACAAGGGTTCGCACTTGACCGGCTCCGTGCAGGGTATTGACGAAGATAGCGGGGACGGGGACAGGAACCTTAATATGTTTGCCCTTGAGATGGAGGATGGTTCCGACGGGAATATTCGGCAATTTTAGATGTATTTCCTGTCTTTTCTGTGCCTCTGACTGACTAGCGAGGATTTTATACAGTCTTTCTTCTTCCCGCAGTCTTTCCCGGAGCTTTTCGTAACTAAAGACCTGCTCCCGTTCGATCCCGGCTAATTCCATATCCAACTTAGCTAATTCGGTGGTTAAGACGGTAATCTGTTGTCGTTCGGGGCTTAACTTCAAACGAGCGAGATATTCGGCGAAACTGCGCTCTAAGAGGTCTTTGGTCTCCTCTAGACTGTGTTTTTGCAGGAGATTTAAGACCATGCCGTAACTGGGCGCAAAACAGCTTTGCAGGGGTTCCGGTTGAGCGATGGCCAGAAAAGCCGCTTCTTTTGCCCCTTCAAAGGGCGTTTGTACTGTCACCACATGGCCCACCGCGTCCATTCCCCGGCGACCGGCCCGGCCGGCAATCTGGACAAATTCCGAGGGAGTCAGCATACTATGGCCATCATCGGTGCGTTTGGAGAGGGCCGAGATAACGGTGGTGCGAGCGGGCATATTAATCCCGGCTGAGAGGGTAGCGGTGGCAAAAACCACCTTAATTAAACCGGCTTCAAAGAGTTGTTCAACTAACTCTTTCCAGAGGGGTAAAATCCCGGCATGGTGAACACCACAGCCCCGGATGAGGGGTTCCACCTGGTCGGCGCGCACCAATTGGGAAGCACTGGCCAGGAATTCAAACAGTTGGTTTTTCGTCTCGGGGTCGGCGGTTAAGAGGCTGAGGAGTTGATCTTCAGACTGGGGGTTATTAGCGAAAAAAGCCAGTAATTTCTGGTGTAGAGGCGGATTTTCGACGGCAAAGAAGGAAAGGGCGAGTTCTTGCAGATTGGGATTATCTTCCAGAAAGAAAATGAGTAAACGGTAGTAAATGGCTCTAGCTTCTTCTCGATTAACGAGATTGAGGTTTTTTAGCTCTCGAATCGCCTGATCGCAACCTTTACGGCTGAAAATGACGTAAATAGCTGGGAGCATATCCTTGTCCCGCAGAGTGGTGACAATCGAGGCGATGGTGGGACAATCTTCTCGTTTTAAGCGTCGGGGTTTGCCGTGGCCGACTTTTGAGTGTAGTTTCGGGTTAACTTTGCTCTGTTTTGGGTCGAGCAGCGGGAATAATCCCTCTTTATTGGCGAAATAAAAGCGCAGGGGGACGGGGCGAAAATCGGAGTTAATTAGCTCGCAGCTGGAGGTCTGTTTATTGTCGCCGGATTGGGGCAGTTGCCGCACCCAGTTAATCCAGTCGGTGAGTTCCCCCGGGTTGCCGATGGTGGCGGAGAGGGCCACTAATTGGATACTAGGGGGACAGTAGATAATTGATTCTTCCCAAACGGTGCCGCGACCTCGATCGCTGATATAGTGACATTCATCGAGAACTAGGGTTTCCACGTTTTCTAGGGAAGTGCCTACCTCACCGATTGGGGTTTGGTAGAGCATATTGCGAAAAATTTCTGTAGTCATGACTACAATTAATGCGGAGGGATTGATCACCACATCGCCGGTAATTAATCCCACTTCCGCAAACAGCAGCGGGGAATCCTCATCGCCATCGGTGGGGGTGCGACCGAATTTTTCTTGAAAATCCCGGAATTTTTGGTTAGAAAGAGCTTTCAGGGGAGTGGTGTAGAAAACTCGTTTGCCCCTTTCGAGGGCGCGATAGATAGCGTATTCTCCGATTAAGGTTTTGCCGGAACCGGTGGGAGCGCAGACAACCACTGATTTACCGGCAGCGAGGGCAGCGATCGCCGATTGCTGGAAGTCGTCGAGTTTAAAGGGAAAAATGGTTTTGAAATCCAAAGAAGTGGGGTTGAGGGACTCTTTCACGTCAAGTCTAAGAGGAGAAATTTTTTAAATTGTGGCTATTCTGGCTGGCTTTTTTTATTCTAGTCGAAAAAAGCGGACTTCTAGAAACTATGGATAAACTTAAGTAGGTAGGTGGAATTAAATATAAGATGAACGTAGGTTGGGTTGAAGCATGAAACCCAACCCCCGCATGGGTTACGAAGTGCGCTAACCCATCCTACAAATAATTGTGCCTCCCTACTTAACCTTTGGGGGCGATGCCCAATCCCATCATACTTCATCTGTATAAGAAATGCTGTATCACTAATAATTGTATCTCTATTTTGTCCCAGGGTAATCGCACGTCGTTTTGTATAAAATGTAACAGACAGAGGTGACTGAATGTCGTGCCTAGCAGGGCGAACTGAGAGGAGTTAATCTGAGAGGAAGTAAAAAGTTACATAGTGT
>SFAQ01000030.1:0-6301 GCA_007096525.1 Microcystis wesenbergii Mw_QC_B_20070930_S4 | reverse complement strand
ACAGCAGTGATCAAGGAATTATTTCCCAATGCTAAAATCATCTATGACCGTTTTCATGTAATGGCTATCATCAATGACGAGCTTAATAAATTGAGAAAGTTAATGGGGGTGCATGAAAAGGGATTACCTCATTTATTATGGAAGAATAAAGAGGACTTAAAGGAGGAGCAAAAACAACAACTAGAAGTTATCCTGAAAGAACATCCCTGCTTAGGAATGGCCTGGGAAATGAAAGAAGAAATTAGACAAATTTATCAAAGTAGTAGAACCTTCAGAGGTGCTGAGAGAAAATTGGAAAAATGGATAAGAATAGGCGGGATATTATATCAAAGTAGTGCCAGCATGATCCAGAAGCATTTGCCAGGTATTTGTAATTACTTTGAAAATCATACAACCAACGGATTAATTGAGGGAATGAATACCAAAATAAAGCTTATTAAAAGAATGAGTTATGGATTTACCAATTTTGAACATCTTCGACTTAAGCTGTTTGCTTGCTTTAATTCATAACAAAAATTAACACACGAAAACCAGAAGAGCCAATATCCTTTTCAGCTATTTAGTATACAGCAAACCCTAATTAGACATATCTAACCACCTCTTGCCTTTTGCCTCCTGCCTTTTGCCTTCATTAGCTTATTCTTTTTTGTCGCTACTGGGAAAAGCTCGACCTTGAATATTTTCTAAAGCTGAAACTGCCGCCCTGGAACCAGCGATAATATCTCGTTCTTCTCCCCCTAAATATAAGCGGCCAAAACTGCCCACGGAAGTAACGTGTAGGATATTAATTAAAGCAGCTTTTTCGGCCTGATTAGCAGCGAGGGAAGCGTAGGCGGCTGGTTGCACTTCTAAAACGTATAAAGTCTGTCCTGCCATTAACATCATACCCCGAGAACTACGGTTAATTAATTGGGCTTGGTAAGCGTCAATGTTGCGAATAATTTGGCTAGAGACAATTTGCGGTTTCAGACAATCGCGCTGACTAACGCCTAAATACTGCAAAATTGCCTGACCGGCCGCCCTTACCTCTCCCTGACTGCTAGAATGGAGTTCTAAGAGTCCGTAGAGTCGTTCTACGAATAGAACCCCCGGACGAACCACGGCGGATTTGAGGGCAATATCGGTGATGCGATTAATCTCGATGCCAGGGGAAATTTCAATCCAGAGGGAAGCATCCCCGGGTAAGGGTAAAAATCCTTGGGCGACTGTACCGATGTAAGCGGCGTGTTGAAGCTGTAAATTGTCAAGATAAACGTAACTGCGAAGTTCTACACCCAAGCTAATTTCTCCCTCTTTCTGTCCTCTAGCCAATCCCCATGCAAACCCCGGAGCGACGATTAATCAATCCTTAATTAGGGCTTAGGCATTACCATCTTTCACTATAGTATAGAATTGACTGCCCTTAAATTTGCTGGGGAGAAGCGGTAAAAAAACTATAATTATGGGGACAAACTGAGGGAAAACCAGCATGACGATTCTTTTAGGGGGAGATATCGGGGGAACTAAAACAATCCTGCGTTTAGTGGATTGCCAAAACTCACCGGATAGTCCCCAACCCCTGCTAACTACTCTCGATCAAGAAATTTATCCTAGTAAACAATACCCCGATCTGGTCCCGATCGTCCAGCAGTTTTTGGCCCGACAAACCACTATTCCCCTGGTGGCAAAAGCTTGTTTCGGTATTGCCGGTCCTGTGGTTAACAATAGTTCCGAATTGACTAATTTAAGTTGGTCCCTAACTGGCGATCGCCTAAGCCACGAGCTGCAGATTGAGCGAGTAAAATTAATTAATGATTTTGCTGCGATCGGTTATGGGGTGTTAGGATTAGCCCCAGAGGAGCTGCACAATCTACAGTCGGCCCCGGCAGTACCAGAGGCCCCGATTGCGGTTATTGGTGCGGGAACTGGGTTAGGAGAGGGTTTTTTGATTCCTGTGTCGAAGGGTAAATATCGGGTGTTTGGTAGTGAGGGTTCCCACGCCGATTTTGCCCCTCGATCGAGTTTAGAATATCAACTATTAAATTATCTCTTGGAACTCTATAATATCGAGCGCATTTCGGTGGAGCGAGTGGTTTCCGGTCCTGGAATCACTTCTATCTATCGATTTCTCCACGATAATAACTATAGTCAGTCATCGCCGGCCATGGCGGAAATTTACCGCACTTGGTTAGAAGAAATGGGTAAAACGCAAAAAACCGTCGATTTAGCGGCTAAAATTGCCAGTTTTGCCCAAGATGACTCGGATTATCTCTGTTATCAAACCATGAAAATCTTTGTCGAGGCCTACGGTGCGGAAGCGGGCAATTTAGCCCTCAAGTTGCTTCCCTACGGAGGATTATACATAGCGGGGGGGATTGCGGCCAAAAATCTTCCCCTAATGACCGAGGGTAGCTTTATGAAGGCTTTTCGGGCTAAAGGTCGGATGAGGGAGCTATTAAGCAATATTCCCGTCCATATCGTCCTTAATGCTCAAGTGGGACTAATGGGGGCAGTTTCCTGCGCTAGTCAGCTATGAGCGAGGGTTGACTGGATTTTACCAACGGCAGCAGCGATTGAGGCAAGCGATCGAAAAAATGTTCTCCATCACGGTTTTCCTGTCCTTGGCTGTGCTTGGGGGGGCTTAGATGTTATTTTTGGTGTTTATCAACAAAAGCCGCTAGAAAGCCGAAAAAATGCCGATCAACAGCTAGAAAAAGTCCTATTGTCCTGTCAAGAAAAAATGTTAAATTTCCACCAGACCGGTTTTACCGATAAACTGTTTTGGTGCGGTGATGGAAAACAGCCTAGGGCAGTTGCTCTGGCCGGGTGGTCAATGCTATGATTAGGGGGGGTTTTGCGGGTATAGTTCAGTGGTAGAACGTCACCTTCCCAAGGTGAATGTCGCGCGTTCGAGTCGCGTTACCCGCTTCTGACTTTAATTTCGCTTTCCCAGAATCGGACTCGGTTTGGTTCATTTATTCGCTTGCTTAACTCTATTTCATGATTTCCAAAAAAGAAAATCAGAGGAGTTGATAACTAAAAAACCCAGATGGGAACTCGTTTATAAGCAGGAGTCCCACAGCGAGGGTCGATTTTAGCTTTGAATAAAACATTGGCTTCGGGATAAAACATAAAGCCAACACCTTCGCGAATCGGACCGAAAATAATTTCAATATTCTCTAATTTACCGGCATCTCCTTGAACAGTGACTCGTTGATGTTCTTGAAAGCTGGCTTTTTTGGCATCTTCGGCGTTGATCAATAAACAATGACGGTGAGGCATTCCTCGATATTTATCGCCCACTTGATAAACGACGGTATTATGTTGTCCATAACTGCGTCCTGTTCCGAGAATCAGGGCAATTCCGGGGGCATTTTCTGGTTGGTTGAAATCTTGCTTTTGCGGTGCTTTTAAAGTGGGTAAAGGGGTGACAGACATTTGCGCTTTTCCGGTCGATGTTGGAAAATGGGGTTCGGTAAAAATCCGTCCGCTAATGGTAAATTCTGTTTGGGTTTGATCTAATTGCCCGCTCTTTTCATAACCCGGAATCGTTTTGGCGATTAACTGACGAATATAGGCGGTATCGTGTAATCTCGACCAATCAATTGGGTTTGTGCCTAAAACCTTGACGGCAATATTTGTTAATAGTTCTACTTCCGAGATGACATCCACATCGGAACCTTGTAGATGACTGCTTCCCCGCTCGTTAAAACGGACAAAATTATTGCCCGATTCGGTGGTTGTCGGGTGAGGATTTTCAAAACGAGCGAAGACAGGTAAAATTACCGTATTTTGTCGGGCTAATCCCTGAAAATGTCCTAAATTTGGCTTAGTAGCCACATAAAAAATCGTATCAATTTGAGCTAAGGCTTTTTTGGCTTGAGTTAAATCTGGATTTGCCCCATAAAGATTACCTCCCAAACAGAAAAGGGTGTTGATTTTTCCCCGTTCGGCAGCTTCAATTAATGCCCTGGTATCATAACCGCCGGTTATATTTAATGGCTTTCCTAAAAGTTGAGCAAGTGCCTCGGCGATTTCCTGACGTAATCTCACCGTAACGCCCATAGAACCGAAGCCCTGTACATTAGAATGACCTCTGATTGGCATGGTTCCGGCTCCGATTTTGCCAGCATTTCCCGTCATTAAAGCGGTATTGGCAATACTGATAATATTATCTACCCCGTTTTCCTGTTGTGTAACGCCCATCGCCCAAGCGAAAACCACTCGCTCTAAATTACCGAAAAGGGCGGCGGTTGCTTCAATTTCTTCTCGGGACAAACCGCAGGTTTTAGTAATGGTTTCCCAGGGTATTTGTCGGGCGTAATCTATAACAGATTGCCAATTTTCTGTATGGGATTTGAGATAATCCCACCGCACTAAATTTTGTTCGATCAAAGATTTTTGTAATCCGACGAATAGGGCGGTATCGCTACCCGGAATCGGCTGTAGGTAGAGAGTAGAAATATCGGAACCGCCCCGCAATAGGGATTTAATCGGAAAAGCGGGCGAGGAGAATTTGACCAATCCGACTTCAATTTGCGGGTTAATAATAATAATTTTACCGCCGCGATCACGAATTTGAATTAATTCATTCATCAGGCGAGGATGATTAGCCGGGGCGTTAGAACCGATTAACACCACACAATCGGCTTGTTTTAAACTTTCCAGACTGACCATCGAAGTTCCGGAGCCGAAAACCTGTTTTAAGCCTACGGTCGAGGCGGCATGACAGAGATCGGAACAATCGGCTAAATTATTACTTCCTAATGCCCGGAAAAACAATTGTAAGAGATAGGCTGCTTCATTAGAAGAACGTCCCGAACTATAGGAGGCAATGGTCTCGGACGGTTGATGAAAAGCTTGTTCGGCTAATTGATAAACTTCTTCCCAACTAATACGTTGATAGTGACTTTCTCCAGCTTTTAATAATACGGGATAACTGAAACGACCCAAGCGATCGCATTCTAAGGAGGTTAAGGACTGTAATTGAGCGAGATGATAGGTCTGAAAAAAATCAGTTTTAATACCTGGCATTAATTCGGAAGTAACTGCCTCGACACTTTTGAGACAACGTTGCAGACTTTCCCCCGCTTCGTTGACAAAACCGCCCTTTTGTCCTCCCGTTCCCCAAGCGCAAGCTAAACAGGCACTTTTATGATTTAAGGTTTGCCAGAGTTTAACCCCTTGAGGAGAGAGGGTTTTTTCTGCCCAATATTGTAATATAGGAAAACCCCCGCCCGCCTCAATTTTGTTGGATGTTTCTCGTTCGTTCATCGTTTTTTTCTCCCGATTTTTTCTCAAATCCCTCCGATAGGGAGAGTGTACCCAGTACAGTTGAGTTTATCACCATTTTTCAAAAAGTGCATCAGCAACGCATAAATGATCGGGTAAGCTACGGTTAGTTGTTGACAATATCTCCTGATTGTGATTTCATCAGACTAGGGAGAGGTCTATTAAAATGGTAATTCCGATGGATGAAAATGAAGACTTTCAACATTTAGAAGAGATGATTGTTAACGAAACGGATATCTTCGATATCTCGCGTTGGGTCAACTTCTCCACGCACTCCTTACTTGCTGTCCAGACAGGGGAGCGTCTGTGTTAAAGCCGGACTTGACAGTAACCTCAACGGATAAACTACCATCAGGGTTTAGGGATGATTCTTCATGGTTTGGACGGGCTGGAGTTTTAATTTTCCCTGAGTCTTTCTAACAATTCCTCACGGGATAAATTTGCCAAAGAAAGAAGCAATCCGGTGCGTTCCGAGATAGGAAGTTGGGCGATCCGTTCCACCAGACCAGATAATTCCGAATCTAGGCTGCCAAAGCGTCCTTCCAGAAGACTGGCTATCATAGAGTGACGTTCTTCTATTTTCCACTCTTCCCTTTGTTGTAAATAAGCTGGTGATAAGTTCATGATGTCCTCCTGTTCTTCTGTACTTAAATTATCTCTCAACTCTAAATTCTTGCGCCAGTTGGCCAGAATTTCCAGTAAATTCTCTCGAAAAGGATTGCGTTCTGGCAGTTCAACTAACTCTTCAACTGCTCGTTTTTGAGTTCCTCCTTTACCTAATACCCTCAACCATAAGGTGTCTTCAATTACTGGTAATTGATGAATGACAATGATGCCCGCTTTGAGAGACTTCGCTAAAAAGTAAACCCCTGTTAACCAATTACTCTCATCGCTGTGAGTCCCGAAATCTTCAATCATTCTAGCTGAAAAGGTGGGCGTTAGAATCCATAAGAAAGGCAATTCTGCGACCGTCAGAGTTTTGTTTGACCGTTTCGCTTTTCTCAAGACATCCCCATGAACCGTGTATAAC
>SFAQ01000003.1:0-22067 GCA_007096525.1 Microcystis wesenbergii Mw_QC_B_20070930_S4 | reverse complement strand
GGAATCGGAGACGACGTTTTGGTCTGAGATTTAATTTAATCGCTGGCATTTACAACTACGAACTTGCTTTAGGCTATCATCAAGTAGCTGAATAAGACTTTTGCAGGAGGTCTATTAATTAGGGTTTGATAGCCCATTCCTGCGGTTTCAGCCTGTTCTCGAAAATAAGCTAGAATCTCATCATCTAGATAAATGGTAATGCGTGTTTTTCCCTTAGAGGAAATGAGCGCCCCTCGTTTTCCTTTAGAAAAATCATATTCCTTTCTCATAAGTTTTTCTCTCTTGTTTTGTAGCACGACGAGCAGAAATCAAGGGAATGACTTCACCCCGCAAAGTATAAATAACCACTAATAGTGATCCCATGTTTCCCATCCCCACTGCAATAAAACGTTCTTCTGTCACACAATCGGGATCAAGATCATGAATAGCGAGGGGATCAAAAAACACCCATTATATGTATCTTAGAAGGTTGAGTCAAGCTCAAAACCCCTTCAGAGGGTTGTGGTAATGGTTATTAACCTCAAAAAAGCGATCGCTTTTTCCCAATCAAATATAATTTAGGTAGAAAATTGCCAAAAAACCTCTATGCTCAACGGGTACAAAATTATTGATGCTGATGCCTGCGTCATCCCAGCTTATGAACCCTTTTGAACAGCGTTCCTATTGGTTATGGAAGCTGGACGAAGAGTACAAAAATTTATAATAGTATATAAAGAATCAGATAAAATTAAACTTAGTCCGAGTATTTGCCCTGTCAATTTCAGATTATTAAGACATTATGACTGAAAAACCCCAGAATTCTAGTTCTAACTTACCTGCTGGTTGTCCCTTGATCCCAGAATCAATCATGACTGCCAACAGATGTGAACACACGGATCTTAACTTAGAGATTATTGAAGGCAAGCTACCAGAAGACTTAAAGGGTCATTTCTTTCTAGTCGCACCGGTAGGAACCGTGGATTCTGGGGGTCTTCCTTTTCCCGATGGCGACTCATTGTTGAATGGCGACGGTATGATTTACCGACTCGATTTTGATTGCCCCGGTGAAGCAAAGATAACAACACGATTAGCTAAGCCCCCTGATTATTATGCAGACAAGGCAACCTTCTTGAAAAGCCAATACCAAAAGTATAGATTTCGCAATCATGGAATTGTCCGCTTTTCTTACGCACTTGGATTTCGTAATGAGCTAAATACAGCTTTTCTAGTTATGCCATCAGGAAAGGAAGATGTCCTAGATCGTTTATTAGTGACCTATGATGGAGGCCGTCCCTACGAATTAGATACAGAAACCCTTGAAGTTGTTACACCTGTTGGCTGGAATCAAGAGTGGCAAGCGGAGATTAACAAACCTAAATTTCCCTTCAAGCCGATTCTGAGTACCGCCCATCCTGCTTTTGATGCTGATACAGGGGAGATGTTTACTGTAAATTATGGTAGATCTATTATCAATTTTATGGAAACACTTCCTGCTATATTAGCCTTAGAGGGACTACCAGAGGAAGTTTACCAGTTAGTTGCCACAATAATTGGTTTTTTTGATGCCGGGATCATTCAAGATATTCTGCGGTTTAGTATTCAATTAGTACAAAATATTATACAGCAAAATATAGATATATTGGCAAGATTAATTGGGGAAAATATTAACGATTTTGTCTATTTAATTCGCTGGGATGGAACAGGTTATTTGGAACGCTGGAAATTACTACTTCCCGATGGCTCACCCGTGAGAATTAAACAAACTATCCATCAAATTGGTGTCACTAAAGACTATGTGATTTTAATGGATACATCTTTCATTACTGGGATAGAGCAGGTACTCAATAATCCATTGCCAAAGAATAAGAAAATCGAAGAAACTCTCAGAGAATTACTTGAATCTCGCAATCTGCCTAATTCCTCTGTTTATCTTGTTTCCCGTTGGGATTTGAAAGCAGGACAACACCCTGCTTATTCTGACAAAGAAGTGACTGTCATCGCTAAAAAACTCGTGATTCCTTTACCAGCCGCTCACTTTTTGGTTGATTACGAAAATCCTGATGGAAAGATTACGCTTCATGTTGCTCACATTGCTTCTTGGGATGTGGCTGAGTGGATTCGTAAATACGATTTATCGGCTTATCCTCCCTATGATCCTATCTCAGAGCGGGTTTATTCTATGGAACCCAATGAGATGGATATTAGCCGTTTGGGACGCTATGTAATTGATGGAAACCGAGGAGAAGTCATTCAATCAAATGTTATCTACTCATCTCCCTATACTTGGGGAACAGGTTTATACGCTTACCGAGATCGGTTATCATCAGGAAGGCAACCCAAACAACTTGATAATATTTACTGGATTTCCTTTGGACTTTGGCAGGAAACGATGACAAAGTTTCTCTATGATTTATATAAAGATGCTCCCTACCGAGCAGTGGCTTTGGAGGATGTACTGGATTTAGCGAAACAAGGCGTTCCATCTTCCCTGTTTCGATTACATACCCTAGATGATTCCCTGAAGATTGCCGATTCTTATCAGTTTCCTAGGGGATATATTGGTAGTTCTCCTCAGTTCATTCCTCGCCATGGCAGCGAAGACAATTCTCAAGGTTACATCATTTGTACAGTTTTTACGCCCCAGAATAATGAATTTTGGATTTTTGATGGGGGGGATCTCGCCCATGGTCCTTTGACTAAACTAGGGCATCAGGCTCTTAATTTTGGGTTTAGTTTGCACACGGCTTGGCTTCCTAAAATTGGTCGCCGTCAAGGGAGTTACAATGTCCCTGTCAAATCGGATTTTCAGCAGTTAGTAAACGACAGTTCCCCCGATATTCAAAAACTTTTTGAATATGAAATATATCCCTACTTTCCATCAGATAATGGACATTTAGGGTAGGAGATAAAGATTCGATGATCGCTATTCCTAACTATGAGATTAATCACAAGATTTACGAAGGGGTTAAAAGCGTCGTTTATCGGGGCAAATCTTGTCAGGAAGAACAACCCGTAATCATTAAAGTTTTCAAGGCTGAATATCCCTCCATAGAAGAGATAGTTTCTTGGAGACAGGAGCATGAAATTATTCAAAATTTAAACTATGACGGGGTAGTTAAATCCTATGGGTTGGTTAACTATCGCCATGGTTTTGCCGTAATTCTCGAAGATTTTGGTGGTCAATCTTTAGCTGAATTTTTAACAACCCAATACCTTTCTATTTCTCAGTTTTTAACCATTGCTATCTCTTTGGCAGACATCTTAATTAAGATTCACCAAGTTCCCATTATTCATAAAGATATTAAACCCAGTAATATCCTCATCAACCGAGAAACAAAACAGGTCAAACTGACTGATTTTAGCATTGCTTCTAACCTAACATTTGAGCAGCAAACTATTACCAATCCTCGCTTTTTACAAGGAACACTGGCTTATATGTCCCCGGAACAAACGGGACGAATGAATCGCAGGATTGACCATCGCAGTGATTTTTATTCTTTGGGAGTGACCTTTTATGAAATGCTCACAGGAATGTTGCCCTTTAGGTCTCAGGATTTGATGGAGTTAGTTCATTGTCATATTGCAAAACAACCTCCTCCTTTAGAACAATTCTCAGTTCCGCCGATGATTTCTAACATTGTTAGAAAACTAATGGCAAAAAATGCAGAAGAGCGTTATCAAAGTGCTGCTGGACTCAAATTTGATTTGGAAACTTGTTTATGTCAACTAGAAAAGCAGAGCCTGCTTAAGATTTTTGCTTTGGGAAAACGGGATTATCCCAATCAATTGCTGATTCCTCAAAAACTCTATGGAAGAAGTCAAGAAATAGTCAGATTACTAGAAGCATTCAAACGAGTAGCACACCCAAAAGTAGCAGGAGTAGAAAAAGTTGAATCTGCCATCGAAATAATGTTAGTCTCTGGTTATTCAGGAATTGGTAAGACATCCATTGTTAATGAAGTTCAAAAAGCAATTGTTGAAGCGAGAGGATATTTTATTAGGGGAAAATTTGAGCAGTTAAAACGCAATATTCCTTATCTGGCTCTGATTCAAGCATTGCAAGAATTGATTCGCCAGTTATTAACCGAAAATCAGGAGGAAATTGAAGGTTGGAAAGACCATATTATCAGGGCTATTACGCCAAATGCTCAAATTATTATCGATGTCATTCCTGAAGTTGAATTAATCATTGGTAAACAGCCAGAAGTTCCTCAATTAAACTCTCTAGAAGCTGAAAATCGTTTTAATCAAGTTTTTAAAGAGTTCATCAAGGTTTTTTGTACTCCTAATCATCCTTTGGTAATTTTTCTTGATGATTTACAATGGATAGATTCGGCATCCCTAAAATTATTGCAACTTATAGTGACCGATAAAAGAAGCAAATATTTGTTTTTTATTGGTGCTTATCGAGATAACGAGGTTAGTTCAACTCATCCCTTAACCTTGATGCTAGAGAAACTAAAAACTACCCATTTACTGATCAATCATCTTGAAATTCAACCCTTATCTTATGACAGTGTTCGACAATTAATTGAGGAAACTTTTAACGGTAAGGTTAATAGGGATGAGCTTAAAGATTTAGCCGAATTAATTTTTTATAAAACCCAAGGCAATCCTTTCTTTATCTCTCAGTTTCTTAAAACTTTATACAGTGAAAACTTAATAACCTATCAAGTCAATATAGATCGTTGGATTTGGTCTAGTGAGGCTATACAATCTGTCGGTATTACTGATTATAATGTTGTGGAATTAATTGCCAGAAATATTAGTAAACTTCCTGAAAAAACGCAACAACTAATCAAATTAGCTGCTTGTATTGGCAACTCTTTTAGTTTAGATTTATTGGCATTTGTTCAACAAAAATCTATCTCCGCTACAGCGAAAGAATTAGCGATAGCTCTTCAACAAGGATTTATTTTACCTCAGTCAGAAGACTATAAACTTCCTTTATTGTTTGATCAGATAGAATACCAACAGTTAAATTTAGAAAATGTAGAGATTAAATACAAATTTTTACACGATAGAGTACAGCAAGCAGCCTATTCACTTATTCCTGAATCAGAACGAAAAGCAACTCACTTGCAAATTGGTCAATTTCTTCTCAAAAAGATAACTCCTCAAGCTCAAGAAAACAAATTATTTGACATAGTTAATCAACTCAATTTTGGGATTGATTTATTAAAGGATACCTCAGATAAAGAACAGTTGTGTCAATTAAATTTAAGGGCGGGAAAGAAAGCTAAATCGGCTAATGCTTACCAAGCTTCAGTCAATTATTTACATTTTGCTTGTCAGCTTTTATTATTAGATAGTTGGCAAAATCAATATGAACTTACATTTAATATTTATCTTGAATTAGCAGAAGCTCACTATCTGAATACTAATCTAGAAATGGCTGATAATCTGTGTGATTTTGCTTTACTGCACGTCCGAAGTCCTTTAGAACAAGTTAAATTTTACGAAATAAAGATTAAAATAAACTTGGCTAAGGGCGCAATATACCTAGCTTTAAATAACGGACACAAAGCTTTAGAAATTTTGGGCATATCTTTAGTGGAATCACCACCACAAGCGTTAAACATTGAGGAATTAGCGAGATTAGGAGTGATGAAAGAACCTAATAAGTTGATGGCAATGAAGATTTTTAGTCTTATTTATAGTCCTGCTTGTTTTGCCGAAAGTTCTATAGCATTACCAATTCTCTATACTGAGATTACCCTATCCCAGCAGTATGGTAATTCACCCCCAGTCGTTTATGCTTATGCTGTTTATGGAAATATTGTCTCTTGGCTCATGTTAGATATTGATTTAGCTTATCAACTGGGACAATTATCTTTACGGGTTTTAGAGAAATTAAATGCCAAGGATTTTTGGTCGAAAGCTTATGTCTCAATTTCCATTAATATAACCTATAAAAAACATCATATTAAACAAACGCTTGAACCCCTTAAGAAATCTATACAAAAGGCTCTGGAAGTTGGCGATCTTGAATTTGCTTGCCATGCGGCCAATTTCTACTGCGATCATTTATTATTTGTAGGGAATAACTTAGAATTCGTTCACAATCAGCAAAAACAATATATTGATTTTATTGTTCAATATCAGCAAGAACATCCCTTAAATTTAATAAAAATATGCGCCCAATTTGTCGAAATTTTAGTAAATGAATCAGTCGTTAAAAACTTGACGGGTACTATGCTCGACGAGGAAAAGTCCTTAAGGCAGTTACTCCAAGTTAACAATCGAATTTCTGTCTTTAATATTTATTTTTATAAAGCTTGGCTTGGTTACTTATTTAAAGATTATCCTCAAGCAATAGAAAACAGTAAAATCGCCCTTGAATATTCAGGTTTTGTGAAAGCGGAAATTATTTTTACAGAACATAATTTTTATTATTCTTTGGCATTACTAGCTCAATATCCATCCCTCGATCAAAAAAATAAAAAACAATATCTTAAGCAAGTCCAAGAAAATCAGAAACTGATGAAATGTTGGCAGGATCATGCCCCGATGAATTTTGAGCATAAATACAATTTAATACAGGCAGAAATAGCTCGTGTTTTGAGAAAACCTTTGACAGCAATGAAATATTATGATAGTGCTATAGCAGGGGCAAAAAAATATGAATTTATCCATGAAGAGGCTTTAGCCTATGAACGTGCCTCTGAATTTTATTTTACTTTAGGTAGAGAAGAAATCGGTAAACTATATCTCAGAAATGCCTATCATTGCTACATTCGTTGGGGTGCAAAGGCCAAAGTTAAACAATTAGAAGAAGAATACCCTCAATATTTGTTAGGCATCAGCAATCAAAACAAATCTCAAGGACTGAGTACCAACATTTCAACTACTGGTAATGATGGAGCAGTTCTTGATTTAACCACTATTCTTAAAGCCTCGCAAGCGATTTCTGTAGAAATTAAACTAGAAAATCTTCTGCAAAACTTAATGAAAATTGTCATTGAAAATGCAGGAGCGCAGAAAGGTTGTCTGATTTTAGAGAAAGAAGGCAACTGGGTTATTGAAGCCCAAGGCGCAATCGATGAAGAAACTATTAATATCTTACAATCAATTCCCCTAGAATCTATCGACCATGATAACTCAATTCCCCTTTTACCAACCAGCATTATTAATTATGTCGCTCGTACAAAAGAAACTATCGTTTTAAATGATGCCACTTCATCAGGTGAATTTACCAATGATTATTATATTATTGCTCAAAAAACTAAATCTATTCTTTGTACTCCTTTACTCAATCAAGGTCAATTAAAGGGAATTGTTTATTTAGAAAATAATTTAACAACCAGTGCATTTACCTCAGAAAGAGTTGAACTATTAAATATTCTAGGGGCTCAAGCAGCTATCTCTATTGATAACTCAAGACTCTATCAAACCTTAGAACAAAGAGTGCAAGAACGCACTAAAGAACTGACAAACACTTTAGAGGTACTGAAAGCAACTCAAGCAGAACTTATCTTTGAAAATGACCTGCTTAAAAGTGCTGAACAACCTAGTAATTTTGTCTATCAAGTAGGTGGAAGTTTACCGATGGATGCACCGAATTATGTGGTTCGACAAGCCGATCGCAATCTTTATAAAGCTCTCAAACAAGGTCTATTTTGCTATGTTTTAAATGCACGTCAAATGGGAAAATCTAGCTTAATGGTACGGATGATGAGCCAATTACAAAAGGAGGGAATTAGATGTGCAGTAATTGACTTAACTCGGTTAGGAACAGACAATATTAACCCTGAACAATGGTATAAAGGATTAGCCGTTGATCTGCTCCGCAGTTTGGGATTAATCAAAGAATTGAAAACTTTTAAAGCTTGGTGGAGTGAACAATTAGACCTGCCTCCTGTACAACGATTAGGACAATTTATAGAAAATTTTCTTCTAGTTAATGACGATTTTAATCAGCAGCAATTTAGACAATCGACTGTTATATTTATTGATGAAATTGATAGCATTTTATGGTTAAAATTTGATGTCTCTGACTTTTTTGCTTTAATTCGTTCTTTTTATAACCAGAGAGCGATTCAACCTCAATCTCAAAAGCTAACTTTCGCCTTTTTTGGTGCTACCACACCTTCAGCTTTAATTACTGACCCCCAGAAAACACCTTTTAATATTGGTAACGCTATTGAATTAGCAAGTTTTAAGGAACACGAAGCTCAACCTTTATTATATGGGTTAACTGAAAAAGTCAGTAATCTTCAGACAATGCTCAAACAAGTCTTAAGCTGGACGGGAGGGCAACCTTTCTTAACTCAAAAACTCTGTCAACTGATGCGGGATAGTGAGCAACCAATCCCCTCTAATCAAGAAGAACAATGGTTGACCAACTTAGTAGCAGAAAAAATTATTCAAGATTGGGAGATGCAGGATCAACCCGAACATTTAAAAACTATTCAAGATCGCCTTCTTCAAAGTCCAAACCGAACCCAATTATTAACCTTGTATCGACAAATTCTCCATCAAGAAGCAATACAGATTGATAACAATCCCTATTTACCTGAGTTATTTTTATCTGGATTAGTGGTAAAACGCCATGGGAAAATGGACGTTCATAATCGGATTTATCAGACGATATTTAATACCGATTGGCTTGAGCGATCACTGTCTTAAGTAGTCGTGCAAAATTAATTTCCTAGTGAAGATAGGCAAGAGGCAAGAGGCAAGAGGCAAGAGGTGGTTAGATATGTGTAATTAATTTTGCTTAGGTACTTAATACCATGTTCAAAAATGTACTTATGCTGAACCAGTATATTGACTTCTAAAGTACTTTTCATACAACTGACAGCTGACAATTGCTTTATTTTCCCTGAGTTTAATTAAACCCATACTATTAAGTTTATAAGCAATAATTGGATCGACTATCATTGGTTGATTCCCTTGACAAATCTGTTGAAAAACATCGGCAAGTTCGGGTTGTTTTTGTAAAGTGACCCAGTGCAGCTGTAAATGAGAGGAATAAATCCCCGTTGATGCAGTTGCTGATTTGATTAAATCTTCAATCGTGATTTGCTCTTGGCTAAGATGATAAATCGCTAAATGAATCAAGGCAGGATGTCCCCCTACTAAGTCGAGCAATTGTTGAATTTCGTTGGTTGCTAATTCATTTAATTGATATTTTTTTGCCAATTCTGCCACTTGTTCCTGACCAAAACCCTGTAACTCTATAGGTAATCCCACATTAAAAGGAGACTGTTCTAATCGCAGAGAAACATAAGATTCTGTGGATTGAACAATAATTAAACGTAATTTCTGCCACAGGGGAGATCGCTTAGATTCTTCATAACAAGCTCGGATTAAAGGTAAAAAATCTTCCGCTACTTTCGGATGTTCAAAGACTCGATGCACTCCATCTAAAGCCAATACCAGTGGCTGTTTTATTTCTCGTAAAATATACTCTTCAAAATAAATTGTCCAACTCATTTTAATTCCTATATCTTCATCCCAATAATCATCTAATTTGGCTTCTAAATTCAACTGCCGAGCGCAATTACGGCAAATCCAGCGTAAGAACTTGTTAAAATTTGCTATAATGTCTTGGTCTGCTTGTTGTAAATCTAACCTAACAACTCGATAACCGAATCGTTGTTGACAAGCCTCTAAAATTGTTAATAATAAAGACGTTTTTCCCCATTTTTTGGGCGCTTTAATGCGTACTAACGCCCCAGATTGACCGATTTCCTCGATAATTTTTGCTTCAAGTTTTGTTCGTTTTAGATAATAATAAGAATTATAGGGAACAGGAGCATCGGGGTATTCTGGACGCTCATTCTGGGGATATTCATTACCGCAATACTGAAGCGATGTGGAGTTGGTAAAATGAGATTGTAGTCTGGATAAAAAATTTTTCTTATTGATCGGAGAACCGATCAGTTGCGAGAGTCTATCATAGAGTTCTGGGGCAACTACATTGGCAAGATAGGTGCTACTATAACCGTTTTCTTGGGCAATTTCTTGATAGGTTTTTTTCTGCCAAAGTCCTCGCAATAATAATTGTTCTGTGTCATTGAGACAGCGATTCTCAAGCTCGATCAGTTGCCGATTAAGAATCTCTTGGATTTCCTCGAATTTCATTATTTTTGTCTAAGGTAAGAAGATTTGAGGGAATAGATTATTTGATTTTCCAGTTCTGTTGCAGCCAAAAGTCTTGAATCTTGACATAACAGCACCGATTCAAACTAGAATTGGTATTTTTGACAGACAAGCTGGCGAAAACCAGTAACCGACAAAATTGTGCGACGGCAACACCGAGAGGGATTAATTTCCCCCCTTGCTAGGAAATTATAGCATTTCTTGTCAAGGTCAATTACACGGCAGCAATTATCTCTTGATAATTTCTATCAAAACCCCTAAGTCTTCAGGGGAGCATCTCACTCGATACATCTCACATTTGCTCCCAATACGGACAATCAGCAATTATCAGTGACTTTTAAATTATTACAGATATATCATACTAAATCTGGTTATTAAAAACTGATTATTTATTCTCCCTTTTGCATGAGTGCCTCTTGCATGAGTGCCTATCCTGATATGTAGCATATACTCAACGGATTTAGTATCAGCAGCTGCCTGTAAGCATCCCACCGAAAAACTAATGCGCTCCGGGGTTTGGGGGGTTCTACCCCCCAAAGGCTTGCATTGAGTGATAAAACCGGAAGTAATGACCAATTTTAGAAGATAGTTTACCTTAATGAGATGCACCCGTCAGAATCAGGTATCAGAAAAAACAAAACAATTAATTGATCGGCTATTGTTAGAGCGAATTTCTTGACGAGGTATTGCCAGAGTAACAGGATTAAGCTGGTCGTGGTTACAGAACCATCTAAATATTAAATTTAGTGAGTTTCCCCGTCAGGTAAACGTTTACATCAAGCCAAAAGGAAAATTAACTAAAGAATGTGAGGAACTCTGGTATGATTGTTTTCTCCAAGAATAATAAGAGAAATTGTCGGTTGTTATGTGGGAGATAGGGGTCGTGCGTCGGCGCAGAAACTTTGGGAAGGCCTACCTGATGTTTACCGACAATGTGCAGTAGGTTATACAGACTTTTGGGTGTCCTATTAAGAAGGTTGTTTCTAGTGGCGTTGCTGATCTAAGATACAAATCCTCTTTTCTGGGATTTTTCAAGTTGGCATCCACACCTCGATTCAGCCATGCCTAGTATGTTTTTTGACTGCTATTTTTCAATTTTATTGGTGAGAGTTCCCACTACATCAATACCGAGGGTTTGATGGACACTGGCGAGGAATTGATTGACGATTTCGGGATAGACTTTGATCAGGGCAGCCAGGGATTTCCCATCACCATTATCAACGATATTAACTCGATCGAGGTGTAGGCGTTTAGGGATTTTAATCGCCTCCTCTAGGATAGTTTCTAACTGTTGAATCAAGAAAATTGCTTCTGCTTCGCTGCCGGTGTTTTGCCAGACTTCTGCAAATAATTCGTTAACCAAGGCTTCAGCTTTGGCATTTTCTTCAAAAATTGCCGCTTGTCCTCTAGCGCGGAAAGTTTCGGCTTCCTGCTGCGCTTCTGCGGGTAAAACTTCATCTGCTTGGAGACGTAATCTTTCTAATTCTGCCCTGACCTGTTGCAATTTTTCTTCAACTATAGCACGTTTTTCCTTAGCGGCGGCGATAGTTATTTCTTCTTCCGATTTTGCCTGTTGTTCCAGTTTTGCCTTTAACTTTCTCAACTCGTTTTCTTGCTCTAAAATGATAATTTGATCGCGGGTTTTAGCTACGGTTGCCTGTTCCTCACATTCCGCAACTATTTGTTCAGCTTCATTGAGTGCATTTGATTCAGCAATTTCAGCATCACGCATGACTAAAGAGATTCTTTCCCGTCCGAGGGAGTTAAGATAATCCACGTCATCGGCAACATTTTGAATTTTGAGAGTATCAATTTCTAAACCGAGTTTAAACAGGTCTTGACTGACGTTACTGGTAATACTTTCGGCAAATTTTAGGCGATCTTCGTTCACTTGTTCGGGGGTCATTGTTGCAACTACACCCCGCAAGTTTCCTTCTAAAGTTTCTTTAGCTACGCGAATAATTTCTTCTCGATCTCGGTCTAAAAAACGTTCGATCGCATTGCCGACTATTTCAGGTTTAGAACTAACTTTTACGTTAGCAATTGCCACTATATTCAGGGGAATATTGCCCTTAGAATAGGCATTTTTAATCTCAATTCTGATCGGGGTTGTGGTGACATCCATGCGTTTAACGGTTTCTAAAATTGGAATACGAATCGCCCGCCCCCCCGATACCACTCGATAACCGGCATCTTGTCTATCTTTTGATTTGCGTTTCATCCCACTCAGGATCACTACTTCATTGGGTTTACAAATACACAAAAAAGAATTGATAAACCAAATCGCACCAATCCCAAAAAATATCAATAAAGCAATGGGAACACTATTTAACAATAAATTGCCAGCACTGTTGTTATTATTGTTGTCGTATTGATTGGGATTGATTTGGATGAGATAGGACTTATTTTGACTATTCATAGTTAGTTACCCTTTGGTCTAGAAGAAATTAAAAATCGCCTCTGATATACTTTTCCGCAATGACTAAAACTTTATTGTCCTGGAAATTGAGAATAAATGCTTGATCACCGACATTAAATTGTTCTTCCCCTTCCGTTATCGCGACTATATCGATTAGACTATCTCCGACATTAACTCGTACTTTCCCCTTGCTATTTTTATCGAAGGGGATTTGAACAACTCCGATTAAACCGATGAGAGAGTGATAATCGACGATACTATTTACCTGTTGGTTGCAGCGTCTCAACTTGACTAAAATTAGGAGTAGAATGGCTAAACCAATACCTACCCCCAAAGAAATTAAAATGATTGTGAGCAGTTGAGCATTCATAGTTGAGTTATTTACCGTTATGGTTGCCCCCAATCTAATTACTGTTAACTAATTCGAGACTTCGGCCATTTCAATCACGCGATCAGCATTATCTTTGACCAAAAAATTTAAAGGTTTATTGCGACGAACTTTATACTTTAAGCGTCGTGATTCCACCCGCATCAGAATTTGTTCTAAACAATCGTGATCAAAACAAACGTGACGATGACGATCCTTATAACCCGCGGTTGCCCCAGCAACGATGTGCAGTTGGGTATTTTTCTTCAACTGATACCATAAACCCTGGGGTTGATCTCCCAAAGAAGGGTTGGCAGTAGTCACAGCCGGATTACTAGAGATATAAAATGGGTCAATCATATTATTGCCCATCGTCTGCTCATAATTGTAATAGTAATGGAGGGGAACATCGGCCGTGGGTAAATTTAAAAGTCCTTCATAAAATTGTCGGGCTGTCTCCAAATCTGTCACCATGATTGTATGAACTTTTGGGGCGCTAGTTAGAAACATCCACATGGCTAAAGCATAAGCGGCCAGAAGCATAACCATAATCCCCTGGGTGGACAGGAGAGTATCAAGGGGTAGGAAAGCGCCGAAGAAAAGATGATTTATCAACACTGATGTGATCCTATTGCCTAAGAATTTCTATCATTCCCTAATTATAATCACGACGCTGAAACTTAAGTGAACGGGGTGGGGAGTGACTAAGTTCTGTACATTTGTATTAAAATGCTCCCTCCCCAGTTTAAATGCAGTACAATTTACCTCAAATTCTTCTATGGGATGAATAAATGATGAGATGATGACATTGCGGACGGAAATATGAGGAATGAGCAGAGATGAAAGCGTATAGTGGAAGCAGAGCCATCCCTAGAAAGTGAGCTAGTGTTATGAATTCTTTTGCACTTCCTGTCTTTCTGCAATCAGGTTTAACCCTACGGGCATTTTTAGTGCTGGTTATCCTGATGGCTTAAATCTTAATCCGTCCGTGACTTCGATCGAGTAGGGGACGATCGATAACTCAGACTAGATTTTTATAGACGGTTAACAGCTGTTCAGCGATCGCCGACCAACTATATTGATTTAAGACTAAATCCCTGGCATTTTTCCCTCTTTGTTGGCGAATTTCAGGATTAGTGATAGCCGTTGCCAAAGTATTAGTTAAATCCTCAAGCTGACAAGCTGTCACCCATCCTGCGGCCGCTGCTGCTACCGCAGGATGCAGATCCACCCGGTCCGAGATCACCACAGGAATTCCAGCAGCCATAGCTTCTGCAACCGCGATGCCAAAATTTTCATAGTAGGAAGGTAAAACAAATAAATCGGCCTTGGCGAGGAGGCTATTTTTGACTTCTCCGGTCACAAATCCGGTAATTGTCGTATTTTTGCCCAATATTGACCGCTCGATCTGATTTTTAATCCGATTTTCGTAGTCTCGATCCTGGGGATTGCCTCCTGCTAAGACAAAATGAAAATCTAGGCCTTTTTCTAACAACCTTTCTAAACTGGGCAGCAATAAATCTAGCCCTTTTTTCGGATCAAGACGGGACATATAGAGGATGATCGGTTTATTTTCGGGAAGCTCAAAACCCTTTACTGGTAAAGGTTGTGGGTTAAAAAAATCTACCCCTAGGGGGATGACAATATCTTGAGTTTTTATATTAAATCTTTCGGCAGTTTGACACTCCTGCTGACTGGTAAAATGAACTGCCGCCGCCGCTGCTAAATTGGGTTTTTCCAGAAAATTGGCATATAGTTGTTTAAGTTGCCGTTTTTTTTGCAAATCTGCCGGATCGAGGGTGCCTAGGGGACGGAGAATATAGGGCAGTTGACGGTAACGGGCGATCGAAGCCGATATACTGCTCACTGGGGAGAATAAAGCGTGAATATGGGCGATATCATAATCTTTTGCCCTATTAGCCAACCAAGTAAACAGATCAAGGGAAAATTTATAGCGCCGAAAGGGAGAACAGGGAAAATAATAGATTTGATAGCCATTTTGACTAACAGGGACCCCTAAAGGCACATCTAGGGGTGCTTGTCCCGTGTCACCATTGGAATCGGTGGTAATAATAGTCACCTCTTGGCCCAGTTGCGCCAAGGCCGCTGACAAACCGAGTACCATTTGACTAGGGCCACCGTAAACAAGGGAAATCGAAGGAACAATCTGAAGAATTTTCATCTCTTTGGTGCAAAGGTCAAGACTTGTTAAGATCGATCAAGCCGTTCGCTCAAATTTACCACTTCTGTGGCTCTCATTTATGGTAATCGACTTTCTGCCCTTCACTATCAATATTTCCCCGGCCTTTATTGCCGGTAGCTGTCTCTGGTCTTTAGCATTGTATTTGGGGTTAGCTGGGGTGCGAAATTGGTTTATAGAAATTTTCTATCGCTGGTTTAATTTTGCCGAGCGTTTCCTCTACACTTCCCTAGAGGAGTTTGAAAAAACTCGCGTCGCCAGGGAATCTCAAAATGCTTTTTATGCCTCTATCTTTAGTATTATTCCCTTTCTCATTCTCGGCGGTTTCTCCGATTGGTTAATCGAGATTAGTTTAGGAAAAAGTTGGCCGATTAGTGTCGGTATTCTCGCCTGTGTTGCCTCCGGTGTCTATGAATTAGGACGGCAGGATGGCAGCGGTAATCAGTAAACACCGGTCAATTAAGCTGTTAACTATCTCAATTACTTCTTGGCACTGCACGGGAGTGGCAAGTTAGTCGATTTTAACCCTTGACTAGCGCTCAATCTTTTCCTTCCAGACGATTTTTATGTTTATTAAGAGTCTTTTGTAGTAAATTCAAAACCTCATTAGCAATCTCAATAACTTGATGAGTTCCAAAACCGGCCTGAGTTAATTCTTTAAAAAAAGCCTTAGCGACAATTTTGGCTAATTTCGGAGGATAAGGATGGACAGCGATCGAATGTTCGGACTGAATTTCTGCTATTTCTCTAGTCACTGCCATAGTCACAAAACGAGATTTTAATATCCCTTGCAAATGAAAAATTTGCAGGGATTGGGCAGCCTGTTGAGCGAATAACTGCAAGATTTCTAAATCTAATGGTTCAAAATGTTTTTTATCTAGGGGAAAACTGAGATTAATTACTCCAATTACCTGCTCGTTTAGGATAATCGGTACGGAGATAAAACTATTATTATTTGCTCTTTTGGGATAACGGGCTGCACTGGCAAATGGCGATCGAGTGATATCTTTAATTAGTAAAGGTTTTCCTGTCGCCGCTACAGTGTCGGCAATACCTTGATCAAGTTTAATTATTTCTTGTTCGGCTAAAGGTGATAGATCATCGTAATGGGCAAAAACTTCTAGATAATCGGTAATTTCCCCTTTTAATTCCTGTGGAGAGCTTAACATAATTGAACAGTGCCTCGCTCGCAATTGATGAGCGCTTGTACTAGCTATTTTGCGAAAAATATCTTCGAGATTTTCCTCAACATTCAAGACAAGAGCCAGAGCCGTTAATTGGGGGTTAAAATTATCCATGTATTCAATCATTTATTCAGTCTGAGTTTAGGCTTTCAGGGTGAGGGTGACATTCCCCATCTCCCTGTTTGTCTGAGTCTATAGCGTGCCATAGCATCTGATCGAGGGGCTTTTTTACTCGCTAACTGATCTATTGTAGATGTAGGCAAAACTTCTGTGTGTCTCTTGTTTTTTGTCTTCCCTCTAGATGAACGTAGGTTGGGCTTCGGCCGTGAGCTCAGCCGAACGGTTGAAGCATGAAACCCAACGCCCGCTAATGTTACGCTATCGCTAACCCATCCTACAAATAATTGTGCTTCCCTACTTAGCATCTGATCGAGGGGCTTTTTTACTCACTAACTGATCTATTGTAGATGTAGCCAAAACTTCTGTGTCTCTCTTGTGTTTTGTCTTCCCTCTAGCTACTCTGATCTAGTAGGTCAAAGGAGTTTAACCTGACTGGAGTGAAAGATGGTGCGTTTTCTCTGGGCAATTTTGGCCGGTGTGGGGATGGGGTTAACAGTAGCGCCGGTTTCTTGGTGGTTACTCGCTTGGATTTCTCTCGTCCCCCTGTGGATTATTGTGAGATTAGCGGAAAAATCCCTAAAAAAACAGCTTTTATACGGTTTTGGCTGGGGTTTTGCCTACCATGGCCTCGCTTTATTCTGGATCACGGGAATTCACCCGATGACGTGGATGGGTGTCCCCTGGTTAGCTAGTTTGTTAATTGCCCTGTTTTGTTGGTTGTTTATCACTTTTTGGGGAACGGCGATCGTGCTAACTTGGACGTTAGTTATGTTTTATGTCAACAAAAGTGTTAATCAGTCATCTTTTAGGGATGCCCTCCTACGGGTTTTCATCGGCACTGCCCTCTGGTGTGGGTTAGAATCTCTCTGGAGTCAATCCCCTCTCTGGTGGACTACCCTTGCTTATAGCCAAAGTCCCCATAATTTATTGATTCTGCAATTGGGCAAATTATCGGGTTTTACGACGGTAACGGCGGCAATTGTGGCAGTTAATGGTTTAATCGTCGAAAGCTTGCTCCTAATCCGTCAATCGCGGCAAAATCTCGCTTTTCTCTCTTTACCCCTCCTCATTTGTTTGAGCCTCCATCTCTGGGGATGGGACACATACCATAAACCGATCGAAAAGTCAAGGGATTTAGGGATAAAAATTGGCGTAATTCAGGGCAATATTCCCAACACGATTAAACTTTCGCCCCTAGGATTTCAAAAGGCACTCGAAGGTTACACCTCTGGTTATCAAATTCTCGCCGATCAGGGAGTAGATGCCGTCTTAACCCCTGAAACCGCCTTACCCTACTATTGGGAGAACTTAGTCAATAATAGCTCGATTTATTCGGCAATTTTAGCCAAAAAAACGCCGATCTGGTTAGGTGCATTTGGCAAGCTGGACAAGGGTTATAACAATAGTCTGTTGACCATTGATGGCGAGGGACAGGTGATTAGTCAGTATGATAAAGTAATTCTCGTGCCTTTAGGCGAATACGTTCCTTTTCAGGAAATTTTGGGCGGAATTGTTAATCGCCTTTCTCCCTTGCAAGCGCACTTAATCCCGGGAGATCCGGATCAAATTATTGACAGTCCTTTCGGTAAAACCATTGTGGGCATTTGTTACGAGTCGGCTTTTTCCGAACATTTTCGCCGTCAAACTGCTAGGGGAGGCGAATTTATTATTACTGCTTCTAATAACGCCCATTATAGCCACGCCATGCCCGCTCAACACCATGCTCAGGATACCATGCGGGCGATCGAAACCGATCGATGGATGGCCCGGGCCACCAATACAGGTTATTCTGCTTTTGTCGATCCCCACGGTAATCACCTTTGGCTATCAGATCTGGATAGATATCAAATTCATAGCGAAACAATTTATCGACGGGATACGAGGACTTTATATGTGCGCTGGGGAGATTGGTTAACTAAAGTTTTAATTATTACTGCCGGACTAGCTTGGCTCTGGAGAGCTTGGGATTAAGGTGACAGTGCTATACTTTTTCGTGAATAAACTGTATAAATAACCTAAGTTTTTGCTGCAATGAAAGAGCAATTTGTCAAGTGGTTGAATAGAATCTTAATATTTGATGTGTTTTTAGTGATAGCGGGTTTTCTCTGGTTTGCCGTGGCTGTTATCGGTGAATCCACGGGAATTCCCCTAGGATTTAAACTTTTTCAGCGTCTTTGGCTGCCCCTATTCAATCCTGCTATTAGTATTTTAATAGCTTTTCCTGGGGACAGGGTGTGGGGTGTGGGGTGTGGGGTGTAGGGTTTTATCGATTTTCAGGTGGTCAACTACCTAATTTTCAGGGAAAAAGTACCTGAATTTTACCCCCGATCACCCCAAAGGTCAGCACTTTTTGAGGGGAAAAAAGTCTAAAAGCCTTATCCAACAAGGTTTTTAGATTGATTCAGCAAACCCTAAATAGGGTCTGCTGAATTCAGTTATCAGTTATCAGTTATCAGTTCACTTCCCCAATTCATAATTCATAATTCATAATTCGGCTCTTCTCGACTTTGTGTGATAATTTTTGCTTATGGAATCGTGAAATGCTTATCGGGCAAGACTTTTAGGGCTATTTTGCGGATATTCTATCAGTATAGACCTCGTTTCCACACATAAACCAGAAGAGCCATAATTCCCCCTCTCCTATAGCTTTTAAAGTCGTCTTTGCCAAGCAACAACTAATTTAATTTCCTCATAACTATAATTATCTCCCAGATTTTCTTTGAGAGTTTTCAGGGATTGATCACCCACTTTTTTAATCGCTAAACGAATATATTCCTGTTTATTCTTAGAAAATAACTGATTAATATCAATTTCGTAACCAGCTTCCAGCAATTTAGCTAAATGTTCATAGATGGTTGAGACTTTTAAGCTTCTTTTGCGAGCGATTTCTTCCGCATTCAAACCATCCTGATAGTATTGGAGAGTGAGGAATTGAGTAGAGGGAAGACTATCCTGACAAAAATCATTAATTGCCGCTATAAATATATCCCCATACTGTTGAACTTTGCTTTGTACTACTCCAGAAATTTGACGAAACTGCTCTAAACTTCGGGGTTTTGATTGGGCCATCAAACGGAGACTAGAATCATGGAAAATAACGTAGGGAGGAACCCCTTGACTATCGGCAATTTTTTTCCGCAGTTGCCGCAAGCGCTCGAATAATAAATCACTTTCCACCGTATTGGGATTGTCGTCTCCCAAGATTTGACCGTTAGCTTTTCGGGGGACGGCAATAAACACGGAACGTTGTTTCCGCATCACTTCCCAACTGTGTTGATTAAGTTTCAAGATTCTAAAATTGTCTTCAGTTTCTACCAGTAGATTTTGCTGGACAAGGGAACGACTTAAACGTTTCCACTCCCCGAGAGTTTTATCTTTACCGATGCCATAAGTAGATAATAAATGATGTTGATATTGGGTGATTCTTTCACCTTTTCCTCCCCTCAGCACGTTGATTATGTGCATCATACCGAATTTCTGTCCCGTCCGGGCCACACAGGATAAAAATTTTTGTGCCTCGATTGTCCAATCCTCAGAATTGTTACCATGGCGACAGTTATCACAGTTACCACAGTTACCCGCAAAACTTTCTCCAAAGTAACCTAGTACGCTCGATCTTCTACATTCAGTCCCTTCGGCATAATCTAACACCTGTCGCAATTGTTGACGAGCTTTCTGTTGTTCATTTTGCTCGGTTTTTTGGTTAATAAAATACTCAATTTTTCTGGCATCGGCAAAGCTAAAAAAGAGGGTACATTTAGCTGGTTCTCCGTCCCTACCGGCGCGGCCAGATTCTTGATAATATCCCTCTAAATTGCGGGGTAAATCATAATGAACGACAAAGCGCACATCGGGTTTATTAATCCCCATACCGAAGGCAATTGTCGCCACCATAATCTGCACATCATCCCGAATAAAACGGGTTTGATTTTCGCTTCTTTCTTGATCGTTCATACCTGCGTGATAGGGTAGGGCATTAATACCATCTTTTTGTAACTGTTGGGTAACTTGATCGACGGTTTTACGGCTGATACAGTAAACTATTCCTGCTCCTTTTTGTCCTTTAATATATTGATACAATTGCTGATAAGATTTACTGGTTTTAGATCGAACTTCATAATAAAGATTAGGACGATTAAAACTAGCAATATGAATGGAAGTATCTCGCAATCCTAATTGTTGAATAATATCTTCCCTAACCTGTTGGGTAGCGGTGGCAGTTAAAGCCAGAATTGGTGCAGAGGGAAAGCGTTGACGGACTTGTTTAATTTGTCGATATTCAGGGCGAAAATCATGACCCCAATCGGAGACACAGTGAGCTTCATCTACCGCTAAACAGGCTAAACCGAGGTAATTATCAATAACAGCTAAAAAATCTAAAAAACTAGGCGATAATAATCTTTCTGGGGCAACATATAACAGTTTAATTTTTCCTTGCAGGATTAAAGATTCTCTGTCTCTGACTTGTTTCGCGTTTAAAGTGCTATTGAGAAATGTTGCCCCGATGCCATTATCAGCTAAAGCAGTTACCTGATCCTGCATTAAAGCAATTAGGGGAGAAACCACCACCGTCACCCCTTTTTTGATTAAAGCAGGTAGCTGAAAACAGAGAGATTTACCGCCTCCGGTAGGCATAATTACTAATAAATCCTGATTGTTTAAAGCAGCCTCAATTATTTGGCGTTGATTCGGTCGAAATTGATCGTAGCCAAAGTGATATTTTAAGGCTTTTTCTAAAGAGTCAATTGCAGCCATTGAGCAAGGGGAAAAAATATTTTTATAGTAGTTATTTTAAGGTTACAGACTCTCTGATTTTAGGGAACTCCGGAACGCCGGAATGGGTGACAGAGGGGGGGAGATTACCTATTGCCTCCTGACTCCTGAATCCTGACTCCTGACCTTAAGATTGTCTCACCTGATCGGGAACACCCACAAAGGAGAGATTGGCTAATTTTTTCAGATTTTGACAGCGCAATAACTCGTTAAAATTGAGACTCGATCGCCCCTCAATTTCAGCTATAGTCTCAATAGCCGATAATAAACCCTTAGCGGCCTCGGTTTCCGTGTAACCGCGTCTAACGGCCACTTTTAGGGCTGCTTCATCCGCGTCTAATTCCCGTTGGGGGCTGCGTTTTTCTCGCCAAATCCGGTTAATTGCCAAGGCAGTTAAACCCCCTGCTACTGCCATACCGACGGCATCGGTTTGCAGGGTTTCCACGGTTAAACCGATGATACCAGCTAGAGCAATTACTCGATCGAGATCGGGTTTAAACCATTTTACTGCCGTTAAAACAGAGACGGCCCTTAACAAGACTAGATCCCGTTGGGATCTTGATAATTGCCGCCAGAGGTCAAAATTAATTGGAATTGGTCTGACCCCTCTTTGCCAGGGTAGGGGAAAATTAGTTTCGATTACCTTGGTGCTTTCGGGTTTGCTGACAATGCGCGTCATCATCCGTCCCGAAGCAGGCATGAGGTCTAGTAAATGACTAATCTCGTTGTCTTGGTTCATCGATCGCCGGCCAATAGTCTTCGATCATTGAGTATAATCGCTTTCTGAGCTAATATCTCTGGCTCTTCTCGACTTTGTGTGATAATCAGTGCTTATCATTCGTAGGAGTCTTGCTAGGCAAAGCTTTGAAGACTATGTTTCTGGAAAATTATCCCTATCCTTCTTCCTTCCACACAGAA
>SFAQ01000029.1:0-102112 GCA_007096525.1 Microcystis wesenbergii Mw_QC_B_20070930_S4 | reverse complement strand
ACAAAAGCGTTTAAACTCTTCTGGATTCAAATTTTTTACTTTTTCGTAAGTCATGGTTTTTCTGAGTGTTTTACTTTATTATACATAATCAGTTCCTATTTTTGCAGGAGGTCTAATAAAACCCAAAACCCAATTTGTCGATTTTGAATGAACGGCATATCCCTCTTCTGATTGCTTGAGATTGACTTGATATTGCATATTTTTAAGATCATCCCGTCCTTAATAAAAATTTGGGCAAGACTATTATTATTATAACATCACCTAAGCATTGCGCTACCGCTACCATTGCCTATCTGGTGGGTAGATTATCAGAATCAGATCCCAGAGATGAGAGCCAAAAACAATCATAGTTAATCAAATAATCAAAAAAATCATAATTTAGACAGGATTGGATTATTAACTTATAACTGCTCAAACTCATCAACACTTAACCCCGCTTGCCTTAAAATACTGGTAATCGTCCCAATTGTTACCTCTTTATATTTAGGAACAATCGCTGTGCGTTTTCCTTCAGAGGTATCCTTAGCAAACTTAACATGACTTCCCTTTTGACTCACCACTTCAAACCCTGCCGTCTCTAATTTCCGTTTAATTTCACGATAAGATAAAGGCTTAAGCGGCATTAATTTCTACCTCTATTTTTTGCAATTGAGGAATCACTGTTGCACAAGGAGGTTCAAAGTGTAATTCCAAAGCTTCTTGAAGATTTATTAACGCCTCAGTTTCCGTTTCTCCTTGACTTGCCACATCAACCTCTAAACATTGAGCGACAAACCAATTACCCTCTTGAAAAACTCTGGCTGTGAATGCCTGTTTCATCTTAAATTTTCCCCTTTAATATTCTATTATTATCTATCTTGTCTCAAGTGCTTGCCCAACATTGCGCCTCATTTTTCCCTGCTGCCTTCTCTAATTG
Source organism: Microcystis wesenbergii Mw_QC_B_20070930_S4 (assembly GCA_007096525.1). Taxonomy (GTDB): domain Bacteria; phylum Cyanobacteriota; class Cyanobacteriia; order Cyanobacteriales; family Microcystaceae; genus Microcystis; species Microcystis wesenbergii_B. The sequence continues at coordinate 101,196 of SFAQ01000029.1, read as the reverse complement.
TTGCCCTACCCCTACCATTATCTCCACTAATTTCTGAGCCGATAATTCCTGATTAAGCCAATCCTTTTTCAGCCAACCATTGAGGATTATATAAACGAGATTGATAACGGGATCCACCATCACAAAGAACAGTAACAATAGTGTGGCCTGGTCCCATTTGTTTAGCTAAAGCTACCGCAGCAGCGACATTAATACCCACAGAACCCCCCATAAATAAACCATCTTTTTGTAATAGTTGATAAACAACTTTAATGGCAGTGGGATCATCAATTTGAATGGCATCATCTATGGGTGCGCCTTCCATATTAGCCGTAATACGACTATTACCAATCCCTTCAGTAATTGAACTACCTTCCAGGGTAATTGTCCCGGTTTTCACATAACTATATAAACCGCTACCCATCGGATCGGCCACCACACAACGCACCTGGGGATTTTGGTCTTTTAAAAACATCGCCACCCCCGCGTAGGTTCCCCCGGTTCCCGTGGCAGCCACCCAAGCATCAATTTTACCGTCGGTTTGTTCCCAGATTTCCCGGCCGGTGGTTTCGTAGTGAGCGCGACGATTAGCCAGATTATCAAATTGATTGGCCCAGATCGCATTTTCCATCTCACTGGCCAATCTCCCCGATAATTTAACGTAATTATTGGCATCTCGGTAGGGAACGGCGGGAACAGCACGCACTTCCGCGCCAAGGGTTCTCAATAGGTCGATTTTCTCTTGGGATTGGGTATCGGGAATGATAATCAGGCATTTATAACCCTTAGCATTGCAGATATGGGCCAAACCGATGCCAGTATTGCCGGCGGTTCCTTCGACAACGGTTCCCCCCGGTTGGAGAGTACCGGCTTTTTCCGCTTCTTGGATAATATATAAAGCGGCGCGATCCTTGACCGAACCACCGGGGTTCAGAAATTCGGCCTTACCGAGAATCTCGCAGCCAGTTTCCTCGCTAAAACTATTGAGACGAATTAGGGGAGTATTACCCACCGCATCGACGAAACCATGTTTAATATCCATAATCTGTTATTTTTCGTGCTGTTCGTAAGCTGAGACGATTTTTTGTACTAGGGGATGACGCACCACATCGGCCCGCGATAGGTAACAAAAAGCGATCCCTTCTACTGATTTTAGGATTTTTTGAGCGGCAATTAACCCCGATTCCTGTTGTTGCGGTAAATCGGTTTGGGTGACATCTCCAGTTACTACCATGCGCGAACCGAATCCCAAGCGCGTTAAGACCATTTTTAACTGTGCTGGGGTGGTATTTTGGGCCTCATCAACGATAACAAAAGCATTAGCTAGGGTTCGTCCCCGCATATAAGCTAAGGGAGCGATTTCTATTTTACCCCGTTCCATCAGGTCGGGAATTTTGGCCGCTTCGATAAATTCGTATAAAGCATCGTAGAGGGGACGCAAAAAAGGATCGACTTTTTGCTGTAAATCCCCCGGCAGAAAGCCTAATTTTTCCCCTGCTTCCACGGCCGGCCGGGTGAGGATAATCCGTTCTACTTTATCTTCTAATAAAGCTTGTACGGCTAAAACGGCGGCTAAAAAGGTTTTCCCCGTGCCAGCAGGTCCAATACAAAAGGTGATATCGTGACTTTGAATCGCTTGGATATATTGACGCTGACGGAAGGTTTTTGCCCGAATTAGCTCCCCGCGACGGGTACGAGCGAGAATATCCTGCTGTAGTTCTTTATACTCGCTAGAACGCCCCGTATCGAGGGCATGGATAGCGGTCATAATATCGGCTTCGGCGATTAACTTGGCCTCTTGCCATAAAATACTTAAGGAGCGTACAATCGCTGTGGCACGCTCCACGGGGGTCGGTTGCCCCGCAATCCGCAATTCCATCCCTCTGAGGACTAAATTCGCCCCAGTTTGCCTGGCTATCAATTTGAGGTTAGCTTCTTGATGACCCGCTAAAGCGATCGCACTTTCTGAACTGGGGAATTGAATCGTTTGCCAAGTTTCCGTCATGCTTGGGGCTAAATTATCCTTTGGCTGTTTCTACCACTTTAGCAAAAGCGACGGGATCGAGGACGGCTAATTGGGCCAACATTTTCCGATTGAGGAGGATATTAGCTTTCTTTAATTGTCCGGTCAGTTGGCTGTAACTGATGCCCTGTTGACGAGCAGCCGCGTTAATGCGGGTAATCCAAAGACGACGAAAATCGCGTTTACGTTTGCGACGGTCTCTATAGGCATTCCGCAAGGCCTTCATTACCTGTTGGTTAGCGGTACGGAATAAGCGCGAGTGGGAACCGCGAAAACCTTTGGCTAATTTGAGAACTTTTTTGCGTCGCTTGCGGGCGACATTCCCCCGTTTTACTCTAGACATGATAATCCTTTAGACAATTTTTCTGGAAAATTTACAAATAGGGCAACATTAAGCGCACTTCCTTCTCGTCGCGCTCGTGTACCAGGGTAATCTGGGACAAACGACGGCGCTTGCGTTCGGCACTTTTATGATCGAGTAGGTGATTTTTGAAGGCTTTGCGACGTTTGATTTTTTTGCCGCTTCCCGTGGCCTCGAATCGTTTGGCCGCCGCCTTTCGCGTTTTTAGCTTGGGCATAAACTCCGTTTTGTTAAATCGACACAATCACTAATACTATCACAAATAAAGGACTTTGGGCAAGGAGTGGCCAAAAGATTCCCCGGCTCATCCCCACTTTGGCCGGGTCTGTGCTTGGGAATTAAATCAATCGGGAATTTTCCCCTTCCTCTCGATCGAATCGCTAAGATGCAGATAAAGTCTCGCGTTAACACGCATCTGGAGAAGTTATGGCTAAAACCCTACTAGAACAATTACGCCAATTTACAGTGGTTGTTGCTGATACCGGGGATATCCAAGCGATCGAAGCTTTTACCCCCCAAGATACCACCACTAACCCCTCCCTGATTACGGCCGCGGCCCAAATGCCCCAATATCAGCCGATTGTCGATCAAACCCTGCAAGCGGCCAGAAAAGAATTAGGAAAGCAGGCCACCCCGGAAGATGTGGCCAAATTAGCTTTTGATCGCCTAGCGATCGGTTTTGGCCTGCAAATCCTGCAAATCGTACCTGGCCGCGTCTCGACCGAAGTAGATGCTCGTCTTTCCTACGATACCCAAGCTACCATCGACAAGGCCCGTTATCTCATTTCCCAGTATGAACGAGCGGGTATCTCTAGAGAAAGAGTCTTAATTAAAATTGCCTCAACTTGGGAAGGGATTAAAGCCGCAGAAGTCCTCGAAAAAGAGGGAATTCACTGTAATTTAACCCTATTATTCGGTTTCCATCAGGCGATCGCCTGTGCGGAGGCGGGAGTAACCTTAATTTCTCCCTTTGTCGGTCGGATTCTCGATTGGTATAAAAAAGAAACTGGTAAAGACTACGTTGGTGCTGAAGATCCCGGAGTCCAATCCGTTACCCAGATCTATAACTACTATAAAAAGTTTGGTTATAAAACCGAAGTTATGGGGGCAAGTTTCCGCAATATCGGTGAAATTTGCGAGTTAGCTGGTTGTGATCTTTTAACCATTTCCCCGAAACTTCTCGAACAATTGCAAGAGACAGAAGCCGATTTACCCCGTAAGCTCGATCCAGACCAGGCCGCAACCCTTGATATTGTCAAAATTGCCATGGATCAAGCCACTTTTGAGAAAATGCACGCCGAAGATGCCATGGCTTCTGAAAAACTAGCGGAAGGTATTCAAGGTTTTACCAAAGCTTTAGAATTATTAGAACAATTGCTGATTCAACGTTTAACCCAGTTGGAAGGTCAGTCAACCCTAGAACACGCCGCCGAAGATATTTTCCGAGTCTATGACCATGATGGGGATGGTTTCATCACCCGGGAAGAATGGGCGGGAACCGATGCGGTATTCGATGCGATCGATATTAACCATGATGGGAAAATTTCTCCCGATGAGATCGCTGTCGGTTTGGGTGCGGCTTTTCGTTTAGTGGAAGCTTAGAATTAGTTGTGAGTTGAAGGAACCGGCATCAGTCCCCACCCGCACTCACCCCCACCAGTGGGGAAAGTGCCGGAAGTGGGGAGCTTTTTACTGTTCACTGGTAACTGATCACTGATCACTGATTAAGCTGTCTCTTGGGCAGCGGCTAATTCCGCCAGTTTTCCCTGTTGATCCTTGGCGATACAGGATTGGATCACCCCTTCGATATCGCCGTCTAAAATGCGATCGAGGGAAAAATTCTGATTTAAGCGATGATCGGTGAGACGATTATCCTTATAGTTATAGGTGCGAATTTTTTCCGAACGGGAACCGGTTCCCACCTGAGAGCGTCGCATGGAACTGACCGCTTCCTGTTGTTCCTGTAATTTCATATCGTACAGTTTCGCCCGGAGAATCTGCATAGCTCGTTCCCGGTTTTGCAATTGCGAGCGCTCTTCGGTGCAAAAAACCCGGATTCCCGTGGGTTTATGGATTAAATCGACCGCAGTTTCCACTTTATTGACATTTTGACCGCCTGCACCCCCAGACCTAGCCGTGGTTAACTCAATATCCTTGGGATCGATATGCACTTCCACATCGTCCACTTCTGGCATAATCGCCACGGTAGCGGTGGAAGTGTGGACGCGACCACTCGCTTCCGTTAGAGGAACCCGCTGCACCCGATGGACTCCCGCCTCAAATTTCAGCTTACTATAGACGTTATCGCCTTTAATCTCTAAAATTGCCTCTTTAAATCCGCCCATATCCGCCGGAGATTCACTCAAAAGGCTAACTTTCCAGTTTTGAGTTTCGGCATATTTTGAGTACAAACGCACTAAATCCCCCGCCCAAATACTGGCCTCATCACCTCCAGTCCCGGCGCGAATTTCCAGCATGATATTCTTTTCATCGAGGGGATCCCGGGGCAGCAGCAGAATGGTTAATTGGTCTTCCAAAGTGGCGATTTTTTCCTCTAATTCTGCCACTTCTAGGGCGGCCATTTCCCGTAATTCGGGATCGCTGGCGGATTCTTTGAAGATTTGTTTCGCACCGATTAAATCCTCTTGACTTTTTTGCCAAATTTCGTAGGTGTTGACCGTTTCCTCTAGGGAAGCGCGGGATTTGGCCAGACGCTGTAATTCACCCGGATTACCGGTGACATCGGGATCCGCTAGACGACGGGTTAATTCTGTGTAGGTCTGTTCTACAGATTGCAGTTTGTTTAGTAAATAACTTTCAGCCATAATCGATAGTCACAAATAGGGTTAAACGGGGTTAATTGGAAGATAACCCGCAAATTCACTGGATTAGAAGCGTCTGACAGATAATAGAGACGCAATCCTTTTAATTGTCTTAATTTTCTTTAGTTTGTCTTTAGTTTGGGGTTCTTCGAGCTAGGGAAAATCCCGCTCAACTACTGACATTCAGTCAGTTTTGCTAATGCTTAGAAATATTTTTAGGCCAGCAAGCGGCAAGGGAAGACATTTTTTCTTAACCAGATTATTCCTATATCTGAAACTATCATTTTTTGGCCGGTTTGAGCAAGTAATCTTAAATTCTGTTTAAAAGCAGGGAAGTGGGGTGTGGGGAAGTGGGGTGTAGGGTGTGGGGTGTGGGGTGTGGGGAAGTAGGAGATGAGAGCAGGGAGAAAAAAGCTGATCACTGATAACTGATCACTGAATACTAAACCTGCCGGAAAGGGGTACAAAAAATGCTAGGATTGCCACAGCACAGAGAAAAGTGAAAGAAAGGAATATAGCTTTACATGGAAGAGTTTGACAAGTCAATATCCTTTGATGGCAGGGATATTCGACTAAAAATAGGGCTTTTAGCCCCCCAAGCTGGCGGTAGTGTTCTGATCCAATCGGGAGAAACGGCAGTTTTAGTGACAGCAACCACCGCCAAAGCCAGAGAAGGAGTAGATTTCCTGCCCTTAACCGTTGATTACGAAGAAAGATTATATGCCGCCGGGCGCATCCCGGGAGGATTTTTGCGTCGTGAAGGTCGTCCCCCGGAAAAAGCGATTCTGACCGGTCGTTTGATCGATCGCCCCCTGCGGCCCCTCTTCCCCAGTTGGCTACGGGATGATATTCAGGTGGTCGCTACGACCCTCTCGATGGACGAGGAAGTCCCCCCGGATGTTTTGGCCGTTACTGGAGCCTCCGTGGCGGTTTTGTTGGCAGGTATTCCCTTCCAAGGACCGATGGCAGCGGTGCGCGTCGGTTTGCTAGGGGATGAATTTATCATCAATCCCACCTACAAGGAAATCCATAACGGAGAATTGGATTTAGTGGTGGCCGGTAGTCCCGAAGGGGTGGTGATGATCGAAGCGGGAGCCAATCAGTTACCGGAACGGGATATTATTGAGGCGATCGATTTTGGTTATGAAGCAGTGCGCGACCTGATCACCGCTCAACGGGAATTGATCGATCAGTTGGGTATTCCCCTCGTGACCCGGGAAGCACCGGCAGTCAACGAAACCGTGCATAATTTCCTGAAAGAACAAGCTAAAGAGGAAATTAAACAGATTCTCTGCCAGTTTACCCTCAGCAAAACCGAACGGGATCAGAAATTAGAGGCGATCGAAAATCGGCTCAAGGAAACTATAACCGCTCTCCCCGATGAAGATCCCTTAAAAGCTCCAACGCTGGAAGAACCGAAGTTAATCGGTAATCTCTTCAAGGATCTGACCAAAAAACTGATGCGCGCCCAAATTATTGAGGATGGGGTGCGGGTTGATGGTCGCAAACTGGACGAAGTACGGCCGATTTCTTGCCTGGTGGGAGTTTTACCCCGTCGGGTTCACGGTAGCGGTTTGTTTAATCGCGGTTTAACCCAAGTGCTTTCGATCGCCACCCTTGGCACCCCCGGTGATGCTCAGGATTTGGGCGACGATCTCCATCCCGAAGATGAAAAACGCTATCTTCATCACTACAATTTCCCCCCTTTTTCCGTTGGTGAAACTCGTCCCATGCGTTCTCCCGGCCGTCGAGAAATTGGTCACGGTGCTTTAGCGGAAAGGGCGATCGTGCCTGTCCTTCCCCCCCAGGAGGAATTTCCCTATGTGCTGCGGGTGGTGTCGGAAGTCCTCTCTTCTAATGGTTCCACCTCCATGGGTTCCGTGTGCGGTTCTACCCTGGCGCTGATGGATGCCGGTGTTCCCCTGAAAAAACCCGTTAGCGGTGCGGCCATGGGTTTAATTAAAGAAGGGGAAGAAGTGCGGATTTTGACCGATATCCAGGGTATCGAGGATTTTCTGGGAGATATGGACTTTAAGGTGGCTGGTACTGATTCTGGCATCACCGCTCTCCAGATGGATATGAAAATCCCCGGTTTAACCATGGAAGTGGTGGCCAAGGCGATCGAACAAGCTTTACCGGCCCGCAAACATATCCTAGAGAAGATGTTAGCAACCCTAGAAAAACCGCGCACGGAATTATCTCCCCACGCACCCCGGTTATTGACGATCAAGATCGATCCGGATCTGATCGGGTTAGTCATCGGGCCAGGTGGTAAGACGGTTAAAGGGATTACTGAACAGACCGGCACGAAAATCGATATCGATGACGATGGGACTGTCACCATTTCCTCCACCGATGGGGAACAGGCCGAAAAAGCTAAACGACTGATCTACAATATGACCCGCAAACTCAATGAGGGTGAGGTCTATCTCGGTCGCGTGACTCGCATTATCCAAATCGGCGCTTTTGTGGAAGTTTTGCCGGGGAAAGAGGGAATGATCCATATTTCCCAATTGGCCGAGGGACGCGTCGGTAAGGTCGAAGATGAAGTGGCCGTGGGAGATGAGGTGTTAGTTAAGGTGCGGGAGATCGATAGTAAAGGTCGTCTCAATCTCACCCGTCTCGGTATTCATCCCGATGAGGCCGCCGCTGCCCGTAAAGCTGCTACTGTAGTCTAGGTAGGGCTTGCTGAATAAATCTAAAAACCTTGTCGGATAACACGGTACTTTTTCCCTGAAAAATAGGTAATTGACCACCTCAAAATGGTTAAAACCCCACACCCCACACCCCACACCCCACACCCTGTCCCCACGAAAAACTTTTTCAGCAGACCCTAGGTAAATTTTTTGTTCATGGTTAACCCTCGATCGAGCGATCGAGGGTTTTTGTTTGATCCCTAAAATCGCCTTAGTAGGGTTTGCTGAATAAATCTAAAAACCTGGCAGCATTGACTATAAACCTTCTAAAACCTCTTTAGCGGCGGCCAAAGTCCGTTCTATATCGGCCTCTGTGTGAGCTAAGGAAGTAAAACCAGCTTCAAACTGGGAAGGAGCTAGATAAACGCCTCTTTCCAACATTCCTCGGTGAAAACGACCAAATTTAGCCACATCGGCCTTTTTGGCATCTTCATAGTTATGCACGGGGGAGCCGGTGAAAAACATTCCGAACATGGCACTAATATAACCTCCAGAAACGCTATGACCAGCATCTCTAGCCACTTTCAGCAGCCCTTCAGTTAAGGATTTGGTCACTTTATTGAGATATTCGTAGGTGCCGGGGCGCTGGAGTAACTCTAGGGTTTTAATTCCCGCCGTCATGGCCAAAGGGTTGCCGGATAAGGTTCCCGCTTGGTACATTGGGCCGGCTGGAGCGACCATAGCCATAATATCGGCCCGACCGCCGTAGGCCCCCACCGGCAGCCCACCGCCGATAACTTTGCCGAGGGTGGTTAAATCGGGGGTAATGCCGAATTTTTCCTGAGCGCCACCGTAGGCGATGCGGAATCCGGTCATTACCTCATCAAACATTAATAAGGCTCCGTATTCCTTGGTTAATTCCCGCAATCCTTCTAAAAAGCCAGCATCCGGCACGATAAAGCCGGCATTACCCACCACTGGCTCTAAAATCACCCCGGCGATCGAGTCGGGATTTTCGACAAAGAGGGCTTTTACCGCTTCCAGGTCATTGTAGGGGGCGGTTAAAGTGTTGTTAGTGGTGGTTTTGGGAACCCCCGGCGAGTCGGGTAGGCCCAGGGTCGCTACACCAGAGCCAGCTTTAACGAGGAACATATCGGCGTGACCGTGGTAACAGCCCTCGAATTTGATGATTTTATCCCGGCCGGTAAAAGCCCGCATTAAGCGCAGGACGGACATACAGGCTTCGGTGCCGGAATTGACAAAACGCACCATTTCAATGCTGGGAACGGCATCAATCACCATTTCAGCGAGAATATTTTCCTGGACACAGGGAGCGCCAAAACTGGTCCCTTTGTCTAGGGCCTCGTGCAGGGCGGCAATCACTTCGGGATGGGCATGACCACAGATAGCCGGCCCCCAAGTGCCCACATAGTCGATATATTCGTTACCGTCCACGTCGCGAATATAGGCCCCTTTGACGCTTTCAAAAACGATGGGTTGACCACCGACGGATTTAAAGGCCCGCACGGGGGAACTTACACCCCCCGGCATTAATTTTTGAGCGGCTGTAAAGATTTCTTTCGATTTTGTTGTTTGATACGAAGATGTGCTAACCAATCCTGTCTCCTTGTCTATTTGAGTCTATCGATTCCGGGGAATGCCCGGAGTTTTGTTTTGTTAACTTCCTGCTGCTTGTTCCATTTTAAAGATCACCGGCCTACATTTAACGCAATTTTTTCCCTAAGAAAGATGCTGGTCGGCTCAAGTCTCGCTATTGTTAACTTGTAGCCTGATGGTTAACAGCTGATGTAATTGGCTGAGAAGGGGCGAAAATTTCACTGTTGACAATTTTTCCACAATCTTTTTAGAATTGCCGGAAAAACCTAGCAATGGGCGAAGTTATTGCTATTGATAGATTTTAGCCCAGAAAGAGCGATCGAAAAAAGCTCTGGTTTTCCACAGATTTTCCACAGGGGAATTCTTGCTATTATTTCTTAGCGTACAAAAAAACTATTCCTGCTATGAAATTTACCAGTAGTCAAAGCGAACTCAACAGCAATTTATCCCTAGTTAGTCGGGCCGTTGCCAGTCGTCCTACCCATCCGGTTTTGGGCAATGTTCTCTTTTGTGCCGATGAGGAAAAGGGCGAAATTAGCCTGACTGCCTTTGATTTGAGTTTAGGGATTCGCACCAGTTTTCGGGCCGAGGTGGTGGAAGGGGGCAAAATTACCCTGCCGGCAAAATTGCTGAACGATATTGTCTCTCGTTTGGGAGAGGGGGAAATCACTATCTCTGTGGAAGAAAACGAGAATGATGAGGAGCATAGTCTCGCTTTCCTGAAAACTGCCTCGGCACAGTTCCAAATTCGCGGCATGAAAGCCGATGAGTTCCCAGAATTGCCCACGGTGGCCGATGGAGAAATTGTTAATTTACCTATAGTTGCCTTGACAGAGGGACTAAAAGGTGCTTTGTTTGCCGCTAGTGGCGATGAAACTAAACAGGTGTTGACGGGGGTACATTTAACTAAAACCGTCGATTGTCTAGAATTTGCCGCTACAGACGGTCATCGTTTAGCGGTGGTACAAACTCCCCTAGAGGAGGTGGAAAGTGCCTCTGGTGGCTTTAATGTCACCATTCCGGCCCGGGCCCTGCGAGAATTGGAAAGAATGATGGCAACAAAACAAAATATCGAGACTATTACTCTGCACGTGGATGATTCTCAAGTCATCTTTGAAATGGGGGAACAGAGGTTAACCAGTCGTAAGTTAGAAGGAGCCTATCCCACTTATAATCAGTTAATTCCTAAATCCTTCGAGCGTTCTTTAACTTTAGACCGCAAACAATTAATCCGTTGTTTGGAATTAGTGGCGGTTTTAGCTGACCAAAAGAATAATTTAGTTAAGTTTAGTCTCGATAGCGAAAATGACCGTTTATCCCTAGCGGTGGAATCTCCCGATTTAGGTAGCGCCAAAGAGTCCATGGCGGCGGAAATTCAGGGAGAAAGTGGCGATATTGCCTTTAATGTTAAATATTTGATGGACGGTTTGAAGGCTTTACCCAATAATGATATCCAAATGCGGTTAAATGCTAGTACCCAGCCGGTTATTTTTACTCCCTTGGGAGGGTTAAAGATGACCTATTTGGTGATGCCGGTACAAATTCGTCAGTAATTCTGACTTAATCGAGACCTTGGGATGTGTTTTTAACCTATCCCAAGGACTTGATTGTGTTGACTCAATCTTATTTTCTAGCCAAAGGATTTGGTTTATTCTCTCTATTTTGGCGATATACTTTCAAATATTCTTTGGCCAGGTCAACTAGAATCGGACAAGGAAATTGAGGAAGAAAATTTTAGATTTATCTCACGTCCGTCACAGCCCAGCTATGCAGCAATTGTTAGCATCGGACAACCGGAAGTTTGGCAGTTAGCTGAACTTTATTATCCCTGTCAGGACGGCTTCTAGGGAATAAGTTCCGGTTGCGTTAGACATTTTGGTAAACTGCTGCTTTTGCTTATTTTATCTCTAAAGGACAACTTTTAGGGATTAGGGAAAAAGACGATTTTTCCCAGAATGCCTAGTATTCCTGTCACCAAAATTCCGACAATGCCAAGAAACCCATTAGTGGTAATATTCACCCTTGCATTCAGGTCGTCAATACGCTTTTCTATTTCCATAACTTTAGAATCTAGGGCTTTAATATCCCCTCTTATTTCTGATTGTCCTATCTCTAGCTTATTAACATCTCTTTGTAAAGAGTCGATTTTTCCCTCAATCCTTGTCAGGACTGCTTCTAGGGAATAAGTTACGGTTTCATTAGACATTTGCTAAACTCCCAGAGTTATGCTGCTGCTATCTTAATTATTAATCTTTTTTCTAGTTTAAGATGGCTTAAGGTTCACTGCCACGGTTGCGCCAGACTTGCCAACCGACGTAACCGAGGAGGAGAGTCGCGCCAAAGGCAAAACCCCAACCACTGGGAACATTGGAGAAACCGAGGGCTAAACTGCCCACCCAGAGAGTGAGGGCGTAGATAAATAATACTGTCAGACGGTGAGAGATACCCGCTTTCAGTAAACGGTGGTGTAAATGACGTTTATCAGCCACAAAAGGGGATTTTCCGCGTTTGAGACGAGAAATAATCACCGTGGACATATCGAGGAGAGGAACCGCGAGGATGAGATAGGGTAATAGGACGGCGGTAACGGCAACGGTAGTCACAGCAGTGGTTTTAGCCAATCCAATCACCGCCACACCCGCCAGGGTAAAACCCATAAAATAGGCCCCACCATCCCCCATAAAAATTTGGGCGGGGTTAAAATTGTAACGCAGAAAACCCAAGGCCCCACCCGCTAAAGCGGCGGCGATAATAGCGGCGGCCGGTTGTCCCATCACCAAAGTTACAATTAAAATCACCACGGCAGATATACCCGAAACTCCCGCCGCTAATCCATCTAAACCGTCAATCCAGTTAATCGCATTAGCCATCCCCACTAACCAGAGGAGAGTAATCGGTAAACTTAGCCAATGAATTTGTAATAAATCGCCGAAGGGAATAGAGAGGAAATCGATCCTTACCCCGGCTTGCCAAGCTAGAAAAGCGACGCTAAACTGCATCACCAGACGATTGAGGGGCGAAAGATTAAAAAGATCATCCGCTAGACCGATGAGAAAAAAGCCCAAACCGCCTAGGGTTACGCCCCACACTTCCCATTCTCGATCGCTGTTTAAACCAGCAAACCCTCCCAACCACCAAACAATCAGGAGGGCAGTTAAAGCGCCGACAAAAATCGAAACTCCCCCCAGTCGAACCATAGGCTTTTCATGGACTTTCCTTTCGTTGGGTTTATCGACGTAACCGCTTTTCAGTCCGACGGTTCTGACGAGGGGGGTACTCCAAAGTACCACGGTATGGGCGATCAGAAAAGAAACTAGATAGTATAAATCTCCGGACATGGGAATTGGGGGGCGATTTAATTCATAATTGGCAACTGACAGGCAATCGCCAATTATGAATTTTTATTATCTCTCGTTTTAGGCCAAGGCGGGGACGGAAATATGGAGATGGGGATAGAGGGGGAAGCTTTCACAGAGTTTCGCTACCCGTTGACGGCAAGCAATTCTCAGGGCTTCATCACTGGGATTAAGGAGAATATCGGCGATAATGTTGCCAATCTCGATAAATTCCGTTTCTCCTAGTCCTCTGGTGGTCATAGCTGGGGAACCCAAGCGCAGACCACTGGTGACAAAGGGAGATTCGGGATCGAAGGGAACAGTGTTTTTATTAGCGGTAATATTAATGGTACTGACCAAGCGATCGGCCTCTTTCCCGGTCATGCCCACAGATCTTAAATCGAGTAACATCAAGTGATTATCCGTCCCATCAGTGACAATTTTAATCCCTCTAGCCTTCAACTGACCGGCCAAAGCTTGGGCATTGGCGATTACTTGGCCCGAATAGATTTTAAACTCCGGTTTCAACGCTTCCCCAAAAGCGACAGCTTTCGCGGCGATAACGTGTTCTAAGGGCCCGCCCTGGGTACCGGGGAAGACGGATTTATCGAATTTTTTGCCTAATTCCTCATCTTTGGTCATAATTAACCCCCCCCTAGGACCGCGCAGGGTTTTGTGGGTGGTGGTAGTTACCACATCACAGTGGGGTAGGGGGTTAGGATGATGACCGGTGGCCACTAAACCGGCAATATGGGCGATATCTGCCATCAGGTAGGCCCCCACTTCGTCAGCGATGGCGCGGAATTTCTCGAAATCAATCTGGCGCGAGTAGGCAGAATAACCGCAGATAATTAGTTTGGGTTTTTCTTTGCGGGCGATGTCAAGGATGAGATCGTAGTCAAGGAGTTCGCTTTCGGGACTTACTCCATACTGTACTACTCGGAACCATTTCCCAGAAACGTTAACGGGGGAACCGTGGGTAAGATGACCACCGTGGGAGAGATCCATACCCATAATCGTATCGCCGGGCTGCAAGAGGGTCAGGAAAACGGCGAAATTAGCTTGGGCCCCAGAGTGGGGTTGTACGTTAGCGTGGTTTGCCCCAAATAGTCGTTTAACCCGATCGATCGCTAATTGTTCCGCTTCGTCAACGTATTCGCAACCGCCATAGTAGCGTTTTTTTGGCAGTCCTTCCGCGTATTTGTTGGTTAAAACCGAACCCTGGGCGGCCATGACGGCAGCCGAGGTAAAGTTTTCACTAGCGATTAATTCTAGGTGATCTCTTTGACGTTGCAGTTCTTTTTGTAGAATCCCTGCGATCGCTGGATCCGTCAGGGATAGTATATCTAGGTTGGTATCAGTCACGGTTACTCGATCCTTTCTTTAACAATTTACCTGTAATTATTGGGTCACTTTCTCCATTGTGGCACAATCTCTAATCTTCCGATACACCGGTGAGGTTAATTGCTTCTCTTCGGGATCGATGATCAATTGTCAACTGTTAGGGGTAAAATCTTAATTGTTACTCAATAAGTAATAAGTAGGTGGGTGTTAAAAATTGTCAGATACCCCCCTTATTAAGGGGGAATTAAGGGGGGATCGGCACCCCCCTTATCAAGGGGGGCAGGGGGTATCAAAGACAAAATCTATCTTCAATTTAATTGAAACCACTTACTTAGTAATATCAGCTAATTTAATAAACGTTGCCAGTTAAAAGCAAGAAAAAATTACAGTTATCCATGCCAAATACTTCTGGTTTCGGTAGAATCCTTAAAGGTTTGGATTGAGTGATAAAATCGGAAGTAATGCCCAATTTTAGCGGTGATTTTCCCTTTAAAAATCCTGACTTAGTAGAAGTTATACAAAAAGTTGACAAATTTAAAAAAGAGGGTGGATTACCTTCAAGATAACCACCCGAAAACTACCATTAATTATCTGTAATCAACCGGTATTTCTCATCCCTGCGGCAATACCATTAATCGTCATTAAAGCGCCCCTTAATAACTCCTCTTTAGAATAGCGGAAATGAATCACACCGGATTGAGCTTGACTGTTGTATTGACGTAAACGCTTGAGGAGAGACACCTGTAGGAAACCGAGGGGAACGATCGAACCGTTGCGTAACTGCACCGATCGCTGTAAATTGGGATCATTATCCAATAAATGTTTCTCGCCGGTGATCTGGAGAACAATCTCGCTAGTGCGATTATATTCCTCTTTGATCCTTTCAAACAGACGTTGAAAACGTTCTCGATCTTCCTGTTTAGAAAGTTCACTGACGTAGTGATAAGCCATCTGTATATCCACCTTCGATAGAGTCATTTCTGCCTTAGAAATCACCATCTGGAAGAAAGGCCACTTGTGATAAAAATGGCGTAACAATTCCAAATTTCTGCTAGGAGAATCATCGAGGAACATCTGTAAAGCTGTCCCTAAACCATACCAAGCAGGTAAAAGAAAACGGGTTTGGGTCCAACTAAATACCCAAGGAATTGCCCGCAGGGTAGTTAAATCCTGTTGACCACTTTTCCGGCGGGCCGGTCGGGAACTAATCTGTAAAAGACTAATTTCAGGAATAGGAGTTACGGACAGAAAGAAGTCTAAAAAGTCCGGTTCTTCATAAATCAAACTGCGATAGGTTTGCCGTGAACGGGTGGCCAACTCCTCCATGATGCGATTCCAGGGTTCGAGATCATCAAAACCACTGCCCAGTAAACTTGCCTGTATGACTGCCGTTACGGCCGTTTCGAGGTTATACAAGGCCAATTCTGGTAAAGAGTATTTCGAGGCTAAAACCTCGCCTTGTTCGGTGATTTTAATGCGACCGTTGATGGTTCCCCGGGGTTGGGCAAGGATAGCGGCGTAGGTGGGACCACCACCGCGACCGACGGAACCGCCGCGGCCATGAAAAAGACGTAGATACACTCCGTATTGTTTAGCGGTTTTTTGTAAAGCCTTCTGGGCCTTATGAATTTCCCAATTACTGCTTAAAAAGCCGGAATCCTTGTTACTATCGGAGTAACCGACCATAATCTCCTGTAAATTACTCGGTTCGAGGATGGCAGGTTCTGGGGTCACGTCCTCCCCGTTTAAAGCCGCTAAATGGTCGTAACCGCCGGCTAGGGCTGCCCGGTAGAGGGGCAATTCAAACAAAGTCTGCATGATGCCGGGGGCGTGTTTGAGGTCATCGACGGTTTCAAAGAGGGGAACGATGCGGAGGGAACTGCGGCTAGTGGCGGGGTCGTATAAACCGGCTTCTTGGGCTAATAACAGCACTTCTAGCACATCGCTGGCCTCGTTGGTCATGCTGATAATGTAGGTTTGGCAGATTTCCAGACCAAATTCCCCTTGCAGACTTCTTAAAACTCGAAGGGTTTCAATGGTTTCGCAGGTTCTTTCCGAAAAGGGCATTTCCCGGGGAATTAAAGGCCGACGGGTTTTTAGTTCCGCCACTAACCAGGCGATTTTTTCTGATTCGGTTAATTGGCTGTAGGGTTTGGGTAAAACTCCGAGATAGGCGGCGATTTCTTCGATACATTCGGCGTGACGGGTGGATTCTTGCCGAAAATCTAACTGAGTCAGGATAAAGCCAAAAATCTCCACTTGGGCGATCAGTTGATCGAGTTCTTGACAGGAAAGACCAGTTTGCAAGAGACTGCGCTGTAATAGCTTTAATTCGGCTAAAAACTCGGAACCAGAGCGATAGATGTTGGTTTCGTTGAGTTTAGTTAATAATTGTCGTTCTTCCGGGTCATTGAGGCGATTATTGCGATCGCGAGTATTCTCCAGACGTTTTTGAATAAAGGCCAATTTGAGGCGATAGGGTTCCTGACGGTAGCGGATTGCTAACTGGCTATAGATTTCGGGCATTTGCTGTTTATCTCTGTCCAGGGAGTCCAGCAACTCCGGCAAGACGTGACACCAGTGCAGGGAGGCACTTAAAATACTGGTCAGGTCGCGAATAGCATCGAGATATTTTTTAATAACGAGATTGCGCTGATAACAGCAGGTTTTCCAGGTGACTTCGGGGGTAACAGAGGGGTTGCCATCCCGATCCCCCCCCACCCAAGATCCGAAGCGACAGAAGTTATTTTTCGGCGCTTGTAAACGGGGAAAGGAGGATTCTAGACTTTGCTGCAGACGCAGGGTTAACTGGGGTAGGGAATCGAAGAGAACTTCATCGAAGTAGTGGAGGGCATAATCCACCTCATCGACGACGGTGGGTTTAAATTGATGTAGTTCATCCGTTCGCCACCAAAAACGTATTTCTTCTTTTAACTGTTTGGTGACTGTTTGTGCTTCTCTGGAGTTAGTTAACCCCATACTGCGAAAGATTTCTTCTGCTTGGTCGAGTTTTTCGAGAATGCCCGAAATGCGGCGCTGTTTAATGCGAATGGTATGACGGACAATTTCTGTGGGGTGGGCCGTAAAAACCAGACGAATATCTAACTGATCGAGAAGACGCTGAATTTCTTGGGGGGGGACGTTAACCTGTTTGAGATAGGGAAATAACCAGTGAAATAGTCCCGATTTTGGGCTGGAGTTATCAGACCCGTTCAGGGTTTTTTCTAGCCAATCAGCCCCCACAATGGTGGCTAAAATGCTTTTTTGCGGTGGGTCTGTCTTGGGACTTTCGTTTTCTTCCCCGATTACTGTCCGTCGCAGTAGTTGCTGATCCCTTTGTTCGTAGTGTTGTTCGATGATATTGATTAACTGGAAATAGAGAGCAAAAGCGCGGGTAACTTTGATCGCTTCCCCTAGTTCCAAGTCTTCGATCATTTTGGCGATCATTGCTTCGGGACTATCATCGGTCACTTGTCCTTCCTCAGAACAGAGATGGCGCAGTAATTCCAGTAAATCGACTAATTCTTGACCACATTCGGAGACCAAGACTTCTTTCCATAAATCTTCGATTAATTTCAGTCTTTGCTGCAAAAACAGGTTGGAAGTGCTGAAAATATCCTGTTCGGTTTCGGTTGAGGGGACAAGGACGCTCATAATTTCAGTAATCAGTAATCAGTAAACAGTAATCAGTAATCAGTAATCAGTAATCAGTAAACAGTAAACAGTAATCAGTAATCAGTAATCAGTAATCAGTGAAAAGAAAGATCAGAACTTGCCCCTTAATACTATTCACTGAAAACTCAAATCTGATCATTGATAACTGATAACTGATCACTGATAGATCGGGATTAGTTCTTCGGGTTGGTTAAAAATGAGATTATATCCCCAAGAATCATATTTTTTCGGATTTTTAACAAAAATTTCACTATTCTTGCTTCTTTTCAGAGGGCAAAAGGATTTTTTTTCTTGGTGACTTTTTCCAGAAAAGATTATTGGTCACTGTTGACCGGCAACTGATCGGGAATATTGAGAAGGGGCAAGCGATCGCCGCGAAACAATTCCTCACTTTCCCGGCCCAATTCAATTAACCAATGATTGAGGGAACGCAAGGCCAGATAGGAGAGAAGAAAGGGACTGACCGCTAGACTAAGCCAAAGCTCGATCGGTTGAGTTTTCATGGCAATTTCTCGGTTAAAGGACGGCGTTTGATGCGACGAATCGGAAAATTAGCAATCAGGGCGGTAGTTCGTTGGTCACTTTCTAGGAGTAACTCGGTTTCCTCGGTGTCGATATCAAGATAACGACTGACCACTTCTAAGATTTCTTGACGCATCATATTGAGAAGTTCGGGACTAAGATCGGTGCGATCATGGGCTAAAATAAGTTTTAAGCGTTTTTTAGCTTGGTCGCCACTTTTGCCCGAACCGCGCCATGCTAGAAGTTTATCGATCAGGTCATTCATAGTAGGTTAAGGGGTTGAGATGAGAGAGTTTAAGGCCCAAATAAGCGACGACGCAGACGGGTAAGAAAACCTTCTTGACCGGCCATTAAATCCAGAAACGGCACATCGCGACCCTGTAAACGTTGGGCAATGTTTCTAAAGGCCATGGCAGGGGGAGAGGTCTTCTCCTCTAATACTAATGGTTCCCCTTTATTAGTGGAAATAATAATTCTTTGATCGTCGGGAATAATCCCCAACAGGGGAATTACCAAGAGGTCGAGAATATCCTCGACGCTGATCATCTGATTAAGTTGGATCATTTCTGGCCGCAGCCGGTTGACAATCAGACGGATACTTTTAATATCTTCGCTTTCTAGTAGTCCCACCACGCGATCGGCATCTCTCACCGCCGACATTTCTGGGGTAGTAACGATGATCGCTTCTTGGGCAGGGGCGATCGCATTGCGAAAACCCATTTCAATTCCTGCCGGGCAATCAATCAATACATAGTCATAACTTTTTGACAATTGGGCGACTAAATCCTTCATTTGATCGGCAGTAATTGCCTCTTTGGTGCGATTTTGTGCTGCTGGTAATAGAACCAGATTTTCCTGTCTTTTATCCTTAACTAAAGCTTTATCAAGGCTACAATCTCCCGCCACCACATCGAGGGCAGTATAAACGATACGCTGTTCTAATCCTAACAATAAATCAAGATTTCTCAGTCCGAAATCGGCATCGACAAGGGCAACTCGACAGCCTAATTGAGATAAAGCTGATCCTAAGTTCGCCGTTACTGTCGTTTTACCGACTCCTCCCTTTCCTGATGTCACCACAATTACACGAGCCATAATTTATATCAGTTATCAGTTATCAGTTATCAGTTATCAGTTATCAGTTATCAGTTATCAGCTATCAGTTATCAGTTATCAGTTATTGCTTTGATAGAGTTTTTCATTTCAACGTAGTTAATCCCTATTTTTACTGGTCACTGAATCACTGGTCACTGCTCACTGTTTGCTGGTCACTGCTCACTTTTTTTCGACCCATCCCACTTGATCTTTAAAGGTGTAGGTTCTGGAAAAATTATAAGCCCCAATGATGCGGATTCCTCCTTCGCTGATACAGGCGATTTCCGGTTCTATGCGATCGCTATCTAAAGCCGGGGCCCGTGCCACTAATTCGGCGATCCTCAGTTGAGTTAAGTCGATTCGCAGGGCCATAATTACCGCTGCTCGATCGCCGCGAAATCCGGCATGGGCCACACCGCGTAAACTCCCCCAAACTAATATATCGCCATCAGCGACGAGCGAGCCGCCGGGGTTGACATCGCCCATGATTATAACTGTGCCGGGGTGACGGATTTCTACACCCGATCGCAGGGTGGTTTTTAAGTACAAAGGTTCAGCGAGGGGGGATTGCGGAGGTGGATCGTCTCCGAAAACAGGGGGATTCGAGCGCATTTGTTCGACATTGTAACCCATGGTTGCGGCTGCCACTGCGGTTTGTCTTCTTTGGGTTTGGATGGTATGCAGGGGTAATTCGGCGCTGTCTAAAATTGTGGCGATCGCTTGTAGTTGGCGCGTATCCATCAGGCGATCGTTGGCCTGTAGGTGTACTGGTGTTCTAGCGGGGCAGTTTTGACCGCTATTACGGAGATAATATTTCAATCCTGTCAAGATATCTGTCCAATCCTGACTTGTCTCCCTGGCACTGGTTTTGGGCAAAATTAGCAGCAATTTCTCGCCCTCACTTTTTAGGTGGATTTGGGCGTATCTCGACCTTAGCGAGGCTGATGGCTCAATTTTTTCGGTTTCTAAGTCAATTTCTTGATTTAATTCGGGTTTAGTTTCGTCCATAGAGGCGATTTTTTACTTAAAAAAGACAAAGGGCAAAATAGCGATCAGTAAACCGACGGAAGCGGTAATCAGTGAAGTGCCTCATACCATTTTTCAAAAGTAATGGCAGAGATGGTGAATGCCTGCTACAAATCAAAATTCTCTCATTTCTGCTGGACTTATTGCCCTTAGTCGGATTACTTTTGACTTGATTGCGGGTGGATTTGGGGCAAATGCAAAGCGGGATCCTGCGCTGTCCAACCGACGGGAGTATCTAAGCGCACTTCAAAATGAAGATGGGGGGGAATAATATCCGGTTGTCCGGTGGTGCCAACCGCACCGATAACGTCTCCTGCTCGTACCCTTTGGTCAATTCTAACTGTAACCCTGCTTAAATGGGCATAACGGGTCTGCCGGCGACCTAAATGATTAATTACTACCAAATTACCATAAGCTCCCTCCTGACCCACATAAATCACTAGACCATCCTCGGCAGCCAAAACATTTGTACCAACATCTGCGAGAAGATCAATACCACTATGAAAGAGATTTTTCTGTTCCGTGGGACTTTTTTGCCAACCGTAGGCTAATCCGACAGTGCTGGCCAAGGGTAAGGGATAAGAACTTAATCCAGTATAGTCCGATCGCTTGCCGGCGGCGGACCAATTGGTGCCGGGGATAAAAACTATTGTCGGCCGACGACCACAACCGTTAAGCTCAAAGAGTATATCAGCACGAATACCATAGGCCGCTTCTAAATCCCGCCAAGTGGAACCCTTGGGTGCTTCGATGCGAATGCCATTCATCGGGGGAATGAAGATTTCTTTCCCGACGGGGGCCAAACCATTTTTGAGAATAGTCGGATTGAGTTTAATTATCGTTGCGGGGATAAGAGCGTATTTTTCGGCGATGGAGGCGATCGTTTCTCCCGCTTGGATTTTATGGCGTTGTAACCTTGATAAAATCGGCAGGGGACAAACATTATCAGATACTTGGGCAAAAATTAATTTTTGATTTAAGCCCAAAAAACCTAGACAAAATAACAAAATTGTGCTGGTTAAACTTAGCCAAATTTTCTCACTTCTGATTCTCCGACCCATGACCATAAAAAAAGCGATTTCTTGACTACAAAACCCGGAGAATACTAGGAATACTGTCAATAGCTTCTAAAGACTCTATTGCCGCTAAAGCGTTGCGGAAATTGCCCTCGCATACATCGTGGGTGACAACGACAATTTCGGCTAAATCACCCCTAATCCCAATTTGTACCACGGATTCTAGACTAACCCCATGGTCGCCGAAAGCCATACCTAAATGACCGATTACCCCCGGCACATCGCGACAGAGAAAACGAGCATAAAAACGGGTCGATAACGACTCCATCGGGGCGATTTGACAATAATGCTGGTGAATACAGCTTAAAAGCGGGTCAAGTTCCTTGGTTTTGCCACTACTTTTTAAAATTCCGACGATATTCATCACATCCGACACTACCGCGCTGGCCGTCGGTCCGCTACCGGCACCCGGTCCGTAAAACATCACTTGTCCCAAGGGTTCCCCCTCGACCAGAATAGCGTTATAGACTCCGTTAGCATTAGCGAGGGGATGGGTTTTCGGTACTAGGGTTGGATGAACCCGCAACTCTAGAGTATCGGAATCCTCTTTAACCGTATCTTTTGC
Organism: Microcystis wesenbergii Mw_QC_B_20070930_S4; assembly: GCA_007096525.1. Lineage (GTDB taxonomy): Bacteria > Cyanobacteriota > Cyanobacteriia > Cyanobacteriales > Microcystaceae > Microcystis > Microcystis wesenbergii_B. Next base: position 79,120 of record SFAQ01000029.1, on the reverse strand, counting down.
GATCGCTAATAATTTAATCACAAATCCCAGTCTATCAGCGTAGGCGATATCGACGGCGCTAACTTGCCGGATACCTTCACAGTAAACATCTTCCCGTTTTACCCGACCTCCAAAACCCAGAGAGGCTAAAATGGCAATTTTATCGGCTGCATCGAATCCATCCACGTCCGCAGTGGGATCCGCTTCTGCATAGCCTAATTCCTGAGCTTTGGCCAGCACTTCGCTAAAATCTGCCCCTTTTTGGCTCATTTCCGTGAGAATGTAGTTAGTTGTCCCGTTGACAATTCCCATAATGCTGCTGATGCGATTAGCGCCGAGGGATTGTTTCAAGGGTTTAATGACGGGAATTCCACCACCCACGGCCGCTTCTAGAAGGACATAAACCCCTTTTTCATTGGCCTTGGCGTAGATTTCATCACCAAAACGGGCAATAACCGCCTTATTTGCCGTAACAACGTGCTTTCCCGATGCGATTGCTTGGAGAATTAAAGAGCGCGCTGGTTCTAAACCCCCCAATAATTCGACAATAATATCAATTTCGGGGTCAGTAACGATCGATTCTAGGTCAGTGGTCAAAAGATGGGGAGAAAGCTCGATTTCTCTCGGTTTATCTAGGGTTCTAACTCCCACTCGTCCAATGGTAATCTCTTTGAGTACGGGATGACGACCAAAAGGATCGAGGAGGATTTTCGCTGTTCCCGTCCCCACAACTCCGAAACCGAGTAAACCAATCTTAAAGGTCACGCTTTTATCTCCTGCTAGTCCGACGCAAACAATACTAATAGTTAAGCCATCGCCATTGTCGATTTTATCATTACAAGGTCTTTGACAGTGGGGATATTCTTTTGCTTTCCTTAGACCACTAACACACCTCAAATGGTGGGAGTTAGCCAATTTTCAGCCCGCGAATCGCATAATCTAATAATTCGATGGGATGAATAACGGGTGTATCTTTTCCCTGTAATTGTAGATGTTTTTTAATTTGTAGAGAACAACCCGGATTAGGAGAAGCAATCACCGCAGCCCCAGTATTTAATAAATTGCCTACTTTCTGCCGACCTAATTCATCGGCAGTATCTGGCTGTAGCATATTATAAACTCCGGCACTGCCACAACACAAGGCCGCATCGATAGGTTCTTTTAAGTTAATATTGGGGATTTTTTGCAATAATTGCCGTGGTTGCACCGAGATTTTTTGTCCGTGTAAAAGATGACAGGCATCTTGATAAACTAGGGTTAATTCTGTCTCGGTAATCGGGGATAAATCAGCAGTTAATCCCACTGCGGCTAAAAATTCCTGGGCATCGCGTACTTTAGCCACAAACTCCTTAGCCTTATCTTTATATTCAGGATCATCGGCTAAAATATGATGATATTCCTTGAGAGTATGACCACAACCCGCCGCATTGATAATAATATAATCAACCTCGGTTGCTGCGAAACTATCGATCATTTGTCTGGCTAAACTTTGCGCTTGTTTTTCCTGTCCTTGGTGTGCGGGTAAAGCAGCACAACAACCCTGGGTTTTTGGGATAACCACTTCACAACCATTGGCAGTTAAAACCCGCACTGTCGCTTCATTTACCGGCGAGAAAAAGAGTCTCTGCACACAACCTAAAACTACTCCCACTCGATAGCGTTTTTCAGTTTGGGAGGGAATAACATCGGCATAATTTTTAAACAGAGAGTCTAGAGTAATTTTGGGTAAAATTGATTCCATCGCTGCTAGACGAGGAAAGAACATTTTTAATAGTCCCGATTTTCTAACAATAGTTTGTAATCCTAGGGTTTGATATAACCAGAGGAAAGGTAAAAATAATTTGATACGGACGGGATAGGGAAAGAGATTAAAAATGAGAAAACGAATAATTTTATCTTTAAAACTGCGGGGTTGATTGCGTTCCACTTGCGGACGAACTGCGGCGATTAATTGATCGTATTGTACTCCTGATGGACAGGTACTAACACAGGCTAAACAACCTAAACAAGTATCAAAATGTTGGCTAGTGGTTTCGTCTAAAACTGCTTCCCCTTTGTTGATGGCATTCATCAAATAAATTCTACCCCGGGGGGAGTCCATTTCTTTGCCAATGACTCGATAACTGGGACAGGTAGATAGACAAAAACCACAGTGAACACAACTATCGATTAATTCTTGAGCAGGGGGATTCTTGGGGTCAAATCCTTGATTTTTTTGGTCGATTAATTCTTGAAAGTTAACGGAATGCTCGGAGGTTTGCATAATTTTTAATTAGATTTTGTTAAGAAAGCGTTCAGGACTAAAAATACTGTGAGGATCAAACTTGTTTTTTAGGGTTTTCATCATGGTAATCCCATTACCTGTATAACCCCAAGGTTCAATTTTTTCTTTTAGCGATGGGGGTGTGGTTAACACCGTTAAATAACCCTGATTGGCGCTGCATAAAGAGCGAATTTTGTCAAGATTTTCCTCCGATTTTAAGATAACTTTACCCACCCCACTACTAATATTAATCGATGCTAGTCCGTTAATTTGGTCGATAACTAGAGCTAAATTGCTAGGTAATAATCCTATTTTGCCGAAAAAATTGCCCTCTTGGCCAGAATTATCGATTGTTTTTCGGTATCTTTGCCATAGAGAAACTTCTTCCTCATCCCGATAATAATTAGTCTGACAATCTAACTGTTGCCCTAAATAACTCACCTGTTGCGATTGTTCGCTAATACTTTCGGGAATGCTTTGAAAACGCAGCAGTAAAGCGACTTTTTCCCCTAATCCTAATGCTTGCGTCATCCCTGGGTTTAAACATTCAGCCACAGTGGGAGTTAAGGCCGACTGCCGAATAACTTGACTCAATTTGCTAATATTTTCGCTATTTCCAGTGATGATCAGGGTTTCTGAGTTAGCGGTTTCGGGATACAGTCGCAGGGTAATCTGATCGATAATCCCTAAAGTGCCGTAGGAACCCGTAAATAGCTTCATCATGTCGTATCCCGCCACATTCTTGACCACACGCCCTCCAGCTTTAGCAATCTCGCCATCGTGACGGATAAAGGAGAATCCTAGGATCAGATCCCGGACTCCACCGTATCTTTGCCGCCATGTTCCGGCGTCGGCCGTGGACATAATACCGCCAATCGTGGCATTATCGGCGTAACTGGGATCAAGAGGAAGAAATTGAGAGCTAGAAGCTAAAAAAGCCTGTAAATCCGCTAGTTTAAGCCCAGCTTGCACGGTTATAGTTAAATCTCCCCTAGCATGGTCAATAATCCGGTTGAGATTTTGGGTACTGACTAAAATATCCGGCGACTGGACTAACCCACCCCAATCTAATTTACTGCCTTGACCGTAGGCCAATAAAGACAGACGATTTTCGTTACTAAAACGCACCAGAGAGGCTAAAGCAGCCGTATTAGCGGGATAAACTATAATTTCAGGACTTTTGCCCCTAATTGCCCTTGATAGTCTTTCTTGTTCCTCCTTTGGCACTTGTGGCCAAGCAATAACCGGCGTGTCGGGGGGTAAAATAGAAGTTATCTGAGCAGCGATCGCAGTCATATTTGACAAAAGAATTGAGGAGTGAGGAGTCAGGAATTACTGGCCGATAATCCCGAAGAATGGGGGTAATGCTAGGGCTAATCAGTAATTTTCAGCCTCTATTAATTAGATTACCTTAGTTTGGCTCTCCATCTCCGATGTGGGGCAATTCCAGCCATACTGAGGCAGCAAAAAAGCTCTCTTGCATAAATCAAAAAATTTTCGGCAAATGTCGGGAAAAAGCGAAAGGTTAAAGGGAAAATTATCCTTTTGCCTCTTGCCTCTTGCCTTTTGCCTCGTCTCAACAAGCAATTTAAATGAGCGAGCAGCTTAATAACTAACTGCTAAATTAGCCATACACTCGTGCGATAATGGTAGATTACCTCGATTAGTAAGCCAAGAAGTAATGAGTGTAAATTGGACGAATAGCCGCGCCAAGCGATTAAGTGCCTTACCCCCCTACGTTTTCGCCCGCTTGGATGAATTAAAAGCCTTAGCCCGCAAAGAAGGACTAGATTTAATCGATTTAGGGATGGGTAATCCCGACGGTTTTGCCCCGCGTCCAGTTATCGAAGCGGCCATTCAAGCTTTTGAAACCCCCCAATTTCACGGTTATCCCCCCTTTGAAGGAACCGCCAGTTTCCGAGAGGCGATCGCTAAATGGTATGATCGCTCTTATGGTGTGGAACTCAATCCCGATAACGAAGCTTTACCCCTGCTAGGTTCCAAAGAGGGCCTATCTCACCTGGCCCTAGCTTATGTTAACCCCGGCGATGTGGTCTTAGTTCCCAGTCCCGCCTATCCCGCCCATTTTCGCGGTCCCTTGATTGCTGGGGCGACGCTATACCCGATTATCTTAAAAGCGGAACAGGATTGGCTGATAGATATCGATTCTATCCCCGAAGATGTGGCTAAACAGGCGAAAATCCTCTATTTTAACTATCCCAGTAACCCCACCGCCGCCGTTGCCCCCCGGGAATTTTTTGAAAAAATCGTTGCTTGGGCCCGGCACTATGAGATTATGCTCGTCCATGATCTCTGTTATGCTGAATTAAGTTTTGATGGTTATCAGCCCACCAGTTTATTAGAAATTCCGGGGGCAAAAGAGATTAGTGTGGAATTTCATACCCTCTCGAAAACCTATAATATGGCTGGGTGGCGCGTCGGTTTTGTCGTGGGCAATTCCGATATTATTCAAGGGTTACGCACCCTGAAAACTAATCTCGATTATGGCATCTTTTCCGTCATCCAAAAAGCGGCCGAAACCGCCCTACAACTGCCGGATGAATACGTCAAACAAGTACAGGAAAGATACCGGCAGCGACGAGATTTTTTAATCAAAGGTTTGGGACAATTAGGTTGGGATATTCCCCCCTCTAAGGCGACAATGTATCTCTGGGTTCCCTGTAGCGTCGGTATGACTTCCACGGATTTTGCCCTCAGCGTCCTGCAAAAAACCGGTGTCGTCGTCACTCCGGGTAATGCTTTTGGAGAGGGAGGGGAAGGTTATGTGCGCGTCAGTTTAATCGCCGATATCCCGCGATTAGGGGAAGCTTTACAGCGCCTCGAAGATGCGGGAATTCGCTATCAGTAAGGAGAATTTTTCCCCCTGATTTACCCGCCAAATCCCTCTAGGCACTGGCTAAAATTGCGCTTATGATGGAATTTTATCGCGGTAGCTTGCCACTTCCATGACCTACAGCTTAAGAATTGCCGATATTCCTGTTAGTGAAAGACCAAGGGAACGTTTAATCAGCGTCGGGGCAAAAAACCTCAGTAACGCCGAATTATTAGCGATTTTACTAGCTACAGGTCAAGGTAAGGGGAAACTCTCGGCGGTGGGTTTAGGACAGCATATTCTCAACGAATTGAGTAAATATCGCCGGGATCCTTTGGACGTTTTGAGGGATATTCACCCCCAAGAATTAACCGCTATTCATGGCATTGGACCGGCTAAGGCTACTACTATTCTAGCGGCGATCGAATTGGGAAAACGAGCTTTTCAACGACGACCGACGGAAAAAATGGTTATCGATAGTCCCGATACCGCTGCCGCTATCCTTGGACACGAACTAATGTATCAGTCTCAGGAACGTTTCGCCGTTATTTTACTCGATGTCAAAAATCAGTTAATCGCACTAAAAGTGATTACTATCGGCACAGCCACGGAAACACTGGTACATCCGCGAGAAATCTTTCGAGAAGTAGTGAAACAATCAGCTACTAAGTTAATTATCGCCCATAATCACCCCACCGGCTCACTTGTGCCTAGTCAAGACGATATTTTACTCACAGAACAATTATTACAGGGAGCTACCTATCTAGCCATTCCTCTCCTAGATCATTTGATCCTCGGCAATGGCAACTTCCAAAGTCTTCGCCAAATCACAGATCTTTGGGAAAAATATCCCCAAGAAGATTAGACCTCTTGTAACAATCAAAAATTGTGGTTAGGTTTAGCTGGAAAAGGGAGCGAATGCGCTCGAAATCCGGGTAAAATTTGAGAGATACAATCGGTCAATTGGGCATGGATTATAAAGAAGCGGGCGTGGATGTGGAAGCGGGACGCGCTTTCGTCGAGAAAATTCGCCAAAATGTGGAAAGTACCTTCCGTCCCGAAGTTATCGGCGGTTTAGGCGGTTTTGGCGGCTATTTTCAGTTACCTTCTGGTTATCGGCAACCGGTGTTAGTATCGGGAACTGATGGCGTAGGAACCAAGTTGAAAATTGCCCATAGTCTCAATCGCCATGATACGGTGGGAATTGACCTCGTGGCTATGTGCGTCAACGATGTCTTAACCTCCGGGGCCGAACCTTTATTTTTCTTAGATTATCTCGCCACTGGTAAACTGGAAGCGTCACAGTTAGCGGCGGTGGTATCGGGAATCGCTAGTGCCTGTCGTGATAGTGGTTGTACTCTTTTGGGAGGGGAAACGGCGGAGATGCCGGGGTTTTATTCGGCGGGAGAGTACGATTTAGCGGGTTTTTGCGTCGGTATTGTCGAAAAAAGTCAATTACTCGACGGCAGTAAGGTGCAAATCGGCGATGTGGCTATCGGTTTAGCCAGTAGTGGGGTTCACAGTAACGGTTTTAGTCTTGTTCGTAAGATTATCGACACCCAGGGCTTAAATTGGCAAGATTGCCCCGCAATTTTGGCTGGCTCTAGCTTAGGTGAAGTTTTGTTAACTCCCACTAGACTTTATGTTAAACCTGTGCTAGAACTGCTGCGCTCTGGGTTGGATATTCACGCCATGGCCCACATTACTGGGGGTGGCATCCCGGAAAATTTGCCCCGCTGCTTAGGTAAAGGGCATTCCGTGCAGATTTATCCCGAAAGTTGGCCAGTTTTGCCAATTTTTCACTGGTTAGCCCAGATGGGTTCGGTTAATGCCGAAGCCATGTTTAATACTTTTAATATGGGTATCGGTTTTGTGATCATTGTCCCATCGGATCTGGCGCAATTGACTATTAATCAACTACAATCCTCTGGGATTAATGCCTACCAAATCGGCGAAGTGATTGCCGGTAAGGGAGAAATTGTTGGGCTTGATTAAAGTTAGTTGAGGCTAAGAAGATTTTGCCATCAATTCCACCAAAAAATCAGGTTGACTGGCTGGGATAGCAGCAGCGTTTCGGCCTATCCCCAACCGAAGTTATATTAAGTTTTTTTACTTAAGTAGTTATACTTAGTCTGCTTCTCGATAGAATTAGGTCAGAGCCTCATAAGGCACTTTTTTAGAGAAAAAGAGGTTATAGCCATGCAAGGAACGCCTATCCCCCAACTATTAGGAGACCAGTGGTCTGGGAAAAAGGTGCTGGTGACTGGAGCTTCGGGATTTAAAGGCAGTTGGTTATGTAAAGCACTTTTGGAGCTTGGCACTCAGGTTTATGCTACTATTCCCATTCACAACGTCAGACACCCCCACTCAGCTTACCAACTTTTCGATCTGAGTCAGGATGTGGTTGAAGTTTCATTAGACATATCAGATAGCCAACTTGTTTTTGATGTTATTAACGCAGTGGGGCCAGATATTATTTTTCACCTCGCTGCTAAAGCGCAGGTGCCGGTTGCTCAGCACGATCCTAGACGAGCATTCATGGTCAATACGATGGGTACGATTAACATATTGGAAGCTTGTCGGCAGCTAGAAATTGGAGAAAGAATATTAGTCATTTCCACCGATCATGTATTTGGTGATCGCCAGATTCCCAAAGAGGGTTTTTTGGAAAGTAGCCCAGTCGGTTACGCCGGACCTTACGATACCTCCAAAAGTGCGATGGAGTTAGCTGTCCGGTGCTACCACAAAACTTACTACTCTCAATTGCCAGCTATTGGGATTACAAGAGCATCGAATGTTTTTGGATACGGTGATACTGCACCTAGGAGAATTATTCCCCAATTTATTAACTCCGCCGTCAAAGTACCTCATGAGATTTTCATAAAATATGCCCGCAATGGTCGTCAGTTTATTTATATTACTGATATCATTGCTGGTTACATAAGGGCGGCCTCATATCTTAACCAAGATGAACAAAAACTCGAAACATCATCAGGGCCTTCTCTAGAGAGAAAAGAGGAAAAATCTTTGACACCAACTTTTCATTTTGCTTTATCTGATTATGGCAGCTATAGCGAAAACGGAGAACCATTCATCAGAGTTAGCAATCTTGCCCGAATGATTCAGTCCATTGTAGCGGATACCAATTCAGAGTGGTGTAAAGAGATGGGAGTTTGCCATGTTGGGCTTAATCAAGATAGTGCTATTGATTATGCCCCCAATGAGAATCCCTTTCAGGCTATCAACTGTTCTGATACCTGCGCCTGTCTCAATTGGAAACCCAAAACATCCCTTGAAGATGGATTGAAAAAAATGGCACAATGGTTTTTTGTTCTGAACAAAAATGATATTTCTCAATTGAAAAAATTAATCAAGGAGGAAAGTGAGGTCATTACTAAGTATCTTCTATATTAGAAACGATTGGTTCCCTGCAACAAACAACAGTCTATCCGTCACGCTACGACTAAATTGGGGGGTTATATGGGACAAAAAAAATCTTTCAATATCCTTATAGTTGGCTCAGAAAATGCAAATCTTTTGGGTGCTAAAGTAGGAGGTCTTGGAGATTTTGTTAAAGACTTTTCATCAGAACTGCTAGAACAAGACTGTCAAGTATCTGTTGTTATCCCTTCCTATGGCTTTCTCCATCAATCCCCAAGTTCCCAATTTCTCGGCACTATTACTTTCCAATTCTCTGGAAAGAACGAGGAAGCCAAAGTTTTCCAAGTTGTAGGGGAAAACTCCAATCAGGTCAAGCAACTGGTCATTCATCATCCAGGTTTGGTTTCATTGGATAAAAACGGTCGATACGAAATTTACCATCACGACTTAGATTCAGAACCTTGTCAAACGGATGCTTCAAGGTATGCTCTTTTCTGCATCGCCGTAGCTCAAGGGATTGAACAGGGAATTTTCGGACATCTTGACTGTATCCATCTCAATGACTGGCATTCTGCCTGTCTTCTCATCCTCCGTGCCTATCACCCAAATTACCAAACTCTCCAGAAAATCCGAACGGTATACACTATCAATAATTTGTCCTATCAGGGGGTGCGTCCGTTTGCCGGAGTTGCGTCCTCCTTAGAGACTTGGTATCCAGACTTAGAATACGACCCAGATAAGCTGGCAGATCCAAGATGGTCAGACCACGTTAACCTAATGAAAGCTGGAATTCAGTTGGCTGATGCCATCAGTACGGACTCCCCCTCCTATGCTCAAGAAATCCTCTGCCCTACTGAAGCGCCTCGTTTTTACGGTGGTGAGGGACTGGAAAAAGAGCTTTTAGTGGCTTTCCAACAAGGTCGGCTCTTTGGAATTTTACTGGGATGTGAGTATCCCGACAAACGGATTATTCCCAAGCTCAATTTTTCCGACTTGATAAGTCTATTAAAAGCAGAAATTATCCAATGGCAGCAAACAGCAAAATATCTTTCCCCTAATTACTCATTAGCCCATAAACGGTTAACCGAACTAAGCTGTCTCTCAGAAAAACCTCCAATAATATTAACCAGCGTGTGTCGGGTTGTAGAGCAAAAACTCTATTTGATGAAGGCATCAGGAAATAAATTTATATCTGGTCTTAGTGGAGTTTTAGAGGGACTTGGAAAACAGGGAATTTACATATTACTTGGTACTGGTGAGACAGAATATGAAAGATTTTTGACTGAAATCACTTCTCAGTTTGACAATTTCGTGTTTCTCAATGGTTTTGGTTCAGAAGATTGTGCGGCAGCCTTATATGCTAATGGCGACTTTTTTCTGATGCCAAGTTCCTATGAACCTTGCGGCATTAGTCAGATGTTAGCTATGCGTGATGGTCAGCCTTGTCTTGTCCATAAAGTTGGTGGATTGAAAGATACAGTTATTGACGGATTTAATGGTTTTGTTTTTGGAGGTGATTCTGTTGAAGAACAAGTAGATAACTTGGTTTTATCTTGTTTAAAAGCGATTGAAGTCAAACTTAATAATCCATCTCAATGGCAAGAAATTTGCCAGCAAGCAGAAAAATCTCGGTTCTTATGGACAGATACTGTTCGCCAGTACATTACCAAATTGTATGAACATCAGAACGTCGAAAAATACAGAAGGAGTTAAAGATCATGTCTAGAGAATATCAAAGTAAAATTAACCAAATATATATGAGGTTATTTAGTGGAATAACTTGGGAATCTACTCTACCAGATATTTATGAACAGGCTGGAAAAGCCTATGCAGAAATCTATGAATTGAATTGTAAAAATGGATACTGGAAAAGAGCAGATGGCTTTGATAACAAATTAATTTACTACATAGCAGAATGGATAAAAAATAATATTTTAAATAAGTTTATTTCGATCCGTACTGCAAGAGAATTAGCGGATGAAATAGCAACACAGATTCTTGATTACTATCATACCAAGTGCCTAAGTACAGGACAAAAAATATAGGGACTGCAAAAAGCTAAGTACAGGACAAAAGAAGATAAAGGAGAAAAGTCATGTTTACAATTCAAGATACCCAAAAAGATAATTCCTTCGCAGAAGCTCGGAAACAAACTGAAGAATACAAACGTTTACAAGAAGTCCGTGAACAAAATATCCCTTGGAAAAAATGGGGTCCCTATTTAAGCGATCGCCAATGGGCAACTGTCCGAGAAGATTATAGTCAGGATGGTAGTGCTTGGAAATATTTTCCTCATGATGATGCCCGTTCTCGTGCCTACCGTTGGGGAGAAGATGGAATATTGGGAATTTCTGATGAGCGTCAGCATCTTTGTTTTGCTATTTCTCTTTGGAATAGTAAAGATACTATTCTTAAAGAGCGCTTTTTTGGACTAACAGAAAGCGAAGGAAATCACGGGGAAGATGTCAAGGAATATTATTTCTATTTAGATAATAACCCCACTCATTCTTATATGAAGGCATTGTATAAGTATCCTTATAAATTTCCTTATGATGATCTCGTTGAAGAGAATAGAAAACGAAGAGATGCTAAGTATAATCGAGGAGAAGAACACCATGAATATGAGCTAATTGATACTAATTGTTTCGGCGAGGGATACTTTGATGTTGTTGTCGAATATGCCAAGAAGACTCCCGAAGATATTTTAATTAAAATTACCGTTTGGAATCGAGGCTCCGAAGCTCATCCACTACATATTTTACCTACTCTCTGGTTTCGTAACACTTGGTCTTGGTTAGGAGATGCAGAAAGAGAAAAACAAAAACCAAGTTTGCAGAGAGTTTTGGAAAAAACTGGCAATAATATGGTGATTAAAGCTCACCATGGCGAGTTAGGTGATTATTATCTCTATTGTCAAGGAGATACTCCTCTGTTATTTACAGAAAATGAAACTAACAACGAACGCATTTTCCATACTCCTAATGCGAGTCAATATGTTAAGGACGGAATCAACAATTATGTGGTTAATCAAGAGCTAGATAAAGTCAACCCTGAACAGAAAGGGACAAAAGCGGCCGCTCACTATAATCTGACTATTGAAGCTAAAGCTGATAAACCTCAAGTGATATGGTTGCGCTTGACAGATATTGCGCCAGATAAACTACCTGATGCTAATCCTTTTGGAAGTGATTTTGAGGAGGTTTTTGACAAGCGCAAAGAAGAAACTGACGCATTTTATCAAGCTATCACTCCTTCAGATTTTCAAATTTCAGGTGAGGAACGACAAGTTCAACGACAGGCATTTGCAGGAATGCTATGGAACAAGCAGTTTTATTACTATATAGTTCAAGATTGGCTTCAAGGAGATTGGTCATATCAAGACAGAAAGTGGCATAAAATATACCCCCCACAAAAAACATCTGAACACATCAGAAATAACGACCGCAATAAGAAATGGACTCACTTGCACGGTGAAGATATAATTTCCATGCCAGATAAATGGGAATATCCTTATTTTTGTGTCTGGGATTCAGCTTTTCATGCGATTACCCTTGCTTTAATCGATCCAGATTTTGCTAAAGAGCAAATATTGCTTTTTACTCAACCATGGTACAGCAAAGATGATGGACAAATTCCCTCTTGTGAATTTGGTTTTGATGAAGTAAACCCTCCCATTCTTGCTTGGGCAGCTTTGAAAGTTGACGAAATAGAGCATGATATATATGGCTCTCCTTGCGATCAAAAATTTTTGCAATCAATCTTTGATAATTTGCAAAAGACTTTAGATTGGTGGCTAAAAAATAACAGGCTACCTAAACAATCAGGAGAAACAAAAGACAAATATGTTTTTAGGGCTGGATTTTTAGGATTAGATAATATATCTATCGTTGATCGTAATCAATTCCTCACCCAAGAAACAGTCACGATAGAACAAATTGATGCCACAAGTTGGGTAGCAATGTTTTATTTGAATATGTTTAAAATAGTTACTAAGTTAGATGTGGAGAAGCAAAAAGAGCGTGAAAATTATGCAAAGGATTTCCTGAAAAATTTCATATTAATTGTCCATGAAATAAACGAAATTGTTGATAAAGAGCAAGTTGCCTTTTGGGATAGCAATGATAACTTCTACTATGAAGTTTTGAAAATTTCTCTGGAAAAATTTTCCTTAGAATTACCACTAAAATATCGCTCCATTCTTGGTATTGTTCCTTTGTTCACTGTGGAAACTTTTAGGAAAGAAACAGAAACAGATTTAACTAGGAATTTAAGAGCGAGCTTTTATAATCCAGAATCTTGTTTTGCTGGGTTTAGGAATGAGGAAAAATTCAAGTATTTACTGGGAGAAGAAGAATGTGTTGATATTCGATCAGATTTACATGAGTGCCTAGATTTATTTTTATCAATTGTCAACAAGAAGAAATTACAAAATATCATTGATAAGCTTCTTGATGAAAAGGAATTCTTAAGTGATTATGGAGTTCGATCTTTGTCTAAATTTCATGAAGAACACCCGTATCAATTGGATGGGATGATAAAAATTGTATGGCATCCTGAAAATAAGCTAAATCCAGATGTGCAGCCTTTTCCAATTGAAATGAAATACGAACCTGCTGAAACAAAAAGTCCTGTACATACTGGAAATTCTAATTGGCGTGGTCCGGTATGGTTTCCCATGAATTTTCTGATTATTGAATCTCTGAAGAAGTTTCATAAATACTTCAATGTCTGTTTAAAAGAAAAAGACTTTGGAGTATTATGTCCTTCAGTATCGCACCACAAAATTAGCCTTGAAGAAGTTTCAATTGAACTATCTAAGAAACTCATTAAGATTTTCCTGCCTGATTGGTCAGGGAAACGACCAGTTTACGGAGATAACCCAAAACTTCGTGAGTTTTTCAAAACCCCTGATGGCCAGGATTTAATACTGTTCTACGAGTATTTTCACGGAGATACAGGTCAAGGACTGGGAGCAAGCCATCAAACAGGTTGGACAGGACTCGTAGCTAATTTGATCTATCAGGTCGGAGAATATAACTGTCTCAATAGCGCACCTTCTTAATACTCAATTAACGTTAGTCGGACGAGAGAAGGAAAGTTTTAACCCGGGACAGGATCAAGCTTTCAGCTAATCCAGGATTCGGGTTAAATAGACTCTAATAGATTGTGCCCCGTTGACGGGCGGGGCGATCGAGGGATTTAATCGCCGTTTCTAATTCCTCGACGGTCAAACAAGTACCGCCCAGGGCCCCGGCCATAGTGGTAATATGTTCTTCCATGAGAGTACCACCGAGATCGTTGCAACCCCAGTCTAAAGCTTCTGTCGCCCCCTGTAAGCCCAATTTTACCCAACTGGGTTGATGATTTTTAATGCTATTGCCCAAATAAATCCGCGCCACTGCTGTTAATTTTAATGTATCGGCTAAAATTGGTTGATCTCGTCCGACTCGATTTCTCAGGGGTTTGGGGGCCGATTGTCCCACAAAAGGCAATAAAATAAATTCGGTGATTTTAGCTGGATAATTATCTTCTAGGGCGATTTCTTGCTGTTTTCTAATTTTTTCAAGGTGCTGCACCTGTTGGCTAGGGGTTTCAATATGACCGCAGAGCATGGTACTGGTGGTATGTAACCCCAAACGATGAGCAATACCGACTATTTCTAACCAAGTGGCGGCATCGATTTTTTCCGGACAAATTACCCGTCTTACCTCATCGACTAACACCTCGGCAGCCGTCCCCGGGAGAGAATTGACTCCTGCTTCTTGCAGGGAAGCGATAACTTTTTCGTAACTTAAACCGTCTTCCCTAGCGATAAATTGGACTTCTTGGGGCGAAAAAGCGTGTAAATGGAGGTTGGGAAAGGCTTGTTTCAGGTTTTTAACAATTTCGAGGTAATAGTCTAAGGAATTGCCCTTAATCTTGGCTTTTGGGTTTAATCCCCCCTGCATACAAATTTCTGTAGCCCCACGACGGACAGCATCCGCCGCTTTAGCGATAATTTCCTCTAAATTAAGCCAGAAGGCCCCCTCTTCATTTTCATCGCGTCTGAATGCACAAAAACTACAATGCTGCTCACAAATGTTACTAAAATTAATGTTGCGATTGATCACGTAGGTGACGGTATCTCCCACCTGTTGACGACGCAAAAAGTCGGCCGTTTCCCGAATCTGGGCAATTAAACGGTTATCGGTAGTTTCTAGCAAGATAATCGCTTCTTTTGCCGATAAATTTGCCCCTGACCGCGCTTTTGCCAAAATATCGGTTACGGGTGCGGTGATGGAGGAGTTAGTCACGGGAAATAAATATTGAGGGTTGCCGATCCTAATTGTAGAACGAGGTCAGAAGGAACAGTAAAGAAAGAGAGCCGATTTAATCCTTTTTCTGTTCCCTATTCCCTTGTCTGCACGCGGTAATTTCCGGTTGAGAGCCTTTATTGCGGGGTGGTTTGTTTTTCCTGTTCTTTTTGTTGACGTTTTTTCTTTTCTGCTTCTAAGGCATCTTCGATAACCTTGAGCAGCTGATCCATTTTATCAAGATTACCGCGATAAACATCGAGGTCTTTTTGCAGTTTCTCGCTGGAGAGATGCAGAATTTCTGAGAACTTTTGCAAAATTGGTTCGCGTTTTTCTTTTTCCTTGATCATGTCCGGTTGTGCTTCGGCTAAAATAGTATAAAGACCGATGGCAAACAGGCGACTATACTTAAACTTAGGTGCGTTGATCACCGAAACTAAACTATCAGACAACTGATTGTTACCACCTAGAGCAGGGTTTTGCAGTTGGGAAAGCAAGGAATCAATATTAGTTTCTTTGGCAATAGCGATCATATTTTCGGCATCGCGACGATAGACTTCGGGATTACCGTTAACCGCTTGGCACAAAGCATTAAAAATATTCGGTTTATCCTCCCCCGGACGATAGCCTTCCATGAACTTCTCGAAAGAAGTAACCACACCAAGGGCATAAATTGGATCATAATGGAAATCTACATTAACAGAGAGCAGGTGCATCTCGACTAATAATTCCTCAACCACGCGCCGATACACCGAATTGATGGGGCGGGTGTGGCGAGTATAAAAATCACGCTTACTATCGGAAACAGTACGAATTTTGTCCACAGAACCAAACTTCATAAAAATTTAACACTGCTCTCATTTTCTCCCTTCTCGTTCCCCCTGACAAGGCCAGTGATCACCAAAGAGCGGCAAGCAGTCAGTCCAGAGAGAGCAAAAGAGCGAGTAAGATATAAAGATAAGGACATGGAAAAATCGAGATAATTAGCCGATACCGCCTCTACCAATCGCTTTTTTACTTTTCACTTTTCACTTGACTATATGGCTAATCAAGACGACAAAATCAAAATTATCAGTGATAACCGGCAAGCGCGCCATCTCTACGAGATTTTAGAGACTTTTGAAGCGGGGGTGCAGTTGCTAGGGACCGAGGTTAAATCTGTGCGTGCTGGTAAGGTAAACCTGCGGGATGGTTACGTTTTAGTCCGCAATGGTGAAGCGGTGTTAATTAATGTTCATATTTCCCCCTACGAACAGAGTAGCGAATATTTTAATCACGATCCGCGCCGGACGAGAAAATTGTTGATGCACAAAAAGGAAATCAGCAAACTCATCGGTCAAGTGGAACAGAAAGGCTTAACTCTTGTGCCTTTGAAGATGTATTTTAAAGGTAGTTGGGTAAAAATCAGCATTGGCCTCGGTAGAGGCAAGAAATTACACGATAAACGCGAAGATTTGAAACGTCGTCAAGACCAACGGGATATGGCGCGAGCGCTGAAGCGTTAATCAAGACACTTATCGGACTGGCAAAGGTCTAGGTAAGAAACGAGCGGGTTTTGTTACAGTTGAACTGTATTAGGCTCCTTGTGGCTGTCACCATCCCCCTCACTTTGGGTTAAAATTTATGTTAAAAGTCTTGACAAAAGTAATTAAATATGCTAAAGCACCCGCTTTAATTGCTCTATCCTTAGGGGTGGGTGCGGGGATTATTTTACCAAAAATAACTTTAGCCAATGGCAACCCCGGCCTAACAATTTTTAGTGGAGTCGATCGCAAGGATATCTTAGATTATTTCTTGCAATTCGGTGGTCGTCCCAGGCAAATGGATCGTTATAAACTCTATATTCCCCCGAAAAAACTCTCCCAAGGGGCCGCGGCTTTTTTTATTTCCTATCCCGATTATTTTAACGGCCAGTTTGACACTAATAAAATCGAGGTACGCATCAACAACAAATCTTTACCTTTAAAGGAAGTGGTTTGGGATAAGGATAGTCGCATTATTCAAATTGTCCCCGAACAAGCGATCGATCCGACCAGCAAAGTTGAAATCGTCATGTCTAATGTCAGAAATCCTGAATTAGGCACTTATTACTTTACCTGTGATGTGATTGCCTCTGGCAATATTCCCGTCCGTCTCTACGTTGGTACTTGGATTGTCAGTATCGAACCCTAAGTAGGGTTTGCGGCAAAAAGTTTTTCGTGGGGGTAGGGTGTGGGGTGTGGGGTGTGGGGTGTGGGGAGAATAAATAAAAATAATCCTCCTGACTCGGAGACTCCTGACTCGGAGACTCGGAGACTCCTGCCCCCTGCCTTCGTTAACGGGGATGGGGAAATGGGGTAATTCAACTAAAACCCCAACACCCCAAAACCCTAAAACCCTAAAACCCCAACACCCCAACACCTAACCCCCAACACCCTCTTGGTCTGAGAAAAAGTCAACCAAAGTCAACTATTTGCTTCCGAGTTGCCAAAATCTGGGGAATTTTCACCTATAGACTCGTTGGCTGGGGAATTTACCTCGGAGTTTGAGTTTTTACTACTGCCTTTGTGGGAATTTTTGCCACCTTCCCGTCCGATGGCTGCCATGTGGGCGCGATCTCGGCTAACCGCTTCACCGCCTTTTCGTCCCGCTTCCCGGGCTTCTTCGGAGGTAAATTCGTGGGCTGTACCTTTTTGATGGGCAGCTTTACCACCTTTACTAGCGATTTCCTTTTGTTTAGCTTGATCCATAGAGGCAAAACCGCGTTTACTCTTACCTGTCATAATATTCCTCCTTGTGAATGCTGATTTTAAAAGTTCTTAAAGACTTATGCAAGATTTTCAAAACATCAAAATCATGGTCTTGTCGGTGGTCAAAAAATTGAGATTGCCCCGCTTTCCTCCTCCAAGAACTATGGATTCCTATCTAGGATCATAACCCATTAGCTTGACTTCTAGGGAACCAATTAAAGCAATCAAAGGGCAGATTTTATGTTAAAAAATATTAAGGGAATCGAGCGGTTATCTGTCTAAAGATATAGAAGTTATCTTAATGGTGAGGTACAAAGTTGGCCTTTTGGGGGAGTCGGTCTTCAGTGATCAGTGATCAGTGATCAGTTAAACCCCATCCACAGGGAAAACCGTAGTTTGGCTTTTTCGGCTACGATCCTTGCATAGCAATACTTTAAAGGCTTAGTGGCTTTCCCGTGAAATTCCAGTTCTCTGGCTGGTTGCGGTTGATCAGCTTTTTTCTCCCTTCTCCCTGTTTACTGATTACTGTTCACTGAAAAATCCCCACTTTCCACTGCCCACTTCCCTTACTGCATGAGGCTTCTCAGAAAAAATTGACAAGCCGCCACTGGGTACATTTTCCCCTTGAAAATGGCTGTATCGGAGAAGGGAGCGGGTTGTTAAAGTTGGATTGGCAGTTAATCATTATGATGAAAAACGGATTTGGTATCATAGATCATAACTACTCTAGAAGAGCCGAAAAAATTTACTTGGCAGATACAAAGTACCATCTTCGTAAATCGCCTTCAGTTTTTCCGTCATAACCATTAGCGGTAAGTTTACCTATCCTTCCTGATCCCCGCACGCGAAAAATATGTCTCAAAAGCCGATTTATCTAGATTGCCACGCCACGACACCGATCGATCCGCAAGTTCTGGCGGCGATGTTACCCTATTTTACCGAACACTTTGGTAATGCCAGTAGTATTAATCATGTCTATGGTTGGACAGCCGAGGCTGCGGTTAAACAGGCAAGAGAAACAATCGCCGCTGCTATTAATAGTAGTCCCGAAGAAATTATTTTTACCAGTGGAGCAACGGAGGCTAATAACCTAGCTATCAAAGGAGTTGCCGAAGCTTATTTCGCCAAAGGACGGCACCTAGTCACGGTGGTGACAGAACATCGGGCCGTTTTAGATCCCTGTCATTATCTGGAAAAATTGGGTTTTGAGGTGACAATTTTACCCGTCGGTGCTGATGGCCTAATTGACTTGGAACTACTAGAAAAATCTTTGCGTCCTGACACGATTTTGCTGTCAATTATGGCTGCTAATAACGAGATTGGAGTGATTCAACCTTTAGCGGCAATTGGGGCGATTTGTCGCCAGTATCAGGTACTTTTTCATACGGATGCGGCCCAAGCAATCGGGAAAATTCCCCTAGATGTGGAGGAAATGAATATAGATCTGATGTCCTTAACTGCCCACAAAGTCCACGGACCAAAGGGAATCGGTGCGCTGTACGTCCGGCGCCGGAACCCCAGAGTCCGTCTCGCCGCTCAAATTCAAGGGGGAGGCCAGGAAAAAGGACTGCGATCGGGTACAATATTTACACCACAAATTGTCGGTTTTGCCAAGGCGGTGGAATTGGGCATCAAAGCGATCGAAGAAGATAACAGCCACTTAAATCAGTTAAAATCCCGTTTATGGGAGATTATCAGTCAATTAGACAGAATTTATCTCAATGGTCATCCTAGCCAAAGATTAGCCGGAAATTTGAATATTAGTATTGAAGGCGTGGACGGTGCGGCGTTATTGTTAGGATTACAGCCAATAGTGGCACTTTCCTCCGGTTCTGCCTGTTCCTCTAGCCATACCGCTCCCTCTCACGTTTTAACTGCCCTGGGTCGCCCCGAATCTCTGGCCTATGCTTCCCTGCGCTTCGGGTTGAGTCGTTTTAATACTTTAGAAGAAATTGAACAGGTGGGGGAACAGGTGGTTTTAACGGTTAATTCCCTCCGCAAAGCCAAAAATTTTAATTTTTGCTCAGACCAGTAATATCAAATCCTGTTCTAATAAAATTAGTAAAGACGAGGAGATAAAATACCCAAGAAAGCGTGATTAGCCGAATATCTAAGTTGAAAGTAACTGAAAAATAGATACAGAACCAGTCAAGATTTGGTGGAAAAAAGAAGATGGCACTTGTTGGGTCAAATATCTTGAGGAGGGACAATAACTGATAACCGATAACTGGTAACTGATCACTAAAATCACTCGTCTTCGGCGAAAATAAAGCGAGTTAGTTCACTAGGATCGGGTTCGGGGCTAGATTCGGCAAATTTAACCGCTGCCTCGATTTCAGCTTGAACTTTCTCCTCGATTTCTTTTAATTCCTCTCTCGTGGCCAGAGCTCGCTCGTAGAGGTAGGCGGCAAAGCGAGTGATCGGGTCTCTTTCGCCCCAGAATTGTTTCTCGTCAGCACTGCGTAACTCGTCCGGATCTGCCAAAGAGTGACCCCGGAAACGATAGGTTAAGGCCTCAATCAAAGTCGGCCCCTCACCGGCGCGGGCGCGGGCCACAGCTTCTCTGGCGGCGGCATGAACGGCGACCACATCCATACCGTCCACTTCCACACCGACCATACTAAAAACACTGGCTTTTTTATAGATTTCCGGTTGGGAAGTGGCTCGATCGTGGGCCATACCGATCGCCCACTTATTATTTTCCACCACATAGATAATCGGCAACTTCCAGAGGGCGGCCATATTCAGACACTCAAAAAACTGGCCATTATTACTCGCCCCATCCCCAAAGAAACAGACCGTTACCTGATCGGCACTGGCATCAGCCATGGCTTCGCGACGGTATTTACTCTGAAAAGCTGCCCCGGTAGCGACGGGAATCCCCTCAGCCACAAAAGCGTAGCCCCCTAAAAGCTTATGTTCGGCCGAAAACATGTGCATGGAGCCGCCCCGTCCTTTACTACAGCCGGTAGCTTTGCCGAATAACTCCGCCATTACCTCTTTGGCGGGAACTCCGGCACTGAGGGCGTGGACGTGATCGCGATAGGTGCTAGAAACGTAATCTTCTCCCTGACGCAAGGCTTTAATAATACCGCTAGATATCGCTTCTTGACCGTTGTAGAGATGGACAAAACCGAACATTTTGCCTCGATAATACATTTCGGCACATTTATCTTCAAACATCCGCCCCAAAACCATATCTTCGTATAGGCGAAGACCTTCAGCTTTGGTAATAATGATGGAAGCAGCATTAAAGGTTGGTAAAGTACGTTCGGAAATCATAGGGTCTGTAGTATCATTTAGACAACAAAAAGGCAAGGGGAGAGGAAGCGGTAGATTTTTCGAGAATTCTGGTAGTGAATTTTTTAGTCTTAAACCAGGGAGTTCTTGGTATTTTCTCTCTCGAATCTAATCTTAGTCAGTCAGAGATTGGCTAGGATAGAATGGTATCTTGTTATTTTACTCGCTCCGCTCTCACTTACATCATTTAATTCACTAAGGACTCTCCAGAGTTGAGGTACAGCTAACCGTGCGAATTCCTCTCGACTACTACAGGATATTGGGAATCCCCTTTCAGGTGAGTGCCGAGCAGATTGATTTGGCCCACGCCGATCGGGGACGGCAATTGCCACGTCAAGAATACAGTCAAACAGCGATCATTGCTCGTCAGCACTTGTTAGATGAAGCTTACCAAGTGTTAAGTGATCCAGATCGCCGTCGTGATTACGATACCCAATTGTTCGACTCCAATCCCTTGCTTCTCAACCCAGAAAGCAGCGCCGAAAACCTAGATTCTCAAGGTGGGGAGGTGGCTGCGGCTTCCTCAGAATATCTCACTTCCCAGATTACTATTGCCCCCGCCGATCTGGTGGGAGCTTTGCTCATCCTGCAAGAGTTGGGAGAATACGAGTTAGTGATTCGTTTGGCCGAAACTTATCTAGATTTAGAGCCAATTACTCGCCCAGACATGATCTTAACCTTGGCTTTGGCCTACGGGGAATTAAGTCGGGAATATTGGCAGGATAAAAATTATGAACAGGCGGCCAGCACTGCGGCCAAAGCCCTGACTTGGTTGGAACAAGAACAAATGTTCCCACAAGTGGCCAGGGAGATTCGCCATGATTGCGATCGCTTGCGGCCTTACCGGATTCTGGAATTGTTATCCCAGGAAAAAAAACCTAGTCTTGCCCGTCAGCGCGGCTTAAATCTCTTGGAGGAGATGTTGGCCGCTCGCGGCGGCATCGATGGCCAGGGCGATGATCGCTCTGGGTTAGGGGTGGATAATTTTTTACGCTTTATTCAACAGTTACGGGTTTATTTAACTCAGGCTGAACAGGAGAAAATTTGGGCAAAGGAGGCACAACGCCCCTCGGCGGTGGGTAATTATCTGCTGGTCTATGCCTTGATCGCCCGCGGTTTCGCCCAAAAACAACCCGCCGCTATTGTGGCAGCCAGCGAGCGCCTACAGCAATTACAAAAACATCAGGATGTCTCCCTAGAGCGATCGATCTGCGCCCTACTGCTCGGTCAAACTGAACAAGCAATCACAATTTTAGAAAAAAGTCAAGAGCAAGAAATATTAAACTATATTAAGGAACAATCGGGGCAATCTCCCGATCTTTTACCTGGGTTATGTCGTTACGGTGAGCGTTGGTTACAAACAGAAGTTTTCTGCCATTTTAGTGATTTAGTCGAGGAGAAAGCCTCACTCAAAGAGTATTTTGCTGAGGAAGAGGTACAAAATTATTTAGAAGCATTGTCAGGTTTTCCTGACAAAAAAGTTCCCGTGCCGGTTCGAGAAAAGCCCAGCGAACCTTTAGAATCGGAAGTAAATATTCTCAAAACCCACACCCACCCCACCCATTTAAACCCAGTGCCAGGAGCGACACCGATGAGGGAATCCGCTTATTCTTCTTCCCACTCTCGTCCCCAAAAACCGTCTTTAGCTAGAGCTAAAGGTGAGCGGGCAAGCACTGCTGTACCTGCCCTGAGAGTCACCGCTCAGGAGGAAACTCTCACCCCTTATACTCAGGTCCCTGTGGTGGTGACAGCAGCCTATCGTCAACCGGCACTTAATCCCCGCCGTCGTCGTCCCCGTCGCTCGCGCCACCCAGCAGCGGGCAACTCCCAGCCGGCAGCCCCAGAAACGGTAAAAACTGCCCTAGTCCCACCAAAACGGAGACGACCGGCCCGCAGAAAACTACGACTCGATCGAGTGGCAATATTGGGGGTAGGATTAGTGGGAACGCTCGTGGTTTTGTCCTTGGGGGTAAAGGCAATTGTCGATAGTCAATCTCCTTTGGCAGCCTTGCAAGCAGAACAGTTACCGATTTCTTTAAATACTCCCATACTAGAAATTCCCTCGGCTAACGCGGAAGTGATGGAAGGGATCCCCTTGGACAAGGAAACAGCAAAGGAGACGATTCAAGCTTGGTTAGCGGCAAAATCGGCTGCTTTTGGCAGTGAACACCAAAAAGAGCAATTGAAAGAGGTTTTAACGGGTTCAGCTTTGGAAATTTGGCAAAAACGAGCGGCGGCTTTACAGGGAAATAACTATTGGCGCTACGATCATCAAGTGGATGTGCGATCGGTCACTAATAATGCGAAAAATCCTAATTTAGCGACGGTGGAAGCGACAGTAAACGAAAAGGCCATGTATTTCCATAATGGCAAAGAAATTGTCAATCGTTCCTATAATGAGTCCTTGAACCTGCGCTATGATTTGGTACGGCAAGGAGATAAATGGTTGATCGAAAAAACCCAAAGGAGATAAATGGTTGATCGAAAACACCCAAGTTTTACGGCCCAACTAAACTTACTCAAACTTACTTAAAAGCCAGCAATGTTGAATCCGTAGATAAAACTTTACATACAAGCTGACTAGAACAGGTGTTCGCTGAGAGAGATTAAATTTCCCTTTTGCGATCAAATTAACGGCTCTCTTGGGTTTGGTGGGTAAAATGTATTGTTATGATACAGTCCTGCCAGCGAGCGACTGGAACGAACCACAAAGACACGAAGGACACAAAGAGACAACTCAAACAGAGGTTCTCTGTTTGCTGAAATCACTCTCATGGTCAAGTCTAGATCTAGCACAGACGCTCCGCTGTTTGGACAGCAGTAAGGAGTGGGTTGTAATTCACTCGATCCCGAACGTCACCGAAACGACCGCAGTAATATCTTTGTCGATCGAGGAGGTGTCGTAAATTCCCCAATCGCTCACGTCGGTGGAATTGCGCGAGGTGATCTGAAAAACTCCCGTTTTCGCGTCGCGCACCCTTCCCACTCGACTGCCGGTACTACTGGCGATCGCTTCGGCTCTCGCTCTCGCGTCCTTGGTCGCTGCGGCCCCCATTTCCACCCGTAGTTTATCGAGTTGGGTGTAAAGGTATTGCGGGGGTTCGGAGACGAGGTTAATTCCCTCCTCGATCAATTCTGTTACCTGCCTAGAAAGTTCCTTGTAACGGGCCACATCGCTCCCTCGGATCTCGAAGCGTTGGGTGAGGCGATAGGCGAGAATTTGCCCAGTTTCCTGGCCGTTCGTTACTTCAGGAATCGGCATCGTCTCGATCGCGTTGGTGGTGATTGCGTCGTCGGGAACTTGTTTTTCTTTGAGATAAGCTCGTATCCGCTCGGTTTGCTGGATCAGATCGCGGTAGGCATCGCGGGCGGTGGGTTGTTGACTGGAAACCGATAAACGCCAGAGAATATAATCCGATGTAATCGCCCTTTTGGCCGAACCGGTCACGACAAAAACATCGCTCGCCCGTTTCACCTCTAAGAGCGAGCGCGCCGCTATCCACGAACTCAAGACGAGAGCGATCGATAGCACCGATAAACCCGCAAATACCTGCGGAAAACGTCGGAATATAGAACTGTCTTTCATCATCACCCCTCCTGGAAATCCGATGTTTCTATCCTATGCTAGTAGCGAGCGCATTGAAACTATTATTTACAAAAATCAATTTTTCTCGCTTCAGGTCGATGGGCTTTGACAGCGAAAATTATTCAGCCCTTACTGGATTTTTAGGGCAATGGCGACTTAATAAATCTGACTTTGAAAACCGGCGGAGAAATTATGGTAATACTCAATCCTGTTGAAAAAGTATAGGAGAGTGGGGAGTGGGAATAAGGAAGAGGATTTTTAAAGTTGGATTGGCATTTAATCATACTATTAAAAACCGATTTGCTATAACTCATCCTTGTTGATCGGTTGGGAAAGGATGTCAAAATCACCTAATTAAGCTAAGACGCATTTAAACCGCTTATTCTTAGATTAGCCGAACCTCCCCCAATCCCTTTACTTTTGCCTTTTGCCTCTTGCCTCTTGCCTCGTCTCAACAAGCAATTTAAATTACGAACAGCTTAATATTCGATTATTTGTCGAGCCTTGCGGTTACTTGAATCGCTTAAAAGCTTGGCTCTGTGTTTTCTTTGCTCCTCGACTAATTCACTACTTTTCTTTTCTATATACTCAACTTAATCGATTGATAAATTCTCGGCTGGAAACCGTTTTTACCTGTCATTTCTGTTTTTCCGTTCCCGAAACAGAGGAAGGATATAAAGACAAAATTACAGCCTTTCTCCGATAGATGAGGTGCGTTTTGGCCCCTGAAAACCTTGCCGAAGCCAGGTTTAATTTATACTTCAGCTTGACGAGAAACGCTGTAGTCAACAGCTGACAGGGTAAGAGCGGGGGTCTTCAGCCCGACATTGAGATAAAATCGATCTAGTTAAAAATTTAATTCCGAAACTATGTTCGACGCACTGGCCGATCGCTTAGAAGACGCATGGAAAAAGTTACGAGGTCAAGATAAAATCTCCTCGGCCAACATACAAGATACCCTAAAAGAAGTCCGGCGGGCTTTATTATCCGCAGATGTTAACCTACAGGTAGTCAAGGGATTTATTGCTGAGGTCGAGAAACAAGCCCTCGGCGCTGAAGTTATTTCTGGAGTCAATCCCGGTCAGCAATTTATCAAAATTGTCTATGAGGAATTAGTCAAAATTATGGGGGAAAGTAACGTTCCCCTAGCCCAGGCCGATAAACCCCCCACCGTAATTTTAATGGCCGGGTTGCAAGGGACAGGAAAAACCACCGCCACCGCCAAATTAGCCCTATATCTCCGCAAACAGTCCAAAAGCTGCCTGATGGTGGCTACCGATGTTTACCGTCCAGCGGCCATTGACCAATTAATCACCCTCGGTAAACAGATTAACGTTCCCGTCTTCGAGATGGGTTCTCAGGCTAATCCCGTCGATATCGCCCGTCAGGGTGTGGAAAAAGCCAAAGAATTGGGCGTAGATACCGTTATCATCGACACCGCCGGTCGTTTGCAGATAGACACCCAGATGATGGGCGAACTAGCACAAATCAAGAAAATTGTCAACCCCGACGACACTTTATTAGTGGTGGATGCGATGACCGGTCAAGAAGCGGCCAGTCTCACCCACACTTTTCACCAACAAATCGGCATCACGGGGGCAATTCTTACCAAACTTGATGGCGATACTCGCGGTGGGGCTGCCCTATCAGTGCGGCAAATATCGGGACAACCGATTAAATTTGTTGGGGTTGGGGAAAAAGTAGAAGCTTTAGAGCCATTTTATCCCGATCGCCTTGCCAGTCGCATCCTCAATATGGGTGATGTCCTGACCCTAGTGGAAAAAGCCCAGGAACAGTTAGACCTAGAAGACGCGGCCAAAATGCAGGCCAAGATTTTAGAGGCTAAGTTTGATTTTAATGACTTCCTCAAACAGATGCGGCTGTTAAAAAATATGGGTTCCCTGGGGGGAGTCCTAAAGTTAATCCCCGGTCTGGGCAAACTGAGCGGGACAGACATCGAAAAGGGCGAAAAAGAGTTAAAACGCACGGAAGCGATGATTAATTCCATGACCACGGAGGAACGCGCTAACCCCGATTTATTGGCTAAGTCTCCTAATCGTCGTCGTCGCATTGCCAAAGGTTCGGGACATCCAGAAACGGAAGTTAACAAACTAATTACTAATTTCACCAGAATGCGATCGATGATGCAACAGATGGGACGGGGACAAATGCCCGCTATGCCGGGGATGCCCGGGATGGGTGGCGGAATGTTTGGGGGTGGCAATCAACCGGGGTTCCGCGGTCAAGGTGGCAGCCCGAAAAAACCAAAGAAAATCAAGAAAAAGAAAGGTTTTGGCGATTTATAGAGGCTAAAAATGTTGAAATCCAGAGCTTAAACTGAGTTTTCTCCCGTCGGCTAATTTTATCTCTTTCCCCGGGACAATTTGACCGATTATCGCCCCCTCTTCCCCCACTTTCTCCAGCAATTCTCGGGCATCGTCCGGGGGTAAACACAAAACTAACTCAAAATCTTCACCGCCGTATAAAGCCCATTCTAGAGCTTTTTCGGCTCCTATATATTCTTTCAGGGTTGGGTGCAGGGGAATCCTCTCGATTTCAGCACCAACCCCACTACAGCGACAAATTTGGATGATAGCATCTGCTAACCCGTCACTGCTATCCATGCCCGCGATGGGAAATTGCTTGACAATTTTTTGTAAATGTGGTATGCAATCGAGTCTCGGTCGCGGGCGTTGATGAGCTTGGATTAATCGTTTTTTTTGGGCGGAATTTAAATTACTCCCGGTTTCAGGGTGGAAGAGTAACTCTAATCCAGCCCGCGATAAACCGTGATAACCAGTAATAACGATACTATCGCCCACTTTTGCGTTAAAACGTCTAATTTCTTCATTTTTTGCCACTTGTCCCAGGGCGGTGATGCTGATGTTAATCTCCGTGGCCCGACAGACATCGCCACCGACGATCGCCGTCTGATATACTTGCAGACAAGAGCTAAGACCCCGATAGAGTCCTTCTAGCCAATCGATGGCTAGATCGGGAGTTAAAGCCAATCCTACCGTAATTCCCAGGGGTTCTGCCCCCATAGCCGCTAAATCGGATAAATTAGCCGCCGCCGCTCGCCAGCCCACATCTTCGGGAGAGGTAGTAAGATCGCTAAAGTGGACGTTATTAACTAAAACATCAGTGGTGACAACGAGAGAGTAACCATCCTTGAGGGATAAAATCGCCCCATCATCACCGATAATCTCCGCAGGACAATATTTTTGCAGAATCGGTAGCAATCCCTGTTCACCCAAATCTTTAACGGTTAAATTCATAATTTCTGGGAATTGAACGATGCAGCTTCTAAAAAGTCTTTAGTTAGAGCTTGCTGAATAATGGTAAAACCCTTTTAAAATAAGGCTTTTGAGTATAGGCTACATATCAGGAGAGGCACTCGTGGCGAGGGTCGTGACTGTTAAATTATTACAGATGCGTGCCTCGGCTGCCTGTAAGCATCCCACCGAAAAACTAATGCGCTCCGGGGTTTGGGGGCGGCGCCACGACCCCAACGGGGGGTTTGGGGGGTAGAACCCCCCAAAAGCTTGGATTGAGTGGCAAAATCGGAAGTAATACGGCCATCCGTTGAGTATAGGCTACATATCAGGAGAGGCACTGACTGGAAAACGGAGAATAAATAATCAGTTTTTAATAACCAGATTTAGTACGACCAGATGAAAATCGGTAAAACCCTACACCCTACACCCTACACCCCACACCCCACGAGAAACTTTTTGCCGCAAACCCTAGTTAAGAGAATTTGCGCTGATTTTTTCGTAGGCGCGATCGATAATTCCTCGACCGCGCAAAAAGCCGGTATTGGCCCCCGGACAAAGATAGGAGAGGGTTTCTGGGTTAAAACGGTCTAAAATGGACTGTTGCGATCGCAGTTGCCGCGGCCAGTGGAAAGTTTTCGCGGTCTGTAGAGGTTGCGGTTGACCCTTGGTGTCGGGGAGAAGATGACGACCAGTAAATAAAACCCCCCCGTGACTTTGCCAGTAGAGACAGGAGGAACCGGGAGAATGGCCGGGAGTCCAAAAACCGCTACAAGTGGGAGATAACTGGATTTCTTGGGAAAAAACGGTAATTTGACGGTGAGGAAGCAGATAAGCTTCCTGTTCCTGGAGAATAATCTCACAATCAAGCCAACTTTGCAGAGAATCGCTCTGTTTACCCTGACCCCCGCGATGGGTAAAAAATAGGTAACGGACTCCCTTTTCTCGGAGAAAATCCCGCTCGCTCTCGTCACAACTAGGACAATCCACCAGAATATTACCAGTATTTTCTACAATAAGATAAGAGGTTCCCCCTAGGGTTTCCCGATTAGGCGAGAAAGCGTATAAACCTTCTAGAATTAATCGAGGGGGTTTTGTGGTTTTGCTAACCTCTAAAGGAGACGATTCGGTTTCCGATCGCATGGTTTGCCTATCCAAATCACAATCAATGCGGTTTACAATTTAGCACGATCGATGACCGGGCGGGCTGAAATTAGCCGCCTTTTACTCAAGAGAAAAGAGCCGATATGGAAATGTGGTTGTTATTAGGGATTCTTGGCGGTTTCACTTATTTTATCGTCAAGCGTAGCGTGGCCAAAATCACGACAACACCAGTTTGGTTAATTTGGTTAGTCCTGATGACTCCGGCTCTAATTTGGACCGGCTGGACGTTAATCTATGGAGAGGATACTCCCATACCGGCATTTTTGCTGTTCGGTCCTTTTGTGATCTGCCCTTTTTTGTACTGGTGGCTAGTACAGAGGGGGCGGGTTACTCCCCAAGAAAGCTCCCCATCACCGCCAGAAAAAGCGAATTTAGTCCTAGAAAATATCGATAATCCTGCACCTAAAAATGATTTAAAACCGATCACTGCCGAAGAGGAAAAATCCCTAAGAGATTGTTTTCCTTGGGGTATTTATTATCTGCAAAATATCGATTATCGTCCCCAGGCCATTCTCTGTCGGGGGAAATTGCGAGCAGTTCCCGAAGAAGCTTATCAAGTGATTAAAAACAATGTGGAAAAGGTTTTTGGGGATCGCTTTTTATTGCTTTTCCAAGAAAGTTTTCAGGGACAACCTTTTTTCGCTCTTGTGGCTAATCCCTGGCAGCAAAAAACAGAAACTATAGAAACTGAAAAAATTACTCGCCCTGTTTTTGCCCTGGGTTTATTGTTATTAACTCTCTTAACTACCACAGTCATCGGTGCGGGATTAAGTGGCATTACCACCCAACAATTAGAAAATAATTCTAGTTTATTATTGCAAGGTTTACCCTACAGTTTAGGCTTAATTGCTATTTTAGGACTGCACGAATTCAGCCATTATTTGACAGCAGTTAAATATAAAATTAAAACTACATTGCCCTATTTTATCCCCATTCCTTTCTTCCTAGGCACCTTCGGGGCTTTTATTCAAATGCGATCCCCAGTCCCCACCCGCAAAGCTTTATTTGATGTGGCAGTGGCCGGTCCTTTGGGGGGTATAATTATCGCTATTCCTCTACTGTTTTGGGGATTGTCCCTCTCGGAAATAGTTCCCCTAACTAATCAAAGCAGTTTATTAAATTTTCAGGCCTTAAATCCGCAGTTTTCTTTTTTCTTATCTATCGTAGCTAAACTAGCTCTCGGCAGTGATTTAATCGCGGGAAAAGCCATCCATTTACATCCTTTAGCGGTGGCCGGTTATGTGGGAATTATCGTTACAGCCCTAAATTTAATGCCCGTGGGTCAATTGGATGGTGGTCATATTGTTCACGCCATGTATGGGCAGAAAACTGGTATAATTATCGGTCAATTAACTCGATTATTCCTGTTTATTTTAGCCCTAGTGCAGCCAGATTTTTTACTCTGGGCGATTATCCTCTTATTAATGCCAGTCAGCGATCAACCTGCATTAAATGATGTGACTGAATTGGATAATAAACGAGATTTATTAGGTTTATTTTCCCTGGCTTTGTTATTAAGTATTTTACTACCCCTTCCTGAAGCGGTGGCCCGTTGGTGGGGGATGTAAGCGACCGCATCAATCAACCTGAGTTCCGGGAAAATTATCGGTCAGTTAGGGAATAAAATCCCTATCTCCTGCGTCAATGTTAGTTCAATGACCTTCACCCTCGATCACTTTAATCCACAAAGCTGAAGGCTGACAACTGATCACCGATCACTGATATATGGTTCTCAAGGCTAATTCTCGCAGGAAAAAGCGAGTTTCTCTGAAAGCGAAGTTAGGCAAATCTAGGTTAAAATTGCTGGCTATTCCGCTAATTTTGGCGAGTTTAGGCTGGTTATACCACGATTTACGTTACCAGTGGGCAAAACCGGAAGCGATTTTTGTGTTGGGAGGTCATGCCGATCGAGAACGTTTTGCGGCAAAATTAGCGAAGGAATATCCCGATCTACCCATTTGGGTGTCTTCCGGTAGTCCGCGACGATATGTGAAAAAGATTTTTAAAAAAGCGGGAATTCCCCTAGAACGTCTCCATCTCGATTACAATGCGCGAGATACTGTCACTAACTTTACTAGCCTAGCCGATCAACTGAAAGCCCAAGGTATTGATAGTGTCTATCTAGTCACTTCCGATAATCACATGAGAAGGGCGCGATTAGTGGGAGAAATTGTTTTTGGTAGTCGCGGAATCGTGATTAAACCGGTGACTGTTCCCTCCCAATCACCCCCCGAACCCCTAGAAAAGTCGCTCAGAGACGGTTTTAGGGCAATATTATGGATAATAACCGGTTCTACCGGGGAATTTTGGCTAGAATCCGATTCTATTCCCCATTAGTTCCCAACCCGATCAAAATAAAATTATCTTGACAAAATTACCCACTTTATGTTAAGCAAAAACACCCTTTTCGCCATCCTATTGATTTTTGTGCCTATATCGATCGCCGGTTCGGTGTTACACTGGGGCGGAACGGTAGTTTTTATCACCGCTTGTCTAGCCATTATCCCCCTAGCGGCCTACATGGGGGAAGCCACGGAAGCGATTGCGGTGGTGGTGGGGCCAAATATTGGCGGTTTGATGAATGCCACCTTTGGCAATGCCACAGAATTAATTCTCGCCTATGTCGCTTTGCGGGAAGGTTTTATCGATGTGGTAAAAGCGACGATTACTGGCTCAATTATCGGTAATTTACTTTTAGTTATGGGATTATCGATGTTTTTAGGCGGTTTACGCTTCAAAGAACAGGAATTTCAACCAATAACCGCTCGTTTAAACGCTTCAGCTATGAATTTAGCGGTGGTGGCGCTCCTTTTACCCACTGCCGTGCAATTTACCTCCACGGGAGTGGGGGAACCAGTCCTGCAGCGTCTATCCGTGGCCGTGGCAGCGGTGTTAATTTTCGTCTATGGTTTAAGTCTCTTGTTTTCTATGAAAACCCACACCTATCTCTACGATGTCGGGATTGCCGGTATCGAGGAGGAAAGCGCCACAGAAAGCGCCGCAAAGCCGAAAATCTGGTTTTGGTCTTTGATTTTATTGATCGTTACCATCGCTGTGGCCGTAGAATCGGAGTTATTAGTGGCATCCCTCGAGGAAGCTACGGAAGAGCTAGGTTTAACGGCGCTATTTACTGGGGTGATTCTTTTGCCTATTATCGGTAATGCGGCCGAACACGCTACGGCTGTCACCGTCGCCCTTAAGAATAAAATGGATCTATCTGTATCTGTGGCCGTCGGTTCAAGTATGCAGATCGCCCTGTTTGTGGCTCCGGTTTTGGTTATCATTGGTTATATTATCGGTCAGCCCATGGATCTAAATTTTAATCCCTTTGAGCTAGTGGCAGTGGCTGTAGCGGTGTGGTTAGCTAATTCGATTAGTAGTGATGGGCGATCGAATTGGTTGGAAGGAATGTTACTCTTAGCTACCTATGCTATCCTCGCCTTGGCTTTCTTTTTTCATCCTCTCACCGCTTAGAGTTATCCCTTGCCGATATATAGACAATGACGGACACTTTGGCTTAAGGGAGTGGTAAAACTGGCAATTTCGAGGATTTTACCGCCGGCTTTCTCTAGATTCTTCTCTAAACTCAAACTATCCTCCGACGACCACTGACCACGATAGAGAATAGCGATTCCGGTCTTTTTCAGGAAAGGCAAAGCATAGTTAACACAGATATCCACATTAGCAACCGCACGCAAACAGACGATATCATAAGCAGAGTTATGTTTAGGGTTTTTCCCGACGATTTCCGCCCGACCTAAGCGAGTTTTCGTGTTATTTAACTCTAATTTGTCAATAACTTCTTCAAGAAAATTAATCTTTTTTTGGGTGGCATCCAAGAGAGTCACCGACCAATGGGCATATGCGATCGCAATTGGCATACCCGGAAACCCGGCCCCCGTCCCCAAATCAATGACTGATAGGGATTTTGTCAATAGATCTGGCTGGGATTTTTCTAACCAAGCTAAACCCGATAAAGAATCCCAAAGATGTTTTTCCCAAAACTCCTCTGGTTGAGTAATTCGGGTGAGATTAAAACGTTGATTACCCTCTAAAATCAACTCATAGAGTTGTTGAAATCGCGCTTGCATGGCCCCATCGGGTTGCCATTCTAGGGTTTCTTGCCAAAGGTGAAATAATTCAGGAAGGATCATTAATTCAGTCATCAGTTATCAGTAATCAGTCATCAGGTATGAGGGGAGTGGGGAAATTTCAACTAATACCCTAACACCCTAAAACCTCAACTATCTGTTTTTTCACTTTTTAATTCCCTCAAATGTCCTTGTTCAATTTTCCAGTGACGGTCAGCAATAGGCAATAATTCGCCAGCATCGTGACTAACTACTAATAAAGTCCAGTGTTGTTTGAGACTAGCGAGAAGTTTAGCCAATTGACGACGCATCGACCAATCTAAACCGGCCGTAGGTTCATCGAGAAGTAACAGATTAGGCTGCCGGATTAACTGGACAGCGAGGGATAAACGACGCTGTTGACCCCCACTAAGATTATGGGGAGAAGTATCCAGAGGAATATTTTCTAATCCTACCTCCTTTAGGGCCGCTGTTAGGCGATCGCTTTTAATCTCTGGATGACCGAGACGCAACTCCTCAAGGATGGTTTTACCGCAAAAATGACGTTCAGGAAACTGAAAAACGATTCCTCCTAATTGTTGCAGGTGCAGCACCGTTAATTCTTGGTCGCGCCAGTGAATCGTCCCTGCTGTTTTATCGGCAAAGCCTGCTAAAATTTCCAAAAGAGTCGTTTTTCCGGAACCACTGGGGCCAACAATCAGACCTAATTCTTGGGGTGCTAATTCGAGATTAATCCCCTGTAAAATGGGATTGAGGGCAGCGGGAGGATGATAAACCACATCTTTGAGATAAAGCATTGACAGGAAAATAACTGGAAATTAAGTCTAGAAACCCGTTTCTATTGTGACAGATTTTTTGATTCGCTCAAGGAGACTTTTGACCATGGTGCTGAGGTTAGGTTTAACCCAAAAAATGGCGATCGGTGCTTCGCTGGCTGTTATGGTAGTGGTTAACTGGATTGGTCCCGGGTTGGCCGGAGATCCTTTCCGCAAAACCAATCCCCGACCGATTGGCGATAAGACCGAGGCCGCTTTTAACGCTATTTTTAAACAAGGTAACTATCTAGAGGCAAAAAAATTAATTGTTGAGGCCACGGAAAAGGAACCCCAAGAACCTTTGTCCCATGCTATGCGTGCCTCTCTTGCTTTTACCGACCAGGATTGGAACACCCTCAAAACCTACTCCGAGAAAACTAAGGCAGCGGCCAAACAAATGCAGGACAGCGACCCTTTAAGGGGAAATTTGTATCTCGCGGTGGGGAGTTTTTTGGAGGGAACCTACGTTTTTCAAACCGAAGGTGCAGTATCGGCTATCCCCAGATTACAACAGGTGTTTCAGTATTTGGAAACCGCAGAAAAGGTTAGTCCTACGGATCCAGAATTGAACCTGTTAAAGGGTTATATGGATTTGATTTTAGCGGTTAATCTCCCCTTTTCTAGTCCTCAAGAGGCAATTCAACGGCTAGAAACCTATGGGAGTCCTGATTACTTGGTTGATCGAGGTATCGCTCTAGCTTACCGGGATTTAAAGCAGTATGATCAGGCTTTGCGGTTTATCGATAACGCTCTGGAAGCGACCCCCGATAATCCAGAATTAATGTATCTGAAGGGTCAAATCCTGAGAATTCAAGGCAATACGGATAAAAATACTGGCTCTTTGAAACTGGCATTAGATTACTTTAATAATGCCCTGAAAAAACAGGAACAACTCCCCGAATCGGTCAAAAAACAGTTAAATCGCGAACACCGTAAGGTACAGGAGGAGATTAAATCCCTAGAAAGCACCGCTAATCGTTAAAAAATGCCTAAAAATAGTCAATATTTAGTTTTTTTTATCAGTTATCAGTTTTTGAAGGCAATAGGCAGGAGGCAAATTTTGCCAAAACAGAAAATCCCCTCTTATGGTATATAAAGTAAAGGATTATTAAGCTTCGCGGAAGTTTATTAATTAAAGTTAAAAATATATTGACAAAAAAATTGGCTTGTGGTATGGAGCAGAATTTAGCCAAACCTCCTAGCTGATTTCTTGTCAAGGGTTCACCTAAGTGTAATTGGAGATTTCATGACGGCAACGACGGATAAATTGCCTGGGGAGTTGATCACCTCGATCGAGCCAGACTTTAAACTGAAAGATATTATTAAAAGCATTCCCAAAGAATATTTCGAGAAAGACCCAGTTAAAGCTTGGTTTGGTGTGATTACGAATATTTTGGCGGTAATTGCGGGTTATGCGATGCTAGTTTATTCTCCCTGGTATTTACTGCCTTTAGCTTGGATTTTCACTGGTACAGCTTTAACGGGATTTTTTGTGATCGCCCATGATTGCGGTCATCGGTCTTTTTCTAATCGATACTGGGTTAATGATCTTGTCGGTCATATTTTCCTCTTACCGCTTATCTATCCGTTCCACTGTTGGCGTTTCCTGCACGATCGCCATCATGCTAAAACTAACATGGTAACGATAGATAATGCTTGGGATCCGTGGGAATTAGAAGCTTTTAACTCGGCCAATCCCTTAGTGCGTCTCTTTTATCGCGGTATTCGCGGACGTTTCTGGTGGCTCGGTTCGATCGCCCACTGGGCTATTCTACACTTCAATATCGAACAATTCAAAGAGAACGAACGGAAAAAAGCGCGCTTTTCGATGATTGTCGTCCTAGTTTTTGCCGCTATTTTTTTCCCAACCCTCATTTTCTACACTGGTGTCTGGGGATTGGTTAAATTCTGGGTGGTGCCTTGGTTTGTCTATCATTTTTGGATGAGTACCTTTACCCTTGTCCATCACACGGATCCCGACATTCAATTTTCCTATCCCGAAGACTGGAATCAAGCTTTAGCGCAACTAGAAGGGACAGTTCACTGTAGCTATCCCCGTTGGGTAGAAATTCTCTGTCACGATATTAATGTCCATATCCCCCATCATATCTCGACGGCGATTCCTTCCTATAACCTCCGCAAAGTTCACGCTAGTCTCCAAGAAAATTGGGGTAGTCACCTGAAAGAAACCAAGTTTTCTTGGGCATTAATGCAGCGAATTGTTGATTATTGCCATATTTTCGACTCCGAAACCGCCTACAAAACCTTCAAGGAAAGCCGCGGTTAAATCAGTTATCAGTTATCAGTTATCAGTGGGTAAGTTATCAGTGATCAGTGATCAGTTATCAGTTATCAGTGATCAGTTATCAGTTATCAGTGATCAGTTATCAGTTATCAGTGGGTAAGTTATCAGTTATCAGTTATCAGTGGGTAAGTTATCAGATTTGAGTTTTAAGTGACAGTATGAAATCGAAGTTTCCTACTGTCTTTTCACTGTTTACTGATTATTGTTTACTGATTATTGTTTACTGATCACTGAAAAAAGATTACCAGGAACCGCGTTTGCCACTGGGCATAACTGTTAACCAATTGGTTTTTGCTAGGGCGATTTGTTCTCGAGTTACTTGGGCATCAGAGAGATTAGCCCCGCAAAGATTAGCACCTTTGAGATGAGCGTAGCGAAGATGGGCTCCGGTGAGATTAGCCCCGCGTAAATCGGCGCCTTGGAGGTCTGCATAAGCGAGATAGGCATTATCTAAATTGGTATTTTTGAGAATAGCTTGACTGAGATCAGCCCGGCCAAGATCCGCATTAGACAGATCTGCCCTTTGTAAATTAGTTCCTGTTAATTTGCATTGATAGAAATTTACCCCCAAAAGTTTTGCTTTGGCCAGATTGAGATTCGCTAATTCCTCTTGGGCAAAATTGCGCTGGCCGTTATTGTAAGCATCGAGAATCGCTTTTTCATCTAAGGGGGGTTTTTTCTTCAGTAAGGTTATATCTATGGTGCTGCGGGCTTTACTCCTATCTGCCAGCATATTATCTGAAGAGACAACTGGATTTTTGGGGCGCAATTTGGAACTTAGAGGGACAGAAACGGAGGAATTGGCTATCAGACCTGAATCTTGTGGTGGTTTCGGGGAAGTAACCACTGGAGCTGCGATTAAACTTTGGGCTAGACTATCGGCATAAGCAGTCATGTCTAAAGCATCCATTACCTCTTGGGCGGATTTGTAGCGATGATCGAGAGAGAATTTCAGCATTTTTTTCAGGACTTTAGCAAACTGGGGACTCACCTTGATTAATTTTTCCCAGAGTAATTCACCTGTATTGTGATCACCCTTGATATCTTTAGGAGAGCTGCCCGTGAGTAGATAGAGACAGGTAGCTCCCGCCGCGTAGATATCACTAGCGTAAACGGGACGCATGGCCATCTGTTCAGGAGGGGCATAACCTTCGGTCCCCAAGGCCAAATTGGTGTGAGCAATCATAGTGTTAACTTGATTTGTTACCGCCCCAAAGTCAATTAGAACCAATTTTAGGTCCGTTTGCCGACGAATTAGGTTAGCGGGTTTGATATCCCGATGAATTACCTTTTGTTCGTGGATATATTTCAAAATCGGCAAAAGTTCGCTTAAAAACTGTTTGACTCCCGCTTCGCTAAAGGGACCGCGTTTTTTTACCTCTTCGTACAGGTTATCACCTTCAACGTATTCTTGAACTAGATAAAACTGTTGATTATTTTCAAAATAGTCTAATAATCGGGGAACCTGCGGATGAATCACGACTTTACGCAAGGTTTCCGCTTCTCGCTCGAACAGTTCTTTGGCTATGCGAAAAATATTAGGATCGTCAGTGGAAGGTCGCAGTTGTTTGACCACACATATTGGGTTACCCGGTAGGGACAGATCCGATGCAGCAAAAGTTGCCCCAAACCCTCCTTTCCCTAAAATGCCCAGGATTCGATAGCGCTCGTGCAGAAGAAGTTTTGAACCGCAATTCTCGCAGATTAACGCTGTAGGAGCGTTTTTCGGTTGAGAACAGGAGGGATTAACGCAGTAGATCATTGAGAGTCACCAATTGACCTTATGGGGGGTTTTCATTCCTATAGCGGCCAGCATTTAGCCCTTCGCTATCCGCAAATTTTTGCTCTATCTCCCTTTTTGGTTTTGGGAGGTGTTTTAACCTCAAAGCATCGTGCCATAACTTTTAGAATCGGAAGACTGGTAATGGGAGAATTGCCAATCTTGATTCCTCAATCTCAACACAGGGAAAAACTGTGATCTCAAACGATGTCAATATGCGATCGCTAGTTCTACCAGTCTTTCTCTAGTTTATGATTCCCTAAAATTGCCGAAAATTAACAGGGAGTGACTTGAAAGGAAAAACTAAACAAAGAGAGACTAAAAGGAGGCATCTCATACTTGTGACCTTCTCTCACCTATAGGTGAGCAGCAGAAGTTGTTAAAAGAGGGCGAGTGCAATTCGCCCCTACAATAATATTAATGCGCTCAATGGTAGGGGCGCAATCTTCGGTTAGGTGAGGAGTCAGTAGTCAGTAGTCAGTAGTCAGGAGAATTAAGAATGAGCATTAATCAATTAAATGGTCTATTCACAGATTTTAGGCAATTTTATGCCTATTTTTCTCATTTTTGCCCTCTCAAAAATTAATTAGGGCTTGCTGAATAAATCTAAAAACCTTGTGGTACTTTTTCCCTGAAAAATAGGTAATTGACCACCTCAAAATGGTTAAAACCCCACACCCCACACCCCACACCCCACACCCTGTCCCCACGAAAAACTTTTTCAGCAGACCCTAATTATGCAAGAACTCTAATATATATATTTCTCCACAATTGAGATGCACCCGATACTAAAGTAAAAATTCGCCTATTGCCTGTTTTTTGGTCTCTGATTACTGGTTACTGGTCACTGATAACTGTCTCCTATCCCCTAATCACTTTCTCACTTTCACCAAAGCGGCCCGGGCCTGTTCGCGGTCATCGAAAGGGATTTTTTCCGTCCCCAAAATTTGATAATCTTCGTGACCTTTACCCGCAATAATTACTCCGTCTCCCGGTTGTGCTGCTTGAATAGCCGTGTCAATAGCCAAAGCGCGATCGCTAATTACCTGCACAGTAATTTCTGGGGGAATGCCAGCGATAATATCCTCAAGGATTCGTTCGGGAGACTCTGTGCGGGGATTATCGGAGGTAACTATGGCTAAATCTGCTAATTCTGCGGCTATTTTCCCCATTAACGGCCGTTTTGTCCGATCTCGATCGCCACCACAACCAAAAACACAAATCATCCGACCGGAAATAAAGGGCCGGGAAGCTTTTAAAACATTCTCTAAACTGTCGGGAGTATGGGCATAATCAACAATGACGCTGATATCCTGTTCCTGTTCGGTTCTAACCCGTTCCATCCGCCCCGGTACTCCTGAAAACTGGGGAATTTGACTGATTACTTTCCCTAAATCTACACCACATTCTAACACTGCCGCCACCGCCGCTAACAGGTTAGCCAGATTATATTGACCCACCAGAGGAGAAGCAAAGGCTATTTCCCCTTGGGGAGTCACCATCACCCCTTGAACTCCCGTGGGTTGATAGTGTAAATCTTTAGTATAAAAATCGGCACTAGCATCGGACACACTATAGGTTAAAACCTGTTGGGGAGAGAGGGAGGCCGCTAAACGTTGACCATATTCATCATCAAGGTTAATAATCGCCTTACCTTGCAGATAATCGGGACTAAATAATTTAGCTTTAGCGGCAAAATAATCCTCCATATCGAGGTGATAATCGAGATGGTCTCTGGTGAGATTAGTAAACACCGTCACGGGAAAAGTACAACCCTGTACCCGTCCCTGGGCCAGTGCATGGGAACTAACTTCCATGACGGCGATTTCATTGCCGGCGCTCACTGCTTTGGCTAAACTAGCTTGTAACTCGTTAGCAAAAGGGGTGGTATGATTGGCGGTTTCTTGGAATCCTTGCCAACGGGTGTAAAGAGTCCCGAATAAAGCGGTGGGAATCCCTGCTTGGCTGAGAAAATATTCAATTAAATGGGTGGTGGTGGTTTTGCCGTTGGTTCCCGTCACACCGATTAATTTTAGAGTTTGGGCAGGATAATGATAGAATTTCGCAGCGATCGCAGCAGTGGCAGTAACTAAATCTGCCACAACGATTACGCAAGCATCCTCCGGAGGGGGAAATTTAGCTGCGGCTGCCGGGGAGATAATCGCCGCTACGGCCCCGGTTTCCAAAGCAGAACGCCAAAATTCGCCCCCATCCACCCGCGTCCCGGGTAAACCGATAAATAAATCTCCCGGTTGACAAGCATGGGAGTTGGTGGAAATTCCTGTAATCTCGGTAATAGAAGCGATAGGAAAAGAAATCGGGGAAACCGGGGTGATATTGGTTAAAAGTTCTTGTAGTTTCATGGTCAGGATTGAATCTAGGGATTGCTGCTTTTAGATTAGCCGATTATCAAAGAGGTTCCTAGGTCGAAATGGGGAAATGGGGAAGTGGGGTGTGGGGTGTGGGGTGTGGGGTGTGGGGTGTAGGGTGTGGGGTGTGGGGTGTAGGGTGTGGGGAGAATAAATAAAAATAATCTCCTGACGACAGGCTCCTGATATCTGCGATAAGCTGAAAAAACAAGGCTATAGCTTGTCAACTATTGACGATTTTCTGCGGAGATTTTCGGGATATTTATATGCAATTCGTCGATTTTCTGGCTCTCATTCATCCTGTCCTAGCGATAGTGGTCGTTTTCCCCATTATTGGCCTCGTAGTTAACTTTGCTTGGCAAACCCGTCAACGTCGCCTAGAAACCGCTGCGGCAAATAAAAGTAAAATTCCCCCAGTGGTTGGGCCCGAACATCTACGCTTAGGCCGCTGGTTAACGGGTACAGTGGTAGGGGTTAACCTGTTAGCACTAGCTTACTCGGTCGTTTACGGTTTTAATGGTTTTGTCGATAAACAAAAAGATGGAAAATTAGACTCCTTTCAGGTCATTTTTGTGATTTTGATGTTTTTTGTCACCATTGCCTCTTTGGTCTGTCTCTACCGCGCTAGACAAGCTCTCTGGCGCGGAATTTTTGCCACCTTGACTGGCATCGGTTTAATTATTATCGGTTCTCAGGATGGGGTCTGGCGACTCTCGGCCCAATGGTACTGGTCCCACTACTATATCGGCATGGCGGCATCATTACTGATGATTTTCTCTCTGGCCATTGTCGAAGATATCTATAAAGACCGTTCCCATCGTTGGCGCATCGCCCATACAATTCTCAATTGTATTGCTCTGGCTCTCTTTCTGGGACAAGCGATGACCGGTTCGAGGGATTTGCTAGAAATTCCCCTCAGTTGGCAAAAACCGGCAATTTATCGCTGTGATTTCACCAATAAAACCTGTCCTGAACCGAAATCCCAAACCCCTCTCATCAACCCGATAAGTTAAACTTTTTTAGGGACTGGGAGAGGGTTAAGGATTTGGTAATTGAGGTACACACTGAGATTCACCCCCATCGGTATCGATGGGTTCCTCACACCAATTGGAAATATTATCAAGTCGGGGCAAAGTTTCTAAGGGATTGGGTTTCAGTCCGCGGGGTAAGTCAGTCCATTCTACCCCTTGGGTCACAGCCACAGTACCGCCAGGTGAGGCACAGGTTGAAATTTTCCCCCAATTTTTACCCCAGGCAGCACCGATGAAAGTACCAGTACCAGTTTTACCGAGGGAATAGGTAGGAGCAAAGATAAACGCTTCTAGTCTTTGGTTGCCATTCAGACAAATTTCTGGCTCTGGTTGCTCTTCCAAAAATTTGTTATAATAGGCATAAATTTGTAGATTGCCCGGTTTACAAACCGTGGGTGGGCTAACACTGCTGCAGTCGTGTTCGATGGCACCGTTAATATTACCTTGAACATAGAAAACTACCCGTTGCCCCGGAGTAATGGTAATCTTATCGCTACCACTCAAGTTGATATTATTAACGATATACTCGTACGCTCCGCTGGAAGATGGTGTGTCTCCCGGTTGCGGAAAAGTTTTAGAACTGGTAAGTTCTAGGTTTTTCTGATCTTCGGGAAGGTTTTCCTGGTCGGGAATCTTCGGTAACTCGGGAAAAGGCACAGGGACAAATTGGGCTTTGTAGGGGGTATTGGGTGTGGGCTGTTGAATTTTGTCCGTGCTAATAAAACATTCTAGTTCTGGTTGCAAAGTTCCTGTACCCTCGTCAAATGTCGTGGTGTCGCTCATCACCACATCCCCTTGAAAGTTAGCACCACCGAAATAGTCCGCACTGCCGACGGCAATATCGCTAGTTTGATCGACATTTTCCGTGGCTCCCTCGCTTATCCATAAAGCCGGGGCCGTGGTGTTAGTGAATGCGAGGGGAAGAGAAGGAAGAATCGGGATACTTACCACCACCCGGTTACGGGAGGCGGCATTATCGTCACTATCTCTATCGAGCTCAGTATTAGCTAGGTCTG
The DNA here is from genome assembly GCA_007096525.1 of Microcystis wesenbergii Mw_QC_B_20070930_S4. GTDB lineage: Bacteria > Cyanobacteriota > Cyanobacteriia > Cyanobacteriales > Microcystaceae > Microcystis > Microcystis wesenbergii_B. Next base: position 36,910 of record SFAQ01000029.1, on the reverse strand, counting down.
TTTCGGCACTTTTGCGAGAACGTCCTTCCAGGGTGAGAACTCCCAAATCCAGAGTATTGGGGTTATTGCTGTCGATAAATTGGTATCCAACCACGCGATAATAACGATTATCATTCAACTGAAACCATTCACCACTAGCCAAATCTCTTAATCCTGGACTTGCTGCTCGTTGATTAGTTGGTGCGAAGATTTTGTTGGCAATTTCGTTATTACGACTGGGATTACCACAGGCGGTGGTAATGTTTAATCTTTTTAAATTTTTTTGGAAATCGGTACTGGGATTACCAGTAGTGGGTACTTCGGCGGTCTGCCAACAATCGCCAGAAGTACAATTACTATTAAACCTCGCCATAACTCGAACGCTATTGAGTAAATCCTGTACGCGAGCCACCCCAGCTTCGGAACTTCTTAAACCATCAGCCCTGGCGTTTTGGGCAATTACTTTCGATTGGTCTGCTTGGGCGCGCATCATCATAGTCATTCCTGTTCCCATCAGGATAAGTCCAATTAACACGGCAAGAGGCAAGGCAAACCCTTTTTCCTTATTAGCCATCAGGTGAAGGCATAAACGATTTTTCATAAGTCTGTTTATCTGAGAATGGTTACTTCTATTATAATACTGTCAAGTTTTGGTCAAGTGACAACTGTGATCTAGCCTTTCTCGTAAATGTGAAGTACAACGGCAAGAACGAACCTCATCTATCTGAGAAACGCTGTCAACAGCTGGTAATTGTTCGATAATTATTTTCGACTTTTGACTTAACTAAAGGTTTTTCGATTCAGAAATGCTCGCCAAATCAAGCCTATTCCCCGACAAAAGCTGATAATTAGCAACCAAAGGGATTGTAATTCTCCCGCCGTATTTTTCAGTGGCCAGCGCTGGTGACGACAGAATAGAAAAGTAATTAGGTTTCTCTGCTCTGATAGGGTAAGTGGCTGGAATTTAAGGGTTGCTTGCCAGATTTTTCCTCGTTTTTCTAGATTGACTAGATGAGCCGATAGGCGCAAATCTTCGCCTAAAATATCTAGGAGTAATTTTTCTGAGTAGATGGGTTGACTCAGGTGAATTTCTGCTCCTATTTCCGAAAGTTTTTTGAGATTGCCCTGTATAATTATATTCGCTTCTGTTATCAAGGTAACAGGAGATTCCAACAATTGGTATTGAGTTTCTAGGGTGAGGGGAGCTTCCAATAAAGCCACCAGAGCAGTCATGATAATAACCACGTTATATATAGCTAAAATCAAGCCAAAATTTAGGGGACTTTCTTGATAATTGTGATGATTTAAATTAAAGAAAATACTAATTAAAGTAATGGTGAGAAAAAACAGTAATGGGTAGGATAAGTGCCAATTATATTGATAATTTTGGCGAGCAATTCCTTTCGGTGTCACCTGAAATCCTTTGTCAAAGGGTTTCCAAAGAACATGGAGAACTGTTAGGGATGTTGGTACACAAATAATCATCGATAGTACCTCAGAAAAAATAATGGAGCGCGAGCGAGAATTTAACCAGTGATAAGTGGCTAACTGAAGCATCATGTAGGGTAAAAAGATATAGATTGTCTCATCGATGGTAATGTTAAAAGGTACTATATATCCAAAGGTATAAAGGAGAGGAATAAGCAGAGAAAATAAACGAGCTAAGGGAGAAAACCAAGATAAAAGTCCTTCTAAGTGTGCCAATCTTTGGGGTATAGTTAGTCCCGCAATTTTCAGGGGATTAGCTTTGATAAAAAAGGCCTGTAAAGTTCCCCTTGCCCAGCGCAATCTTTGCCGTAAATAAGCTGATAAACTTTCGGCAGATAAACCGGCGCTGAGTTTTTCATTTAAGTAAATAACTTCATAACCTTGGGCAGAGATAGCAATCCCAGTGAAATAGTCTTCACTAATAGATTCTATATTAAAGTAGCCCACTTCTTCTAATGCTTTTCGTCTGACAATAAAAGAAGTGCCAGCACAAACAGGACTACCCACCCCATCTTTAGCTGGTTGGATATGACGATAAAATAATTCTTCGTCGGGAGTAACGAGATTTTCTAAGCCTAAGTTATGGGCGATAGGATCGGCATTATAAAAGCTTTGGGGAGTTTGCACTAAGGCAATTTTGGGATTTTGAAACCAGCCAACAGTTCTTTCTAGGAAGTTCCGACAAGGGATAAAATCCGCGTCAAAAACTACCACTAATTCCCCTTGAGTTTGTCTGAGAGCATGGTTTAAATTACCTGCTTTAGCGTTTTTTCTATCCTCACGAGTCAGATAATGACAATTTAATTTTTCTGCCAATTGATGAATTTCTGATCTTTGGGTATCATCGAGAATATAAATATTTTTATGAGGATAATTAAGGGCTTGACAACCGATGATAGTTCTTGTTAAGATGAAGGCTGGCTCATTATAGGTGGGAATCAGGATATCTACCGTAGGCAAATACTGTTTATCGATCACCGCTTGGCTGTAAAAATCAGCTTCTTTGCGTCTATCTTTCGTGGTTAAGACTAAAACTAACTGAATCATGCTACTACTTAAAACTATCATCTCAATGCCTAAAAGGAGTAAACTAAAAAAGCCATTGAGGGGGGTGGAAAGATTTAAGGTTTCCAGAATTCTCCAGAGCAGATAGCGTAGGGTGATAGCGAGAGTGATAGAAATAATGACTAATCTTGACCAAACTTGCGGACGCGGAGACAAGAAAATGATTAACTGCGTAAAAATTAGCAGGATAACTGTGGGTAATAATAATTGATAGCTATTAGTAACTGTGGGAACTTTGATCCAAGCAAAGGGGTTAAAAAAATCTTCTACTAAGCCAAGGATTAATCGATAAATATTGTGTTCTGGCCAAGATAATGATAAACTGACCATCATTAGCCCGCCGATCACTGCTAACATAATTAAGATAACTGACATTATCGATAAAATCGCTCTTAATACGGAGGAATATGCTGGTTTTTGAGGGAACGGAAAAATCGATTCTTGGTTAGACATAAATCCCCTTCTGAGTAAATAAATCTAAGCACATTTTACAATTCTTAACAAAAACCTGTGCATTTTGGCAATGACAGAGGCGCTCTCCACCAAAATGCTACATTTTGTATCAAGCCGAAGATGAAACTGGCAAGAAAAAGTGTAGAAATAGTATACTTCGGTTAACCGTGAGGAAAAATTAATCTATGATCGCCGTCAAAATCGCCGTTGTTAGCGCTCTCGTTTTAGTTGTGGTCAAATTCGTCGCTTCTGCTCTAGGCAAAGGTAATATACCCCTGCTTAATCAGGCTGTCACCGTGATTTTAAGCCTTTTTATCGGTTTTGAGTTGATTCAACTAGGACAAGCGGTGATTGAAAAGATTAATTAAGGGCTAAACGGGCTAGATAGAAGCTAGTAATAGTTTTAGCATCGATCGATTCTCCCCGAGCGATCGCTGATTCCATTGCCTCAAAACTCATAAAAACCACTTCTAGATCTTCATCGGCATCTTGAGCGGGGGGCAAGCTTAATTTTTCCAGATCTTGCGCCAGAAAAGCATAGATGTATTCATCGGAATAACCCGGTGCCAGGGCAAATTTACCCAAAGATTGCCAATTATGCGCCCGATACCCCGCTTCTTCCTCTAATTCTCGTTTTACCGTCGTAGCGGGGTCTTCTCCTTCATCAATCGTTCCGGCGGGAAATTCCAGAATTCGAGCTTGCAGACTAAATCGATACTGACGTACTAAAACCAATTGACCTTCCTTGGTGATGGGAACTGCTAAAGCGCCCCCCGGATGACGGACACATTCCCATTCTCCCTCGACACCGTTAGGTAAACGGAGTTTCGAGACTTGAAATTGAAAGACGCGACCTTGATAAAAAAGACGTTGTTGGAGAAATTGAGGCGGTTCAGACATAGAAAATTTTCAACTAGGACTTTAAGAATTAATATCAAGAAATGTTACCTTTGTCACCGGTGTTAGGGAGCGGCCAAAATTATCGTCTGACGGCTAGGGAGAGATTCAGGTTATAATGAGAAATGCTGTCTTTACAGGTTAAATCTTTTTCGAGAAACCCCATGGCAAAAAAATCGATGGTAGAACGCGAGAAAAAACGCGATCGTCTCAGACAAAAATACGAAGCTAAACGGGCGGAACTAAAAGAACAATTCCGTACCGCCGAAGATTTTGAAGAAAAACTGGCAATTCACCAAAAATTACAGGAATTACCCCGCAATAGCGCTCCCAGTCGTCACCGCAACCGTTGTTTAGCCACGGGCAGACCGAGAGGATACTATCGCGATTTTGGTTTATCGCGCAACGTTTTACGGGAATGGGCCCACCAAGGTCTCTTACCCGGTGTAGTCAAGTCTAGCTGGTAGTCAGAAACAAAATCCTCGGAAAAATCCTGTGATAGAGGTGTGTTGACATCTCCCCGCTTGCGAAAGACGGGGATTTTCATCGGTAAGATCGAGCAGGGTTGAAACCGCGCTCGATCTCGATGACAATCTATTTTAGGAAGCCTGTCCAATAAGCGAAGAAGGGTTTATTCTTAATAATTCCCATAACCCGACAGAATTGTCAAAGTTAGGGTCATTAAAAAAAGCTGGGATTATCATTAAAGTAGTCCGAAGCCTGATCCTGATTTTATGGCTGTCAGTATCTCCCGTAATTGTAGCGTTTAGAAATGCCTAATCTTAACCAATTAATAAAGCGAGAAAGTATGAGCAACCCTTCTCGCTTTATTATAACTAAACTAACACCTCCACAGCTTGCGGAACCACTGCCGTCTCGGTTGTGGTATTTTCCCCTAGGTAAATTCCCAAAGAACGGGCCGTTTTGACGATAAAACCATCAGGATCCACGGGATAGGCACAGCGATTTTCTTGATGACATTGTTTGATAATTTTGATCACTGGTTTCAGGGGCAAACTACGCACTTGTCCCCCGCGCCAAATCACCACGCGATCGAGTTTTCCCTGTTCGATTAATTCTACGGCCTTAATGCCGAAAGCCGTTGCTAAGAGTCGATCCATGGCCAAAGGAGGACGACTTCTTTGCAGGTGTCCCAAAGACATAGCCCGCACATCCATGGAATTGAGGTAACAGAAGACGGGATCGGTAACGCATAAAGAGCGAGTTTTGTCAACTATTAATTTTTCTAAATAATCGCCAATATACTTCTCTTTTTGGTTATCTTCGTTTTTAACCCCCTCAGAAATTACAATAAGAGCAAATTGACGACCTTGAGCGCGTAATTGTGCCAAATGACGACAACAACCGTCGATAATTTCGGGAGTGAGAGCAGGGGTTAATTCGGGAATAAAAATCGCATCGGCCCCCCCGGCAATCCCGGCATGAAGAGCTAAATGACCAGCATCTCTACCCATCACCTGCACAATCATCACCCTTTCGTGACTAGCGGCGGTAAAGGTGAGATCATACAAAGCTTGGGTGACGATATCGACGGCAGTGGTAAAACCGACGGCCCATTCCGTATAGGGAACGTCATTATCGATGGTTTTGGGAACCGCGATAATATTCCAATTGCCTTTCTGGGCGAGATCGTAGATGATATCGACGCTCCCATCGCCCCCGACGACGATCAGGGCATCTAATCCCAGCATTTCGTATCCTTGCAGGATTTTCGTGGCAATTTCTGGGTTTTCGGGATGTCCTTTGCTCAAAGAACCCAAGATACTACCACTAAGGAACTGCAAAACGTCTAATCCTTTCAAGACCCCTGGCAGGTTATAGCCATGCTGAGTCAGGATCAAATCTTGGGCGTGATATTTTCCCTCGGCAATCTGCATAAAACCGTCGGTCCCGTAGGGGATGCCGTACACATCCCAACCCTTGAGTTTTGATGCTTTCACCACGGCACGAATTACCGCATTTAACCCCGGGCAATCGCCACCACTGGTCAGAATACCAATTTTTTTCCTTTGATTCTCGTTCATGGTTATATCCTCCAGGATTTTTTTGTCAGTTATCAGTTATCAGTTACCAGTGATCAGTTATCAGATGTAAGTTTTCAGTTTTCAGTTAAGTAGCTGGTTATAATTAAATTAAAAATGGATTTTAGGTTCGATCCCCCCTTAATCCCCCCTTGATAAGGGGGGTGCAGATGCCCCCTTAATCCCCCCTTGATAAGGGGGGTGTCTGATAATTTTTAACGCCTATCTACTTAAGTTTTCAGTTCACTGTTTACTGATTACTGATTACTGTTTACTGATCACTGAAAAAAGCTCCCCATTTCCCACTTTTATTTGCTGGTGGTTTGAAAACGTTTCCAAACAGGTTCGTAACTTTGCAGGGCTTTCATATACTGTACCCGTTCAAAAGCAGTCGGATCTGGACAATTCATTTGACTCATACTGCCAATTAACTGCTCGATCGATTCGTACTCATTTTCTTCCAACCAATGCAACAAACCCTGTTCGATCTTGGTAATTTCCTCCAAACCGTGGCGTAATAAAACACTAACTAACATGGTCACTTTTGCCCCCACCATCATCATTTTGATCACGTCGATGGCGTTATGAATGCCACTGGTAGCGGCAAAATCCGTCGGTACACGACCGTAAAGCATGGCAATCCAGCGCAGGGGTAAACGCATTGCTTGGGGATTACTGAGGATAATATTGGGGTGAACATCCAAGGTTTCTAAGTCGATATCCGGCTGATAGAAACGGTTAAATAATACCAACCCATCGGCCCCCGCTTCCGCTAATTGTTTAGCCATATTGGCCGTATTGCTAAAGTAGGGACTTAACTTCATCGAGACGGGAATTGATACCTCCGATTTGACAATTTTGAGGATATCAATATAGTTTTGTTCGACGTGATTTCCGGTTAATTCCAGGTCGTTGGGAACATAATAAACATTCAACTCCAAAGCATCAGCGCCCGCTTGTTGAATTTGAATGGCATACTCCAACCATCCCCCAGCGGTCTCACCGTTGAGACTGGCAATAATGGGAATATCGACCATTTCTTTGGCTTTGCGAATATGGTTGAGATATTCGTCGGAACCAACGTGAAAAACCTCCGGTTCGGGAAAATAAGTCAAAGCTTCCGCAAAACTCTCGGCTCCGTGGGTAAAATGATGGTGTAGAGCCAGTCTTTCCTGTTTAATCTGCTCCTCGAAAAAGGAGTGTAAAACCACGGCAGCGGCTCCAAAGTCCTCCATTTTCTTGATATTGTCGATATCCTCGCTCAGGGGTGCGGCCGCACCGATGACTAGCGGCGATCGCAATTGTAAACCCATGTAGGTAGTGTGTAGATTCATAACTATTCCTTGCCTCCTGTACCTTTTGCTGCTAGATACTGATACATTTGCCAGCGTGTGTCCACATCTGCTTGTGCTTCTTTGAGGAGACGTTTAGCTTCCTCCGGCTTACTGGTGGCCAACATCTTAAAGCGATTCTCCGAGTAGAGAGTTTGCGCTACGGTAAGCTTAGGCTCACGGCTGTCCAATTGCAGGGGATTTTTGCCTTCTTTAGCTAAATCGGGATGATAACGGTACATTAACCAGCGACCGCTTTCCACCACTTCTTTTTGATGGTTCATGGCGGTGGTCATGTTGATCCCGTGAGCAATACAGTGAGAATAGGCGATAATTAACGATGGCCCGTTGTAAGCTTCCGCTTCTAGGAAAGCTTTGATAGTTTGCTCGTTTCTTGCCCCCATAGCCACGCTGGCCACATAGACGTTACCGTAGGTCATGGCCATTAAACCGAGGTCTTTTTTCGGTCCTGGTTTGCCACCAGAAGCAAATTTGGCTACGGCGGCGCGAGGAGTAGCTTTCGAGGCCTGGCCGCCCGTATTCGAGTAAACTTCCGTATCCATGACTAAAATATTGACATTGCGACCACTGGCTAAAACGTGATCTAAGCCACCATAACCGATGTCGTAGGCCCAACCGTCACCCCCGACAATCCAGACGCTTTTCTTGACCAGATAATCGGCCACGGATAACAACATTTTCACCTGCGTGGTCGGGGTTAATTGCCCTAAACGGGATTTTAGGGCCTCTACCCGTTGCCGTTGTTCGTAAATTTCCGCTTCATCCACTTGGTGACAATTGAGAATATCTGCCGCTAGACTTTCTCCGATTTCACTAGCGAGGGTTGCTAACAGTTCTGCGGCAAATTCTGCCTGTTTATCGATGGAAACCCGGAATCCTAAGCCAAATTCGGCATTATCTTCAAAGAGGGAATTCGACCAAGCTGGACCGCGACCTTCGGCATTAACTGCCCAGGGCGTTGTCGGTAAATTACCTCCGTAGATAGATGAACAACCGGTGGCATTAGCCACTATCATGCGATCGCCAAATAGTTGACTGACTAATTTAACGTAGGGAGTCTCACCACAACCGGCACAAGCACCGGAAAACTCAAAGAGAGGTTCCTGCATTTGCTGATGGTTAATTTTATTGAGATTTAGGCTTGATCGGTCTGGATTAGGCAAATTAAGGAAGAAATCCCAGTTAACTCGTTCCTGTTCCCGCAGGGGCAATTGGGGAGCCATATTAATCGCTCTTAGACGCGGTTGCGATTTGTTTTTAGCGGGGCAAACATCAACGCAGATACCGCAACCGGTACAATCTTCGGCGGCCACTTGGATGGTGAATTTTAGCCCTTTCCAGTCGTGATCCTTGGCATTAGCGACTTTAAAGGTTTCCGGGGCCGTGGCTAATTCGGCCTCATCATAGACTTTTGAGCGAATAACGGCGTGGGGACAAACGAGAACGCATTTACCGCACTGAACACAGACATCTGCATCCCAAACGGGGATTTCTTGGGCAATATTGCGTTTTTCCCATTGGCTAGTGGCGGTGGGATAGGTCCCATCGTTGGGAAGGGCGCTAACGGGCAATTCCTCCCCGTGACGGGCGATAATTTTGCCGAGGACTTCTCGGACGAAAGCGGGTGCGGTGTCGGGAATTGGGGGTCTTAATTCCAAAGCTTCTGGGGTAACAGTGGCGGGAATTGGCACTTGATAGAGGTGTTCTAGGGCAGAATCCACGGCTTTGATGTTCATCTGCACGATTTCTTCGCCTTTCTTGCCGTAGGTCTTGCGGATGGCTTTTTTGATTTGTGCGATCGCCTCTTCCCGAGACAAAACCCCCGCTAGAGCAAAGAAACACACCTGCATAACCGTATTAATCCGGCTGCCCATCCCCGCTTCTTTGGCCACTTGAGTGGCATTAATCGTATAAACTTGCAGATTTTTGTCGATGATAGTTTGCTGGAGATTGCGGGGTAAGTGACTAAATAGCTCCTCCGGTGGATAGGGACTATTGAGGAGAAAAATTGAGTTCGGTTTAGCGGTTTCTAGCAGGTCAAATTGTTCGATAAATTCCCACTGATGACAGGCGATAAAGTTAGCATCGGTGATTAAATAGGTAGAGCGAATCGGCTCTGGTCCAAAGCGTAGGTGAGAAACGGTGACGGAGCCAGATTTTTTGGAATCATAGACAAAATAACCCTGGGCATAATTATCAGTATCTTCACCGATAATTTTAATTGAATTTTTGTTAGCTCCCACCGTACCATCGGAACCTAAACCGTAGAAAACTGCCCGCACTACTTTGTCTGGTTCGGTGGAAAAACTGCGGTCATATTCCAGACTGGAAAAGGTGAGATCGTCAACGATACCAATAGTGAAGTGATTTTTGGGTTTGTCTAGACTTAAGTTGTCAAATATACCAGCAACCATGGCTGGAGTAAATTCTTTGGAAGATAAACCGTAGCGTCCTCCGACAATTTTCGGCAGCTTACCTTCGTACTCTTCCATAAAGGCATTTACCACGTCTAAATATAGCGGATCGCCCCCGGCACCGGGTTCTTTACAGCGATCTAAAACGGCTATTTTTTTCACTGTGGTGGGCAAAGCTGCCAGTAATTTTTCGGCGGCAAAAGGACGATAGAGACGAACTTTTAAAACCCCAACTTTAGCCCCATTTTGATTGAGATAATCCACGGTTTCATGGACGGTTTCTGCTCCCGATCCCATGAGAATAATCACTCTTTCCGCATCGGGCGCACCGTGGTATTCATAAAGATGGTATTGCCGTCCTGTTAATTGGGCAAAACGATCCATAATTTTTTGAGCTATATCGGGACAAGCATGATAGAAAGGATTGACGCTTTCCCTTGCCTGGAAATAAACATCGGGATTTTGTGCCGTGCCTCGTAACACCGGTCGATCGGGAGTTAAAGCTCTTTGACGATGGGCAATAATTAGGTCTTCATCGATCAGTTCTTTGAGAATTTCATCGCTAATTAATTCGACTTTTTGCACCTCATGACTGGTACGAAAACCATCAAAAAAGTGCAGAAAAGGAAGCCGCGTTTCTAGGGTGGTAGCCGTGGCAATAGCCGCCAGATCTTGAGCTTCTTGAACCGAATTAGCCGCTAACATAGCCCACCCCGTACTTCTGGCGGACATAACATCACTATGATCCCCAAAAATTGACAACCCTTGGGCTGCTAAAGCACGGGCCGCCACATGAACCACTGAAGAGGTTAATTCCCCCGCAATTTTGTAGAAGTTGGGGAGCATTAATAATAATCCCTGGGAGGAGGTGAAAGTAGTAGTTAAAGAGCCTGTTTGTAGCGCTCCGTGCAGGGTTCCCGCTGCCCCACCTTCGCTCTGCATTTCGATTACGGAAGGGATGGTTCCCCAGAGATTAGCTCTGCGTTCGGCTGCCCAACTATCGGACCATTCACCCATAGGCGAGGAGGGAGTAATAGGATAAATAGCGATTACTTCACTGAGACGATAGGCAACGCGCGCAACGGCTTCGTTACCGTCTATGGTTGCATAGGTTTTTGTGGTCATGTGTTCCCCTTAGTTTTTACGATATTTGTCGGGATTTTAAGTTTTTTTACGGCTCAATTTCGCACTAAATATCCTGTCGTTTCCCTGACAACCGAAGGATTTTCTTTGAGCGTCGCTTTTGACTCCCTATCTACTATTGGACGCTTACGGCAGACAGGCTTAAGTAGAGCAATTTTTCTGTCTCCACCTCGATCATTATCCAGATTCTCGGCTTTCTAGCAATTCGTTATTTTTTCTTAATACGCTGCTGAGTTTGCCCGCAACCGACTGGGATTAATTAATATTCAGAATTGAGATAAAAATTAATGATACTTTTTTAAAAAAAGTGCTAGGTCAGAAGATAAGCTGTTGACTATCTAAATTACTCATTAAGACTGTCTATGAGCAGGGAGAAGGAATTATGAATTATTAATTATGAAGTGGGGAGAAGGGAGACTTTTCAGTTATCAGTGAACAGTAATCAGTAATCAGTGAACCGATACGGACTTTCTCGTAAAGGTGAAGCACAGATTAACCCTTGCTAATCAAGTATTGTAGCCGCAAGAACGAACCTCATCTATCTGAGAAACGCTGTAACTCGCATCTGATAACTGATAACTGATTCAAGGCTGACGACCGTCTCCTAACCAAGCACGACAATTTTTGATTTTCGCAAGAGATCTACTAACCAGTTGATTTAGTCAGCCGATGAAGTTAAGATGTACTAGGTTGAACACAAATGAACTAAAGTACAAATTATCTTAACCCAAGGATAGGAAAATAGATCATGACTAACCTCGAATCCCTTACTCAAGCTCAAAAGGAGTTGTACGACTGGCTAATTGAGTATATTCGCACTACTCAACACGCCCCTTCTATCCGGCAAATGATGCGAGCAATGAATTTACGCTCTCCCGCACCGATTCAAAGCCGTTTAGAACGTTTACGCGCCAAAGGCTATATTGATTGGACAGAAGGAAAAGCACGCACCCTGCGGATTCTCAAACAACCAGTGCAAGGTTTACCGGTTCTAGGCGTGATCGCTGCTGGTGGTTTAGTGGAACCCTTCACCGATGTGGAAGAAAAACTCGATCTTTCTAACCTGTTGCAACGCAGTCAAGACTGTTATGCTCTGCGCGTTTCTGGAGACAGTATGATCGAGGATCATATTGCCGATGGGGATCTGGTGATCATGCGTTCGCTCACGGGTAATGAAGCGGTCTCCAATGGAGAAATCGTCGCCGCTAGAGTCGAAGGCCACGGTACTACTTTAAAACGTTTCTACCAAGAAGGAGAAATCATCACTCTCCAACCCTCTAATCAAAAATATCAACCAATTACAGCCAATACTGAACAAGTACAGGTGCAAGGGGTTTTAGTTGGTGTTTGGCGCGGTTATTAGCCAAAACTGGGGCGCACTTAAGCGCCCCGATATTTTTTCCTCTCCTTGGCTCCCAGAAAAGAATCGGATTGGCAGACTAGGATAATATAAGGGTTTTAGCCTATCCCGCACTCAGGTGTTTTAACTTTTATGCCCAAAAAACAGAAGTATCCCCATCTCTTGGGATCAAAATGGACGGCAAAACAAAAAACATGGGGCTGGCGACATTTTCAAGTGGTCAATCGTCAAAATCGCGGTCAATGGGTTTTTGCCGAATTAGTCGCTTCCTGCGATCCGACTGTCCGCTTCTGGATTAATGCTAAACAGTTGCAAGACGCAAATCTCTGGCAATCAGGTTGGCAAACCCTAACGGAAATGAACCAACCCGACAGCGCCGACGAGATTATTGTTAATTAAATGCAGTACAGCCTATTACTGTTCCATAAAAGTCCGCACCGTACCATCGGAACCAAGCACCAGACGCAATTGGGGATTACCGGGGACATCGAGGGGAGAAACAAAAGGTTGATTGAGCAGGGGCATATTAGTGCGATCGAGATAGATTTTCGCCGCCTGTCCCAGGGGAATAATCTGTTTTAGGGAACCATCCTGATTTAAGACCAAACGGTACTCTAGAGTATGCTTGAGACTTTCCGGCGGTTGCCAACGGGATTGAAAATATTCTCTGGTTTCTGCCACTTGGGGAATTGTATCTAGTAAGTTCGTCTCTGGGGCTTTAGCGGTGCTTGTGGGCGGCTTGGGGTCTAAATTGACATTTTCGGGGTTAATAGGGCTTAGAGGCGGTAAATTGGGCAATTTTGGCGGTGCTGGAGTCGGATTCATCGTGGTGGGGGGAACATTTGCCAGTGCATTTGTACCCTGAGTGCCGGTGACGGGTGGGGCAGTAATCGGGATTTTCTGATTATTCGGTTCAATTACGATCGCCGTGCCGCCAGAACGCGAACCGGTGACTGGTGGCGGCGGTAAAGTGGGCGGCGGAATCACCAGGGGGACGCTAGAGGGGCGAACTGGGGCTGGAACGGTTGCCACGGGTGGCGGTGGCGGTAAAGGGGTTTTATTGCCCAAATTTGCCGGTAACTGCGGGTTTGGTGCGGCTGTTCCCGTGGGGGGTAAAGGCAGCGTTGGCAAGGGTTGGGGAATCTTGGCACTATTGGGATCGATGGTTAAATCATTGTTGGCTAGTTCTTGCTGTTGATAAAATGCGATCGCTATTCCCCCGATAGTTATTAGGGCTGAGGCGATTAATCCCGTCCAGATCAGGGCATTTTTTCGAGTTTTCTGGCGAATTAATGGGGGTATTAGGGGGCTTTCATGGTTATATTCCCCTAAAGCATTGGCTAGATCGAATAATTGCGATGTGGTTAATTCGATCTCCTGTTTATCTCGATCGGTTAGCAGGGAACCTAAAAATAATTGATGCTGGAGAAGTCCCTGACAATGGAGAGAGGGTAAGGAGGGAAGATGACTTTCGGGGGAACCACTAGCCACGAAAGAGAGGGTAGAAACGGGACTAGAGAGTAAATTCTGCACATAATTAGCGACAATTTCCCCTAGGAGTTGTAATTGTGTGCGATCGCCTTTGATCGTCACCTGTTTTTCCTCACTCAATCTAGGATCATCAAAGCGCAATTGAAAGTGGGCATCGTTTAAGACATTTTTACCCAGCCAAACCGCTAGAGGCGAACTATTTCCCCAAATTTCTAGGGTACAGGTGGGGGGTGTATATTTGCGAATTAGATTACTCATTTTTATTTATCAGTGGGAATTATGAATTATGAATTATGAATTATGAACTGGGAAGCTTTTTTTCAGTGTTGCCAAAGGCACGGCGTAGCCGTCCAGTAAACAGTAAACAGTAATCAGTGAACTGAAAACTTACATCTGAAAACTTACATCTGATAACTGATAACTGATAGGCTTTTTACTTTTTACTTGCCAAAAGGGTGTGCCAGAGAAGGAGATGACTGCGGTGGCTGCTGTAGAATAATAAATCGATTAATAATTTCCAGGCTAGGGAAGTTAGGCTAGAATTGCTGAGATTATTTTCCGATATTTCTGGGTATTTTAAGCGAAAATTATCGATATAATTGCCCAAAAGCGTGGTTTTTTGGGGTTCTTGTCCTTGAGTTCCCACTTGTTCCAAGAGAATTACGGCGCGACGGATTAACTCTTGCTTTTTTTGGGCGAGATGACAGAGGAGGAGAACTAGAGAACGGATGTCCGCTAGGGAGAGGTTTGACTGGGGTTGCCAGTAGTGGGCAACTAGGCGATCGCTTGTATCCAGATCTAAGGCTAATTCCTGGGCTGCTTGGGTGATAGAATCGGAGTCTAAATTAGCTAGAGAGACTAAAGCTGCCAAAATCAGGTTTAAATAGCTATTAATATTCTCTAACTGCTCGTTACTGGGTGAGATAGCTAGGGGTAAATCCTCACCCATGGAGGACTCGGCAGACTGAGGCATAGTCAAGGACATAGATAAAAGGAATTGCCAGCAGAAAAACTTGGGTTTAGGAGAAAAAATCACTGGTTCTAAAGTGTAATAATAATTGAGATTGTTCTTTTCTTGCACGTCCGCTCACCGATTGCCTCCCACCCAATGAGTTTAGAATCCGCTACCGATGAAGTCATTAAGCAAAATTTAGAACAATTTCTAATTGTTTTGTCCGTTTCCCTGAGTGTGGCCACGGTTTCGAGGATTTTTAGCTGGTTTCGCCAAATTCCTTACACCCTATTGTTAGTGATAGTCGGTTTAGGTTTAGCTTTCATCGATATCCGTCTGGTGAACCTATCCCCCGAACTGATTCTAGAAATTTTTCTGCCCCCTTTGCTATTTGAAGCCGCTTGGAATACGCGCTGGCGAGATCTGAAGGATAATTGGATTCCCGTCAGTCTTTTCGCTATTGTCGGCGTAATTATCTCGATTTTCGGGGTTGGCTTTGCCCTCGATGAATTGACCAATTTGCCCCTATTTACGGCATTATTAGTGGGTGCGAGCCTTTCTTCTACGGATCCCGTCGCTGTTGTCGCTCTTTTTCGCGAATTAGGGGCCAGTAAAAACCTCACCGTGCTTTTGGAAGGGGAAAGTTTATTTAATGATGGGGTCGCTGTCGTCGCTTTCGCTCTTTTGGTGGAAATTCCCCTCGGTGCTAGTGGTCTATCCTTAGAGACAACTATTAGCCGGATTGCCGCTTTTATCGGTATCGGGGTAGGAGTGGGTTGTTTAGTGGGTTTTGGTATCTCCTATCTGACTCAACGTCTGGATTTACCCCTAGTGGAACAGTCTTTAACTCTTGTGTCCGCCTACGGTGCTTATTTATTAACCGAGGAGTTCGGGGGTTCGGGGGTAATCGGAGTGGTGACTACGGGGATTATTTTAGGTAATTTTGGCTCTAGAATTAGTATGAGTCCCCGTACCCGCCTATTAGTCACGCAATTCTGGGAGTTTCTCGCTTTTTTTGTCAATTCGATCGTTTTTCTCCTCATCGGCGATCAAATTCGTCTCTCCAGTTTAGCCGATAATCTCAATTTAATTTTTATCACGATCGCCGCCGTGGTAGCGGCCCGTTTTCTGGCTACCTTTGCTTTGGCAACTGTTAGTAATGCCTTGATGGAAACTAAAATTAATTGGCGGGAAAAAACGGTTTTATGGTGGGGAGGTTTGCGTGGTTCCGTTTCTATTGCCCTAGCTTTAAGTGTGCCGGTTATTTTTCCCAATCGTCAGGATATCATCGATATCGTCTTCGGAGTTGTTCTCTTTACCCTTTTGGTTCAGGGATTAACTATTCAAACTTTCCTATCGAGATTAGACTTGATCGGTGATCAACCAATTCGAGAAAACTATGCGGAACTTTTAGCCCGACGGGTAGCTTTAAAAAGGGTTTTAGACTATCTTTCTAAGTTAGATAAATCTCCCGATGTTGCCCCCGAATTCTTTAGTTATGAGCAGCATCTCGTCAAAGAAAAATTAAAGACTGTAGAAGCGGAAATACAATCTCTCAACGATAGTTATCCCCAATTACAGCTATTAACAATGGAACAACTTCGGGAAACCCTCCTAGATATCGAAGCTGATACCTACGCTGAATTTATTCGATCCGGCCGTTTAACTAGCAATTTATCCCCCGTCCTCCAAGAAATTCTCGCTGAAAGTAAAATTAGTGAACAGTAGGACTATTTTGGGGTATATACAATCAATTTCAATTCTCCTAATGATCGACGACTGGCTCCTATGACAAAAACCCCTGCAATTAATGAAGGGATGTTGTGGGGTTTTATGGGGGATTTTAGGATACTTTTGTGGTTTCTTTTTCTGTCAATTTAGATGACTTCAGTTTGCGTTTGAGGGTTGAAGCTGCGCCTAGAGTACCGAGGGCAAGGAGGCCGAGGATGGTAGAGGGTTCAGGTATATCGATGTTGATGTCATCAGCTATATGATTTCCAGTAAGAACAAAAATATACTGAGAACTAAGAGTAATATTATACAAGTCCCTATGATTTGGTGCTGGATTATGTTCATGCTCTACTGTTTTTTGGGTTATTAAACCAGGGACGATCTTATCTCCAGCTTGAGAAAATGTAAACGAAGCACCTTCAGCACTATCACCATCGTCAGCAGGAACTTTATGTTGAGCAGAAGCAAAAAAATCTAGACCATTTATTTGATTATCACTAAAAGCAACAGAAAAATCCCAACACACTCCTCCATTAAATGCACATTTAATCTGTGGAAAATCACTTCTACCAATAGCAAAATAAAGTGATTCGCCAGGATCTCTTTGTCCATCCCACTGGAAAGTAGCTGTAAAACTATCCTTCGTATCTGTTAAACTAATCGGTGTAAAGGAATTTGCGGTAACATTTTTAGGACATAAAGCAATAGTAGCTACTGTTATTCCAAGAATCAAACCTAAATTAGAGTTTTTCATTTTTAATAGTATTCCGAAAAATACTTCTACTAGCGGATAGCAAAAGAATACACATTACCCCCCCCGCACTGTATCTTAAGCTACATTTTGATAAATCTTTACATTTCCTTCTTAATCTCTATCAAGAAAACTCAGAACCAGAATAAACAACCCCCAGAAGACGAGACAGAGAAACCCGAACCGACTTCCGTAGTGCGATCTCGCGTAGCGAGCGCGTTGCGATCGCAACATCCCTAACTTGTCCCCTCACCTCTGAAAACCGATGTTATCCTTAAGGTATTCCCCCAAAATCCTCAAATCAAATCGTTATGAACAATGCTGACCTAGATACCAATTCTCCTTTGTTGCAAACCCTTCAGACATTACCTGTCCAACAACAACAAGAAATTCTCGATTTTTTGGAATCTATAGTCAATCAACACCATCAAACCCAAATAACCCAAACAGGTAGAATTGCAGGATTATATCAAGGTCAAGGCTGGATCAGCGATGACTTTAACGAACCCCTAACCGATGAACTCTTGCCGCCAACTTAACCCATGCAACTTTTATTAGATACCCATAGCTTTATTTGGTGGTCAATTAACTCAGAAAAACTATCAGTAACTGGGCAAGATTTGTTATTTGATCGAAATAATCGCTTGTTTTTAAGCGTTGCTAGTGTCTGGGAAATGCAAATAAAACTGCAACTGGGAAAATTACAACTTAACCCATCCTTACAGGAATTAATTAAAAATCAAATAACCATTAATAATCTAGAAATACTTTCTATTGATCTAGCTCATATCTGGACACTAGCAACCCTTACCCACTATCATAAAGACCCCTTTGATCGACTTTTAATATCCCAATCAATAACCGAAATTATGCCGATTCTGAGCATTGATGAAATATTTGACCGTTACCCCGTTCAAAGAATTTGGTAAATTTCCCAAAATGTGAGGCGATCACCGCTTTTCTAGTGCGATCGCCTCCCTCGCAGTCAGGTCAAACAACAGCCTAACGCAACACCAAAGGCGATTGAAAACAACAATACACATTACCCCCCCCCGCACTGTATCCTAAGCTACAATTTGATAAATCTTTACATTTCTCTCCCTAGCTTAGGGATTCATAGGGAAAGGAGTTTCAGGTGTTTTCCCCTGTTTTACTGCTTCTCAGGCGACCTATCGCCTTCCGTGAGGGATTTTGGCGCGGTATGTGGGATTCGCTTTTGCGTTCTCCCTTGACTGCCCCTCAACTCGATCGCTAACCAAATTAAGTACGATTACCTCGCACCAACCAGATGATAGACTGGGGATAACAGAAATAACTGAATATGGCTAAATTACCGGAGGAAACCCTAACTAGCATTTTTGAGCTACTGCGTCAACTAGCGGAGCAGATAGAATACGCATCAGCGACGGAATGGCAACTTTTTACTGAATACGGGGAAAATGAGCGGACATTATCAGAATTAGAAGAATTATTTAATGTCAGAGAGAGGGTAATTAATTCCTACTCCCGAATTAATAATATCCTGCTGAGAATTTTACAAGAGCAGCCGACTCTCTCAAATACGATGCTAGAGATGTTAGAAAGAGCGATTTTGCAAGGAACAGCCAGCGCAGATGCTGTTAACGCTAGTATTAATGAAGTTAAGAGGCAATGGAACTTACTATGACTTACCGCACCTCCTATCCTGATGAAGCAACTAGAAAACAATCTCTTGAACGCTTACGGGAAACTAACCGCCAGATTGAGCTTTATAATCTCTTTTTAGACGATATACTCGCTCAACTCGAAACAGAATCCCGTCAAAAGAGACGAGAAAGGCTAATGCAAAGAGGGCAACCTATTGAATAGTAGGTAATTATGGAGTTAGAGTCAAAAGATGGAGTTCGAGTGGGATGACCAAAAGAACAACATCAATATTGAAAAACACGGGATCGACTTTAATTTTGCCAAGGAAATCTTTTCAGGAGTCTGGATCTCAAAACCTGATAATCGCAGAGACTACGGCGAAGAAAGATTAATCGCTTTGGGACTTTTAGGAGAATTCGTCCTAGTTGCAGTGTACACTCTACGAGAACAGAAAATACGGCTTATATCTACAAGACGCGCTAATGCAGAGGAAAGGAGAATTTATTATGAGTATGTCGAGAGAGGAACAATTAAAGATCCTTGGTCAGATGAAAGATTCTGATATAGATTATTCAGATATACCTGCTACTGATGCCGAATTTTGGCAAGAAGCTACTGTTAATTCTCCTCTAAAAGTTCCTGTAACTCTGCAGCTTGAACCCTCAGTTGTTGCTTGGTATAAACAGCAATTTCCCCAAAAATATCAGACTTTAATTAATGCCGTACTAAAAAAATATATGCTAGAACATAATTATTAATTCCGTTTCCGGTTCATAGAAAACTTTTACTTGAGCCATAGTGTTTCCCCTTAAGCAGAATTCACGCCACCTCAAGTTCATAATGCAAGACCAGAAGCTCATCGCCTGGCAGAATAGCCATCGCATATTCCCGCCCCTGACTGTCAGAAAATTCCACTAAATATTGATAGTGCGAACCTTTTTCATACACCTCAACCACCGTTCCCACCTGTACGCTCGGTAAGCTGGGGACAGCTTCATAATCTGTTTCAACTAAAGTCAATCGCTTGCGAGGGACGGAGTTGAGGATGGCAACCGTATCTAAAAGTTTGAGGGGTACTTAGAAAGGAATATCGTCTAAATTTTCCTCCACTGATGTGTCGCTAGGTTGCCAAGCGGAAGGATTAGAAAGTTCATAGGATGCGTCGTATTCAAAATCCCCGGTGGAGACAGGTGCGACGGGTTTTTCCACCGGGGTTTTATTCGATTTGTGGGTGTTGATTGGTACGACTTTTTCTGGAGTCGGGGCTGCCATTTCACCGCTACTCATACTGCCGTCAAGATGATAGAGATGACTAATGACTAATTCGGCCCGTTTTTCCTTAAAACCTTCGGGACGATCGATCATCTGCATGGAGAGACGGCCTTCTAAAATTACCCGATCACCTTCATTATAGTTCTGAGCGACTTCTGAGGCTAAATTTCCCCAAGCTACGGCCCTTAAATTAGCCGGGGTTGCCTCGGCACGATTGGGAGAAAACTCGACTAACATTTGAGCGTAGGGAGTTTGATTATCTTGGGTATAACGTAATTCGGGACGACGGACAATTTTAGCCATTAAAATGCAACTGTTCATGGTCGAAAATCATATAAGATGAACTCCGGTTGGGCTTCGGCCGTGAGCTCAGCCGAACGGTTGAAGCATGAAACCCAACGCCCGCATGGGTTACGAAGTGCGCTAACCCATCCTACAAATAATTGTGCCTTCCTACTTAGCACCATTGTACTGAAAAAGTACAATGATCACCACTGTGGAGGTTAGGGAATTTTATGGGACTCTGGTTAAGAAAAAATCTCTTTAACACTTGGTACAACGTCATCCTAACCCTTGCGGGTCTATTTCTCAGCCTCTGGGGTGGCTTAAGTTTTCTCGATTGGGCGATAACTCAGGCAAAATGGGCTGTAGTGACGGAAAATCTCGGTTTATTCGTAGTCGGTCGTTATCCAGAGCAGTCAATATGGCGAATTTGGCTGATTTTAACGATAATTGCGGCTTTATCACTGTTTTATTGGCAATTAAACCGGGGTCGCTTCCCCGATTGTCCCGCTTTTCTCCGACGCTGGTGGGGATTGATTTGGTTATTGACTTTACCTTTAATTGCTTGGTTACTATTGGGGGGATTATTTTTAAAGGCAATTCCCCTCGATGATCTCAGTGGTTTAATCTTAACTTTATTAGTAGCGATCGCAAGTATGATTTTATCTTTCCCCTTGGGGGTATTATTGGCCCTAGGGAGACAGAGTGAATTACCGGCAATTCGTTGGCTATCTATTGGCTATATCGAATTATTGCGCGGTTTACCTTTGTTGGGAATTTTATTCATGGCCCAGGTGATGTTACCTTTAATTTTACCCGCCGGAACCAGACCGGAACGGGTGATCAGAGCGATCGCTGGATTTACTCTTTTTGCAGCAGCCTATCTGGCCGAAAATGTCCGCGGTGGTTTACAAGCGATTCCCAAGGGTCAAATTGAAGCGGCCAAAGCTTTGGGTTTAAAACCGATTTTCGTTTTATTATTGATCGTTCTACCCCAAGCTTTAAAAGCGGTCATTCCCGCTATTGTTGGTCAATTTATCAGTTTATTTAAGGATACTTCTCTACTGGCGATCGTGGGACTGGTGGACCTCTTGGGTATGGCAGGATCTGTTTTAGCTAATCCGAAATTTATCGGCGATTATCCAGAGGTTTATCTATTTTTGGCTTTTATTTACTGGATTTTCTGTTATTCTATGTCCCTAGCCAGTCGTAGGTTAGAACAGCGTTGATTGGGGTGTGGGATGTAGGGTGTGGGGTGTGGGGTGTGGGGTGTGGGGTGTGGGGTGTGGGGATAATCTCCTGACTCCTGAATACTGACTCCTGAATACTGAATACTAACTCCTGAATACTAACTCCTGACGACCGGCTACTAACCCCACCAACAGACTTATTCAGCAAACCCTACCTAGCTTTTTGTCATAAATATTGATATTATTTAACAATCAGCAGCAATTTATGGTAAATATATTTATTTAGGAGAGCGAGAAAATGGCTGGATTCTTTGGCCTGTTTGGCAATAAGACGAAATACGTCGATGAACCGATGGATATGAGCGCACCGGAACCGAAAGAGGCTTTTTACTTGGAACCCGATGACGCTAAAACTCTCGGTAATATCGACTTTATGCGGACACCGATCACAATCCGACGTACTTTCCCGAAAACTGCCTCGAATAAGAAGGGTGGCGAATCGATTAAACAGATTTCTTCCATGGAAGTCAGCAAAGTCACCGATAACGGTATTGTGGCAAAATCGGCCACTTCCGAGGCTAATAGTAACGCTAACGGCACTAATGATAACGTTCGTCGCGCTAACGATGACAATATCAATCCTTTCCTGAAAATGGCCCGCGAAATCAAGAAATAGTATAGTAAGGTGAGCATTGGCTACCCTTGAGATTAAACTTTGGTGGGGAAAGCCCACCTTTTTTATGACCATTATTAACGGAAAAACCAAGTTATTAGGCGTAATCGGCGATCCCATCGGCCATACTCTTTCTCCCCTCATGCACAATGCCGCTATCGATGCCTTGGGGCTAAATTATGTCTATCTTCCCCTCCCGATCGCCCCGGAAAATTTAGCAACAGCGATCGCTGGTTTGTCCGCCATCGATCTACAGGGTTTTAGCGTCACGATTCCCCATAAATTAGCAATTATTCCCTTATTATCGCAAATTACCGAGAAAGCAAGGCTAGTAGGTGCAGTTAATACCGTCTGGCGCACGGAAACTGGCTGGCAGGGAACGAATACCGATGTGGATGGCTTTCTCGCACCCTTGAAATCCCTTGACAAAGATTGGAGTCGGGTGAATCCAGTTATTTTAGGTAATGGCGGCGCTGCCCGGGCGGGAGTGGTGGCTTGCGCCCAGTTGGGCTGTGGCGAAATTCATGTGGTAGGACGCAATCAAAAGAAATTAGATCCTTTTAAAGAAAGTTGGGCGAATACAAGCCTCTATGACCTCCTAGAAGTGCATGGCTGGGACGAATTAGAGAGGCTGCTATGCACCACAGAACTCCTGATTAATTCTACCCCGATCGGAATGTCTCCCCAGGGCGAACAATCCCCAGTTGAGTTAGAATTATTAGACCTTTTGCCACCATCCGCGATCGCATACGATCTGATTTATAATCCCCGTCCGACCAAATTTCTCCGGTTGGCCCAGACTAGAGGGATAAGAATTATTGATGGGTTAGAAATGTTAGTTAATCAGGGAGCGATCGCACTAGAAATCTGGTTAGGTCAACCCGTCCCCGTCTCGGTCATGCGGGAAGCTTTGTTAAAACAATTCTAAATGCTAAAATCCTATTTCTGGCTTGATTTATGCCCCCTTCTAGCTCCGTTTGGAAAACTCTGAATAACTCGATTCTAGTGCGCTATCTATTATTATTTGGTTGTGGCTGGAGTCTGATTGTCTTAATTAACTATTTCTACGGGACGATCGCTATTTTTACTGGTTCAGCGATCCTAGCCGCTCTATTAAATTATCCCGTGGTTTGGTTATCCCGTTATCTACCGAGAGGACTAGCCATTGCTATTACCACCCTAGTAGCTTTTATCCTCCTATTTAGATTAGTCACAGGCATAGGATTAGAAGCGATTAATCAGGGGAGAGGACTACTATTCAATCTTACCGATGCCCTTGGTCAAAAAGATTTTTTACCCTTTCAAGACTTTCTCGATCGATTAGATTTGAATAAAATGGTGGGAACCCTACAAACCGGTTTAGCCACGGGTTTATCGGTCGTACAAGGAGTTTTTTCCAGTGTCTTTACCGGCGTTTTCGGGGCGGTGATCAGTGTTTATATGCTCATCGACGGTGATAAACTCTGGCGAAGTTTTTTGCAACTTCTCCCCCTAGCATACCGGGAGCGTTTTGCCAAGTCTTTTCGACAAAGTTTTCTGGGATTTATTCGCGGGCAACTGTTATTAATGCTCTTTTTATCGGTGACGAGTTTCTTGAGTTTTTCCCTATTGGGAATCAAATACGGGCTAATTTTAGCGGGTATTATCGGTGTTATCGATGCTATTCCGGGTATCGGGGCAACCCTGGGCATTTTGTTGGTAACTATCTTGACTTTTACCTCCCAAGGACTAACAATTGCCGTTAAAGCTTTTATTGTCTGTGTTGTCTTGGTACAAATTCAAGATAATATTATTCGCCCTAAAGTTATGGGCAATGCCCTAGAATTAAACCCGGTAATTTTGTTTTTATCCCTCTTTATCGGCGAAAGAATTGCGGGATTATTAGGGGTTTTTCTCTCCATTCCCATCGCCGGGATGATTGCGATCTGGATCGGATCGAGTGAAGAAAAACCAATAACAGCTTTAGAGGAAAATCAGTTAGGAGAAAGTCAGGAGAATTAAGGGCTGATCCCAGCCTCTACTATACAATTAGGGAAATTTGTTAAGTAAGTAGTTATAATTAAATATAAGATAGATTTTGCCTTTGATCCCCCTTAATCCCCCCTTAATAAGGGGGGTATCTGACAATTTTTAACACCTACCTACTTATCGACAACAATCGATCGCTACCTATGGAAAACTTAGATTTAAAGAAATCCTCGCCCCTCTTACTTATCTCACCGTTTTTTCTCTGGGGAACAGCGATGGTAGCGATGAAGGGTGTTATCCCCCACACCACCCCCCTATTTATGGCGGCAATTCGCCTTGTTCCCGCCGGAATGTTAGTTTTAATGGTAGCTTGGTTTTTAGGTCGTCCTCAGCCCAAAACCCTGCAAGCGTGGCTATGGATTGCCCTGTTTGCTCTCATGGATGGCACTCTTTTTCAAGGTTTTCTGGCATTGGGATTAAATCGCACCGGGGCGGGGTTAGGATCGGTAATTATTGACTCCCAACCCCTAGCGGTGGCTTTAATGTCGAGTTGGCTATTTAAAGAAGTTATCGGTGTCTGGGGGTGGTTGGGATTGGGTTTAGGAATTGGGGGAATTAGTTTAATTGGCTTGCCCGATCAATGGTTTTATGACTTTTTTGGACAAAAAGCGGTAAATATTGACTTTAGCTGGCAGGAATTACTAAATAGCGGCGAAATGCTCATGCTTTTGGCTTCTCTATCCATGGCGGTGGGAACAGTCTTAATCCGGTTTGTCTGTCGTCATGCGGATCCCGTCAGCGCTACAGGATGGCACATGATTTTAGGAGGATTGCCGCTATTTTTAGCTTCAGGTTTCACCGAATCCCATCAATGGCAAAATATAGATTTCAATGGTTGGTTAGCTTTAAGTTATGCCACGATTTTTGGGAGTGCGATCGCCTATGGAATATTTTTCTATTTAGCAGCCAAGGGCAATTTAACCAGTTTAAGTTCTTTAACTTTTTTAACTCCGGTTTTTGCCCTCACTTTCGGGAATTTATTCCTTGGTGAGATGTTAAGTGTATTGCAATGGGTGGGGGTATCTTTAACCCTCGTTAGTATTTATTTAATCAATCAAAGGGAAAGAATCGCCCCACAATTGCGGGCAATTTTTGCTAATCTTTCCTCACTTATACCCAAAAGCAACTAACTCAAATTCTGTCCGAATTACCTCGACTCTGGCAAAATTTGCTTCTTGTAATTTCTGGTTGAGATTTTGAGAGGTAAAACCGGTTTTATGAGCCATATAGGGCATCCCAGGCACTTCTGTTCCCATGCCGTAAAACATCCACAAAGCGCGCACGGGACCCCCGGGAGAAATATATAAAGGTTCATTTTCCATATCGCCTCTAGCGACAAATTCGGCGGCAGTTTGCATATCGGGAACCACGATCATCAAAAAGCCTTCGGGTTTAAGAATGCGTTTAAATTCCCCTAGGGCGATGGGAACTTCGTAATGATAAATATGTTCTAGATTATGGCTAGAAAAAACTGCATCGACGGAGTTATCGGGAACGGCACTTAAATCGGTAATCGTTCCTAAAATATCGGGGTTAACAGAGGTATTGATATCGAGGCGAATTTCTTGCCAATTGCCATCGCGGAATAGTTGGGGTAAGGCTTCGGGATTATAGGGACCACAACCCACATTTAAAACCAGTTTTTTCGGGGATTTTAGCGCTGTTATCCCTGGGGGAGCATTCCAAGCTAATAAACAAATATTTGTCAAACCAAGCAAACCGTGATTAGCGACTTGATCATCTAAAATTATCTGGGCTTGGGGATGGGTTTTAGTAAAATCTTTTATGGCCTGTTGGAGAGCGGGATGCTGACATTTATTGATGATAATTAAAGCGGAATCAGACCAGAAATTTTTGGCTAAAAGCAAGGATATAAAGAGCGATCGATAGTCTTCGGCAGCATCGTAGTAATAAACTCCCAGCTTTTCTTCACTGTTTAATTCTTGGAGATCATCGAAAAAGTTTTCCGTTTCTTGATCGCTTAAAAATATCTGTTCTGATAGTTGAAAATCCTCCAAATCCTCAGATAATATAGTTAGCTTTTCTCCCGATGGATCGTATTTAAAAAAAGCTTCTACGCCATAACCGCAGCGATCGCTATTATTGCAGAAAGCGGCGACTAAACTACCGCGACGAAAACAACCAATTTGACAGTAAACCTCGTCTGGTTGCAGACAGGCAACGGCTAGATTGAGCAGGGGAAAGAGATTGCGATCGGGATAGGAGGCGGTTTTTTCGCTTAAAAGGGTTAATTGCTCGGAAATAGGCGACATTAGAGGCGATCCCCAATCCTGATACTGTTGGGGCAGTTTTTCTAAGAATTTCTGTAAATCCATACCTTGGCTCTTGCAAAAGTGACGATCCTCACCCCTTAATCATAGATCGTTGTGTTAGGGATGAAGTCACCGCCTTGATTGTCGGAGAGTGCTAATCTGATCTATTAGCTCATCAGCACAAGTAGAGGAGCTTCTGATATGCCCTACAACTGCTTCCAGATCAAATTTTGGGTAGTACGGGGGAGTATTCCCTGTCCAGGTTCGGAAACCGTTCGTTATGGTGGTAATACTTTTAAAATCTATGGGTTTCCCTCCCCCAACGGGGCAACCTTAAAGCAAAGATTAGACGATCAGATGTCACATCCTAATTTTCCCGTGCCTTTGCAGATTATGGAGGCCGATTGAGAATTTTATAATCTAGAAATGGGCGAAACCCTTCACTGTGGGGATGTCAGCGTCGAAACCCGTCCTTTAAATCATCCGGGAGAAGCGGTGGGTTATCGGGTAAATTGGCGGGGTTTATCGGCAGCTTATATTACCGATACCGAACATTTTCCCGATCACCTTGATGATAACGTTCTGGCTTTGGCCTGGCAAGCGGATGTGATGATTATTGATGCTACCTACACCGATGAGGAATACAACGATCCTAAGTATTCTAAGGTGGGTTGGGGTCATTCCACTTGGCAGCAGGCAGTCAAAATCGCCCAGGCAGCGCAAGTTAAGCAGTTAGTTCTATTTCATCACGATCCCGCCCATAATGAGGGCAACAAAGCCTGAAACGACCGACGACCGACGACCGACGACCGACTCCTACCCCCACGAAAAACTTTTTGCCGCAAACCCTACCTAATTTTCAGGGAAAAAGTCCCGGAATTTTCCCCTCGATCACTCCCATCGCCGGTACTTTTTGATTTCAAAAAAGCCGAAAGATATTATCCAACAAGGTTTTTAGATTTATTCAGCGAACCCTAGATAGGAAAAGTGGGATGGGTTAAAAATTAACACATCCCACAGGTCTTATTGCCATCTACCAACTTAAAAATCTAGACTGTTTTCCTCGCTCTAACCGGCTCTACCTTGACCGGACTGGAGCAATCAAGGAAGTTAGGAACCTCCTGACGACAGTGAGGACAATACCAGTAGGCACGACTAGCCAAAAGGTGACGAAGGGTAATTCCCGAACAAATAGGGCAGCTGTGCATGGATTGTTAGACGAATTTTAAACGTTTTTAAAATCGTCCTACCTCCTGAAATAATCCTAAACAAAATCGCCGCTCTTTAAATCTAACTTTAGGTAGAAACCGGGTATTTCTTTCGATAGATTTCCTAGAAAATACCTAAGGATGAGGACGGAAAAGATGGGAATGTTGCGGGTGATAAAGTTGCGATCGAGTTCCTGTAATCTGGTTTAAAGCGGGACTAATGAGATAAAGGGTAGTTCTAGTTAAATTTTCCCGATGGGTTAATTTGGCCATCTCTGACAGGGGGACAACCCAGATTTTTTCGTCGGGCCAACCGAGACGGAAACAAACGGCCACCTGTTGCTCTGGTGAGTAGTATCGTAGGAGTTTTTCCTGGGCTTTGTCAACGTGACGGGCGGCTAAATATAGGCATAAACTGGCTTTATGAGCGGCTAAAGAGGCTAATTCTTCACTTTCTGGCATGGGAGAGGCTTTTCCTTCCACCCGGGTTAGAATAATTGTCTGGACTAATTCCGGAATCGTTAATTCTAGGGCCAATTTAGCCGCTAATCCTTGAAAGGCACTAATGCCGGGGATTAGCTGAAAGGGGATATCTGCTGCTGTCAAAAGCTCAATTTGTTCTTGGATGGCACTATAGAGACTTAAATCCCCCGATTGCAGTCGCACCACCGCTAAACCCCGACGCACGCGATCGATCATTAAAGGGATAATTTCCTCTAGGGTGATGCTACTGGTGGGAATTAACTCGGCATCTTTACGAGTGTCCTCAAGAATCTGTTTGGGGACGAGGGAGTCAGCAAAGAGGATAACATCGGCTTTTTGGAGAATTTTATCGGCTTTTACCGTCAATAATTCCGGATCTCCGGGGCCCGCACCAATAAAATAGACGGCCGGGGGGAGAGGAGAGGAGTCAATTAAAGTCATACTAAATCCTGTTTAAAAGGGGTGTGGGGTGTGGGGTGTGGGGTGTGGGGATGTGG
This sequence comes from Microcystis wesenbergii Mw_QC_B_20070930_S4, assembly GCA_007096525.1. Taxonomy (GTDB): domain Bacteria; phylum Cyanobacteriota; class Cyanobacteriia; order Cyanobacteriales; family Microcystaceae; genus Microcystis; species Microcystis wesenbergii_B. The sequence goes on along the minus strand of SFAQ01000029.1, from coordinate 8,260 downwards.
GGAGAATAAATAAAAACAATCTCCTGACTCCTGAATACTGACTCCTGACTCCTGAATACTGAATCCTGACTCCTGAATACTGAATCCTATCATTAACCTGAACATTTGTATTTAATTAGGGTAAAACTGACTATAATTAAGTGGGTGGGTGGAATTAAATATAAGATGAACGTAGGTTGGGTTGAAGCATGAAACCCAACGTCCGCATGGGTTACGAAGTGCGCTAACCCATCCTACAAATAATTGTGCCTCCCTACTTAATGATAAAGCACGGTCAGCATTGACAATGATTAGCGATCAATCCCTCCCCCCCCAAAATATTGAAGCGGAAGAATCTATCTTAGGTGGTATTTTACTAGATCCAAAAGCTTTAGGTAGAATCAGTGATTTTTTAATTCCAGAAGCTTTCTATGTGAAAACCCATCAAGATATTTATCGTGCGGCGCTCGCTTTACAAGGGAAGGGAAAACCGACGGATTTAATGACGGTTAGCAGTTGGTTACAGGATAATCATCTGCTGGAAGAAATCGGGGGAATGCCGCGATTATTACAATTAATTGAGCGCACTGTCTCGGCTGCTAACATCGATCGCTATGCTGAATTAGTGATGGATAAATATATGCGTCGTCAGTTAATTTCCACCGGGGGAGAAATTATCGAATTAGCCAGAGATACGACGCTAGAATTAGAAAATGTTTTCGATGAATCGGAACAAAAGATTTTTCGTCTCACCCAAAAACGACCCCAGGAGGGTTTAATTTTTCTGGGGGATACTTTAATCGAAACTTTTAACCAAATTGAGAAAATGCAGGAGACGACCACTCTACCCGGTATCGAAACTCAATTTTATGATCTCGATGCCATGACCAGTGGTTTACAACCCTCGGATTTAATTATTATCGCGGGTAGGCCTTCCATGGGAAAAACTTCTTTTGCTCTTAATATTGCTTATAATATCGCTCAACAGAATTTACCTGTGGCTGTCTTTAGTTTGGAGATGTCTAAGGAACAATTGGCCCAACGTTTGTTATCTAATGAGGCTAAAATCGAAAGTAATCGGATTCGATCGGGCCGTTTGGGACAAAATGATTTAGAGAAGGTTCTTGGGGGACTAGAAAAGTTATTAAATTTGCCCATATATATCGATGATAGTGCTAATTTAAGTGTAATTCAAATGCGTTCCCAAGTGCGGCGTTTACAGGCAGAAAAAAAGGGACAAATGGGATTAGTTTTAATCGATTATCTGCAATTAATGGAAGGGGGAGGTGATAATCGCGTTCAGGAACTTTCCAAGATTACCCGCAGTCTTAAGGGTTTAGCTAGAGAAATTCATGCTCCTGTAATTGCTCTTTCTCAGTTAAGTCGCGCTGTGGAATCTCGTAATAATAAAAGACCGATGATGTCCGATTTACGCGAGTCGGGATGTTTAGCGGGTGATAGTTTAGTTGAGTTAGCCGATCCTCGTGCTAAAGTGCCAATTTGTGAGTTAGTTAATTGCTCTAATTTTACGGTTTTTGCTCTTAATGAGGAAACAATAAAATTAGAAAAAGCACTGGTAACTAAGGTCTTTTCCACAGGATTTAAGCCAGTTTTTCGATTAACAACTCGTTTAGGTCGCACGATTAGAGCTACAGCCAATCATAAATTTTTGACTGTCCACGGTTGGCAAAGATTAGATGAATTAAATATTGGTAATTATATCGCTTTACCTCGCTTTTTACCTAGTTCGCAATTACAAACTATGAGTAATGCTGAATTGGCCTTATTAGGTCATCTAATTGGTGATGGATGTACCTTACCACGTCATAGTGTTCAATATACGACTAAAGAGTTAGATTTAGCCAATTTAGTTGCTTCTTTAGCGATACAAGTATTTGATAATCGAATTAATCCTCGAATTAGTCCTGAACATCAATGGTATCAGGTTTATTTAACAGCGAATTATCCCTTAACTCATAATATTAAAAATCCTATTTCTCAATGGTTAGAACGTCTAGGAATTTGGGGGTTACGTTCCTATGAAAAATTCATTCCCCCTCAAGTTTTTGAGCAAACTCAATCAGCAATAGCCTTATTTTTACGTCATCTTTGGAGTACCGATGGTTCCCTTAAATTGGTTCAAGGAAAATCACCTCGTCCTATGGCTTATTATTCTAGCAGTAGCTTAAGATTGGCTCAGGATGTACAATCGCTTTTACTAAGAGTAGAAATTAATGGAAAGCTATCGAAACACTCACAAACAGGAAAAGGACGAGATCAATACCATGTTACAATAACAGGTAAATCAGACTTGAAGAAATTTACTGAGATTATCGGTGCTGTTGGCAGCTATAAAACCCAGTCTTTACAAGAAATAACTACTTATCTTCAAAATCACCAAGCTAATCCTAATAAGGATATCATTCCTAACGATATCTGGCGACTATATGCTGTACCCGCTATGAAACAAAGTGGTTTAACTACACGACAAATGCAAGCTGCACTGGGTAATCAATATTGTGGGACAAGTTTATACAAATCAAACTTAAGTCGAGAAAGAGCCAATAAATTAGGAGACATTCTTGAATGTTCCCAAATACAGCATTTAGCTGATAGTGATATTTACTGGGATGAAGTTATGGCAATTCAAGCGGATGGAGAGACAGAAGTGTATGATTTAACAGTAGATAAATTACATAACTTTATTGCCAATAATATCATCGTCCATAACAGTATCGAACAGGATGCGGATTTAATTATGATGTTATACCGAGATGAATATTATAACCCCGATAGTCCCGATCGAGGTGTGGCTGAAGTAATTATTACTAAACACCGTAACGGTCCCACTGGCACAATTAAACTACTTTTTCAACCAGAATTTACCAGGTTTCTTAATCTTAAACAAAGTCGCTCTAATTATTAAAATGCCAGCAAATATTAATTATAAAACCCCCAATTGGCTCTTAATACTTTTGGCAATTATCCTAACTATCGGTGTGTTTTTTCGTTTGGCAAATATCGATAAAAAAATCTATTGGCATGATGAATCCTACACCACCATTAGAACCACTGGTTATCAAGCAAAGGAAATCGCCGATACTATCTTTCAAAATCGTCTTTTATCTACCAGAGAATTAGGAAAATTTCAACAACTAAAACCAGAAAGTAATGTTTTAAATACGATTAAATCTCTCGCTAAAGAAGACCCTCAACACCCACCTTTATACTTTATTATCTCTCGCTATTGGGAAAAAATATTCGGTTTTTCTCCCGTTTCTTCCCGCAGTTTAGCGATTGTTTTTAGTCTTCTATCTCTGCCATTTATTTACTATATATCTCTAGAATTATTTACATCAAAATTAACGGCAATTTTAGCAGTAATTTTATTGGCAATGTCTCCAGTTGATATAATATTTGCTCAAATGTCTCGTCAGTATAGTCTTTTGATTTTGTTGACGATAATCAGTCAATTACTGCTGTTAAAATGTCTCAAAAAAAGAACTATCGTTAATTGGTCTTTATACACCCTCGCTAATACTCTCGGACTCTACACTCATCTCTTTTTTATTCTCAACTTATTTGCTCAGGCAGCTTTTATACTTTGGTATCTTATTCTGAAACCAGAGCGAAAAAATAACTTGATATTTTTCCTGTTATCTGGGTTAACAATGATAATTTTATATATACCCTGGTTACAGGTTTTTTTAACTAACTCTCAAAGGGCCTTTAACTCCACCAGTTGGGCTGCCGTTAACTATCTCGATTGGGGATTGTTCAGTAAATTATGGATCTTAACTTTTACTTGTCCATTTAGCGATAGCGATTTTGGTTTTAATAACATCTTCACCTATATATATAGACTGATTTTTTTAATCTTAATTATCTATGCTTTTGAGCGAGTTTATCGCTACAATAACCCCATAGCTTTTACTTTTCTGATTACCTCAACCCTAGTACCTTTCCTAGCTTTAGTCATTCCCGATCTAATTTTGATCACCACTAGATCAACTGTCACCCGTTATCTAATTGCGACCTTTCCTACTATCTATATAACTGTGGCTTTTTTCTTGTCACAATTGCTTAATCAAGGTAAAATTTTAGGTAAAATTATCTTGACTTTTTTGTTAACCGCTAGTATAATATCGAACTTTAATAATGCTCTTTCCGAAACCACTTGGGCAAAAGTTCCTAGTTATTGGAATGGCGAAGTTGCCAGAAAAATTAATGCTGTACCCAATGCCATTATTATCAGCGACGAAGGTAATGACTGGACTAACTTAGGTGATTTGCTTTCCCTTAATTATCGTCTTAATTCTGATGTACAATACTTCCTGACTACCACTAACCCCGATACCGATAAGTTACAAGAAGTCCTAGAAATTCCTCAGACCAACTTATTTCTTTTTCGTCCTTCCAATCGGTTATTACTTGCCTTAGATCAATTCGATATTCGTCTTGATTATTTCTATCCTCAAGGTCAATTGTGGCGAGGGAAGAAATAGGCAAATATATAAGTAGTAGGACAAAATTAACTTCTTGGTTAGGATAGGCACTCATGCAAGAGGCAAAAGGCAAGAGATGGTTAGATATTTCTAATTAATTGTGTCTAGCTATATATTTTGTGTCAATCTAGCCTGAAAGAGTTGAGCAAAGCTGGTATTATAACCAGTTAAAACCGTTAATTCTCACCTTAAAGAAATGACTTTTCTAATTCCGACTAGCGTTTGGCGGCAAATTCTTAAAAAGCTCCCTATACTACTATTCTTAGCATCTTTTCTCATAGTCCTACTATTAGGCTATTTTTCTGCCGCTTTCTCTCAAAGTCGAGATCCTGATATCCGCGGTGTTTGGATTACCACCAACGATACTGCGATGCTGATGGACAGAGATAAACGACAACAGGCGATCGAGCAATTAGTTAATCTTAATTTTAATGCTATCTATCCCGTGGTTTGGAATTCCGGTTATGCTCTCTATCCTAGTGCGATCGCCAAACGGGAAGGAATACAGCCTTTTGTGCCTACGGGAGCGCAAGGACAAGATATCTTGGCAGAATTGGTCGAACAAACGCGAGGACGGGGATTATTAGTCATTCCTTGGTTTGAATTCGGATTTATGGCTCCTCCCACCTCAGAATTAGCCTTAAAACATCAGGACTGGTTAACCCAAAAACGTGACGGGGGGACCACTTGGGTGGGGGCAGCCGGTGAGGTAGTCTGGTTGAATCCTTTCCGTCCCGAGGTACAGAATTTTATTAGTGAGTTAGTCTTGGAAGTGGTGGGACAATACGATATTAACGGCATCCAATTCGACGATCATCTGAGTTTACCCAACGAATTCGGCTATGATCCCTATACTATCGCCCTTTATCAACAGGAAACCGAAAAAACGCCTCCGGCTAACCCCCGGGATCCCGAATGGACAAAATGGCGCGCCGATAAAATCACCGCTTTTCTGGCTAATCTTAAACAGTCGATTCAGGCAATTAAACCGAATATACTCCTTTCGATCGCCCCTAATCCCTACGAATTCGCCTACAATGGTCACTTACAGGATTGGCTGGGTTGGGTGCGGCAAGGATTAGTCGATGAGTTGATCGTACAGGTTTATCGTCCCGATCTGCCCAGTTTTCTTCAACAACTCGATCGCCCCGAAATTGAGGAAACCCAGCAAACTATCCCCACCGGTGTGGGAGTTTTAACCGGTTTACGCAATCGACCGATCGCGTTACCCTTTATTGAAGAAAAGGTAGTGGCTGCTCGTCAACGGGGTTTAGGAGTAATTTTCTTCTTTTATGAAAGTCTCTGGCAGCAAGCTTTGGAACCTCCAGAAACCAGAAAAGCGGCAATTCAAGCGATGTTTTCTCAACCCATCACTCCCCGTCTTCCCGTGCTGGAAAATATTCCTTTAGTTAGTACACCTGAACCTATTAGCCAGCAAAGACCAACCCCCACACCTCCCCCCTTAGCGCCGGACGGTATCGAAATTCCTGTAATTCCCCCTCCGGGTAGTTAATAGCAATTTTTGCCCACAGAGACGTTGCTGAATCAAGGTATGAATGCCAACTGTGCATCGTATCCAGGGGTTGGTTTGGGTCTAGGTTTTAAAAATCCCACAAGAGAAGATTCATATCTCAAATCAGCAACGCCAAGTTTTGGGTTGGGAGAGTGGATAAATTGTCAGGATATTCTGACAAAGTTTGGGCTTAAGTTGGTAAAGTTGGGAATTTTTCCCAAGTTAAGGATTTTTGCGGGAGGGGTGAGGGACTGGAAGTTAGGCAGGATAAGGGATTGGGGGAATTTTACTAACTTTTTCCTTAAGTTGCTAAACTTCGGTTGCGTTGGGTGTTGAGATAAGACATAAAATAAACTATCCTTTTTATCTCGAAATAGAGAAACAACCACATGGAAACTGAGAAGTACGACAAGAATTCCAATCCGAGCTTAGGGTACTATCCTGAACCTGGATGGGAATGGCAAAAACCCGAACCAAAGACCTATCTCGTCGAGCACGACCTAGCCAAATATGCCCGTGCTTGGATACTGAATCTTGTTGAGTTTGTTCACTGGCTTCCGTTCGTTCCTACTTTTATTCTATCTTTTATTATCTTTCAACATTCCAGCAATTTACATTTGCTACTAGGTAGCGATATTCAAGTATTTTTGGTCTTGCTTAGTCCCCTAGTGCAAACTTTTGGGGGATTAATGGGGATAACAATGCATGAATATGAAGGTTGGCAAGTTGTATTTTTTCAGAATCCCCTCGATACAGACTTTAAGATTAAGGACTGCAATAATGAGTGGCTGCGGGAAGTGGCATACAAGCTCCTATTCTTCCTACAGGGCGCAGGGCTTTTAGCCTTTTCTTTAGGTGTATTCGGCATTAACAAAATCACTTTGGCTTTCGCTGCTATCAGTGCAATCATTGCATTCATTGGTCCTCAAAATCCTAAAGCTACATTTTACGTCAACGAGCAGCCTGTATTTCCCCTTTCTGTATCGATGTCAATAGTGTTCATTGTTAACGCTGTTGTCAACTTTTTTGCTTACTTCCATCTTTTTGATACTGCTCTTGCAACAGCTAACTTACCTATTGTTCTAGCAGGAGTAGCTCCAGCTCTACTAATGTTAGGCGGAGTGATTGAAGGAGTTATCGCTGAATCAACCTTTAACCAATGGTGGCATTTTATCGCTGTGATCTTTCTTAATCTTGGCATGATTGTTCAGATTTACTTCTTTGGTTTGCTATGGTGAGGCTGTTTTCATGCTTAAAGATAAACTGGCGAAAATCACCCAAAGCTACTGGCTTCTAGGGTTGGCTCAGGTCATTCACAGCATGGAAGAGACCTATACTGAGCTTTATCTTAAACTCAATTTGATGATTGAAGTGTTGCATCAACTTTTGCCCTGGTTCCCTTTGGTTGAAATCAGTGCAGATATGTTTGCAATATTTAACTATCTCATGATTGCCTTGATTTTAGGGTCAGTTCCTGTAACTGAACAAGGTAAGAGATTAGGTTTTGTCCTGATGTGGGGTTGGGCGGTGATTGAAATCTTGAATGGAGCTTTTCATATTAGTACTTGGGTGTTTTTGCACACCTATTTCCCTGGTGGGGTATCAGGTCCGATATTATTTGTCTTGAGTATTTTCTTTATTCAGCAACTTCAAGCGACTCCCAAGCAAGTCACACAAGAAGTCAAGTAATAAAAACATTGGTGTAGGGTGCGTACCACGCACCTTTTACTTTTTCAAAACACCTTAATCAATATTGCGATGCGTTACATTACGCTAACATATCCTGCATTCTTTATTGCCAATACTGTCGAGAATTGTTGTCTCGTCCCAATCAGACGGATAAAAAACTTCAGCAATAAACCGATAGATACTGAAAAACGGCCAATCCTGCGGTTTTAAACAAAACTCATACCGCATAGGATTATAATGAATATAATTGAAAGTTGTAACAGTCGTTCAGTTATGGAATACCGATGGGATGAAGCAAAACGACTTACTAATCTTCGTAAACACGGTATAGATTTTGCCGATGTTCCCGCCGTTTTCGATGGGGACATTTTAACGGTTGAAGATGATCGTCTCGATTATGGAGAGCAGCGTTTTGTTACATTGGGTTTACTAAAAGGGCGAATTATTGCCGTTGTCCCAGAAATGTTGAATCCGTACATAAAACTTTACATACAAGCCGACGAGAACAGGCGTTCGCTTAGAGAGATTAAATTTCCCTCTTGCGATAAAATTAAGTTAACATAGCGCAGTTTAT
>SFAQ01000028.1:0-30679 GCA_007096525.1 Microcystis wesenbergii Mw_QC_B_20070930_S4 | reverse complement strand
TCATCAGACCTAAACGCTTGGGGAGATTTAAGCTCTATTTTGGTTGGTAGCAATACCTGTCAAGACAACTTGAGTCAGTGAACCAAGAATCCCTCGCATGAGAGCGACGGGAGTGTCAACGTTTTAAATACTATTGCCGGCAACCCCTATGAAGTGGATTTTACTACCGCCCAAGTCGGTGCGACTACCACTCATGCCATAAAGGTAAGTGCCTTTAATGGAAATGGAGTCGGGGGTACTTTGCTCGGTAATTCCAGTGCAGTCGGGATCAATAGCTCGGGTAATTTCACATTTACAGCAACCAGCAATCAAAGCACTATTCAGGTTTTGGGGATACTTGGGACCAATAACGGCAGTGCTGATATTGCCTTTGATAATTTAAAAGTGAGTACCGTAGCCGTACCCGTACCCGAATCTGAACCTCTAGCCATGGTAGGGTTAGTAACTGTTATCGGATTCGGTACCAGCTTGCAGCGGAAACTTGCTCGGAATAGTCAGAAAAAATAAGTCCCGCAAAAATAAGAAAAAGGGACAGAAATAACCTTGATCCTGTTCCTTTTGTCTCCTGCCAAGGTTCCACTTTCCCATCAGGGAAGGGAGTGTCTCCCTCCCTTCCCTGATGGGTTACACAAAAGCTAGAACCTCTGGAAATGTGTTACAAGGGAGATGCTTGCAACGAGGTGGAAATGAGAAGAACCCCTTACTGATTAATTTTTCACAAAAGTAAATTTACCATTTTTACCATCGGCATCCATTTTAATTTGTGCCACGGAGAATTTATCCTGAATGATTTCCCCTTCGGGAGTAAAAGCAATATCTCCCAGGACAGTGACATACTTACCCGCTAAAATTTCCTGATTTAATTGTTGGCGAATTTGTTCGAGGGAAAGTGTACTGAGTTTATTTTTATCATCTACTCGTTTTAAGGCCTCGACAAAAACTTGAATTCCCGTAAAAGCTTGAGCAGTAAATTGGGGCGGTGCTTTTTTATTTTCTGCTGTATAAGCGGCGACAAAATCCCGATTAATAGGATTATCTAATTCCGGATTATAAGCTTGAGCAATGATAATGCCATCACATTGAGCTTGACAAACTGGGAAAATATTAGAAGTATTTAAACCATTGCCACCAATAATTAATCCCTGATAGCCTAATTGTCGCAACTGTTTGACCAAATTGCCCCCGTCAGCAACCAAACCAGAAATAACCACTAAATCCGGTTTAATATTAATAGCGGCGGTGGCTTGGTTTTGAAAATCTGTATCGGTGGTTTGGAATTTCTGCACGGTGACAATATCAAGATTTAAACTCTTCAGGGTTTCTTGAAAAGTTTCCGTTTCCGATTTACTAAAAGCATCATTTTGGGCAAAAAAGACAGCCACTTTTTTAATCTTGGGATCGATTTTTAAAGCGGTTTTAACCGCATTGGGAGCGACCACAGCCACAGGAGCGGACACCCTACCCACATATTCACCGATCTGGGGGATACCTTTAGCCGTGTTAGAGGGGCCGAGAATGGGAACTTTGGCTCGATCGGCGATCGGACTAGCGGCAAAAGCTTGTTGGGACAGGGACGGACCGAGAATACCCACCACCTTATCTTTGGTGATGAGGGTATTGATGGCGTTGATCGCTCCCGGTTCATCCCCGGTCACATCCTGGATAATAACTTTAATCGGTGTTCCATTGACTCCGCCCTTTTTATTAAAATATGTTTCAGCCATCTTGACACCGATCACCTGTTCCTGTCCCAATAGGGCGAGATTGCTGGTTTGAGCTAAGGCTGCACCGATGGGAATAGCAGCAGTGGCGGCGTTTTCTGCGGGACTGGGGTTAGTTTGACTGGTGGGAGTGCTGGAATTACAGGCCACCACTAAACCAAAAGTGACTAGGGATAATATTAAGGGGATTAATAAACGTTTTCTGAGCATTTTAACCCTCCGGGGGCTGATATTGTTGATGACACTATTATTTCGCGAATCGGGTTGATTTCAGCGAAATTCTCGACGCGATCAAACCGGATTTTGCTCCCTTAGCACCCTTTCTTTCCCCCTGATTTTGTCGATTAACCTCCCCGTCTCACCTCCCTTTTCCGAAAACGATTTGCCTTTTCTGGTTCTGTCGCCTAACCTAGTAGTTAGGGAATTTATATATCGCCTTTCCCGTTCACAAAACCCAGCAAGCGAAAACATCCATTTAAGATTATGACTAACCCCGTTATTCACGCCTTTTTCCTCGGACGAGCGATCGCTGAAGTGATCGGTGAACAGCTAGAAGATGCTTTTACCAACGCTTTAAGTGAATTAGGCAAATTTGATGCCGAACAACGGGAAAACCTGCGGCAATTCGTCGAAGAAGTGCAAATGAGAGCCGATCGAGCCATGGAAAAGGGAGTATATACTGAGACAGACTCCAGTGGTTCCTCCAGTGCTGATGTGCAGGAAAACATCGACGAAATGCGCGCCGAAATTGCCCAATTGCGCTCGGAACTAAAAAACTACCAGAATTAACCAAAACCCCTCTTTTAGTCGCTTTAAAGCCCCAAAAATTGCGTGTCAGCCCTTCTACCCGTCCCCGTTACCCCAGAGTTAAACCCAGCAATGCCGGCCCTCCAAGTCGCCAAAAATAGCTATCGTTGGAATCGAGAAAACTATTCCATCAATCGTCGTCGTCTAGATATTTGGCGATTCGTTCTGACTGTACTTTATCAATTCTGGCTCAACGGTAAAAAATGGAGCTATAACGGCGGCTATAGCGAGGAAAAACTGGCCAGCAGACGCAGAAAACAAGCCGCTTGGATTCGGGAAACCATGCTAGAATTGGGTCCAACTTTTATTAAAGTCGGTCAACTGTTCTCCACCCGCGCCGATCTTTTTCCCCTCGAATATGTGGAAGAACTATCGAAACTACAGGATCAGGTTCCCGCATTTACCTACGAACAGGCCAGCAAAATCATCGAGATATCCCTCGGTAAACCCCTCAATCAACTCTTTAAAAGCTTTGATCCCATCCCCCTAGCAGCCGCTAGTTTAGGGCAAGTTCACCGGGCCCAACTGAAGACTGGGGAAGATGTGGTGGTCAAAGTCCAACGGCCCGGATTGAAAAAATTATTTAGTATCGATCTGACCATCCTGAAAAAAATCGCCCAATACTTCCAAAATCATCCCAAATGGGGTAAAGGTCGCGATTGGACGGGTATTTATGAAGAATGCTGTAAAATTCTCTGGGAAGAAACCGATTATCTCAATGAAGGTCGTAACGCCGACACTTTTCGCCGTAATTTTCGCGGGGAAGATTGGGTAAAAGTACCGAAAGTCTATTGGCGCTACACCTCTCCCCGGGTTTTAACCCTAGAATACCTCCCCGGCATCAAAATCAGTCATTATGAGGCCCTAGAAGCGGCCGGACTCGATCGCAAATTGTTGGCTAAACTAGGGGCAAAAGCTTATCTAATTCAACTACTCAATAACGGCTTTTTTCACGCAGATCCTCACCCCGGCAATATTGCTGTTGATAGTGATGGCTCCTTGATTTTCTACGATTTCGGCATGATGGGACAAATTAAAACCAACGTGCGCGAAAAATTAATGCAGACTCTCTTGGGAATTGCCCAAAAAGATGCCGATCGCGTGGTCACTTCTCTGGTGGATTTGGGGGCATTAACTGCTAATGGTGATATGGGAGCAGTGCGGCGATCGATCCAGTATATGCTCGATAACTTCATGGATAAACCCTTTGAGGAGCAATCCGTGGCCTCTATCAGCGATGATCTTTATGAAATCGCCTACGATCAGCCTTTTCGCTTTCCTGCTACCTTTACCTTCGTCATGCGAGCATTTTCTACCCTAGAAGGGGTAGGCAAAGGACTCGATCCCGAATTTAACTTTATGGAAGTGGCCCAACCTTTTGCCCTGCAATTAGTAAATGATATGACAGGAAATAATGGCAGTAATATCCTCGATGAGTTAGGACGACAAGCGGCCCAAGTGAGCAGCACCGCCCTGAGTTTACCCCGACGCATCGATGATACGATCGAAAAATTAGAACGGGGTGATATCCGTGTTCGGGTACGTTCCAGCGAATCCGATCGACTTTTACGGCGATTGGGTATGATTCAAATGGGAACCAACTACACTTTACTGATCAGTGCTTTAATTATCTCGGCGACGCTTCTATTTGTCAGTGGTTTTGGTTGGTTAACTTTAGTACCGATGGCGATTTCCCTGCTGCCGGGGATAGCTCTTCTGAGACTTTGGCAGAAAATTCAACGTCAGGATCGGATGATGTAATCGATCGCAGGATAATAAATATTGTGTTAGCAGCAGAAATTTCCATGAACAACCTTTCTTTTGGAGGAATGACCGATCCTGGTGTAGTGCGATCGGTTAATCAGGATAGTTATTATATCGACCCCGAGCAGCGCTTTTTTATCGTTGCTGATGGTATGGGGGGTCATGCGGGGGGCGAGGAAGCTAGTCAAATCGCCACTAAAACTATCCAAGCTCATCTAGAAGAACACTGGAATTCTGACCTTGCTGCCGGGGAATTGCTACAGGAGGCAATTACTGCCGCTAACGAGAAGATTATTGAAGATCAGCTGAAAAATCCCGAAAGACAGGACATGGGGACAACCCTAGTCATGGCTATCTTCCGAGATGATCGACCTTGGTACACCCATATTGGTGATTCCCGTCTCTATCGCTTTCGTGAGCAAAAATTAGAACAGGTGACGGAAGATCATACTTGGGTAGCTAGGGCGATGAGAATGGGCGATATGTCCGAAGAAGAAGCGAAAAACCACCCTTGGCGGCACGTTTTATTTCAATGTCTTGGTCGTCGCAATTTGCCCCCAGTGACGGTATCTCCCCTGGATGTGCAATCCGGCGATAGTTTAATTCTCTGTAGTGATGGTTTGACGGAAGAAGTTTCCGACGAGGAAATTAGCGATTATTTGCAAACCGGTGCTGATTGTCAGGAAATTGTCGAGAATTTAGTGGCAGCGGCCAAAAAAGCCGGCGGTTCCGATAATATCACCGTGGTCATGGTAACGCAGAATTGAGAGGAAATAGCGATCGCCGATCGCTAAACTTTCACTCCTACTCGATCGCTCCCGCTTGTTGTAATAAAGAAACGATCGCCTGATGGTGATTAAATTTAGCTAACATTAAAGCGGTCATTCCCCCGGTATTTTTCTGATTTAAGTTCACTTTTCCCTCGTCTAACAAAACTTTAACCGTGTCGAGACAACCGTGATAACTGGCCGACATTAAAGCGGAAGCGCCGCTAAAATCGAGTTTATTGACATCAGCACCGATAGCGATTAACCGGCGCACCAGTTGACTATTATTGCCCTCACAAGCTTTCATAAGGACGGTTTGGCCATCGGGATAAACGGCGTTGGCATTAGCCCCGTAGTCGAGGAGATAACGGCAGATTTCCGTAAATTGGCCCTGTAGAGCTAAAGTTAACGGTGTTTCTCCCTGCTGAGTTAGGTTAGGCTCCGCCCCCTGTTTTAACAATTCTAAAACGATCGCTTCGTATCCTTGCATCGTGGCGATAAGCAAGGGTGTATCACCAAAATGGTTACGGTGATTGACAAAAGCGCCGGCTTGTAGTAAGGCCTGGACGATCTCTAAATGTCCTTCGATCGTTGCTAAATGCAGGGCCGTTTCTCCGGCCTGATTTTGATTGTCAATACTAGCCCCCTGAGCGAGTAAAAGTCGGACAATATGGAAATATCCCTCAGCAGCGGCGATCATCAGGGCAGTTTCTCCCTCCTCCGTGCTAATATTCGGATTGGCTCCCGCTTGCAGTAAAGTTTGCACACTGCCGAGATTTCCCTTCTCTACAGCCAAAATTAGGGGAGTTTCCCCAGATAAAGTGGGAGAATCGAGGGGCATACCACGAGAAATAAACAATTCGAGGATTTCTGGGCGATTAGCGGTGAGAGCCTGTAACCAAGCTTCTTGACGGATTTCTTCATCTACACCACTGTTGAGCAGTAAACGGACAATTGCGGCGTAATTTTGGCTAATAGCTACAGATAAAGCCGTATCTCCATCCCGATCGCGCATATTGACCCCAGCGCCGGCGGTTAATAACTGTTCTGCGATCGCTGTATGACCCTTATAAATGGCAATCATTAGAGCAGGTGTACTATCTTGATTCACCTGATTGACATTAGCACCGGCAGCGATTAATTGAGTGAGGATTTTACCGTGATTGAGGGCAGCCGCTAACATGAGAGGGCTTAAACCTTGGGGTTGTTTACTTTTGTGGATATCAGCCCCAAATTCTCGCAAAATTGCCACAATTTCCCGATGCCCCCCCTGCACGGCATAGATTAAAGCCGTAGTATTTTGGGCATCAGTGGCGTTGACATTTGCCCCCTGACTTAGTAAAGCTTGAACTCGCGCCAGATTGCCCTGACGCGCCGCTTGTATTAACAAGATATCCCAATTAGAAGCCATTAACAGTGACCGCTCGGCAGAAGGTATTTTTTCTATTATCGATCTTTCCAGACAGGTAAACGGACAGAAAAGCTACGCGCTAAATTTAATCCCATTGCCCACTTGCCACGGGCCACTTCCCCACCGGAAAATTAATTCTACTGATTTGCTAAGATCTGGTCATCCATGGCCAAGTCTATTTTTTGCTGATCGCGACCAGAAGCGAGATAATCATTCTGGAAGGAGTCTTTTAAACCACTGACTAGATCATATTCTGGCTGCCAGTTTAACTCACGGATGGCTTTATTAATATCAGCGTAGAAATGTTGAACCCGCAGGGGGAAAGGTTTCTTTTTGCCGAAGTCAAATTTTTTGGGGTTATAGTTAACAATCTCGATTTCCTCGGCATTTTTTCCCATGGCTGCCGCGCAAGCTTTCGCTAAACCGTTAAAAGTTACATAGCGATCGCCTGAAATATTATACACTTGACCAATAGCCTGAGAATTACCCAATACTGCGGCCATGGCTTGGGCCAGATCAGCAACGTGACCAAATTGGGTAAAATGTTCCCCATGACCGGGTATAGGAATAGGACGATTACGAACCAAACGGTCAAAAAACCAAGCTTCTAGGTCATTATAGTTGCCCGGTCCGTAGATATAAACCGGACGGATGGAAGTCCAGGGTAAACCCATCTCGCTTAAATAATTTTCTGTCTCGTATTTTCCCTTGTGGCGACTCTTGGGATCTAGTTTATCCCCTTCCTTATGGGGCATTTGGTCAGATTTTAAATAAACCCCCGCCGAGCTAACATAGACGAAATGCTCGATTCTGTCCTTAAAAATTTGGACGAGGGGCTGAGTATCACTTAATTCCCTGCCATTATTATCGAAAATTGCCTCAAAACTCTCATTTTTAAGCTTTTCTTTAAGTTGTGAGGGGTCAGTGCGATCGCCATGGATCTGTCGTACTCCCGCAACTGGGGCGGGTTTATTGCCACGATTGAATAATACTACTTCATGACCCTGTTCTACTAACACTTTAGTCAGAGAAACGCCGATAAATCGGGTTCCACCCATAATTAAAATTTTCATAGTCGCCATTGTCAATATCAAGGTTATATTATCCCTCGATCGGTGCAGTTTGTCGCTTGTTAGTTGTCGGGTTTTGGGGGCATCCCATAAATCCGTTGAGTAACGCACAGAAAACGGGTTTCTCCGAGAAACCCGTTTTCTACTCATGCACTCATGCAAAAAGGGGAATAAATAATCAGTCTTTGATAACCGGATTTAGTATGAATTGGCGAAGTTTCGGTAAAATGAAGGTAATTAGTCAACAGAGGAGGTCAAAATTATGACTTTAGCCAAGGTAAAAACTCTCTACGATCAAGATTTTGCTTTGTGGATAGAAGCAACCGTCAAGCAATTAAAATCTGGGGATTTATCTCAAGTTGATTTAGAGAATTTGATCGAGGAGGTGGAATCTTTGGGAAGACGAGACAAAAGAGAACTAAAAAACCGTTTAATTACCTTATTTGAACAGGCTTTAAAACGGCGTTATCTTCCTTTGTCCGAATGTTATCGAGGTTGGGAACTAACAATTAAACGCTGTCAATCTGAGTTAAAAGATATCCTTAAAGACTCCCCTAGTTTATGCAGTTTTTTAACCGATATTTGTGTTGACTGTTATCAGGAAGCAGTGGAGAATATGCGAATTGAATATGACTCTAATTTTCCCGATGTTTGTCCTTTTTCTCAGGATATTGATGGTTTATTAAATCATAGGTTTTGGGAGGAAGAAAAATATACTAGCCCCTAATCCTTCGGGGGAATTGCCATCACTTGATTATCATTAATCACAACCAATTTACCGCCCAATTTTTCGATATTTTCCTTAGCTAACCTGCGGGTTTCTTCGTCTTTGCTATTCAGCCAGACTAACATCCAGGCACCGACTCTGGGGGCGCGACTATCGGGATTAGTTTCTAAAAATTTTACTGTTCCCCTAGCGGATTTTTCGATAAATTCATTACCAGCAATTTTTGCCCAATCAGCGGCCATTTGATTCGAGTTTTTCGCCCCAGGAATATCACCTAAAAATAATAGTTCATCCACTCCTTTATATAACCAAAGAAAATAGGCATCTTTGACATCAGGAGTGAGTTTTGATAAACCCTTATTCATCACTTCAATGGTTCTTTCGGGTTTGCCAGCATTCAGGGAAGAAGCCACGGACATCATCAAATAGGCGCGGACAAATTTCGGGTCATTTTTAGTGACAATTTCCATAAAATCGGGACTTAAACCGTAACCAGTTTCCCGGCGAGCATCCACATCGCCATAATATTGTATAAACTGTAACATTGACCAATTAGCTAACATATTGTCAAAGCCAAAGGAAGGTATATTTTTTAATAACTCAACCTGAGCATTTTCTAGGCGAGATTCCTGAGCATAATTTCTCTCTAATAACTTTTCTTTGGTCAAAGTTTTCACCTTTTCCTGTTGCATTTCGACAATAGCCATGATTAACCCACCGATAATGGCGACTAAACCAAGAGTTTTAAGTAAGGATAGATTGAGAGATTTTTTTGCGCCTAGCATATCTTTGAATAAAAGTCAATAGTTTTAACAAAAAAAGTTTAAAATAGGCCATTATTTTCTGACTTTTGCCTCTTGCCTGTTGCCTATCCTAACCAAGAAATTAATTTTGCACAACTACTTAATTAATTATCTTGCCATCAACACAGCTAAGAATGCCGGCGGAATTACTGGTAGAAACATTATCTTCTAAAGGAGTTTCATCCTCACAAACAATACCGGTATAGGCCCCATCTGCCGTTTGTCCGGCTGCCCCTGCATAATTTTTAATCTCGTCATCAAATTGAGTCACAGCATTCGCTTGATAGGCGGCTCCAAAAGCACCAGGACTTCCTACTTCGCTGATAACATAAAATTTTGGGGTAATACTAACGGTTTCCAATGCTAAATTTGACAAAGTACCAAAAATTCCGTTTTCATAACGATAACCCTGTTGGGCGCGATTGATCAAACCGAGAGCGACTCTAGCTTCTGCTTGCCTACCTTTGGCGACTTGTCCTAACAGTGACGGTATGGCAATGGCAGCGAGAATTCCTAAGACGATAATAACAACCAATAATTCTATTAAAGTAAAACCCTGCATATTTTTCCTATTTAATTTCAGCAAGAGAACAAGATAATTTTTCATGGCAGGGAAGGAAATTGAAGTAATTTTAGACTGGTTAATTAAACCCAAAAAAACCAAGCGGAAGAAATGAAAATTTTACCTTCCACCTTCCGCTAAGTATCAAATTTTGGTTATTGTGCCAGAAAGCTTTTAAGCAATCTGGGAAGAATATCTACTTAACAACTTTACCGTTGGTGCAGGTGCCACCGTCGGGCAGAGTAGGATTAGCAGTAGCGGCAACACCTGTAGTAGTGGGGTTAGTTGCCTCGCAAATGATTGCAGAAAACTGACCATCTGCGGTTTGAGCAACAGCAGAAGAGTAGTCGCGAATATCATTATCATAAGTAGGGTTTGCATTCGCATTGGTCACAGCAGCAGTAGCACCCACACCAGTGCTATCAGGGTAAACGTAGTATTGAGGTTGTATAGCTACAGGAAGTTGGTTGTTAGCAGCTGTGGTCGAGAAGGTTCCAAAAACACCACTCTCTAAGCGGTAAGCTTGTTGAGCGCGGTTAACGGTACCTAAGTTGTTGCGGGCTTCAGCTTGTCTGCCTTTGGCTACCTGACCGAGGAGGTTGGGGAGAGCGATAGCGGCGAGTACACCGATGATGATAACGACAACTAGAAGTTCGATGAGGGTGAAACCTTTGTTACCGTTCTTTTTGTTGAGAGCTTGGATGAGTTTGAATTTAAAAGTAGAGTTCATAGGTATATCCTTGTGGTGGGTAGGTGTGATTTTTCTTTCCTACAAACAACTTACCCACCTGTTTCAGGAAACCTATCACCCCTGGCAAAAATTTTTTTGGGGGAGTTGGGGGGCCGTTTCTAGGAGCCACTTCCAGGGATTAGGGAAAAAACCAAAAAGTTTAGCAGCACCTCCCAAGACAGCGACCACCAAAGCGTTGACATCCTCGCCGCCGTAAAACGGACGGCGATTCCCAAACCTCACGATTTGGGCTTCGGCCGTGAGCTTTTGCGTTCGACAAAAGCTCACGCCGAGGTCCGAACGGAGACGGGAGACGGGAGACGGGAGACGGGAGACGGGAGACGGGAGACAGCTATTAGGGATCGGATTTGAGTTTTCAGTTCACTGTTTCCTCACATCAGAAGTCTGACGGAGTAGTGGCTTAGATGTGTAATTAATTGTGCTTAGATACTTAGCAGTTTCAACGATAACTTGGCTCTTCTCGTTTCTGTATAGTCTTACCTCGTTGCCAGGCTCTCCCTTGCAAGGCACTTCCAGAGATTCTAGCTCTTGTGTAACCCATCAGGGAGGGAAGGGAGAAAAACCCTCCCTTGTCCCATGCCAAGGTAGAACCTTGGCAGGAGACAAAGCGCTGATGATCACAGAAAGTCGAGAAGAGTAGAAAGAACCCTGTAGAGGCGCAAGGAACCTACAACCTGCGCCTGATCTCGTTGACTTATTTTTTAACGCATTCAATAATACAAATATCTTCTTGAGTCGGAATAATTCGATTTAATTTTAATCCCGCTTGACTCAACAATTCCTCAAATTCTTCTGCGGTTCTTTCTTTGCCTCCCGGACACATAACTAACATATTCAGGTCTAACATTTTAGCCGCCGAAGGATTATTACCCGAAGGAACAACCATTTCCATGACTAAGATTTTACCGTTGCTATCTAAAGCTTGACAACAGTTTGTCAAAATGGCAATCGCCCGTTGATCATCCCAATCATGAATAATATGTTTTAATAAATAGCCATCTCCTCCCGACGGTACGGATTCAAAAAAACTACCGCCAACGGTTTGACAACGATGGAGAATGCCGTGTTTTTCTAAAGTCGGTTGACAATGAGAAATTACATATTCTTCATCAAAAAGAATTCCTTTTAGGTGGGGATATTGCTCTAAGATTGTTCCCAACATTTCACCGTATCCCCCACCCACATCTACTAGGGTTTGAAATTCCGAGAAATTATACACAGCTAAAATAGCCTTTTCCTCCGACAAAGAAAAACTATTCATCGACTGTTCAAAAATCTCTGCATCCAGCGGATGGGTTTGAAAATATTCAAAGACTCCCATCCCAAAGACATCATCAAAGGATGGTTGTCCCGTTTTAATACTATGTAACACATTTCCCCATGCTTGATAATGGGGGGCTTCTCCTAACATAATCGCTGTCGCTTTTACTGACCGGGGATGGTCACTAGATAAATGTTCGGCTAAGGGAGTTAGTATAAACTGTTGAGATTCAGTTTCTTGAAAAATTCCTACACTAGCTAATGCTCTCATCAGTCGGTATAAAGCAGCAGGGTTAGTCTCAGTTAGGGAGGCTAAATCTTGATAAGATTTCGCTCCTTTGCTTAAATGCTCGGCTAGACTTAATTTAGCCGCAGCATAGATAGCTTGAGATAGCCAGTAACCCGAAACCATTTGGGTTAATTGAAGATGAAGAGGGAGTTCAGGTAAGGACATAATCAACTTTTGCGGGAATAAAATTAAACATTACCATATAGGATAAGCTGCCCGTGCATTTAAATCGTCTGTTGAGATGAGGCACTCTTGCAAAAGTCAAGACCCCCCAACCCCTCCCGATGTCGGGGGGGCAGGGGGGCAAGGGGGGGATTCAGCTAATTTCTAAGCGCGAGTAGAGAGGGAAATAGTGCCAAAATTTTGCCCCTCATCAGGGGGTGGTGGCTCTCTTATTAATTAGCCAGTCAAAAGAGTATTTAAAAATCAAACTCGTCTAACCCTGATTTTGGGGAAGAAAAGCGACTGCGAGGAGATTTTTTCGACTTTCTAAAAAAAGCGGGAATAACTGCGGCGATCAAAAATCCCATTCCCAAAGAAAAAGCCAATAAAATGCCGATGGGTACTTTAATTGACTCAAATTGTAGAAACTTTAAAGAAACTGGTTGGATATTTTGGATAGCAAAAACCGCCATAGTCATAATCCAGCCACCGACAATAGCACTAGCTAAAAAATTACTAATTGTATTCATGCTTGTCCTCGCCAGGTTTGTAGGAGATTTTTTAACCTTTTGTAGGCTAATTTTGGGGTGAGATCCCTATTAACTAAACCACCGTGGGGCCAGAAATTACCGTTATCGGTTAAATCCCACCAACTAATTGCCTTGATATAGGATTTACTATAACAAAGGGTGTAGAATTGTTCCACCCAATCGGCTTGGATTGCCTCACTCCAGTCATCGCGCCATCGTCCTAGGGGTTCCTTTAAATAGGATAATTCATCGACGGTGGTGGCGGAAGAAATGCCTAATTCCGTGATATGAATTGGTTTTCCTAATTGACTAAAACGTTCCAATTGTCGATCGATCTCGAATAAATCTCGATCGGGATAATATAATTGTAGTCCGATCGCCTCAAATTCAATACCTGCCTCTAGACAAGTTTGCAGATATTCTAAGGGACTATGTTGGGGTGGTTGATGGTATGCCACATTTTCGCCCCAAGTGCAACAACTATTAACAATTCTATACACTTGCGGATTGCCGCGACGGGATTCTTGACAGGCAATCTCGGTTAATTCAAGCAACTGGTTGAGGGAGAAATTTAAATCATTTGCCCATTTAATGCCGTTAGCCTCGTTAATCACGTCAAAATAGCTGATTTTTTGCCGATAATATGCCGTAACTTCCCTAACTCGCGTTGCCACTAATTTTTTAATCTCTGCAAAGGGTTGATTGCGGATAAAGTCGGGAATGCCCACGGGATGAAACCAGACGAGAGGATGACCTTTGGGGATAATATTGTGATTAAGTAGCCAATCAACTCGTTTATCCGTCTCATTTTGCTGAAAATATCGCCAATAAAAGGGTATTGTTGCAAAATTAAAGACTGCTTGGAATAATTCTTGGTATTTTTCTCCCTGTTGGGGATAGCCAAAAAAATTACAACCAAAGAGAAAGTCTGGTTGTGGAGGATTTTGGGCGATAATTTGGTTGGCTTTACTGATAACTGCCATTTCACCCGCCCAGAGACTCTCAGTTAAGCTTTGATCACAGTATTGCACCCTTTCTCTATTATTATCGCTGGCTTTGGCTAAATCGAGATAGCTTTTCGCTGTTTCCAGACGTTGCCAAATAGCGGGGGAAAATTGCCCACCCTGTTGCTGCCAGATTTCGAGAGACTGTTTAACCCGATAAAAATGGGAGTCAGCGGCAGCTAAATTAAAATTTAAGGGAAAATCAGCAGCAGAGTAACCGAAACCCCGATTATCTGCCTCTAGGAACATTTCCCCGAAACCCTTCACTGGTAACTTAAGAGTTATCGCTACAGGGGAGAGGGGAAGGGAAGAAAATAATTTTCCCTCCTCCAGATTGCGGGGAGGATTGGGTAAGGGTTGGGCAGCAAGGGTGAGAAAATAGAGTTGATTGAGGGCTTTTTTATTTAAAGGTTGACCATCGGGGCTAAAAGCCTCTATTTCTATTTTTTTTGGCAATATTTCGGCTTTTAAACCGGTATTAATTGCTAAGGTGGCGGTGAATCCCCCCGTTAGATAGAGAAATTGTCGTCGCGGAAATTGATTAAACATCTATTTAATTTCTAACCATCATTGGGGAATAGTAAGAACAAGAATCCTAACTCTATTGACTTAACTATCA
Organism: Microcystis wesenbergii Mw_QC_B_20070930_S4; assembly: GCA_007096525.1. GTDB lineage: Bacteria > Cyanobacteriota > Cyanobacteriia > Cyanobacteriales > Microcystaceae > Microcystis > Microcystis wesenbergii_B. The sequence continues at coordinate 16,432 of SFAQ01000028.1, read as the reverse complement.
CTAATTTAAACCTGGAAACTGGCTGAGGTGGTTTTCAATAGAGAATAATTGAGATAACTTATTAATTTTAATCCTTGATCCCCACCCGCTATGACTGAGACTACTAACGATATTGCCACTTCCCGTCTGTGGTTACTACTTACCGCTTTTCTCTACGCAATTTTCACCCTGATGGCCGATAGTCATAGTCTCATGGTACAGTGGCCTTGGGTCGCTATCTACTCTGTCCGATTTTATGGTTATTATCCCAAATTTGGCACCATAAAAGCTTGACTGGTTTGGGTAATGGTTTTGATCTGATAACTGGGATTATAGTCTTGGGATTAATTATTTCTAGTCTTTTCTCCCCATTTCCCAATCAAGCGCGCTGGTATAGTTGGGCAGCTATTGGTATTATCTGCGCTTTATACGCCCTACATCAATGGATTATCACTGATAATTCTCCCCAGCGACGCTATGCTATCCTCAGTTTTCAAGGTTATCTCAGTGTGGCTTTTATTATTATCAGTCTTTTTTTGTGGACAAGCCAAACTTTATCACCAGAATTAGCAAGGATTAGGGAATTACAGCAAAATGGAGTCGAGATTTCTTTTGATTTTTCAGTCTTAGAGTTACGCAATTGGGCACCCTTGGGTCATCAGAATTATGTGGCGGGTTTTCTTGTTCTTGCCTTACCTTTACTATTGGGATTAGCTATATTGGCTAAAAATTGGCAGCGTTGGCTATGGTTTACCGGCATTGGTTTAGGCATTCTCGATCTCTACACTACCAGTTCTCGGGGTGGTTGGCTAGGATTAATCGGGGTTTGTGTGGTAGGATTAGGAATTTTAATTTTTAGAAGTGAAATTCCCCGACTCTGGTTAGGATTAGGAGGATTAGCCACTTTGCTCTTTTTATTTATTGTTATCTTCGCTAATAATCGTCTAAAAACTGTGATAACTTCCCTAGTACAGGGAGGAGGAGATAACGAATTTTCCTATCGTTGGATTAATACCCTTATCGGTGGGCAGATGGGCAGTGAAAATTTTTTGACGGGGATTGGTTTAGGCAATGTTCCTATCACTTATCAGCACTACCGTCCTCTGATAGCGGGAAGGGCATCAGAATTAATTTATCAACTGCATAGCACCCCCGCTCAATTATTTGCTGAATTAGGCATTTGGGGCATTTTAGCAGGAATTGGACTGGTTACGGTGCTGATTTTTCATTTTTTTCGTTCTCCTGCCCCTGACAATTTCAGCGATCAAATTTTACTGCCCTGTGTTTATACAGGATTATTCGGCTACGGATTAATGAGTTTAACCGATTATCAATTAGATAATATTGCTATTGCTGGAACCTTAACTATTTACCTAGCTTGTCTGACTTCTTCCTTACCCAGAAAAGAAACTAAGTTTTTAGCTATTCCCCCAAAAGTTATCTTTTTTACAGGATTGGGAATTGTGTTAGTCATGATAATTTGGTTAATTCCTATTCATCGCGCTTGGCAACTTTCTAGTTATGGCTTCGATTTTTTGGCAGAAAAAAAGATCGCACCTTTTCGCGATACTCTGATTAAAGCCCATCAATTAGCACCCTGGGAACCCTATTATCCCTATCAATTAGGTTGGAATTTAGGCGATTTAGCTATTAATACCAATAATCCTCAAGCTTTAAACGAGGGAATTAAATATTTTCAAGTAGGAAATCAGGTTTCTCCCTATCAAGAATTCGGCCACAGTAATCTGGGATGGTTACAACTGAGGCAAAATCCCAGCGCAGCAACTAAATCCTTTATTGAATCAATAAAATTAATCCCCGCTAAAAGAGGAGTTTTTCAGGGTTTGGCTGTCAGTTTACTGGCCCAAAATCAACCCGATTTAGCCATAGAAGCTTTTGCTTTAGAAGCTGTGCGTGATCCTTTATTTATTACCAGTCCCCTCTGGCGTTTACCCAGCCTACAACCAATATACACAAAAATGTTAGACAGGGTTGATTCAATTTATAGTCAGCTTTTGCAAAGTAATCCTTCTGAGAATTTGAAAAATAATCTGCATTTTTATCGTGGGAGTTTGTCCTGGTGGCGCGGGGATAAACTGAAAGCAGCCCAAGATTGGCAACAATCCTGGAAAGAAGTGGGAAAAGCTTTATTAAATCCCTCCCTAAAAAATCCCTTACCCGGGGTAGATTTACTGAAACAAGCTTGGTTAAATCCCCCTGAAAGAGGGAAGCTTTTACAACAAGCATGGTTACAATCTCAAAAAAGTTTTTTACCGACCGAGATAGAGAAAAATTTAGCCGATTCCATGGCCAAATCTGCTAACTTTGACCTCTGGTTAAGAGAAAAGGCAACCCCTTGGCCATATCGTCGTCAAAGGGCAGGTTTTGGGGTAAACAGTCGTCATATCGATGGGGTTCAACCGTTTGATTTTACTCCCGTGGTCGATAATATTGCCGTCACTACATGGTTTAATAATCTGTTTGCTACTCCCGATTATTTCCCCGAATTCGATACTCTCCTACAACCCCTGCGGGAGGAATTAATTAAGAAAGTGCAGGGATAATTATCGGGGTGGCTCCACAACAGTTTAAGCTAGAGCTAGTAAATATAAATAGCACCCTGTTGATTGATGTTAAAGGTGGTATAACCGGGGGTACTCCCCGGAACTTTGGTGACAGTAATCGTGACTAAATTATCATCATTGACTTCTACGGCATAGATTAAACTGGAAGAATAGCGATCCGCTGCCGCATTAGCCCGATTAATCAGAATATATGCTGGAATTACGAAACCTCTTAGGGTTGTCTCCGTACCCGGAGATAATAATTGGGGAGAGGAATCAATATTGGCCGATAGGTCATAATTGAGGTCAATATCGGTTTGATTGATAATTTTGATCTCCACGGGACGACTCATATTCACCCTAGCAACAGGCTGCCAAGGACCCGGTTGAAAGGTGGTAGCGGGGGGATTTTGTGCGGGTAAAGAGGGGGGAAAAACTAATCCCAGACTTAACACTAGGGAAAGAGTTAAAAAGCGATCGCATTTCATAGATAAATCCTGGTCTAGGGTTTTCATCCTATTTTAGGGAGGTATCCCCAGTGTTTTATACTTAAAGTAGAAGCTTTTGAAATTGTCTATAGCGGTGATCCATCAGCTATCAGGGAATATCCTAAGCTTCCCTGATTCTGCTCCGTAAACAAGGCTAAATACACCTATTTTTCTCTAGAAGTTTCCCTAGTAACCCCTATCAATGGTTTAACTTAGGTTGAGATTGATTATATGCCTACCATCGACATATCGGGAGTATCCCACAGTTACGAGTTATTTTCGCCCCAAGCGGATAAACCGGTTTTAGTCTTTATACACGGTTGGCTGCTGAGTCGTCACTACTGGCAGCCTTTGGTAGATATTCTCTCCCCGGATTATCCCTGTCTAGTTTACGATCTCCGGGGCTTTGGCGACTCCCAAAAAATCACCTCTAACAGTCCTCCTAGCAGTTATAACCTTGAATCCTACTCCCAAGACGTTATTACCCTTCTTAACCGCTTAAACCTCGATGCTGCTTGGTTAGTCGGTCATTCCCTCGGTGGTAGTGTGGCTTTGTGGGCCGCGGATAGCTGTCCTGAACGCATTAAGGGGGTAATCTGTATGAATGCCGGCGGTGGCATCTATCTAAAGGAGGAATTTGAGCGATTTCGGGAAGCCGGAAGACAGATTTTACAGAGAAGACCGCCTTGGTTGCCCCGTGTTCCCTTGATTGATCTTTTATTCTCGCGGATGATGGTCAAGCAAACCCTAAGCAAAAAATGGGGCAAACAGCGAGTGATTGATTTTGTCCGGGCCGATTACCAAGCGGCCCTAGGGTCACTTTTGGAAACCACCACTATCAGCGAAGTTCATCTTTTACCCCAGATTGTCTCCCGTCTCCCGCAGCCGGTCTATTTTCTGGCGGGGAAAGAGGATACGATTATGGAAGTTAAGTACGTTAACCATCTGGCCAGTTTTCATCCCTTGTTTGAAACTGGCGGCAACGTAATTGAGTTATCCGATTGCGGTCATTTTGCCATGCTCGAACAAACAGCAGCGGTGGCCCAAAAGATGATGGCTATTTTAAATCAGCATCGGGGTTAGGTGTTGGGGTTTTGGGGTGTTGGGTGAAATTTCCCTATCTCCCCATTTCCCGATTCGATCTACAGATACTGTTAGCAAGTGAAAATTTATGTGACAATGACTCTATAAGGGCGATTTTTTACTGAATCGCCGAAGCCGTCTATTAATCGAATCGATGTCTTTGAAGAACGTAGCCCCAAACTGGAAACCTGACTTTTCTTTACCATTCTTGCCACTAATAGCGGAATTTTCCTCCCTTTTGTGTTACCCACGGGAATTCTTGAGCTATTGCCGAGATTGGCATTTTGTAACTTCCCGTTAGTTGAATTCAACAAAAGAAGCTGTTTAGGAGCAATTATATGTTACACCGCAAGATTTATCAATTCTGTATGGATGGTCAGGAAGTCTGCATTTTCTTGCGCGATCAGCAAAGATGGATTGATAATGCTCGTATTATCGATCTAGAAAGCGATCTCGTCACCATTCGCTACGAAACAGAAGAAGAAGACGAAATTAGTTCTTGGGAAGAAATGGTGCGTTTAGAAAGTATCGGTGCGGTGAGCAGAAAACTGGCATCGGTGTCGCGGACGAATCCTGATATTAATGTCTCGGAAGATTGTCCGGAAGCAGAACAACTTTATCCCCATTCTCCCGATAGCTTAGATTAATTTTGTCGATTTAAATGACAGTGGCTAGAAGTCCTGCGGTTTTAACCATAACCAAGGGACTTTTAAGGGATGGAAGGGAAGACAGCCAGAAAGAATCACCACTTGTTCTAAAATTATCGTCAAAGCCGTCAGATTTTCTCTATTATAAGCTGCAGGAGCAAAATGAATTCTAATCCCTACTTCGCTGGCAAGGATATCTATCAAAAATTTGTGGCAGTAGTAATAGTTTTAATTGGTTGTTGGTTAGTGACTTTTCCCGCCTTCGCTGGGGCCGCACCTTTAGAAGTTAAAATTAGTCTAGGCTCCGGACAAGGAGAATTAAAATTCTTTCCTAGTCAATTAGACTTTATTGCTGGACAAAAATACAAATTAATTCTTGATAATCCCAGTCCCACTAAACATTATTTTACCGCTAAAGACTTCGCCGATGCTAGTTGGACGCAGAAAGTTGAAGCGGGAAAAGTGGAGATTAAAGGGGCAATTCACGAACTAGAATTAAAACCTAATGCACAGGCAGAATGGGTAATAGTTCCTCTCAAAACCGGTAAGTATAAATTAATCTGTACTATTCCGGGTCATGCCGAAGCGGGAATGGTGGGAGAAATTGCCATTAATAACCCATGAATTTAAGAAAAATTGTCTCCTTTGCTTTCCTATTATTTATTCCCCTATCGGTGGTCGCTAGTCGTCTTAATTGGGGAGATCAAGCTATTTTTATCACTGCCGCTTTATCGATCATTCCCCTGTCAATTTGGTTAAGCACGTCTGTGGAAAGAGTTGCCGTAGTTACTGGGCCAACTTTGGGAGGATTAGTTAATGCTATCTTCGGCAATACTACCACTTTAGTTATTGCCTTAATTGCCCTAAAAAAAGGCTTGGTGGACATCGTACAAGCCAGTATTACCGGTAGTATTCTCAGCGATTTATTATTATTTATGGGCATGGGAATGCTCACGGGAGGAATTCGCTACAAAGAGCAAGAATTTAAACCGATTTTAGCGCGGGTAAATGGTTCTTCTATGACTTTAGCAGTAATAGCGATCGCTTTACCAACTTTGGTAATATATACTTCTAACGTGGTGGAAGTTGCCGATATTCTCAGTCTTTCCCTAGTCACTGCCACGGTTTTATTAATAGTTTACGGGTTAACTTTATTATTTTCCCTGAAAACCCATAGCTATCTCTACGAAGTGGGATTAAGTAATGAAAATACCCCCGACAATCAGGTTAGTGAGGAAGAAAAAGCTCAAGTCTGGATTTGGTTACTTGTGCTGCTTACTTCCACCGTAGCTGTAGCCTATGAGTCGGATTTATTTGTTGATGTAGTGGAATCGGTGATGGAAGGATTTAATCTCACTCCTCTCTTTATCGGGGTGATTTTCATTCCTTTAATTAGCGATGTTTCTGGAATAGTTACCGTCACTCAATTAGCCCTAAAAAATCAGATGGATTTAACGGTTTCCGTGGCGATGGGTGATAGTTTATTGGTGGCTTTATTCGTAGCCCCTTTATTAGTTTTTATCGGTCAATTTTGGCAGCAACCGATGGATTTAAATTTTAATCCCTTTAACGTGGTGGCTTTGATTGTCGCAGTGGTTGTCACTAATTTAATCAGCTTTACTGGTCGTTCCAATTGGTTAGATGGAACCCTATTACTAGCCACCTATTTAATCTTGGCAGTGGCTTTTTATTACCATCCCGCCTAGCAAAAAAAGAGATTTGGGTATTTTCTAAGATTGGGTGCATCTCATTTTTGTAAATCTACTAAGTTGGGATTTTAAAGGGGAAACTCCCTGCTAAAGTCGCGCATTACTTTCGATTTTTTGCCTCAATCCAAGCCTTTGGGGGGTTCTACCCCCCAAACCCCCCGTTGGGGGCGTGGCGCCGCCCCCAAACCCCGGAGCGCATTAGTTTTTCGGTGGGATGCTTACAGGCAGCTGCTGATATATTTGTAATAATTTAAGAGTTACTAATAATTGCTGATTGTCGGTATTTCTGCAAATCTGAGATTCACTCCTGAGATTTCTGTCTTAGAATGGATTGGTGTCACCTTACCGCCGCAGGATTGCTGATGATGAAAAGAGGGTTTTGGTTTGTCGTCGGGTTAGTAGTAACGATAATTCTGCTTCCTTCCCTAGTTCTTTCTAATTCCATCGGTGAACAGGGAATTTATGCCGATCGCCTGCGGGCGGAACCCTATAATTTATTAGGGCGAAAAATTGCCATCGGTCAAGTGGAAATCGGCCGACCGGCTCAGTTCGGTTATGATAAAGTGGCAGCTTGGCAGCCTCCCTATAAATTAGCCGGTGTTTTTTTTCGCGATCAAATTGCCAAACCCAACACCTATCTAGATAATCACGCCGCTATGGTGGCAACGATGATGGTAAGTGATGATAAAAAAATACCAGGAGTGGCCCCAAAAGCGAGATTATATTCGGGGGCGGTGGGTTCTTTGCGACGCGGTGGACAACCGGAAGAATGTCTTGCTAGTCAAAATATTGCCCGACAAAATAGCGGTGATGTGCGGGCGATTAACTTTAGTTTTGGGGAATCTTTGCAAAGAGATCAGCGACAGGAAGCAAAATTAGATGGTCAAGCTTTATTAACTCAATGTGTTGATTGGTCATCGCGAGTTGATGATGTTCTTTATGTAATTGCTGGCAATCAAGGTAAGGGAGGAATTCCCATTCCCACCGATCATTTTAACGGCATTACTACCGCTTATACAGCCAAAAGAGAAGGAAAATTCACTAAAGTTGATTTTGCTAATATTAGTGCTTTGCCGGTGGGTATTGGTCGCAGTTTAATTAAACGGGAAATTAATGATGGTTCCCGGCGGTCAATTAATTTAGTTGCCCCCGGCAATAAAATAGAACTTTATGATCTCAAAGGTAAATTAAATACTGTTAGTGGAACCAGTTTCGCCGCTCCTCATATTACGGCATCGGTGGCACTTTTACAAGAATACGGCGATCAACAAATTAATCAAAAAAATCCCCATTGGAGTCTCGATTCTCGTCGTCATCAGGTGATGAAAGCAGTGATGCTTAATGCTGCCGATAAAATTAAAGATACGGGCGATGGTTTATTATTAGGTATGAGAAGGACTGTTTTAACTAAAGACCAAAAAACTTGGTTAGAGTCTGATGCTTATAAAGACCCGAAAATTCCTTTAGATATGCAGATGGGTACGGGACATCTTAACACTTTTCGCGCCTACCAACAGTTTAGTAATGGTCAATGGTCAGCCGCAGAATCTATTCCTTCTATTGGCTGGGATTACGCTACAGTTACCGCTAATAGTTATCAAGATTATGCCCTGGAGAAGCCATTAAAAGCTAATAGTTTTGTTTCGATAACTTTAGCTTGGGATCGTTTGGTAGAACTAATCGATACTAATCGCAATAATCTCTATGATCTCGATGAAAGTTTCCAGGATCTCGGACTGAATAATTTAGATGTTTATCTTTTACCTGCTCAAGAGGATAATAATGCTAAATACACCTGTGCTTCCCTGAGTGATAGTGATAGTTTAGAGCATATTTTTTGTCCTGTACCCATCTCTGGAAACTATAAAATTCGGGTTCAATATCGTCAACAGGTTAATGAGAAAGAACAAGCTTTTGCTCTCGCTTGGTGGACGGTTCCCGAATAATAAAAAGGCAGTCAATCGTACTATTAAAAACGGATTTAGTATAATTTAAATACTGACCAACCTCTGAGAGACACCTCGTTTTCTTTTCGGGATAACATCATCAGAGATTCCCCAATAGTTTGATGCCTGAGACATATTATATAGTAATAATTCGGCTGGCATTTTTTCTAAAATAACTCGGTTGAGATTAGCGGTATTGATATTCATTGCTCCCATCACAGAGGAACCAAGTTCTTTCGATAATAGCGGAATAACCGCATTACCAATCTCACGAAAACCATGCCATATTGTGTGGTGAAACTGAAACCAATCGGGGAATGTATGTAATCTGGCGGCTTCTCGTACAGTAATACAACGGGGAATAGAATAGTGAATAGGTCTAGGAGCAGTATAGGCCCCTTTGTCACTATTTGTTCCGGCGCGGAGAGTGTTACATAAACCGGTGGGGGAAAGCTTGAAAAAGCGACTTTTTCGCTCCACTGTACCCGGTTCGGTTAAGATAAATCTATCAATTGATTTTTGAGTATGAACTGAGCCTATATGTCCATAGATTTTTGTATCTACTGTTCTTTGATGGCAAAGTTTAAAAATATCCATTGGCTCTACTGAATATTTTTTCCTTTTACCACTATAATCTAATTTTGACGATGGTATGCCCAAATCAGTATCGATAAAAGCTGGTATTGTTGCTAAATCTGAGATGGCATCGTAAACTGTGGTAAAAGGTGATTTTTTTGATGAGTTCAAATCAACCTGGGTTGCTAAGGGATATGTAGCCATTGTCACATCCTTGCGACTACCAATTAAGATTAATCTTCTGCGCTTTTGCGGTGCGCCGTATTCACTGGCATCGAGGATTTTAATTGGTTGATCAATTTTATAGCCAATAGCTTCAAATTCAGAGATTAACTCCTCTAAAAATTGTTGATGTTTACCGGTAGCCATGCCAGGAACATTTTCAAAGATAAAATACTTGGGTTTAATTTCCTTGACAATTCGCAGATATTCAAATACTAGGGAATTTCTAGGATCATCTATTTGTCGTTTGCCAATAAGTGAAAAACCTTGACACGGCGGACCACCAGCAATTAAACTAACATCGCTGGCATAGCCTTTGAGTTTTAATAATTCTAATATTTCTCTACTGGTTACTTTGGCTATATCCCGGCAGATAGTTTGACAATAGGGAAAGTTAAAATGATGAACCAAGGAATGGACTGCATCAAACTCCACCGCTACAGCAATATCAAATCCTGCCGCTTCTAGACCAAGGGACATCCCACCGCAGCCAGCAAATAAATCGATCGCAATTGGTCTATGTTTCACTTTGATGATTAGCTCTCTATTGTCTGCTTTTTATTATACTGTAAGTAGGGAGGCACAATTATTGGTAGGATGGGTTAGCGGTAGCGTAAACTATGCGGGTGTTGGGTTTCATGCTTCAACCCAACCTACGTTCTACGTTCTGCTTTTTATTATACTGTATTTCTGATATAATTAAAGCTTTACGTTTTATTAAGAGTGCAATTACTTGAGCAAGTTAGTAATCAATTGATCGACTTTCTCTAATTCTTGAATAATTTGTTTAACTCTCTCTAATTCGTCGGCAGGGTTAGGCGGTTGTTTCGTTTTTATTTTGATTGCCGAAGAATGAGCTATTTCACCGCGTTCTTTTCCAAAAGTATTCATATTTGCTAACCAAACTTGATCTAAGTCATCACTATCGATGCCGATTGGTAAGAGTAATTTTAATAGGTTAGTTTCTTTAATCCCATGATTTTGATCGATAACTGATTTAAAACATCCAATCGCCATGTCAATTTTTTTATTTATTTTTAGTTTATCTTCAGGCACATTTTTCTTACCTTTAAGAGGAGTAATGGTGTCGGGAGGAGCTTCCATTTCTTGACCAGAAAAAGCGATTAAACATAACAAAACTCGACTAGCTTTACCTTGATTATCCCAGATATTTTTTGCTGTCTGTACGGTCTCCCAAACTCGATCTTCAAGATAAGATTCAATCTCAGCATGAGCAAAAACTCGATAGGCAAAAGTTAAAGCTAATTGTCTTTCAGAATAGTCATTTATCTCGCTGAATTGACGAGGTAGGAATTGTTTTTTTAGTCGATTTAATTCTTTGGTTAGTTGGCTAAATCTCAGGGATTTCGGCATAATACAAAAACTAACTATCTTAACCCCTTAAAAATAATACGATTATCTTCCATCTCAGGAATATTGAATTTAATGTCTAATACTCCTGATAAAGCTTTACCCCACAAATGAAAACGATTATAGATTGATTGCATAGTATTTGTATTGATTAACACAGCATTTTTGAATCGATTATCGGCAGTACAAAATAAACTTTTAAATGCTTCTCCTACCTGTTCTTTGTTTTGCTCGGCAGCTGCTCTAATTAGATCATCAGAAAAATAAAAAACCATCACATCTAAAATCGCTCGATTGAACTTAGTTCGATAAGTTGCGGATTCAGGCAACCAGAGACGAGAAAAGTTTTTCTCTCCAAAAATATTAATCGTTGTCTGGACAGCTTTTTCAAATTGATCGATAACGTTTTTAATTTCTTCTGAGTTTTGATTCCATCGATCATTAAGCTGTACACAAGCATTATCAAGAAACCCTTTAAGATTACCGCGATAATCGGATAAATAATAATGAAAAGCTACATAACGCAATAGTATATCAGTGTCGCGCATCCGGAAATCAGGATCGGGAGATTTAAATATTTTCTTTAATGCTTGACTTTCGATCGCTCGATCATCTAAGAAATTAATAAAGTCCCCTGGGTGTAATGCTTGTCTTAATTCTTGTGGGGACAAAGGGGTATTTTCCACATTGAGACGCAGAAAAATTTTATGGAGGAAACTCTCCGTTTTCCAATTACGGATAACAATCGTGCGGATAGTTTGATTATCCAGTTGGTCTAAGATATAATTCAAATTGAAGTCATTTTTTAGATATTGATATTGGCAGCCATTGAGATTATCTAGAAATTCTAAATCTTTTAAAGTAAAACTATTATTAGGTGTGGCACTGTCACCATAAAACTGTAAAATTGTTAGTAAGCGTTGTTTGCCATCAAGAACGATAAATTTACCTTTTTCCTTATTATTAGTAGCTAAGACAATCTGTGGGACTGGAAACCCTAGAATTAGGGATTCAATAAATCGACTTTTACGAGTAATATTCCAAGCATCTCGTCTTTGAAAGCGCGGATTGAGTTGAATATTTTCTCGAATTAATTGATCGCGGATCGTTGCGGTAGTCCAATCACTTCCAGCAACAACAGTCTCGGAGATTTCTTTGAGTTGTAGCTTTTTTTGGTTTGCTGATTCTCCTTCAACATCATCTTCTTCTTCCGCAAAATCCACTTCCTCTATTTCTTCCAACATCTCTAACTGTGCCATGGTAGTAATTAATCTCCTCAATTGTCTATTCTGCAAAAATCCCGCCCCAATATTTGGACGGGATTGACTCTAATCTAACAAAACTACTCCCATTCTATAGTTCCGGGGGGCTTAGAAGTAATATCATAAACCACGCGGTTAACTCCCTTAACTTCATTGACAATGCGATTAGAAATTGTCTCCAATAAATCATAGGGAACCCGCGACCAATCGGCAGTCATTCCGTCTTCACTGCTGACTAACCGGAGGACAATAGGATAAGCGTAGGTGCGTTGATCTCCCATCACTCCCACACTGCGGACAGGCAATAAAACCGCGAAAGCTTGCCAGAAATCGTGATACATTCCCTGCTTATTAATCTCGTCGCGCACTACCCAATCTGCATCGCGCAAAATATTTAATTTATCTGCGGTGACTTCCCCTAAAATGCGAATCGCTAAACCGGGGCCGGGGAAAGGTTGACGACGAACAATTTCTTCCGGAAGACCGATCGATCGACCTAATTTTCTCACCTCATCCTTAAATAATTTTCGCAGGGGTTCGACCAATTTAAACCGGAGATTTTTCGGCAGTCCACCAACGTTATGATGACTTTTAATTTTAACCGCTACTCTTTCCCCAGTTTTGGGATCCACATTACTATCGGCCGATTCAATGACATCAGGATATAAAGTTCCTTGGGCCAGATAATCAAAGGGTCCCAAACGATTCGATTCTTCTTCAAACACCTGAATAAATTCATGGCCGATACGACGGCGCTTTTCTTCGGGATCCGTGACACCGGCAACTTGCGCTAAAAATCGCTCTCTAGCGTTGACATACTCGACTCCGATATGGAATTGCTCGTTAAATATCTGCATTAATCGTTCGGGTTCACCCTTACGCATGAATCCCTGATCGATAAACATACAGGTTAGTTGATCACCGATCGCTCGATGTAACAGGAATGCTAAGGTAGAGGAGTCCACACCGCCAGATAAAGCCAATAAAACGCGCTTATCGCCCACTTTTGCCCGAATTTCCCGGATCGATTCCTCGACAAAAGCTTCCGTGGTCCAAGTGGGTTCGCATTGGCAGATATGATAGACGAAATTGCGAATTAAGGCGATTCCTCCCACAGAATGGACAACTTCCGGGTGAAACTGCACTCCAAAGAGTTTTTTCTCGTGATCGGCAATGGCTGCACAATCGGTATTATCGGTATGAGCGAGAATTTCAAAACCTGGGGGCAATTCCACGCAGGAATCTCCGTGACTCATCCAGGCGGTGGATCCGTTGTCGACATTGGTTAATAAATCGGTAGGATCGTTGATAAATAGGGATGCTTTGCCGTATTCGGCCCGTTTTGCCCGTTCTACCCTGCCCCCTAACTGCTGTACCATCAATTGCATCCCGTAGCAAACTCCGAGGATGGGTACACCTAAATTCCAAATTTCGGGATCACAGTGAGGCGCCCCTGGATCATAGACGGAATTGGGACCGCCCGAAAGAATTATTCCTTTCGGGTTGATTTGGGCCAATTGTTCGGCACTGGTACGATAGGAGAGAACTTCGGAGTAAACGTTCGTTTCCCGGATTCTGCGGGCGATTAATTCAGAATACTGGGAGCCAAAGTCAAGAATGATGATTATTTGACGATTAAGGCTATTAGTGAAGGACTCTGAGGGCAAAGTCTCTTGGGGGGTGGGAAGGGGGGTTTGAGTTGTCACTGCGATCAAGAAAAGAAACTGGCAGGAAAAGGTTAAAGATTTGTAAACTAAATCGGCTATTGTTCTGAAAATAAGCTACAATAGTATGGCCTTATTAGTTTCATTTTTTAAGACTAAATATTCCCACGATCATAGCACGGTCACTGGGGAGTGACTGGTAGATTTTGCAAAAATTTAAGGCCATTTTCGCTTTTGCTGATCAAAGAACGAGAGCGATCGAATAAGATACAACCTACCCTAAGATGACCGTTACTGTGGTTATAAACGTATTCTTGGCAACGGCGATCGATAGTATTAGCCATTTCTCCATAGATGCGTTCCACCCAATTATCGCCCGTTTGCCGGTCTAATTGACGCAGATATTCCAGACCGTTTTCGCTGGTGCTACTGTCAAAAATTTGCTGGAGATGGGGGGTAGCTAAACCCATTTTAGCGGCGTAGGCGGTAAGAATTTCCCGACGACCATCGGCGAGATGATGGTGAGTCTGAAAGATTCCCCCGGCAAGTTTAATTAATTTACCGTGATAACCAAACAAAAGAATTTCAGAGATTCCCTGTAATTGTGCCTCTAATAACATCGGCCCGATCCAGTTGGCTGTTTTTACCAAAATATCAGGATTAATACCCATTTGAGGGGCTAAATCTAAGCCATTTTCCCCGATACAAAACACCAAGCGATCGAAACGACGGGATAAATTTTTTAATTGCTCGCGAAAGATTTCTAACTGTCCGGGTGCGCTGAGAGGTTGGGAAATGCCAGTAGTACCCAACAAAGATAATCCCTCTACTACCCCAAAAGCGGCGTTAGAAGTCCTTGTGGCCAGTTTTTTGCCTTCTGGAAGGATAATCGTCACTTTGATGCTTTCTTGGGGCAGTAACAGGGGTCTGAGGTTTTCTTGCAGGAGACGCTGGGCATAACTATAGATAGCTGATTTTCCCTCATTATCAACCTGTAGGCCGATTCCTTCGCCGCCTTGAATCTCTATCTCTTGATTACCCGTCTTTCTTTCTACTAACGCCCATATAGGGGTATTTCTAGTTAAATCTAAATTGTCCCCCGGCTCGCTGCGGGTGATAGCTAGGGCAGCATCGGGGTTAAGTCGGGCAACTTGTTCGATGGCAATTGTAACGGTTTCTGGCGGTTCTAAAAGATTAAAAGTAACGGAATTTAGCTCATTTTCGCCGTGGAGATGCTGGAGAGATGCGATCGCACTGGCACAGGCAAAAACTGGTAAAGTGTAACCCGAACGGGGTGGGGAGATAGACATGAATAGGGTCGATAGCCAATCAAATTAGCCGTGATCTGATTATAGAACTAGGGTAAACCGCTTATTCTTAAGATTAGCCGAATCTCCCCCACCCCCCCTTGCCCCCCGACCCCCCCGATGTCGGCTATACTTTAGACGTTCATAATCTGAGATTTATTAAACTTCTGAAATCGTAGAGTCAGCAAGGAATCCAGTTCTTTTTTATGTTTCAGATGGGCATCATTCAGACATTCATAAATAGCTGAAGAAAAGTCAAAAAAGTTTTCATAATATTGACAATATAAACATTTCTTTTTGACCAATTTCCACAGCCTTTCAATTAAATTTAGATTAGGCGAATAAGACGGCAGATAGAGTAGCTCTATTGACAAAGAAAGAGCTAATTCCTCAACAACTTTGCCTTTTTGATAGCGGGCATTATCTAATACCAGAGTGATGGTAATTATTAGTCCTAAAGCAGCTATTTTTCCATAAGTTCACCGACTTGAGTTGCTGTAATATAAGTGTCATTAGTAACCAGAATAACTTCATGGGTTATCCCATTTAATGCTCCTAAAACATTAAAGCGTTTACGCCCGCTCGGTGACTTAACGAAAAGTCTCTCAAAACACCAAACAAAACCGAGAAAAGCTCCCATAACAAAGTGAGCCGCATCAACAAAAAAAACAGCACTTTTTCCTTCTTTAGCCTCATTTAGTCTCGGTTCTAGCTTTTTTTCTTTATAGTCTTCTTGTTCATATGGGTTAGCTTTAGAAGGAAGAGAACCTACTTTTAAACATTTCATTCCCATTGATTTTAAGAATTTCCTCACTTGGGTAGAACTTCGTTTTATTCCTGTCAATTATTTTATTCTATATACAGCTTCATTTATTGTGGATGGTGGATTTTTCTCGAAATATTTTTTGAGCGTTTCTCTTTGAGACTCTAATTAACTTTTAGGGCGATATAAGTTGATTTATTTTAATTTTTCTATTCCGCCTTCTTGATAATCTCGAAGATAGGTTAATAAGGTATTTGGCGAGATTCCTGCTAACTGACAATTTTTTTTGTGCGGTATCTTTTGACTCTTTAACCAAAGAACTTCCATCTTCAGTTGAACCCGGGAATGGGGATGATGAAATCTTTCCTAAGACAGTGAGTTCTTTTCTTCTTCCGTGAATTCTAGGTTAATCATGTTTTTAATGAGTGCTTTGCTTCTAATTATGACTCTTAAACTATATTATTGTCCTTGAGTAAAAAATGTAAGTTGTTGTAGCCGTGCAAAGTATAGAATACCTCATTCGGGGTACGATAGTCAAGACATTTTCGAGGACGATTGTTAATTAAGTTTACGGCTCTTGCTACCTGCTCTGGCTTAAGGATTTTCAAATTCGTTCCCTTGGCAAAAAATTGTCTTAACAGTCCATTGGTAGGCTCGTTTAATCCCCTCTCCCAAGAATGGTAAGGAGTAGCACTCATAAAAATCTGCTCCTAGTTTCTTCACGAGACTCTTGATGTCCACAAAATTCTTTGACCTGGTCACAAGTAAAGGTTTTTCTTTGGTCAGGGGGAATCTCTTGGAAAAGTTTTTCGGTGACAAGGGTTGATTTCCGATGCGGTTTGGTTTTTGGC
>SFAQ01000027.1:0-47300 GCA_007096525.1 Microcystis wesenbergii Mw_QC_B_20070930_S4 | reverse complement strand
TGAAAAGCAATACGATTCATTCGGGCAAATCGACTCGCTTGAGCAAGGGTGAGCTTCTCTTTTTGAAAGAGCATGACCGCAATTTCCTGCCTCATCTCAGCTTCAGTCATGCGTGTGGCACTGAGAATTTCATCGGAGATATCAATACTCATGGCTATAACCCTATCTATCCCTTCCTATTAGAATAATATCATAACCCCCTTCATTTAGTCAGTTGAGGGGGTTTATTTTTTGCGTCTTTTCCTCTTACACATTTTACACATTAAGAATCGGTTTGGTTCTTCGGCAGGTAGTATGCTAGGGACTCTTTGCTTATCCTGAAAACCTTACGCGTCAAGTCCAGTATTTGTGATTGCATAACAAGTACCGAAGAACCATCGGTTTTATGCTATTGAGTTACCAAAGCCAATAGAAGAGGCTTTATTATCAGTTGCCAACTAAAACTCTGTCAATCCACCGAAAAAGAAACCACAAAAGTCGGCTAAATTGCTTCTAAAAATACCATAAATGCCCCTTCATTCAATCTTGAGGGGGTTTATTTTTTTGCATTCCTCCCTCAAAAAATTCTCAGGGACACTAGAAAATAACTAAAAACTCTGCTGGAGTAATAATTGGAATCCCTTGATAAGTATTGAGAATTAAAAGATCCTTATCGCCTGTTATGATGTATTGTGCCATTCCAGATACAGCTAATTCCAAGAATTTATTATCATCTAAATCGGAACAAACTCTCGTTTCATGCAATATATAAACAAATAAGCTCCTATTTTTAAGAGAGGACAAGAAATCTAACCTATCATCTTTTTCTAAATATTTGTCAAATTTCTTTTTACTTATTCTCGTTGCCAATTCTTGATAAGTTGCCTCGCTCTGGAGAATAGTAAATTGACTGACTGCTATATTGATTACTTTTTTGGGTGTTCCTAGGGGATTGAGTAAAGCACTAATAAAAACATTGGTATCTATAACAACTCGATTAGGATTCATCTACTAATAGTTCTGTTAGTTTATCTTCTGTCAAACCTTTAGCTTGAGCCTTTTTGCCGACTTTATCCATAATTGAGATCAGACTTTCTGAATTTTCCTCAATCGTCAGATTAACTTCTTGTTCAGGAGAAAGACCTAACTGAGCGATTAGTGTAGGAATCTCCGATACCTTAATATTTTTGAGAACTTGTTTCATGGCTTAACTAGGTAACTAGGTGTATCTCCAACTTTCATTGTACTCTATTTAATCACATTTAACAGTGTTCCTCAAATCGTCCTCGACCTCTTCGCCGCATCTTCAACCCTGAAGCGCCAACTAAACCCCTCCCAATCCATCAAAAAAGAAACCACAAAAGTAGGCTAAATTGCCTCTAAAATACCATAAATGCCCCTTCATTCAGTTAGTTTAGAGTGCGGAAATGCGGAATGGCAGCCAGTGGAGAAATGATGTCAAATCCCGTCATACTTTATCTTTATTTCTGACCAGCTGCCTAGACAAATCAGAAAGTAAAAGTCGTGCGGATAGTACCGATAACTAGGGTGGAATTGTTGTTATTTGAGTTAGGAGAAGTAATCACGATTACCCCCGGAGTAAGGGCAATATTATCGGTGATTTTCCACTCATAAAATCCTTCGATATGAAAGGAAGTATCGGGATCATTAGTGGAACTGCCATCATTTAATCTAATACTAGAACTAGATACCCAAGGCTGCATACCAACAATAATACCGGCGGTATTTCCTTCCTTAAATAAATCAGGAAAAGCCAAAGTTACCGCCCAATTCCAGATATCTAAATCCCCGCGTTCTAGTTGTCCATCTAAGGTGCTAAGAGTTCTCGCTTTTGTGTAACCCCCCCAACCACCGAGGACAAAACCATCGACAATTCGCCAAGTAAATTGTAAACCCAAACTATTATTAATTGTCGGGACAGCCTCCCCGAATAGTTCTTCGGTGAAAAATCGGAAATTCGAGCGCTGGCTTCCCGTTCCCGTATCTAATTGGTTATAACCATGAAGGTAGGATAAAGCAATGCCAAAATTCTCGTTTGGAACATAACCCACCTGTGCTAGGGCAGTATAGGAACCGTTAAATAAACCCGCTCCCGGGTTAGGATCGTTAGCATCCCCAGCAAGATAACCGGCGCTGAATTGCAAAGCCCCATAATTACCCTGTAAACCGAGTCCAGTTTGTCCGGGAGCAAAATAAAGGGGATTGCGGGTACCAAAAGCGGAAAGCGCACCACTAGCACCATCTCCATCCAAAAAGTTGAGGGTATTGGTAAAGTCATCTTTAGCACCTCCCGTCGCTTCTAACCAGAGGTAGATATTTTCCGTGACGGGGAAACTGTAGTTTAAAACTTCTAGCAGTAAATCGTTGCCGTCGGGTTGGGTAAAGGCTAAGGTACTTTCAAAAGTTCCGGTGGTATCGGCTAAATCGGCAATATTTCCCGTTGCTAGACGGGTATAGAGTAAATCTTTGCCTGTGAAGCTAGTATTTAATTCTAAACGGGCCCGATAACCAAAAGCTGGCACTTGGGGAATCCCTTCACCACCGTTTTTTTCTCCTGTGGCTACCCCATATAATGCCATTACCACTTCCCCGGTTAATTTAGTGGTGGTGGAAAATTGATTATTTTCCAGAAAAGCGACTCGATTTTCTAAGTTATCAACCCTAGCACCCAATGCCGCTAATTCGGTCTCGAATTCGCTGACTAATCGCTTGATTTTGTCTAGATCTTCTTTTAATACCGCTACTCCTTCTTGAATCAATCTTTCTAGGGTATTTAAGCAGGAATTCAACCCCGCGGCAAATTCCCAACGAGTTAAAGCGCGTTCACCGCGAAAAGTGCGGTCAGGATAACCTACTATACAACCATACCTCTCCACAAGACTTCCTAAGGCCTCAAAAGCCCAGGCGGTGGGAGAAACATCCCGCAATTGATTCACCGTCGTCACCTGTGCCATAGGGTTACTAGAGAGGTTTTCGAGACTATTAGCCAGTACCGGACTAGAAAAACCCAGTAATACCGCTGCTGTTAGGAAATTTTGCTTGATTTTCATTGCTGTCTCCCACACTTACAAGAATGATTATTGTTCTCAATATAATCAGGTTAGCAAACTTTTTCCAGTCTGGCACTATTGCAAATATTTTTCAAGTGTTATTTCAGATAAAATCTGAATTGTCTAGCATTTATTGGTTAAAATAAATCTTAAATGATAATAAAAGCAATAAGTAAATAATTTTATTGTTCCTAAAAATAAGATAGAGACGCTGCTGACAGCATCTCTAAATGATTATTTTTGGTTCAATTGAGGGTAAAAAGGAGGTGACTAGCGCAATTCAGAACGTAGGTTGAGTTGAAGTATGAAACCCAACGTCTGTGAAATTTGGCTGAATGAGCGATCGCTTGGTGGTGAGCAAGTGCGATCGCAAGTTGAGCAGAAAAATTTTCCCTTGACAAGCTCCCTCTCATAATGAGAGTATGAAAAAGAGAGTTTAACTTGCTCTTTGTTAGCCTACTGGGGAATCGTTTTGAGGATTATCAGCTATAAAACGCTTCAGGAGGCATTTGAAAAGCACGCTGACCTGAAAAAACCTTTAGATGACTGGTATCGAATTGCCAAAAGTTCACAATGGCTCAGTATTAATGATGTGCGTCAGGTTTTCCCAAAAGCTGATCCTGTGGGCAATTTTACGGTTTTTAAGATCAAAGGTAATCGTTATCGTTTGATTGTCGGGATTAACTATAAAAAAAGCAGAATTTACATCAAGTATGTTTTGACCCATGCTGAATATGACCAGGAGGATTGGAAAAATGACCCTTACTTTTAATCCCTCGACCGTAGAAACTTCAATACTTCCCTTTGTTATTCAAACGGAGGAGCAATACAACCAAGCATTGGCGATCGCTGAACAACTTTTTTTTAAGCAAAATCCCAATGAATTAGAGGAACAAATTCTCGATGTGTGGGAAGTATTGATTGAGATATATGAGGAAGCGCGATTTCAGCCAGGGTCAGCTTCTACTCCTGTTTCGATCCTGCAAACCCTTATGGAGGCAAGAGGCTTGATTCAAGCGGATTTAGTCAGGGCAGGGATTGGTTCTAGTGGGATTGTCTCAGAGATTGTTAATGGGAAGCGACAAATTAGTAAGAAACAGGCAAAAAAGTTAGCAGGTTTCTTTTCTGTCTCTGCTGATTTATTTATTTATTAAGTCTTGAGCTTTTTTCCCTATCGCCGATCTGGTAAATTGGGTTGAGAAACCCAACAAATGACATGAATAAAGCCGAAGGTCTAGGTTAAAATGGAGGGACAAAAGTTGCAATAGGGACAAACTGATGCGCCAATTTTAAGTTGAAAGTTGAAAAACACTAATTGAGGCAAGAAAATGGGTACAAGAATTCCTGTTGGTAACTTCTTTATCTAAATGCGATCGCATCGCCTTGTAAGCTGCCCGGGAATTTAAATTGCTGGTTGAGATTCAGCTAATCTTTAGCTTAGGCATTGAACCCCCTCAATTGCCGCTCCCTGGACTTTCCACTCCGCTACGCTAAGAGTGGGGTGGAAAGTGGGTTCGTTCAATTGAGGATAAAAAAGAGGTGACTAGCGCAATTCAGCGTTAAACTCGTTAAAAGAGCGTCTTTTTAACTCTACCGATTCTGATCGAGGCAAAAGATCAAAAACCTTTCTTAAGACATCATCCACATCTTCATATTTAACATTGCCCAAACCATCATAAACCACTTTACCCTGTTGGTCTAAAACCACCGTTTGGGGAACCCCACCGCGATAATAGTAACCCGGTTCATCGGCACGATAGGAAGACTTTAAGGGGATAGAATCGACAGTAACGGGGATAATACTGGCGGCGCGACCGTAAAACTCTTGAAAACGGGAGACAATCGCCGCAAATCGCTTACAATCACTACTATCATCCAGATAATAGACAATAATAGCTGGAATTTTCCTTTGAAAAGTTTCTGCTAAATTTAGACGCGGTGGCACGAGGGAACCATTACCCGCATAGACCACAAAAATATTACCATCGAGGCGATCATCATCGATCCCCGCATAGGCGCTAGGGGTTAGCCAAGGAGACAAACTCGTCAGGGCCATAATAAGAAAGACAAGACAGATCTGAAGATGCAGCCGATAACCAGATTTCATGATCAACAGGGTTAAAATATTAAGACAATTTTTAGTGTAAAAAATCTTGTGACCTTCGAGCGCGATAATTCCCAAACCACCCCGCGAGTCATTGCCGCTAACTCGCGCTTTGCCGATACCTATTATGCCATTCTCGGGCTACATCCGAGCGCCTCAGTGATCGAAGTGCGACGCGCCTATCGGGAACTCAGCAAACGATACCACCCCGATACTACCGAACTCAGCCCCGAAGTGGCAACGGTTAAATTCCAGCGTCTTAACGAAGCTTATGCCACCCTGAGTAATCCCGATCGCCGTTCCCTGTATGATTTACAGATAGGTTACTCGCGCTGGAATGTCATCCAAACTATCCCGGATAGCGATCAACCCATAGCTAATCGTAGCGCCTATCTCGATCCGACCGATCGCCCCCTATCTTCGGGAGAAATTTTCGCTTTGTTTATCTTGGGACTGACTCTGCTCGGCTGCTTGTTACTAGCGGTGATTATTGCTATGCTTCGAGGAGAGAATGCCGTCACTATAGCCCAATTATTTTTGATTTAGATGCGATGAAGATTCCCACTGCTGATACTCCCCTCTATAATCATCCCTTACCGGCGATCGAAGCATGGCTAGTTAAATTAGGTTGTCGGAAAAATACCGAGAATGTCCACTGTTGGAATGTGGAAAAACCGACATGGAAGGCGGAAATCTGCCTCGATATCGAAGAAATCACCGTTCGTTACTTTCGGGCAGCCAATGATGGCAGTGACATCAATCGCGCTTTTAAATACTCCCTTAGTCGTCAAGATATCGAATCGGCGGTTTTTTCCGGTCCTTAATCATCGGCCAAACTTTTGACTATATCCAGTACACTTGTTCAGATTGCAATCAAAGCTCCCCCACAACTGGAACCGCTGCCGGCAGTGCAACCGTAGCAATAGGAAGCGGTTTGTACCTCTGCAATTACATCTAAACTATCCGCTTGTAATAAATCCGGCAGGGTTAATTTTTGGCCTTGACTGGTGCAAGCGGCCAGATCCTCCATCTGATTAAAATCGCAGTCATAGATATTACCCAAATAATCAATGGAAAGCTGATTACGACACATCAAATGTTCGACAGTATCGCCGTTAAAATGGTCTTCGAGGAATTGAAGATAGGGTTGATAGAGTTGCCGGTGTTCCAGATGGAAGCGTGTCCTTCCGACGGGTAGGTTAGTGATAGTAAACAGATTGTTAAAAGAAATATTAAAATGTTCTTGCAAGAACTTTTTGTAATCCTGTGTTAAGGATACCTGATCTGGTGTGAGAGAAAAATTCTCTGACTTAGGAATCTGGGGATTATAGACTAAATCCACAATCAAATTCGGCTCTTGAGCGTAGCCGAGACGGTTTAACCATTGTAAAGCGGCAATCGATCGATCATAGACTCCCAGACCGCGCATTTTATCCACATTATCGGCAAGATAACAGGGTAAAGAAGCCACCACCCGCAGTTGATGGCCAGCGCAATATTCGGGAATATCAGTAAATCCTTTCTCGAAATAAATAGTTAAATTCGAGCGCACAATTACCTCTTTTCCCGCTTTTCTAGAGGTTTCCACAATTGGCTTAAAACCGTAGAGCATTTCCGGAGCGCCGCCAGTCAGATCGACGGTTTTAATTTGGGTAAATCTTTCGATCAATTTGATAATTTGTTCGCACACTTCTGGAGTCATTTCTTCGGAGCGAACCGGACTAGCTTCCACATGACAATGGCTACAGGCAAGGTTACATCTTTTCCCCAAATTAACTTGCAGAACCGAGATTTTTTGCTTAGTTAAAGGAGTTTTTAGTTTCTCAACAAAAGGAATCATGGGAGAGTAAACAGTAAATAGTAATCAGTGACCAATAACTAATCAATGATAACTGATAACTGATAACTGATAACTGAGGCTCTCCTAGACTGATTATAGCAAATTAGTAGCTTAAATGAGCCTAAACCCTTAAATAGCACGGAATCCAAGAAATCAAAAAGCTTTTTTTATTAAAATTGCGTTTTTAATTAGGGTGAGCCTTATTTGGCAAAGCTTGCGTGGATTATTTTCTGCTAATATATCATAACTACTCCAGAAGAGCCATAACTGATAACTGATAACTGATAACTGGTAACTGATAACTGACCGATCAAACTTGTCTCGACCGTGCTTTTTTAACAGCAACCGCCCCCGTTATAGTGCCAAGTGGACTCGGTGATGAGGATATCTTGGGGAGAGAAGCGAGCTAAGTTGCCCGCAGTTTGATCACAGACGGCCAATTCCAAAACAAAACCGCCCCAAAAGGGCGGTGTTTCAAACCGAAGACCTATGATGCCTCTCCTCATAGTTGTCCTGACACCAAGCTCAGTTATCTTTGTTGCCTGCGTTTCATCGCCAGACCTAAGCCACCAACAGCAAGAAGTCCAGCAACAGTACCCGGCTCGGGAACTCTGGTAGATTGGGCAAAAGTAAGACTGAACGACTTAAGTTGGGCAGAACCCGCCGGTGTAAAGGGAGGACTTGGTAATAACAGCCCAGTTATTGCTACGTTGATCCTGTCAGTAATTGGGTTGGGCAGGGCAACAGTAGCTGGAGAAGTTTTCACACCCACATAGTCAGATATAATTGCTCCACTAGCATTCACCTGGATCCCCCTCGTTCCAGTCGGACTCAAAGGATTGCCAAAAGGAGTGGAACTGGATGTGATCAGGGCTGCTGTCAACGTAGTCAGCTGTATGTCGGGGTTGACGGCTGTAACATCGAAGAGGAACTGGTTACTAAGATTATCAGGTGGAACGTTCCATCCGGTGGCGGTTGAGAATGTTAACCCACCCGATAAAGGGGCCCCAAAAGCCGATATTTGAAGGTCGCTTGGTAGCAACCCAGATCCAGTTCTCGCCCACTTATCAAACTTCTTGTCAATTTTGCCATCCCCGTCCTCATCAATGGTGATACTACCACCACCAGTAAGCTCGGTGAATGTGCAAAAGCTAGTGCTTGCACAACCGTTATATTGTATGACGGCGGCTGCCTGTGCGGGGGCAGTGGCGAGGCCTAACGCAGTGGCAAAAGCCAGAGCAGTAGCACTGGGAATGGTGTATGTGCGTATTTTTGTCATCTTATAGAGAGTCGTTAGGAAGATTAAGGTTAGCGTATAGGATACTCCCACGAGGATAACAGTAAATCTCTCATCTGTCAACACATAATGGCCTATTTGTCAACCGACATTCCGCACATCTTCATATACCTCTATATATTTTTACATTCCCCAAGATGTTTTGACGAAAAACCTTCATTGTAGAAACTACTATTAAGAACATTTTCAATAATTGATTTGTTCTGAGAAAAAAATTTACAATTCTTCACCTTGACAAAAATCCATCATTGTAGCTATGATCCTTACTGGCAAAGGGTTGTCAGCAATATATTAGTAAAAGTTATCAATTGAATGTTAAGAAGTGCGGAAAGTGGGGTCAATGATCACGGGTGCATCTCATTTTTGTAAATCTAGCAAGTTGGGATTTTTCCGGGGAAACTCTCGGCTAAAATCGGAAGTAATGCCCGATTTTATCACTCAATCCCAGCTTTTGGGGGGTAGAACCCCCCAACGGGGGGGTTGGGGGCGTGGCGCGGCCACTGAGCCTTGACATTGAGCCTGTCGAAATGTGTCGAAGTGCCGCCCCCAAACCCCGGAGCGCATTAGTTTTTCGGTGGGATGCTTACAGGCAGCTGCTGATATATCTGTAATGATTTAAGATTCACTGATAATTGCTGATTGTCGGTATTTCTGCAAATGTCAGATGCACCCAATGATCACAGAAAAAAGCTTCTCCCCACTTCCCCACTTCCCCCTTACCGTTCTTTGTGGCCAGAAAAAGCCAGATCAGCAGTCTCGATTACCTTTAATAGCTGTTCGATGCGGTTTTCCGTCGGGGGGGCCAAACAGGGAAAAACGGCTAAACCGGGGATTTGATTGGCCACCTCGGTGACAGCTACATCAAGGGTGACTAGGGGTAAATTAGCTAGGGTTTCCGACTCGCTCAAGGTTTGCAGATAAGAGTATAAATCTTCTGCGATCGAACTATCGATTAAGATAGCGTCCACCTCCCAGACAGTAGCTAAAAGTTCCGCCTGTTCGCAACTATCGGCCTCGATAAAACGATAATTCTCCCGAACTAATTGATTATTCCAAATCCAGCTAAAGGAAGATAAATCGGAGAAATTGGGGGCATAATGACCGTGTAAACGCAGCAGAGTCGGAGCAGTGCGCCGTTTTCGGCTAGGAACGGGGGAAACGGTCAGATTCAGGCAAGCTTGCAGGGCTGCCGAGGTGATCGGCGGAACCAGAAAACTATCGGCCCCTTGCTGTTGACTGCGGTTGCGCTCGGAATCGGCGGCGGTGACAATAACTTTTATATCTTTGGTTTGGGGATGGGATTTGAGCAGCGTTAACACATCCCAACCGGACAAGAGGGGTAGATTGGGATTGAGAAAAACACAACGGGGTTTTAACTGACGGGCTTTTTCGATCGCCTCAGTGCCACTACGAGCGATAATGGCTTTTAATCCCAATTCACTCAACCGATCGACAAATTGTTCGATCACCTGAGGATTAGCTTCCACCACTAACACCAGACGTTGGGGAGGCGATTGTTCCCCTTCTGTTGCTTGGGGATGAACCGGCAGCAGTAAAGTAAATTCACTACCCTCCTGGGCCCTGGAGACAAAGGATAGATCTCCACCGTGACAGCGCGCTAATTTTTGGCTGAGGACTAAACCTAAACCTGCACCCTCAAATTGACGGGTGAAAGGACTTTCTAGCTGTTGGAATTTCTGAAAAATCAGATGCTGGGATTCTTCCGGAATACCGATCCCCGTATCCCAGACGGTAAAAGCCAGCCAATTTTCCCAACGATTGACTTTAATGCCCAAATTACCGCCATCAATGGTGAATTTAACCGCATTATCTAACAAATGCACTAACATCTGTTGTAAACGGGCTTCATCGGCCAGAACATAATCTAACCCGGATTCGATGTCAAGACGATAGCTGCCGGGGATATCTAGACGTTGGGGATACTTATCGACGATGATATCGTACACCCGTTGACAGAGGCGATCGATTTTGACTCTAGTGAAAGTTAATTTTAGTTGTCCTGTCTCTAAGCGGGTTAAATCGAGGAGATCATTGACCAGAGCCATCAACTGGCGACCGCTGCGATAGATTAAATCGGCATATTTGGACTGTCGGGGGTTAAGTTCACCGATTTTTTGTTCCCGCAGCAGACTGGAGAGACCGATAACGGCGGTGAGGGGCGATTTAAACTCATGGCTAACACAGGCGAGAAATTCATCCTTAAGACGATTTAAATGGACTAAATCGGCATTTTTAACCGCTAATTCCTGACAATATTGCTGTTGTTCCGTGATATCGGTGGCTAACAGTAACCACAGTTCGGAAACTTTCTCGATCAAGGGATAATTACCTGTCAATTTTAACGGTACGGACAAGAGGCGCCAAGTCTTGGCTAAACCCGATGTCACCGTTTCTAGACGCTGGGGAAACAGGGGGGGAGTGGGGGATGGGAGGGTTAAGGGGTCATTAACTAAAGCAAAGGAAGAGTTATCGATATTAGCGGGGAAAGCTGCCCCGATTTGTTGACACCAAGCCTGATTTTGGTATAAAATCCCTGCTTCTGGACTGTAGAGCAGCAGCGGCAGCGGTAATTGTTCTAGAAATTCCAGAGGACGATCGCTGCGGGGGGGTATGCGATCGCTGGTGCGGAGCTGCGGGGGAGGATCATCGAGAATCGAGCGCCCGAGACAAAATTGGAGAAGTTTGCCCGTGTCTAAGCGTCCTAACAGTTTGCCCTGAGTATCCACTAAAATAGGGACTAAGGCGATCGCTTCTCCCGTCAGGGTGGCCAGAAACTGACTCACGGCCATGCGCGAGTTAAGAGGGATAATCGGACGCAGCCAACCGCTCAAATCCAGGCAGCTGGGGGAGGGATTTCTGATTTCGGGGTGCTGTTGTTGATAGAGGAGGTAAGCAATCAGGGCTTGACTCTCAATCAGTCCTAGGGGACAATACCTCTCATCCACCACCACGATCGCTTCTGGATTGCCCGTGTTAATTAAATCTAAAAGACTAGCCCTGTCAATAATTAATTCACAGGCAGTGACGGATTGATTAAAGTGATGGAGACTGAGGGTAACGCTAGGCATGGGGATAATTGGGGAGCGGTGGCGGTAACTTTAGGGCATAATTAACAAACTGATGGCCAAACTATTAGTCGTCCTAAAACTTGAATTTACCTTGATTATGACGCTTGCTCATCTAGACGACCGCTCCATTGATTACAATTAACTACGATACCCACTGCCAAAAAGCCAAGTTAACTTTAACTTCCCTTAGCTGATGGCGAGGGGGTTGTCTTCTCAACAGAGAAAGCCTAACCTATTGTTTGTTATTCTCTATCTACCTTGCGAGTGAGAAAACGTTGCCTCCGAGACTGACTATTTATGCTTTTGTCCCAACGGACTCACCCTTGACGGGAGTGAGTTCACCCCCAGGGCTGGTTAATTCTTTGACGGCTTTATTGGCTAATGAACGATATAATCTAACCCTGGGGTCCTCTTCTAGTGAATTACTGGCTAATATCGAGGCAGAGAAGGAAAAAATCGATTGTTTGCTGGTGGTCTCTCATCCTTCCCTACAGCCGACTTTTAATCAACTCTACGAAGCGGGGATTTTACTGCCAGTAGTGATCATTGTCGCTGACAACAACATCACTGCCGGAACGAATGACTCTCCCACCTGTCTCTATCATAGTGCCGAATTACAAATCACCGTCAAGGAATTAGACAGCATCACCGCCGTCATCGACCAAGCGATCGCTCGATTTCTCCATTTAGCTCCTAATTGCTCTTTTTCCGAACCTACCACGATTGTTAATCAACCAAATCCCGTGGAAAATAATCACAGTTTTCTCCTCCTACAACAGCGCCGTTTAGCAGAAAAATTAAAAGAAAGACTCGGCTATTTAGGTGTTTACTACAAACGCAACCCGCAGCTATTCTATCGCAATCTTGCCCCAGAGGAAAAAAACGAATTACTGCGGGAATTCAGAAGAGATTATCGGGAGATTATTTTAAATTACTTCCAACAGGATTATCCGATTAATCAAGCGATCGATGAGTTGGTTAATAATGTCTTTTTTAGCGATCTTTCAGTGTCGCAAATTCTGGAAATTCACATGGAGTTAATGGATGAATTTTCCCAACAGTTAAAATTAGAAGGCAGAAGTGAGGAAATTCTCCTAGATTATCGTCTCGCTCTCATTGATATCCTTGCTCACTTGGGGGAAATGTACCGTCGTTCCATACCTCGCGAGGATATCCCTTATGATTTATTATTGGGAATAGACTAAAATATCCCCAATAAATAACAATGAACTCGTATCCCCAGCCCCTTTAATCCTAACCTATGAGCGTCTTTAAAAAAACCTATGTTTTAAAACTGTACGTCGCCGGCAATACCCCCAACTCCGTGCGCGCTTTGAAAACCCTGAAAAATATCCTAGAAGAGGAATTTCAGGGAGTGTATGCACTCAAGGTGATTGACGTGCTGAAAAACCCGCAACTAGCGGAGGAAGACAAGATTCTCGCTACTCCTACCCTTGCGAAAGTCCTCCCTCCCCCGGTGCGGAAAATTATCGGTGATTTGTCCGATCGAGAGAAGGTTCTGATCGGGTTAGACTTACTGTACGAGGAAATTCGTGAACGAGAAAATGATAGCTAGGCCTTCGGCCATAGGTGATTAGACGGGTTATATTTATTGAAGAAGAAATGATCGGGGCGTAATCTAGTACCTCTAGGGGAAAGTCAAGAGTCAATGGAAATCGAGATGGTGTAAAGTGTCTAGTCAGGCTTGATATGTTTCTGTGGAAAAATTAGATAAAAATCCTACTCTTTAAATATTCGCTGGATAAATAATGACTCAATCTAACTCTAATAGCCAATTGAATCCACCGATTAAACCCAAAGGTGTTCGCAAAATTAGAACCCTAATTGAAGGTTTTGATGAGATCACTCACGGTGGTTTACCCATGGGGAGAACTACCTTAGTTAGTGGCACTTCTGGCACGGGAAAAACCCTGCTTGCCGTGCAATTTCTCTACCACGGGATCAAGTATTTTGACTATCCGGGCTTGTTTGTTACTTTTGAAGAATCTCCCACCGATATTATCCAAAATGCCTATAGTTTTGGTTGGGATTTAGAAGAATTAATTGACCAGGGTAAATTATTTATTCTCGATGCTTCTCCGGATCCGGAAGGTCAAGAGGTGGTGGGTAGTTTTGATCTTTCGGCCCTAATCGAGCGCATTCAATACGCAATTACCAAATATAAAGCCAAACTGGTATCAATTGACTCTGTAACTGCCGTTTTTCAGCAGTACGAAGCGGTGTCAGTGGTGCGGCGAGAAATTTTTCGGCTCGTCGCCCGGTTAAAATTATTAGAAGTGACTTCAATTATGACCACGGAACGTATCGAAGAATACGGAGCGGTGGCCCGTTTTGGTGTAGAGGAATTTGTCTCTGATAATGTGGTAATTATGCGGAACGTGCTAGAGGGAGAAAGGCGACGCAGAACCGCAGAAATCCTCAAATTACGGGGAACAACCCACATGAAGGGGGAATATCCCTTTACTATCACCAATGATGGCATTAATATCTTCCCCCTCGGTGCGATGCGTTTAACTCAGCGATCTTCTAATGTCCGCATTTCTTCGGGAGTAAAAACCCTCGATGATATGTGTGGAGGCGGTTTTTTCAAGGATTCGATTATTTTGGCTACAGGAGCAACCGGTACGGGTAAAACTCTCTTAGTCAGTAAATTTCTGGAAGAAGGCTGTAGGCGCGGTGAGCGGGCGATTTTGTTCGCTTATGAAGAATCTCGCGCTCAATTGTCCCGAAATGCCTCTTCTTGGGGGATCGATTTTGAGGAGATGGAACGCAAGGGATTATTAAAATTGTTGTGTTCTTACCCCGAATCGGCGGGATTAGAAGACCATTTACAGATGATTAAGTCGGAAATCTCGGAATTTAAACCCTCTCGTATTGCTATTGATTCTCTATCGGCGCTCGCGCGGGGGGTGACAAATAATGCTTTTCGGCAATTTGTGATCGGGGTGACAGGATACGCCAAACAGGAGGAAATTACGGGATTTTTCACCAATACCACCGACCAATTTATGGGAGCGCACTCGATCACTGAATCCCATATTTCTACGATTACCGACACGATTTTAATGTTGCAGTATGTGGAAATTCGCGGCGAAATGTCGCGAGCGATTAACGTCTTTAAGATGCGCGGTTCTTGGCACGATAAAGGGATTCGTGAATATACTATCAGTCAGGATGGGGCGGATATCAAGGATTCTTTCCGCAATTACGAGCGGATTATTAGTGGTTCCCCGACTAAAATTAGCGTCGATGAAAAGACTGAATTATCGCGGATTGTTCGCAATGTACGCGAAAAATTACAGGATGAATAATCGGGAGTTGACTGATTGAGATTATTTTGAAGAGCGATCGGGTAAAGTTGGTCTTAGGGAAAATAACCACCAGATCAATAAACCTAATATAATCCAGAGAATATCTTTAACCCTGCGAATTACAGAAATCGTTAAACCTAATTCTAGACTACCAGTTAAGGAAGCACCCAGCAGCACTAAAGAACCTTCTAAAGTACCGATATTAGCGGGAATAAAAAAGGTTCCAGCGCGTACCAATTGGGCAACGGAATCAAATAACCAAGCATCGGCAAAACTGATCGGATGTTGGAGAAACTGCATTAAAACATAGATTTCTAAAACTCCGAGGGGCCAATTGAGAAAACCGACGATCAAGCCATTTCTAAATAGGGGTAGATTGCGGTAAAATTCTCCTAAACGATCATCGACACTGCGAAGATTTTCTAAAGGTTTAGCTAGGCGATCGCCTAAAAAAGAATGACCTAATCGATTAACTATTCGGGAGGATAAACGGAATCGCTGAATCAAGAAAAATATCAGGATACAACTGGAGAATATAGCAAGACTTAATCCAGTAAAAGTTTTAAAAGAATTGGAGAATTTTGGGGAAGCTAGGAGCAGAAAAAAACCGATAATTGCAAAGAAGACAAGGGAAGCAGTATTTAACGTCTTGGTCAAAATAATCGAGGCACTGGTTTCTTTATAGCTAATCTGATAGTGAGTTTTTAACATCACTGCTTTAAAACCTTCTCCTCCCAAAGAAGCGAAGGGAGTCACGCGATTAAAGGCTGCCCCTACCATGTAAATTAATAATAGGCGAATTGTCCATCTAGGTTGGATAGGAATACTTTTAAAAGTTAGTTGCCAAGTAAAAACATCGGTGAGGAATTCTAGGAAGTAAAAAATAATTACTAATGTCATTCCCCACCAACCGACTAGGGTGATTTGTTGCCAAACTTCTTGCAGATTTGTTTGGCGCAAAATTACCCCTAGTAAAACAAAACCTAAACCCAGAAAGATAAATTTAAGATATTTCATATTAAATTATGAATTATAACTAATAACTAATAACTGATGACTGATAACTGATAACTGATAACTGAAAAAGCTGATGATTAAAAATAATTCCAACGTTGAATAAATGGCAGCCAATGAGATTCGACTAACTCGATCGCTTTTGGTTCTGGGGGATAATTATTTTTTTTATATCCTTGCAGACTGCTGATATATTTCTCAAAGCGAGGCATAGATATTTTTAAGTCGGGAAGTTGCAGTTGATCGTAGATTTTCTCGATTTGTGCTAGGGGGTCTTTTTCTAAATCTTCAAAACGAATTTCTACAAAACTATCGGCGGGTAAATCGGCACTATCTCCCAGGAGAGAATTAAGCATTAAGGGATAACTTTTCAGAATCGCTTGCTCGATGACATCAATAGATAAATTATCGTAGGGTTGTAGTGCTAGTTCCGGTAGGATGCGGGTAAAAAAGTGACGGGTTGAGGGAAAAACTAGATAGGGATTGCGGTAGATATGAATAAATTTAGCATCGGGCCAGATAGCTCGCAATCTGGCAATGTGTGCCGTATAAACGGGGTTTTTGATTAGTAATTGTTTGCCTTTTTGATGGATGGAAACTTTTTTTAATAGATGAGTATGCCAACGTTGCCAAGTGGCGATTTCTTTCTCGCTGCAGCCCTGAAAAAAAACCCCTCGATCGAAATGATACTGAAAACGTTGGGGAAAGTATAAACCATGGTAGTAGGAAAGGGGGATCATGCTGGCCAGGGCGATCGAGTCTTCTTGGGGTGAATCGGGAGTAACGGCGACGTTATCCACATGGCGATCGCTAGGTAGGGCCAATTCTAGCAGCGGTTGAAATAAGCGGACGATACCGAGGATATCCCAGGGTAATCCCACCGCTAGGGGCGAAATATAGCCAAAATGCTCCGATTGACCGAGTAAATTGTGCAGATGGGTCGTGCCGCTGCGCCAATAGCCGACAATAAAAATGGGTGCTTTTACCTCCACGCGGCGCTCATAAAACCCTGTCATTAAAATCCGTTCTAGGGTAGAAAAAGGCAGTCGCGCTAGGGTAACTGCCAGCGCCAGGGTTGCTGGGGCCAAATTGGGGCGATCAATGCCGCCATTGGTCAAAAACAAACGAAGGAGAGTGCTAAGGTTACTACCGCAGAGGGGATGAAACAAACTGGACATATTAACTATTTTTTGGCGGTTTTTTGGCGTATAGCTTGGCTGGCCAAGGTTTTGCCGAATTCCCAAGCGGCCCCAGGGAGGCGGTGTGCATCAGCGACCACATCTTTAACGGCGGTAACAAGCCAACGGCAATCCTCGTCGGAGAGGGTGAGGGGGGGGATAAACTTAATGATATTCATGCCGTGGCCGGAAACCTGGGAGAGGATTTGGTGGCGGGTAAAGAGGGGAACGACGATTAACTGGGAAAATAGCCCTTTATTGGCGGTTTCTAGCATTTTCCAGGCGGCTTTTAATGACCAACTGCTCGGTTCGGCAAATTCCAAGGCCATCATCATACCCAATCCCCGCACTTCCTGCAAACATTCGTACTGATCTACGAGGGGCTGTAGTTCTGCGATAATTTGTTGACCCATCAAAGCCGATCGCTCGACTAATTTTTCCTCCTCAATCACCTGTAAAGTGGCAATACCGGCGGCCATGGCCAGATTATTTTTACCAAAAGTGCTACCGTGAACCACAGAACGATCCATGCGATCGAATACTCGATCGAAGATCCAGCGACGACAGAGAACCGCTCCCACTGGCACAAAACCGCCCGAAAGAGCCTTGGCAACACATAAAATGTCCGGTTCTACCCCCCAATGTTCCACAGCCCAAATTTTGCCAGTCCGGCCTAAACCGGTCTGCACTTCATCGGCCACAAAAAGAGTGCCATAACGACGACAAAGGGCAGCCGCCGCCGGGAGATAGTTCGGTTCGGGAATTCTCACCCCGTGACCTTGGATCGGTTCGGTAATAAAAGCCGCTACGTCTTGGTTAATTAGAGCTTTTTCGAGCGCGGCCAGATCGCCAAAGGGAATTTCCTTAAAATCGGCGACAAAAGGCCCAAATCCCTCGCGATAATGGGGATCGCCGGTGGCGGAAAGGGAACCCATGGTTAACCCGTGGTAGCCTCCCTGACAGTAAACAATTTGGCTGCGTCCGGTGGCGTAGCGGCTGAATTTAATGGCAGCCTCGACGGTTTCTGTGCCGGAATTAGCAAAGAAAACTCGTTCTAATCCGGGAGGGGCGATCGCCGCTAATTTTTCCGCCAGCAATCCCGCTAGGATGGAAGCATCTAATTGGACTAAATTGGGCAGTTCTGCCGTCAATACTTCCTGTAAAGCTTGCACTATCTTGGGGTGATTGCGTCCGAGAGCGAAAACACCAAAACCACTCAGTAAATCCAGATACTTTTCCCCCTGATTGTCGAACAAGTATGGACCTTGGGCTTTAACGTAGTGGCGATCGTAACCGATCGTTTTTAGTACCCGAACCATCTGGGGATTTAGATATTGTTCGTGGAGGGTAAAGTTTTCTTCTAGTCTTTTTTCTATCAGTTCTAAAATGCTCATAAATTCCAGATTTGATGACTGAAAAACTAATTTTGACATCCTCACCGCCGGGGCCGGACGGTGATGACCGGCAGATCAAACAAGCTTAATTGAATGATCTTCGGTCCTGTTGACGCTTCACAGGATACTGCTTCTTTAACAGAAGTCTTACGCTGTCCGACCCGTCCGTTTTTTGAGGTCTCCGATTGCCCACCGGCGACCTTGATATTAATTGCGGCGTTTACATCCCTATCATGGAAAGTTCCACAAAAAAGACATTCCCACTCACGGATATTTAACGCTTTCTTGCCGCCGATATTCCCACAACAGGAACATCGTTGGCTAGTTGGCTCCCAGCTCGTAATTATCCGAAAATCACGCCCATATTTATCAGACTTTGCTGATAGCATATCTCGAAAAGAACGCCATCCTAAGTCTGATATAGCACGGGACAACTTCCGATTTTTAACCATTCCTGATGTGTTTAAATCCTCTAAAATTATCCTTTGATTTTCACGAACAATTTTAGGGGATAATTTATGCAAGAAATCAGCCCGAGTATCTTTAATCTTTGCGTGGATTTTAGCCCCTCGTTTTCTGGCTTTTTCCCGTCGTTTACTTCCTTTCTGTTTTCTAGAAAGGTTTTTCTGTGCTTTTCTTAGCCGTTTTAATCGTTTCTTTAACGGTTTTGGTGCGTTGATCTTTTCCCCTGTTGAGAAAGTAGCAAAAGTGGCAATCCCTAGATCGATCCCTACGGTTTGCCCGTTATCTGGCAAAGTTTCAGGACGGATTTCGACAACAAAACTGAGAAAATAGCGATCCGCTGCATCTTTAATCACAGTGACGCTAGAAGGTTTAGAGGGTAATGGACGACTCCAAACGACTTTTAAATCACCGATTTTTGCTAAAGTAACGTGGTGTTGATTGACGGTAAAACCATTATCGGTAAATCTTGCCGATTGTTTAGATTTACGTTTTTTAAATTTAGGAGGTTTTACTTTCTTTCCTTTTCTTTCTCCCTTACAAGATGCAAAAAAGTTAGAGTAAGCAGTCTCTAAGTCTCTCAAATACTGTTGTAAAGGAATAGAAGAAACCTCAGTCAACCACTTTTTTTCTTCTGTTTTTTTAATCTGAGTTAGCCTTTTGGACAACTCTGTATATTTTGGCTTTTTCTCTCCTTGTTGATAGAGTTCTTGGCAGTAAGCTAAGGTATTGTTCCAGACGACACGCACACACCCAAACAATTGAGACAAAAGCCTCTTTTGTTGGTCTGTTGGGTAAATCTGGTATTGATACCTTGCTTTCATTGAGTTAAAATGTATGTGTCTGCATTCTATTTTAACTAGAGCTGCCAATAATGTCAAGTCGGTCAGCAATCAGTGATCAGTAATCAGTGATCAGTAAAAAGACAGTAGGAAACTTCTATTTAATACTGCACACTTAAAAACTCACATCTGATAACTTATAACTTACCCACTGATAACTGATAACTGATAACTGATAACTCACATCTGATAACTTATAACTTACCCACTGATAACTCACATCTGATAACTTATAACTTACCCACTGATAACTGATAACTGATAACTGATAACTTACCCACTGATAACTGATAACTGATAACTTACCCACTGATAACTGATAACTGATAACTGATAACTGATAACTGAGAGGTGCGCCACTGGAAGTGCTTAAGTGTTATGTCAAAGATCAGAAAAAGCCGTCGTTTCACGACGGGGTTTTAAACCCAAATTTTCGATAAACTACCCGCCACTCACTGCTGAGTGGGGGGTTTCTGACGCTTCTTTGCCTCTATTTGCCTCATGCTTCCGCACAAGGTAGAAGCTCACCGACGGGAGCATCCCGCATAGGCTCGTTCCAAACCCCTTGCATAATTAAGCATGACCTGAGCGGCGGCTACATCTCTATCGCAAGAATAACTAAATTTCTCACAGCTATGAACTCTTTCGGCTAAAGATTTTTGGCTCTTCTCGTTTCTGTGTGGAAGTAAGAAGAATAGGGATAATTTTCCAGAAATATAGTCTTCAAAGCCTTGTCTAGCAAGACTCCTACGAATGATAAGCACTGATGATCACACAAAGTCGAGAAAAGCCAGATCGCTCTAGTTGACAATCCCCGAAGCGCTCAGGTGAGGGATTCTCGAAGCTCATCACTGCGCTTTCTGGTTTCCCCTACTCACGTCTTACACGATTATGTCCTATCCGAACCTACTAGAATATCACTTGTTATCTAGTTGTCCACTTGTGGATAGCTCTCCAAGCGTTTTGGTCTTTCAACCAACCTGTGCGTAGCACCAATCGGATCCATGACCCCGTTTATTAAAATATTAAAATTTAGACAAAGACATTCATTTGAGTATCTATTTTTCAAAAATATACAGCGCAGGGGTTGTAGCGAATTTTAATAGCGGTAATTTTTACCTTGAAAACACGGTATATAATACTAAAGCGGCGCCCCGAGCGTTAAGGCAACGCGGGAACCGTTGTCAGACCCTGTAGTAAGGGGGGGTCACTTGGTCAAAAATGCTGTTAACTTATGACGATATTAAAGATGATTTTGAAAAAATTTTCCAAAACTGGATAGACAAGCGAGAGAAATTTAAAACTATTTTTCAGGAACTCTTAATAAATATTTATACTCCAAAATTATATCGGGAATATAAATTTCTGAATATTGTGCAAGCGTTGGATATCTATCATAAACAAACTAAAAAAGGAAAACATAAGATCGAATATATGTCTCAAGATAGTTATCAAAATGGCATTAATCAACAACTTTCCGAAGTTATTCAAAAGTTATTCAAAATTATCCTATCCAAGAAGATTTCAAAACGTTTTTAGATAGCAAAGTTAAATACTTGTTTAAAGTTGAGATGAATCTAAAGGATAGACTGAGAGATATTATAGATAATATTTCCTATTTATTCATTGAAAACAATGACGCTACTAAACAAAGCTTTGCTGATACTTTCAACTCACAAGATGATAGTTTATTCTCTAGAATAACCCAAGATCAAGATTTAAAAGATAAATTTATTAAGCGAGTAACTGAGATTAGACATCATCTAACTCACCCAGACAAGGAAATCAAAATAAAAAATCAAGAACTCTATGATCTGTTGTGTACCATAACTTTAATATTACAAACTTGTTTACTGATAGAACTCGAAGTTTCAACCGACACCATTAAAGCTATTATTAAAAATAGAATGTGGAACCAAAATGAATGGCTTGGAGAGGATAAGTATAATTAAGCTAAAAAAATAGCTCACCTCTTATTTGTTGATGAGTGAAGGTGAATATAGCTTTTCTCATCAAGAGGAAGTGTAACCTGATTGGGTAAGTAAAACTTCCCACCTCACCAATAAGATAACTGCTATATAGTTAAAATTTACAACTTAGGTTAAGATGATGCTAGGTTTCACCAGTTAAAGAGCTATGGATAACAAAGTTCTCGACGTTCGCCATCTCACCGTTGAATTTTCTAATCAGAAAAGAACAACAGTCGCCGTTAATAACATTAGTTTTAGCTTGCAGAAAGGTCAAGTTCTCGGTTGTGTGGGGGAATCGGGTTCAGGAAAATCTGTCACCTCCCTCGCACTCATGGGATTGGTTCCCTCTCCGGGAAAAATTACCGGGGGAGAAATTTGCTTTCGTCCAGCAAAAGGTCAGTCAATGCAAGTAGTAGATTTATTATCTATTCCCCCGGAAGAATTTCGTTATTATCGCGGGGGAGAAATGGCAATGATTTTCCAAGAACCAATGAGTTCTCTTAATCCAGTCTATAACATCGAGTTTCAACTCACCGAAGCAATTTTACTGCATCAAAAAGTCACCCCCGAACAGGCAAAAAATCAAGCCATCTCTCTACTGCAAGAAGTGCGCTTATTACCCAGTGATGAACAGTTAGAGGAGAAGTATATAGAAACTTTTCCCTTAGAAAATAAGGGTCATGTTAGAGAAAAAATTAGAACTTATATTCAGGAACAAAAAGAGGCAATTCTCAAGCGTTATCCTCACGAATTATCGGGGGGACAATTACAAAGGGTAATGATTGCCATGGCGATTTCTTGTAATCCTACCCTATTAATTGCTGACGAACCAACCACCGCTTTAGATGTGACTGTCCAAGCAGAAATATTAAGATTATTAAGAGATTTGTGCAAAAGCGATCGAGAAATGTCAATGGTTTTTATCTCCCACGATTTAGGAGTTATTAATGAAATTGCCGATCAAATTGTCGTGATGTATCAAGGAGAAATTGTCGAACAGGGAACGAAAGAAGAAGTATTAAATTCTCCCCAACATCCCTACACAAAAGGTTTACTTGCCTGTCGTCCTCGCTTAAACTCTCGTCCAGAAAAATTGCCCACCGTCAGCGATTTTTTACAAGTGGAAAAAGACTCTCAAGGTAAGATTATTGACTTACAGGAAATTACCCCACCCGCAGTTAAATTTATTACTCTCCAGGAGGAAGAAAGCAGAATCGCAGGTTTACAACATCACGAGAATATTTTATCGGTAGAAAATTTATCGGTTAGATTTCCAGTTAAGGGAGTTTTCGGGCAAGTAAAGACCTTTTTTAATGCCGTAGATCAGATCAGTTTTGCCGTTAAACGGGGGGAAACCCTCGGTTTAGTCGGTGAGTCGGGCTGCGGAAAATCCACTTTAGCAAGGACAATTCTGCGCTTAATTCCTGCCACTTCTGGAGATATCTATTTCCGAGGAGAAAATCTCGCTAAATTAAACCCCAGCGATCCAAAATTAAGACTACTGCGACGGGAATTACAGATAGTTTTTCAGAATCCCTACAACTCCCTGAATCCCCGTTTATCTATTGGTAAAGCAATTTTAGAACCGATGGTTATTCATCATACTGGCGGCAATTCCCAAAAGCAACGGCAAAGAGTAGAATATTTATTAGAACGAGTTAAACTTGATCCTACTTGGTTTGATCGCTATCCCCATCAATTATCGGGAGGACAACGACAAAGGGTGTGTATTGCTCGCGCTTTAGCCTTAAATCCTCAGTTTATTATCTGTGATGAATCTGTCTCTGCTTTAGATGTTTCCGTACAAGCGGAAGTCTTAAATTTACTCAAAGAATTACAGCAGGAATTTAATCTCACTTATATCTTTATTTCCCACGATTTAAGTGTCGTCAGATTTATGAGCGATCGCATTATGGTGATGAATAAAGGTAAAATTGAGGAAATCGGTACAGCTAACGAAATTATCAACTCTCCCCAAAGCGATTACACCCGTAAACTTATCGCTTCCATTCCCCAATTTACCGAAAGTCTTGCTAGTTAGTTAGTAATAACAAAACTTCATAATGCTTAACAGCACAAAAGTTAAGATTTCCTGTAGAAATTTTCTCTCTTGTTCCTAAGCGTGATAGGTTGGTTGAACATTCGACTCTAACCAAAGAAAATGATTAGAGTAGTCAGGGAAAGCGCAGTGCAAATCTGCCACTGTCCCGCAGCTGTGATTAAGGATTATCCTTATTAGTCAGAATGCCTGAGGAATGTGCGACCAAATCTAGTCAAATCCGCGAGGTACGGAATGAAGATACAGAAATATTGCCGCTTAATTCTTATAGCGGTGCTAACTGTTCATCTATTAATTAATTCAGCCAATCCAGCGGCAGCCATGCACATTGCCGAAGGGTTTTTGCCTGTACAGTGGGCAGCTTTTTGGTGGATAATATCGCTTCCTTTTTTCATTTTTGGCTTACGTTCTTTAACTCGTATCACTCAAGAACATCCCGAACTTAAGCTATTGCTTGCCCTAGCCGGTGCTTATACTTTTGTTCTCTCAGCCTTAAAAATTCCCTCGGTTACAGGTAGTTGTTCTCATCCGACGGGGACAGGTTTAGGAGCAATTTTGTTCGGTCCCTTGACGATGACTGTTTTGGGAACTTTAGTGTTATTATTTCAGGCTTTGTTATTAGCTCATGGCGGGTTAACTACTCTGGGGGCAAATATGTTTTCTATGGCTATAATTGGACCATTAGTTGCCTATTGTATCTATCATTTGCTTCTAAAAACAGGACAACAAAGAGTGGCTATTTTTTGTGCCGCTGCCCTAGGAAACTTGTTCACTTATATAACTACTTCTATCCAATTAGCCTTAGCTTTTCCTGCTATTAATGGTGGCTTTGTAGCAGCCTTTATCAAGTTTGCGGGAATTTTTGCCCTGACTCAAATTCCTCTAGCTATTAGCGAAGGATTACTGACATTATTGGTGTGGAATTGGCTCCAGTCTTACGGAAAAAAAGAGTTAGAAACTATCAAATTATTACAAGGGTAAGGCTGAATTATGAACCGATATTCTCTAAGAAATAATTGGCTTTTGGCTATGGCTGTAATTCTTTTAGCAGTTTTGCCCTTAGTTTTTGTGCGGGGCGAATTTAGCGGGGCTGATGACCAAGCGGAAACCGCAATCACTACACTTAATCCTGATTATAAATCATGGTTTCGACCTTTCTTTGAACCGCCTAGTGGCGAGGTAGAAAGTTTACTTTTTGCTTCCCAAGCTGCCTTGGGAGCGGGGGTGATTGGTTTTGTTATCGGACTATATAAAGGGAGGACAGAAAAGGAACAATCTGCCTCCACCGATGAGAATAGTAATTAGTAGAAATGAGCCATCTAATTGATAGTCTTGCTTACAAAAATCGTCTGCGTTGGTTGCCCCCGAATCATAAGCTATTGTTGGCGATAGTTCTATTAATTCTCTCGCTAATTTCCCCTTGGCTTGTGCAGTTACTCATCGGTTTTTGGTTAACTATAGCAATTACTATCTATGCGGGGATTCCCCAAAGGACTTATCTGCGCTTGTTATCTTTACCTTTGGGGTTTTCTTTAATTAGTTTACCCGCTTTTCTTATTAGTGGTGTACCGTGGGATAAAAAATCAATAATTCAGCAGGATATTTGGCAAGGTATGGGATTTTATCTAGGTTCTTTGTATCTCTATATTAGCCAAACAGGAATGGAACAGGTTGGATTTTTATTCCCCAGGATTTGGGCGATGACAAATTGTCTATATTTTCTAATTTTAACCACTCCTTTTATTGAAATATTACAAGTTCTCAGACAATGGCGATGTCCGATTTTATTGACAGAATTATTATTATTGATGTACCGGTTTATTTTCAGCTTACTAGAACTTGCTCAAGAAATTTGGACAGCCCAAAATTCCCGTTGTGGTTATCAAAGTTGGTCAAAAGGAATGAAAAGTATTGGTATTTTAGGAGGGCAATTATTCCAGCGAACTCTTAATAATTATCGTCAGATTTCTCTCAGCTTAGAAGCGCGGGGATTTCAAGGAAGTTTTAAAATGTCTAGTTCTCGTTCTTATCAATCTCAAAGAAGATACATATTTGAAGCTTTATTCGGTTGTATTTTATTGATCATTCTTAACTTAGTTATCAACTAAAATGGCTCAAAATTTATTGACATTTCAAAATGTTTCCTATAGTTATCCTTGTCTTTCCAGTCGAGCTATTGAAAATTTTGATCTTAACATTTCTGCGGGGAAAAAGTATGCTTTAATCGGACAGAATGGTTGTGGAAAAACTACCTTATTTCTTTTAGCTAGTGGTTTGTACAAACCCCAGCAAGGTGTAATTTATTGGCAAGGAAACCCCTTTCAATATAACCGCTCTTTTTTAGGAAATTTACATCAGCAAATTGGCTTAGTTTTTCAAAATCCTGAGCATCAGTTAGTCGCTGCCACTGTGGAAGAAGATATTTCCTATGGTTTAAATAATCTAGACTTACCTACCTCAGAAATTATCGACCGCGTGTGGGCAACCCTAGACAAATTTGCTCTAACTCCCCTAGCTTATGAACCAGTTCATCATCTTAGTTTGGGACAAAAAAAACAAGTTTCAATTGCCGATGTAATGGTGATGAATCCCACCTTGCTTTTATTAGATGAACCCACGGCTTATCTAGATGCGCGTCATAGTCAAAAATTACGAGAATATCTCGAACAAATTCATCAACTCGGCACAACAATTATCCTAGCAAGTCATGATTTAGATTTTGTCTATCACTGGGCTGACTGGATTTTTGTCATCGATGGCGGACAATTAATTATTGAAGGAACTCCCAGAGAAGTTTTTGCTCAAAGAAAAACTATCGAAAAGTTACAACTAGGATTGCCCGTCATTCTAACACTTGTGGAAAAGCTAGGAATTTTAGCGACACAAACAGGTAACATGAGCCAGAAAATCTTTGAACAATGGCAAGAATATTTACTGTCAAAATAGAGGCGAAAAAATCTGAGTTTCCAGCTGCGTTGCTAATCCCAATAAAGTGATTTCATCAGCAGGTTTACCCACTAACTGAATTCCCACGGGTAAACCCTGACTATCCACTCCCGTTGGTAAAGCAATCGCGGGTAGGCCACTCGCATTAGCAATCGGAGAAGGAGCAATCCAAGCAATCATCCTATCAACCGCTTCTTGCGGTGGTAAATTCTCCCACTCACCAATTCCGGGGGGTTGATGTAGGAAAATGGGCAAAAGTAAGACATCAAAATTATCAAACATCGCCACAATTTGCCGCGAAATAACGTGCATCTGCCGCACCGCTTGCAGGTACTCCCCTGCGCTGCCAGAATTCTCTAATAACCATTGGTTAAGGGGACTTAATAACTCCTTAGGAATTCCCGTCGCTGCCGTCCCCGCTTGCCAAATACGGCGAAAAGGAGCGATTAACGCCTGTAAATCGGGAGAATACTCCGTTAAATGATGCCCCATACCCTCTAAAATTTTAGCCGTGTCGAGGACAGCATTTTTATAGACGGAAGCCGCCTCGCCGAAGGGGGATATGGAAGTAGCAAAAGCGATTCTCAGGGGTTTTACGCCTCTTTGAGTGGCTTCTAGGAAAGAAAAGGGCGGATCGGGTAGCCAGTAGGGATCGCCCGTCGTATAGCCCGAAATCACGGTAAGCAGCGCCGCCCCATCTGCCACCGTCTTAGAAAGAGTGCCGTTAGTGGCGATACCGCTTTGAAATTCCCCCACCGGGGCATAGGAAACGCGCCCGCGACTGGGTTTTATCCCCACCAAACCGCAACAACCCGCCGGAGTACGTACCGAACCGCCACCGTCGGAACCCTGGGCAATCGGGCAGAAACCCGCCGCTACCGCCGCCGCCGCGCCACCACTGGAACCTCCTGCGGTATAATCGCGGTTGAAGGGGTTACGAGTCGGCAAAAAACCCGGATTTTCGGTGTAGGGAAAGGACCCTAACTGGGAAGTGGCAGTTTTGCCCAGAAGGATAAAACCCGCCATTTTCATTCTGGTGACGATTCCTTCGTCGTATTGGGCGATATTTCCCTGTAAAGCGGCGACTCCGTAACTAACCGGCATTCCAGCGACGGCATTTAAGTCTTTAATGGCGGTGGGAACTCCAAAAAAAGGCGGTAATTCGGCAGTATCGGTGATTTGACTTAATTGTTCCGTTTGGATGCTGGCGGTTGCTAGGGCGCTTTCCCCGGCGACATGGACAAAACTACCGATTTGACAATCAAATTTCTCGATTCTGTCGAGGTATAAATGGGTTAATTCTAGGGGTGAGATTTGTTTAGTGCGAATCAGTTGGGCTAATTCTAGGGCAGATTTTGGCAATAATTCATCACTCATGATCGATCGAGGTAAAATAAGTAGATGAAAACAATTATATTCTTTAATGATGGAGATGATTTTAAAGGAAAATTGAAGTAAAAATTTCCCTATCCCCTATCCCCTCTTGTCTTTGAAAATTATGACCTCACAGTTAATTGAAATTCTCTCGGCTGACGAAATTCGTCGCACTATTACCCGTTTAGCTTCCGAAGTTATCGAAAAAAGTGGCGATTTAAATAACTTGATTTTGATCGGTATCTACACGCGAGGAGTGCCTTTAGCTAATTTAATTGCTAGTCA
Source organism: Microcystis wesenbergii Mw_QC_B_20070930_S4 (assembly GCA_007096525.1). Taxonomy (GTDB): domain Bacteria; phylum Cyanobacteriota; class Cyanobacteriia; order Cyanobacteriales; family Microcystaceae; genus Microcystis; species Microcystis wesenbergii_B. The sequence goes on along the minus strand of SFAQ01000027.1, from coordinate 19,064 downwards.
AATTGAGAGCTTAGAAGGGGTAAAAGTTCCCGTGGGAGCTATCGATATTACCTTCTATCGCGACGATCTTGATCGCATTAAAACCCGCACTCCTGCTAAAACCAAAATGCCCCTAGATGTCACGGGAAAAACTGTGATTTTAGTCGATGATGTTATCTACAAAGGTCGCACGATCCGCGCCGCTTTTAATGCTATTATTGAGTATGGCAGACCGCAAAAAATCCGCTTATTAGTCCTCGTTGATCGTGGTCATCGGGAATTACCAATTCACCCAGATTTTACGGGCAAAAAACTACCCACCGCAGCCGAGGAACAGGTAAGAGTTTATCTACAGGAGATTGACGGCAAAGATGGGGTGGAATTAATCAAATAAACAGAGGATTGCTAACTAATCCCCGGAGCAAAATAAACAGATTTGCCTCGATAATAGCGACAAAAATAGCACTTATTAAGTTTTTTAAACAAGAAAAAACTTAAGTAGGGAGGCACAATCATTTGTAGGATGGGTTAGCGGTAGCGTAACCCATCGGGGCGTTGGGTTTCATGCTTCAACCGTTCGGCTGAGCTCACGGCCGAAGCCCAACCTACGTTCATCTTATATTAGAGTTCAGCCCTAAATAGAGCATTTAATTGATTAATGCTCATTCTTAATTCTCCTGACTCGGAGAATACTGGCTCGGAGACTCCTCACCTAAGGTCAGATTTTTGATTTTTGCAAGAGGTCTATTTAATTCCACCCACCTACTTAACAAATTTAACCACCGAATCACCAAAGTCTGCTGAAGCTTTTACCCTCTATATATTTGCTAAATAAAAAAATCATCTATTTTTAGGGCAAGGTAAAAGCAGCAATTACGGGATAATGATCGGAAGGAATCAGATTCAACCAACGGGAACGATCAACTTTGGCCCAATCTAACTGCAAACGGCTATCATAATAAATGGTATCGATGGCTAAATAAGGGGTGTCGGTGTAATTATTAAAGCTCATTTGTTCCGCTAATTCCAAATCGGCTAAAGCATCCTTTAATTTAATTTCTGACTGGAGAGGTTGAGTTAAAATCTGACGGGGTAATTGCTGAGAATTAACATTAAAATCCCCCGTTAAAAATAGGTAATCTTTTGTTAAATCTAGTTGACAAAAACGCTCCTGTATGCACTTAGCGCCTAAGTCCTTAGCTTTGTCGCTATAGTAATCGAGATGGGTGTTATAAAACTGCAAAGTTTGCCCCTCAAGAGTGCGAAATTTAGCCCCCGTTACCATGCGGGGATAAGGATTACCCCAAGCTTCAGTAATACTGCCAATAATAGCGGGAGTTTCTGATAACCAAAATTCGTAAGTCTCTAAACATTTTAACCGACTTGGTTGATATAAAATCGCACAATGTTCATCTAATCCTGTTCCTCTGCGATCGCTACCTAAACTTTGGTATTTTGGCAATAAACGGTGTAGATCCAATAATTGATTAGCGCGAGCCTCCTGAGTACCAATTATATCAGGAGAATAGTGAGCAATTAAAGCCGCCACTGCTTCCCTTCTTACTCGCCAATTACGCTCATCGGGATCGGGTTTATCGTAGCGAATATTGAAGGACATTGCTGTTAGTTTCATAGGAAAATGGAGAATGGGGAAGAAAATTATGAATTAGGGAGTGGAGAGTTTTGTCAGTGAACAGTAAACAGTAAACAGTAATCAGTGAACTGAAAACTCACATCTGATAACTGATAACTGATCACTGATAACTGATAACTGATAACTGATTCAAGGCTGACTCCTAATAATTAATTATCAGGATTTTTTGGCGATTGTCCAGAAGGGAAAAGTTTGACTGGGATTGATGATAACTCCCGTGATGCCATGGCGAGCAAAAGCGTATTCCTTGGTTTGCCAAAGGGGAATATAGGGAACTTCATCGGCGAGAATTTCTTGAATTTTGCCAAAAATCTGCTTTCTTTTGGCTGGGTTACTTTCCCGACGAGATTGGGCGATTAATTGATTCATTTCTTGACTGTAAAAAAATGAGCCTTGACTTTGCGATCCTCCTTCTTCACAACCAGTTTCTGGGGAACCTTTAGCACAATCTAAAAAGGGATAAATATAGTTATCTGCATCCAAAAAATCGGGATACCAATTAGATAGAGCGGTGGTATAAAGTCCCCGGCTAATATTACGAAAAAAGGCCGCTCCTAGGATACTATTGGGTTCAAATTGAATCATATTATCTAAATCCCGTTTTGATAGGGCTTTCATCACCGCCGCCACGCTGCTGGAAGTGATCGATCCCGAGGAATGCCAAACTTCTACAATTGCGGGTTTTTCTGGACTATAACCAGCAGTTTTTAGTAATTGTTTTGCTTGCTCTATATTATGGTTGCCATAGCGCTCTTTAAACACCGGTTGTGACTCGGAAAAAGTAGTGGGAATGAGACTAAAAAGAGGGATGCCTTGACCTTGTAAAATGCGATCATTAAGTAAATCTCGATCGACTAGAGAAGCAATTGCTTGTCGCACTAAAATATTATCGGTGGGTTCACTTTTGAGATTGACGCTCATAAAGTTGATTGCTGCCCCAGAAGATTCGATCGCTTGCCATTTTCCCTGGGCTGCTTCTGTGCGTAATTTTCTCACTTGAGGAGGCAGTAAAGATTGATAGGCAATATCCACCGCTCCCGTCTGAAAACCGTTAAACAAATTGGCAGGATTCGAGAGATAAATTTGCACATTAACTCCCTTATTTTTTGCCGGTTCTCCCCAATAGCGATCAAAGGCTTCTAAACTAAAAGAATCGCTAGTAACTGCTTTTAATTGATAATGTCCTGTGCCGATAAATTCTTCCGGTTTAAATTTACCCTCGCCAATTTGATAAAATTTGGGTGAAACTGCACAGGCTCCGGGGTAAGCTAAAAGAGCGGGAAAGGCGGCAAAAGGTCTGGTTAATTTAATAGTAATTTCGTCTTCTTTGGTAGCGGTGATCCTATCAATTGTATCCCGAAGAAGAAAGGAAGGTTCGCCACCATTTTTGATAAATCTTTCTAGGGAAAACTTCATCGCCTCTGCGTTAAAAACCGTGCCATCATGAAAAATAACTCCTCGACGTACTGGTATAGTATAAGTCAAACCATCGGGGCTAATTTGGGGTAATTCCGTGGCTAGGAGAGGCTTTAAATTAGTGGTTCCTTCGGCGTAGGTGTAGAGAGTTTCACCGAGATTATAAATAATAAAAAGTCCCGCTAACTCATAACTATCGGCAGGATCGATCGAGCGTGGTTTTAGGGTTGTCCCAATCATCAGGCGATCGCTATCTCCTTGGGGTAAATTGGAATTAGTGGACTGACAGCCCACGGTCAGAAGAAGACAGAGGCAAAATAAACTTAAATAGCGATAAAGTTGGCGTAAAGGTCTCATCGATAGCGATTAACGGCAGCTAGGTGTCAATCAATCCTATCATTTTTGTGTATAATCTTTTTCCCTAGGTTCCCTTAAGGAAGTAAATTGATTGCTTAATTGGTTGGGAAAAATTCTTCAATAACTGCACTAATTCCCCAGACAATTAAACTAAATTTTCCGGTGGAGGATGACAAAAACTTGATCAATTTGGACAAGAAGAAGACCCTGGGCAGAAAAGGTGTTAAATGGTTCAGAATAGCTGGAGCTATGGAGGCCGATAAACAGGGGAATGGGTCAGATTTTTAAACCTAGATCAGGTTCCAGCAACGAATTAGAAACTCATCTTCTTTTATAAACCTCTTCCATAATTAATTTTTCAGAGTTCAAAAACGGCAGAAATAAGGATTAAATGGCATAAAGTCTATAAATAGACCATTTAACTGATTATTATTCATTCTTAATTCTCCTGACTACTGACTACTGGCTACTGGCTACTGACTCCTAACCCTAACAACAATTTTTGATTTTTACAAGAGGTCTTATCTATCAGCCATTTAGGTTAATCCTGTGCCTTCTAAACAAGCTCGATCGAAAATTGCCCCTGGGGTTACTGCCGAGGCTAAACTAGCACAAAGAAGATTGGCATCAGTAAAATTTGTTCCCCGTAAAATCGCCCCGAAAAAAATTGCTTCCTCTAAATCGGTTGCCGACAGATCTGCCCCAGACAGATTAGCGCTAGTAAAATCCGCTTGGGTTAAAATCGCCCCGACAAAACTCACTCCTCGGCCATCGACACCCCGAAAATCCGCCCCGGACAAATCTAGATGATTAAAAACCGCCCCGGCTAAAAAAGCACCGGCCAAACTTGCCCCAGTGACGATCGCATCGAGGAGAATTGCCCCGCGTAAATCGGCATTACGAAAATCTGCTCCCCTTAAATTTGCCCCAGTTAGGTCAGCACCGCGTAAATTTGCCCGTAAATTCGCCCCTGCTAGGTCTGCACCCGCTAAATCAGCCCCTGACAAGTTCATGCCCGCTAAATCTTTTATCTCACCCTGACGAATTGCTAATAAATCAATACTGGGAAAAGTCATGTTCAGCCACGGTTAAATACTGTAAAAATATCTTAGAATATTCGTAAACCTTTGTTAAGAAAGCGCTCCATGTCCCTAGAGCTATTATCCCTAGAAAATATTGAAGAAATCGCCCACCAATACGGATACTGGGCAGTATTTATCGGCATCACCCTCGAAAATACGGGGATTCCTATCCCCGGGGAAACCATCACCATTGTCGGCGGCTTCCTTGCCGGTGGCGGTGATTTGAACTATTGGTTAGTTTTAGTCAGCGCAATTACAGGAGCAGTTTTGGGCGATAATTTTGGCTATTGGCTCGGTCGCGCTGGAGGTTGGCCGTTTTTGTTAAAAGTTGGCAAATTCTTTCGGATTCCGCCTCAAAAACTAGAATTAGCCAAGGAACAATTTAGTAAAAATGCACCCCGGGCGGTCTTTTTCGGTCGCTTCGTGACCCTGTTAAGAATCTTTGCAGGTCCAATGGCGGGAATTGCCCGAATGCCCTACGGTCGCTTTTTCCTCTGTAATCTCGGTGGGGCGACGGTGTGGGCGACGATTATGGTGACATTATCCTTCTTTTTAGGCCGTTTGTTCCCCTTGCACCAGTTAGTCAGTTCTATGGCTCGTTTTGGTATCTTGGCTTTAATTATCCTCCTGGCCTGGACAATTATCCACCCCATCCTTGAGTCACGGAAAACGGCGGTTTAAGGCCAGAAAAAAGCGGTTATCAGAAATAACCGCTTCTGGAATTTTCCTAGAATCTCTTTAACGTTCGCGGCGCCCGAAGTTTTTCCGCTCACCGCCGCCACCACCACCAAAATTATCTTCTCTGGGACGAGCTTTATTGACTTTCATCTGTCGTCCCATCCATTCGGCCCCGTCAAGAGTTTCGATCGCCTTTGCTTCTTCCTCATCGGAGGACATTTCCACAAAACCAAAACCGCGCATTTTACCCGTTGCTTGATCTACGGGCAAGTAAACGCGACTAACCGTGCCGTATTCAGCGAATACACCCTGCAAGTCCTCTTTCGTGACTTCATAAACCAGATTACCAACGTAAATCGTCATGGATTGTCTCCCAAGATCATGGCCATTTTGAGAAGGAGATCGGACACAACCCAGTCAAGGCCATCAGGGAAAAACCACTTCTGTTTGAAACCAATGCTGCTACCGAACCTAACTACTCTCTCTAAACTAGCATAGCTGATCAGTGATCAGTAGGAATATGGAGTATTAATACCATTTTTCTTTATTCCTAGCCCTCACCTTCTCTCCCGTTCTGGGAGAGGGGAGGGGGCAATTAACCATCTCTGTCATTATTTGTCAAAAATGGTCTTAGGCGGCAGGATCTTGGGAATTTTTAATCCCTGATGGCTGAGATTTTTTCTTGAGTGTGGCCATGGCACCACCAAGAGTTAAAATTGCCAACACCGTGCTAGGCTCTGGTACAGGTTTAAATGCTTGTGAACCGATACTTGTTCCGTTTAAATTAAGAGAAGCAACAATCCCATCCCCTGAAACTAAACCATCGGTTTCCAATTCAAAGGATAAATTGGCAGCTAGTATATCCGAACGAGTAATTCCGAAATTAAAGGGTACAAAGCTATTGGTTATAGCAAAAGCATCCGGACCTGCTAAGGTCAGATCAGCCCCGTCTGGAGGGTTTGAACCGGGGGGGGTTGTAAAATTAGAAGACGAGCCTGGTGACAATTTTTCAAAGAACAATGGAATGAATATAACTATGTCCCGATGAATAACGATAACAATATAGATGATCCGGCTAAGAGAAATTGGTTGAGTTCCGTTAGGATTAATAGCACTGAAACTTAAATCAAAAGTATCGCCAGGATTAAAAGTAGAAGGCAAAAAGCGAGAAAACTCGGTTTTATAACTGACAGTAGCCGCATCTACTTTAGCACTATTAACTAATGCCAAACTGACGCCCAATGCAAGACCTAATGCAGAGAGTTTTTTCACGGTGATATGAAGTTGTTGTAATTTGATGTGACCTAACGATATGTGTTTTTACTCAATCTGTCAAGCAATTTTTAGTAAGTTCAATATTTCTGATAGAATGTTATTCTATTGATAAGTAGCTAGGCTAAATTAATTTTAGATGAGCTTGCATAGGTAATTTTTAACGTAATTCTTAGCAGGAAAGGCTTTCACTTATCTAACTCTACAATAAAAAACGGTAATTAATTTTGCATTACTACTTAAGATATATAGATTTAATTTTTAATGGCGATTTCAGCGAGAAGATAGCTTGCGAGCCTGAATCTGAAGGAGCAGCCAGCCTTTTAGCTATCAGCCATCAGACTTCGGCGTGAGATCAGTCGAACGCTTTTTTCTCCCCACTTCCCCATTCCCCTATCTCCCTATTCCCCTAATCCCTGACTCCTGACTCCTATCTCCTGACTCCTAGATTAGGGTAGCCAAGGATATTGACTAAAATCGGGGGGACGTTTTTCGAGGAAAGCCTGTTTACCTTCCGCTCCTTCGGCGGTCATATAGTAGAGTAAAGTGGCATTACCCGCTAACTCCTGTAAACCCGCTTGACCATCACAATCAGCATTAAAAGCCGATTTTAGGCAGCGAATCGCCAAGGGACTTTTTTCGAGAATTTCTAGGGACCATTTAATCCCTTCCTGCTCTAATTCTTCCACCGGGACGACATGGTTAACCAACCCCATGTCTAAAGCTTGTTGGGCGTTATACTGCCGACAGAGAAACCAAATCTCGCGAGCTTTTTTCTGACCGACCACCCGGGCCAGATAACTAGAGCCAAAACCGCCGTCAAAACTGCCCACTTTCGGACCGGTCTGGCCAAAAATGGCGTTATCCGCTGCTAAGGTTAAATCACAAACCAAGTGCAAAACATGACCGCCCCCGACCGCATAACCTGCCACCAGCGCGATAACTACCTTGGGGATGGAGCGAATTAATTTCTGTAAATCCAGCACATTGAGCCGGGGTACGCCATCATCGCCAATATAACCCGCCTGACCGCGCACCGTCTGATCGCCGCCGGAACAAAAAGCATATTTGCCGTCGCTGTGGGGACCTGCACCCGTAAGCAATACTACCCCAATGCGGGCATCCTCGCGAGCATCACAGAAAGCGTCGTAAAGCTCAAAAACTGTCTTCGGACGGAAGGCATTACGCTTATGGGGGCGATTGATGGTAATTTTGGCGATTCCCCCCCATTTATGGTAAAGAATATCCTCGTAGGTTTTGACGGATTGCCATTCAACGCTCATAGTCTCGGTTATAGGCACAGCTTTTTCACCTTACCTCATTTTGTCCCCCACTTTGAAGCGGGGAGCGCCAGAATAGGGGAATGGATAGTTGACGGACAAGGTTTAAAGCTGATTCCTTTCTTGATATTTTCTGAGTATTGATTGAAAATATATTGATCCTATTTGCTAACTTTAAAGAGGTAAAAATATGAAGACAAGTAATAAAACTAAGCTTGAATCATTAGAGTTTTATTTGGCAATAAAATATCCAATAACAATTTATCCTGATGATCAGGGGGGATATGTATCGGAAATTAAAGACCTTCCGGGATGTTTCACTCAGGGAGAAACCCTAGAAGAAACCTTAATCAGTAATCAGTAATCAGTGAACTGATAACTGATAACTGATAACTGATAACTGATAACTGAATTAAAGCCATTCGATTTCTTTAGCTTTTTCGGGTAATTTAGCCGTGGACTGTCCTTGACTGCGGGACTGAAACCCAATTAAATCGAGGGGAGTAGCCAATAAATCTACTATATCAGCTTTACCAAACAGTAACTTGAGGGTATTTTTTGGTAGCTCTTTTAATAACCAACGACCGAGACGATAAATTAATTCGGAACTGGTAAAATTCCTTTGTAAATCACAACCATGTAGTTCATGCAGATAGCGATTTGAACGGCCGTAGCGTTGAAATTGACTGCGAAAACTCTTGATAGTCGAACGATGACGATGGGAAATAACGGCGGTGGGTGCATAGGCTAATTGCCATTGAGTTTCTCGTAAAATTCGCCAGCAGATATCGGCATCGCCACCCGTGCTTAAATAGGGACGAAATAGACCAACTTTCTCAAAAGCGGCTTTTCTAATTGCTAGATTAGCTGTTTGACCGTAGGGAGAAAAAGGGTGTTCTAAGAGAAATTTTTGCGAGAGAATCTCTCGACGTTCAGCATATTTTTCTAGGATTGAGTTACCAGTTAAGGCGAATATTTCCCCCGCAACGATACCGATATCAGCATCACTAAAGGGTTTAACTATTTCTTCTAACCATTGATAGGAAGGACGACAATCGGCATCGGTAAAAACTAACAGATCATAACGGGCATTTTTTATGCCTAAATTACGAGCGGCGTAGGAACTTTGAATCTGATTTTCTGTAAGAACAACTAACGGAAATCCTGACCCTTTACTCTCGATCACTGCCTGTTCTAAAATAGACCCGGTTTGATCGCTGCTATTGTTATTTACGAGAAGATACTCCACTTGCTCTCGGGGATAGGTTTGACTTTGCAAACATTTGAGCAAATCGGGAAGATCATCTTCACTATTGTAGATGGGAATGATTACTGATATAAAGGGAAAAATCATCGGAGACCGCCTAGAGTTGACCGCTACCTAGTCTAATACAATTACTGTCAACTTTTATGGCAAACGTTGACTTAAAATATATTCGGCAATTGCCAGATCCCCCGGAGTAGTAATTTTTAAGTTAGTTTCTTCCCCGACGACAATTTTGACGGGAAAACCACATTTTTCTAATAAGGCGGCATCGTCGGTGACTTCCCAAGCTAATTTTCGGCCCTGTTCATGACATTCTTTTAATAATTTTACCTGAAAACCCTGGGGCGTTTGGGCTGCCCACAACCGCGAGCGATCGGGTGTATCCTCAATCCAACCCTTGCTATCGACAATTTTAATCGTATCTTTCACTGGAATCGCCGCAATGAAACCCTGACAAGTGGCTAAAGCGGCGGCACAGCGATCGAATAATTCGGGGGTGGCTAAACAGCGCGCCCCATCGTGAATTAAAACTGCCTCAGCCCCCTCTGGTAGGGCTTGTAAGCCATTGTAAACCGATTTTTGTCTGGTTTCGCCTCCTTGGATGATTTGCACGGTTTTAAGGGCATTTATGGCGGTGATAATCTCTCGGATATCCTCCCAGTCTTCCGGTTGTGCCATGATGCCAATCCAGATAATTGCCCTGGATTCCATGGCAGCCAGCAAAGTCCAAGCGAGGAGCGGTTTTCCGTGCAGGGTGAGCAGTAACTTATTGCGATCGCTGCCCATCCGTTTACCCATTCCCGCTGCTGGAATTAATAAATACATATTTTTTTCAGGTAAAAAGTTAAGAATTCAGTGGACAGGAGTGGGGAGCTTTTTGGTTGTTAAGTAAGTGGTTTCAATTAAATTGAAGATAGATTTTGTCTTTGATCCCCCCTGCCACCCTTGATAAGGGGGGTATCTGACAATTTTTAACACCCACCTACTTATTTGTAAACAGTAATCACTGTCCGGCTGATGGTTAATCGCTTAAATAAGCCCAAAACTATCCCTTTTAAGAGAATAAATCGAGGGGAAAGTGACCATAAGTACCGACTAATTCCTCATTTTCTGATTGACAAGAAATCAGAACACCGCGATAGGTTCCCGTGTAGGAATCGAGATAGGAAGCTTGTCTTTGGGTATTGTATTTAATATACACCGCTCCCGGTTCTGGCTGGTCTTCTGGGAGACTATTGGGTAGGGGGTATCCTAGGGCTTGTAGATAAATTTTCAGGGCTTTAAATCCCTCTTGATTGTTATCGGCACAGATACCTAAATTAATTGATTCCGAACCTTGGTTAACTAATAAAATTGCCTGTCTTAGAGCTTCTTCTTCTTCAGAGGATTGGGCAATTTTTAGTTGAATACAGCCATATTCTTTTAGGAGTTTCAAGGCTTCTTCAATAGACATGAGCGGTTAGATATGTGGGGCTAAAGATAAAAAATAAACTGTTGCTGCTGTCCTTAACGACAAATTCCCAAGAAAAAAAGCCCTAAATCATTGAGATTTGGAGATAGGAAAATTTTGCATTGGTCTTAATCGTAAGATCGCCAATTTCGATCATATCAGGTTGGGGACAAGAAAATTTATCGGGGTTGTTCGATCGCTCCGGGTTGTGCGGGCATTTCACTCACTGCTTTTTGATAGCCGAAGTAAGCACCTATAATAATTCCAGCACCAAAACCAATCCCTAGGTAAGGCAAAATTATACTGAGGGGAAAAGAGGATTGTCTCCGATGAGATAGGGAAAATCCCTCACCAGTCGCCACAATATTCTCAGCCGCTTCAGTGAACTCCTCCCGTTTCTCTAGGGCTTTTTCTTCAGTTGTTTCAGAGTCTTCCAACGCTTCTGGGACATCTTCCGGGTTATTTTCGGCAATTTCTGCGGTTATTGTCGGCAAAGAGTCTAATTTGGTGACATGATTGACGATTAAATCATCTTGACTTAGGGTTATCGATTCTTGCCAAGCGGGGATATCGGATTCCTCGGTCATACCGTAAACGATCACTTGTTCTAATCCATCGATGCCCAAGCTTTTGATTTCTGCTGACAAAAAAGGTAATAACTTGTGTTGATTGGGTATCCTTTTGGATTGAACTTTTAGAGTCAGGACATTTTCTTGCGAGGTGGCTGCAATCACCTCTATTTTTCTGGTTAAGAGACTTCGGTTAAGTAGGGCAATAATAGCGGCTGCATCTTGCTGTTTAGCGGCATGGATAAGTTGTGACTGATTCATGACCTTGAGGGGCTAAGGAGGGTATATCATATGACTATATTTGTATTGAAACTTTACAATACCATTTTTCTTTATTCGTGGCAGGCATCTTATTTCCCTCTCCCACCCCCCCCCGATGTCGGGGGGGTGGGGGGTGAGGGTAATTAACCATCTCTGCCATTACTTTAGAAAAATGGTACTACACTAAATCCTCTTGAAAAGGTATAGCAGAGTGGGAAGTGGGCAGTGGGTTTTTAAAGTGGGATTGGCGGTTAATCATACTATTAAAAGCGGATTTAGTATCGGTCTGTCCATCCCTGCCCTCAATGCCACTTAAATTTCCGCCACGGCTCTTTCGATTAAACGACGGGCAAGGGTTTGAATACCGGTATGTTCGTAGTAATTGGTGGTCATATCGAGGAATGCTCCAACATATACCAATTTATCGGCGGAAAAGTCGATAAATCCCTGAATTTTGCTTAATAATCCCTGCTGGCTCAAATTGCGCTCGCTGACAAAACCACTCATCCAACCTTTAGTGGAGTCGAAACTTTGACCGATAAAGTCTAATTTTCTGGCAGTATTTCCCCCCGGAATCAATTCTTTAATACTGCCGAAAGTGGAGTTAGATTCTAATTCTTCCGGGCTGAGAATGCTGAGGCTCGATTCCACTTTCCGGATAAAACTGCCCCCCAGGGGAATTAAACCATCCAAACAAACTAACGCCGCCATCCGCATCAGGGATTCGCCGCTATAATCTGCCAGAGAAGTGACGAAATCATCGATACTATCCCCCGGAATGCCATTAATTTGACAAAAAGCGATTAATTCTGTCACTAATTTCAAGGTTAGATCGATGGTTTGCGCTTTTTCGGGGGCAGGGGTTAATTTTTCGATTAAACCGCCCATGAGGGGAATTTTACCACCGACGGCATTAGCAAGAGAGGCGGCGGCTAGGGCATTATCGGCGCTGTCGATGGTTTGGTAGAGCCAGAGCGCCCGTTGATAGCCCTGGGATTTATCATTAAACAACCAAACGGCTCGATCGCCAATCTGTTGAATCATACTTTCGTCGGTTTCGCCGGTGACTGTGATAATCGTATTTTTAAACCCGACTAGGTTATCCCACTGCCCCGGCACGACATAATCAAGGGTTTTGAGAACTTTGACGGTGAGATTATTCGTCGGTAATTCGTCCACCAGTTCAAAAATTGGCTTACTCACGGATGTCTCCTTACTTTAACTTTGCTAGACCATCTAAATCGAACTTAGCTAACCAAGCTTGGCGATCGCTGGCGGAAAAATCGGCATCCCGCGATAAAACCTTGACTTGATAGCGATTATTGACTAAAACGGCGCTGGCGGTTGCACCCTGTTCCACAGAGGGAAAACCTTTGATTGTGGTTTGACTGTCTTGGAATTTATTAGCCGCGGCGGGATTATTGCTGATGTCAGATATGGCTAACATAGCCAGAACTTTGCCATCTTGCTTCAGTTTTGCCTCAGCAAAGCCTTTTTTCTCCTGGGTATAGACGCGCTCGTATCCTCCCCCAGAAGGTGGGAAAAACTGATTAAAACTGCCGCCAGAGGTGGATTCTTTCACCACTGCCGCCGCCCCGCGAGCGGTACTTTCTTTTTGCGCCTGGTCAAATTGTGAGGGAGCTTTAGCACAGGAAGTTACTAGCAAAAGTACCGCTAATACCCCTGCTATCAAGATTTTGCCAAATCGAAAGCTCATAGTTCTCTTAATTAAAACTTGCTCATGTTTGTTTGTAGTATATCCCTCCCTTATTGCTGATTATTGTTAAGTTTTTCTAGATTCTGCCACACCCTGCCCCCAGGAAAAACTTTTTGCCGCAAACCCCAGCTACAGTCCCGCAATTGCCCCTCGCGCCATAGATGCGATCGCTTGTTCCGTGGCCCGGGGTAGATGATAATATTTACCCCCAGCTTTTAGGGCTAATTCTTTGGCAAAACCAGTGGAGACGAATTTTTTCTCCGTATCGATAACCAGCAGTTTAATGCCTAAAGAGCGAATTTTAGCGGCAATATCGAGCAGTTCTGCCTTAATATCGGGTTTTTCACCCTCTGGAATCGGTTCGCCTAGAGATTTCGCCAAAGGAATATTACTTCTACCGTCGGTAATCGCCACAACCACCACTTGACCGATATCCCCCGATAAACGGGCATTCATCCCCACATGAACCGCTTGGGTTAAACCGTGGGCTAAGGGGGAACCGCCGCCACAGGGCAGGGTTTCTAGACGTTTTTTCGCTAGGGTAATCGATTTGGTCGGTGGCAATAGTACATCTGCTCGCTCACCCCGGAAAGGAATCAGGGCAATCTGGTCGCGATTTTCGTAAGCTTCCGTTAACAGACGCATAACCGCACCTTTAGCCGACTGCATCCGATTCAGCGCCATGGAACCGGAGGCATCAACGACAAAGACAATTAAAGAACCGGCCTTGCGGGCCAACCGTTTTGAGCGCAGATCCCCTTCTTCTATAATCACATGACGTTCGGGATTCCTTAAGCGACGGGCTTTTTGATAGGGCGCGGCCGCCCGGAGAGTGGCATCGACGGCGACTCTTTTCACCTTGCCCCGGGGTAACATCGGCTTAATATAACGTCCTCTATCTTCCGAGAAAATCAGGTTACGCGCCCCCGATTTCCCCTGACGCTGGGCCATCTGGGCAAAATACAGCACACTGGGATCCAGTAAAACCCCTTCCGGGTCGAAAACAAATTCTTCCGGCAGATTATCGGGCTGTTCCGGCTCTTTTTCTTCCTCTTTCTCCTCCTCTTTTTCTTCCTGTTCCTGCTGGTTTTCGTCTTGGGGTGGTTCCGGTGGTGGCGGTGGTGGCGGTGGTTGTTGTTGTTCCTGTTCGGGAGGTGGTGGCGTAATCAGCGATCGAGGTACAATAACTAATTCGACGGCTCTTTTTAAGTCATCGGCACTGACTAAATCCCGACCTTCTAAAGCAGCGGCCGCCTTGGCTACTCTCACGGCAAAAATCTCGGCGCGATGACCTTCCACCTTACCGCGCACCGCTTCCTCCACTAGATAACTAATTTGTTCGGGTTTAATTTTTACCTCTTTTAACCATTCCCTCGCTAGGATAATTTCGGTTTTTAGATCGTCGATTTCTTGGGCATATTGGGCGATAAAAGCGCTGGGAGAAACAGCATACTCGATCGCCTGATTGACGGCGGTTACTCGTTGGTCTAAACTAAGGACACCATCGGCGGAAAGAGCAATGGCAATTCTATCTAATAAATGGGTTCGTAAATCCCCTTCTTCTGGGTTATAAGTAGCGATCAGGATTGGTTTACAGGGATGTTGAAAACTGATGCCTTCCCGTTCAATTTGGTTACGTCCTTCGCTTAAAACTGTGAGTAATTGGTTAGCAATTTGGTCATCGAGTAGATTAATTTCATCGACGTAGAGAATTCCCCGATGGGCGCTGGCTAATAAACCGGGTTGAAAGACTGGTTCCCCCTGTTTCACCGATTCTTCCACATCGACGGAACCCAATAAACGATCCTCGGTCACTCCTAGGGGAATCTGCACAAAAGGGGCCCGGATAACTTCCGTGGGGACCTCTCCACTGCTATATTCTTCTTTAGTGCGATCGTCCCATTCGTCGGGATTATTGGGATCACAATTAAAGACATTACCCGCAATAATTTCGATCGGTGGCAGTAGGCAATGTATCGCTCGCGCCATGACTGATTTGGCGGTTCCCCGACGACCGGCAATTACCACACCCCCTAGAGCGGGATCCACGGCGGCTAAGAGTAGGGCTAATTTAATCGCTTCTTG
The DNA here is from genome assembly GCA_007096525.1 of Microcystis wesenbergii Mw_QC_B_20070930_S4. GTDB lineage: Bacteria > Cyanobacteriota > Cyanobacteriia > Cyanobacteriales > Microcystaceae > Microcystis > Microcystis wesenbergii_B. The sequence goes on along the minus strand of SFAQ01000027.1, from coordinate 3,997 downwards.
GCCGACAACGGCAGTTAGGGGGAAATTGAGGGTCAGAGTGGGCATAGATCTAGATTCAGGCGGCCAAATTCTAGTGTAAAACAGAAGCTCCCGGGTCTGGCACTTTTCCCCTTTTGATTCCCGAACTCAGATTTTAAGTAGGTAGGCGTTAAAAATTATCAGGCACCCCCCTTATCAAGGGGGGCAGGGGGGATCGGCACCCCCCTTATCAAGGGGGGCAGGGGGGATCGAACCTAAAATCCATTGTTAGGATTTCTTCATCCCTGAACCGATCGACAAGTTGCCGGGTTAATCTAGGATTAGCTCCTGTTGACGGCTGTAGAGAGGACAAAAATATGATAGTGACAATAATCGATCGCCTTACGGAAACCAACCCGCAAATTATGCGAGAATGGCAAGGAAGATTAACCCCGAAAAATATCTCGATCGCCTCGGTTATCTCCCTCGTTGGTCAATTTTTAGTTTATTTGTACTATCAAAATCTCTTACCGGTAGGGGGGGGATATAATCGTTACTGTACCGTTAATGTCCCCAATGACTCCTATGGTGAGACTAGTAACTGTATCCAAGACCTAAATGGTCAATGGATGATTATCTCCCAGTTATGGTGGTCGGATATCTTCACTTTTCTGAGCATTACCGGCATTTTCGCTCTTTTAGTGGTGGGAACCTATCAATTAATCGCCGATCTTTCCGGGGAAGAACGCCGGGGTACACTTAATTTTATCCGTCTGAGTCCCCAACCCGCCAAAACGATTTTTATCGGCAAAATTTTCGGGGTTCCCATTCTCCTCTATCTCGTCTGTCTTCTCGCTTTACCCTTTCACTTGGGAGCGGGTTTATTAGCAGGTATTCCCTTATCCCTAATTTTAGCCTTCTACGGGGTTCTAATCGCTAGTTGTGCCTTTTTCTATCATGCTGCCCTTAGTTTCGCTTTAGCCACGCCATGGTTAGGGGGATTTCAACCCTGGTTAGGCAGCGCTACAGTCTTATTCTTTGTGTTTTATAGCAGTATTGTTACTTTAGAGAGCGGTGGTTCCCGTACCCCCTTTGATTGGTTAATTCTCTTTAATCCTAGTTTTGTCCTTCCCTATCTAGTTAAATCTACCTTTCTCCCCCCTGATGCGGTACGCTATCTAGGAATCTCACAAATCTTTGATCTGCGTTGGTACGGTCAATCTCTCTGGCAATCGGTTATAATGGGTATTAGTTTAATTTTGCTCAATTTTGCCCTCTGCACCTACGGGTTAACCAGAATTATCCAGCGTCGCTTCCATAATCCCCTCGCTACTCTTGTTAGTAAACCCCAAAGTTACTGGATGATGGGTTGTTTTAGCGCTATTAGCCTGGGTTTTGTCTTCCAAACTCTGGAACCGAGCTATCTTTTCGATAATTTTGCGATTCTTAGCGTTTTTGTGGCGATTTTTGGCTTGTTAATCCTTTTTGCCATCACTCCCCCTCGTCAAACTCTCCAAGATTGGGCGCGCTATCGTCATCTACAAGGAAAAAAGGGCATTAGTCTGGGGAAAGCTTTAATCTTTGGCGAAAAAAGCCCTTCTACCCTAGCCATGGCTGTTAACGTCGCTATTGCTATTTTATTTATCCTTCCCGCTATTTTTATCGCCCCTCTCCATCAATATAAACTAGCCACTGCAGCCGGGTTTATCTTGGCAATGAACATGATTTTAGTCTATGCCGCTATCGCCCAATTATTGATGTTAGCCAGCACAAATAAACGCGCTTTGCTGGCAGCCACTAGCATCGGCATTTTGATTATTTTCCCCTTCCTCTGTTTCGCTGTCTTGGGAGTTAATCCCAGTCAATCTCCGCTGTTATGGTTTTTTACTTTTCTTCCCATTGCCGCTACTCAATACGCTACACTTCCCTCTTTCGCTTTGGCAATCTTCAGTCAGTGGTTGGGTTTAACCCTCCTCGGATGGCAAATTAATCGGCAATTAAATCGCCTTGGTGCCTCGGCAACTAAAGCGTTAATCCCAAGCTAAAAAATACCGATTCACAGGGGAGATTAAATAATATCTCTGCCGACAATTTTCTCCCCTTGAGTGTCGGTTAAATTTTTTTTCCAAAAAAGCTTGACAAAACCCCACGACTTGACAGATAATTTCTTATATAATGGGAATCCGTGCCTGCCTGCGACCCCCCTCTTTTCAGGTCAAATAAAGCCCCAAAAAATTAACCCCAAAAAGTAGGCTGAGTTAATTTCAGTGAACAGTGAAAAGTAAACTGATAATTAGGTAGTCGTTAAAAATTATCAGACACCCGCCTTATCAAGGTAGGGTTGATTCATGAATCAACCCTACTATGAATCAACCCCCCTTATCAAGGGGGGCAGGGGGGATCAAAGATAAAATCTATCTTCAATTTAATTATAACCACTTACTTAACTGATAACATTTTTACCCCACCACCGATAAACTATCAACGATTAGCGAGGGAGTATAACAGGAGCCATTCCATTGATTATCGGCTCCCAAAGCGATTAAATTCTGCAAAGCTGTATAAACATTTCCCGTCACCATTGTATCTTTAACTCGCCCGGTGATTTTGCCCTTTTCTATGCGATAACCCAGATCGATATTGACAGAAAAATCGCCGGAAATATCGGCCCCATGACCTAAAATTTGGTCGATAACTAGGCCCTCATCTATTTGCGAGATTAAATCCTCTAAAGTTCCCTCTCCCGGTGCAACGATTAAATTAACCAAATCTGGCAGCGGATAAACCCCTAAACCGGGACGAAAACCGTTTCCCGTCGGAGGAGTTTTTAATAATCTGGCCGTGGTAAGATCGCTATAGAATTCCTTAACTCTACCTCCCTCAATTAAAGATAAAAATTTGGTGGGAGTTCCCTCATCATCAAAGGGACAACTATAGGGTTCTCGCTGGGGTTGTTGGGATAAAGTCAACTTTTCTGACATCACCAATTGACCGATTTTATCACTCCAGGGCGAGGACTTTTCTAAGATCTGTTTACCATTTAAAGCCATTGCCACCGTACCCCATAACAGGGTAACTGCATTAGCCGTCAATAAAATTGGTAATTTTCCCGTGGGACTATCCACATTATTGGCTGCCCATTCTAGTCGCTGCAATAACTGTTTAATTATCGTATCGGGATGAGGTGTACTGCGAGTATATTCCCCATCATAAACCGCGAGAAAATCCTCCCCCCGCACCCATTCAATCCCCACATAATAACTCAAAGCTGTATCGGTATATTGACAATATAAACCCTGGGAATTAACTAAACGGGTGATTTCCTGTTCACATTCCCATTCACCACTACAAATAACCTCAGGATAAACTTGGCGAATTTGGCCAATCATTTGATTACCCATCTCGATTAAAGATGCTACTGGCACATCTTGCCCAATCGGGTCATAAATTGCCTGTCGTGGTGACGAAAATTCGATTTCTTCCGGAGCATTGAGATAGGATAAATTTAACGCCGTTTCTACTAAAATCTCAGGTTCCACATCACCATAACCCACCGCTAACCCTGGACAACCCTCGCGCCATAATCTTAAGGCAGTTCCCACGGATTCGGAACTTTCTAGCTGCTTGAGACGATTAGCCTCAAAAAAAACGGGATGGGAAAGGGAGGAAGATTGATAAACTTCGGCTGCCACCGCTCCCGATTTAAGAGCTAGTTCGATGAGTTGTTGCGGATCGATCGTCATGGTGATAGTTTTTGAGATAATAGCTATCTGATTATCTCAAGCCCCGGCACTTCGGCGCAAACGCTGCTAATAAGACCGCAGCGAGTTAAAAAATTTTTGCTTATTGATCAATATTTTTGAGCAAAGATGATCAAATGGGCAATGAAGTTATCATAGAATCGATCGAGAGTCAAAAACATGGATACTCCCACCTAGAGAGGCCGAAAAAATGACGATTGCCAAAAGCGACGAAACTGCCACCTCTCCGGCACTGATAGAAGAAGATTTCGAGGACTTCTGGGAACCCACCCCACCCC
>SFAQ01000026.1:0-7067 GCA_007096525.1 Microcystis wesenbergii Mw_QC_B_20070930_S4 | reverse complement strand
CTCGCTCTACGGCACTCACTGCTTTCTGTCTTAAATCATCACTATAGGGTGCTGCCATGAAAGCTTCTCCTCATTTCTTTTTCTCTATTATGTCCTAACTATCCCGCTCTTTGCTATAACAGTTGACGATGGTTCAGGTGGGACATTCGGCTCACGCCTAATCATGGATGGTTGGCAGTGGTAACATTCTTGGCGTTAGGTTACGCCCTTGTGCCTTCCGTTCCCTGCTTCAATCCCAGAGTTGTGACTTCTGAAACTGGGGGTGGCTATCGCCGTTACTCTCAACTTGTAAAGAGTTATTACAAGTGTATTGACCTTGAGTCCCCTTGTAGTATCAGAATGATACAGAAACCTTGGGACATATAAACAGTTATAAGGTGGGTCAAGGTTGACCCTTCGACTTCGCTCGACGTTGACCCTTCGACTTCGCTCAGGGTCAACGTCGAGCGAAGTCGAGACGTTGACCTCTTAGATTCAGTCAAGGGACTGAAGACCTTACTAGGCGGTTATTTCGGGCATTTGGCTCCTTATTTCATGCCTAAACGTTTCGCACTACTGATCACTGTTTACTGATCACTGAAAAAACTACCCACTCCCCCATACCTTTTAAACGGGATTTAGAATCAGAGGCAAATTAACGCATATTATTGACAGCACCGCTAACCAAACCAGCACTAACATAGCGACCATAACCATCAAGACGGTTTTGTTGAGCGATTCGGGAGGGATTATTGACGAGATCGGCAACTCCCACACCCATCATCACCACGGAGATAACTGCGATTAAGTAGTTACGGACAAAAGTTGGATTTTGGTGGCCGGCTAACATGGTTGTTACCTCTCTTTCCTGTCGATAACCTTAGAATACGAGAGGGTTTGGGGTGATGTCAGTCCCATAATTCAGGGTGACAGAAGTGGAAAAAAGTGGAATCCACAGATAATACTAAATTCTGTTTGAAAGCTATAGGAGAGTGGGGTGTAGGGTGTGGGGTGTGGGGAGAGGGGAGCAACGGAGCAGGGAGAAACAATTCATAACTTGAGAGTTAATCACACTATTAAAAACGGATTTGGTATAAGCTGTTCCCCAGTTGAGAGCTTCCTGCTTCAATGGGATGCGCTTTCGGCTCTCTTATTCTTTGTGTGATAAGTTTAACTTACATGGGAGCGATCAATCTTTGTGTCCTTTGTGTCTTTGTGGTTCGTTCCACTTTCTTGGTTAGTTGAGAATAAATTTTAAATGGTTCTTCCGAACTTGTCGTGTAAAATCAAAGAAAAAACAGACAATTATTGCTGACCAATAAAAACAATAATTTATCTTTAAAAGCTCTCTATACTTGCAATACAGCAATTTATTGGTTAAAATATAGACAGCCAAGACCAGCAATTTTAGACACAAGTTATACTTAGGCCATCAAATCCACAATTAAAGTTAATGACCGAGCTACTTCACCTAGAAGGAGTTGTCGTTACCAATTATCAAATTATTACCGATATAGGAATTGTTTTACATTTAGAAAATATGTCAAGAGAAACCGAGGGCATTTATTGTGGAAACAAAACGGGAAAACTTCATCAAAAGTAACTCATGATTGGCTATGATTAGATTTTACTACAAGTATCAGATTTTTTTACACTTTATCACCCTATCAATCCGTACTGTGATTTGTGTGATTTTCTGATTGGCTATGATTAGATTTTACTACAAGATCAGATTTTTCACCACTTTATCACCCTATCAATCCGTACTGTGATTTGTGTGATTTTCTGATTGGCTATGATTAGATTTTACTACAAGTATCAGATTTTTTGACCAATTTATCACCCTATCAATCCGTACTGTGATTTGTGTGATTTTTTGATTGGATTGGCTATGATTAGATTTTACTACAAGTATCAGATTTTTTTACACTTTATCACCCTATCAATCCGTACTGTGATTTGTGTGATTTTCTGATTGGCTATGATTAGATTTTACTACAAGTATCAGATTTTTTGACCAATTTATCACCCTATCAATCCCTCAATCATAGTTCTCATTTAATCATTCCTAATCATAGTACGAGTTTCCCCTCAAAGGCACGTTTTAAGATGCTTTGGCGCAATGCCTCTGCTTTGTTTAAGTTCTCGGTGAGAGTGGCTTCTAATTGGTCACATATTGATAATCTTGATTCGATTTCTTGCACGATTTGCGTTTGTTCTTGGAGGGAAGGAAATGGAAATATGATAGTTTGTAAAATGGTTTGATTTAAAAAATCTCTGGTAGAACCTTTACATAACTCTTTTACTTGCTCTCGTACACTTCCACCTCCTAAAAATAAAAATACAAAAAACTTAGGACTTATTATGTTTTTATTCAAGGAAATTCTAATAAGATTAGTTGAAATTAAAGAATAGCCAAAATCATCAGGGACTAAACAAATTTCTCCCACTGTTCCGGAACGGTAAATGATAATATCACCTCCTGAAACTTCAAAAGATGACAGTTCTCTTGCTTTCTTTTCTGTGATAAAAATTTTGTTTTTTGGTAGAAATACTCCATTACCAATATTTTCAATTCCCAAAACGGGAATACCTGATATTTGATGTTCTGATTTTTTTAATAAAGTTACAAAAGGTCCCGTTGTCATTCCTTTTTTATCAAGAGATAGAAGATAATCAACTTTCACCCACACCCAACCATCAGGTAAACTGGGTAAAGTGCTTAATTCTTCTTTGGTTAGGGGAGGTAAATCTTTTGGCTGTTGGGGTTTGATGGTTTTTTTGGTTTCCTTGCCGTTATTTTCCCATTCTTTAAGCGCTTGTTTCCAGTCTTCTAATTGTTGCTGATAATGGCGTTTTCTTTCAGCTTTAATCTGTTCTAATAGGGTATCGGCATCCTCTAGACTGTCTTGATGTGCGTTGCGCCATTTTTCAGTTAATTTGCCCTCAAATGCCCATTTTAACACTGCTTGACGGTAGGTTTTTAGTTGTTCTAGGGCTTTTTTAAGGGATGCAACCCCGTCATCTAATTCCGAGAATAATTCTTCAATTTTCTCGACAATGCGATGTTGTTCGGGTAGGGGAGCAATTGGAAATTGAATTTTAGCAAAGTTTTTCCTTGAAATTCTTTTTCTGGTAGAACCACTTTTATATTTATCGACCTCTAATCTAGTTTGAGGAGAATTTATCAAATATAGCAAGTATTGTGAATTAATTAAGTTGCTATTATTCCTAATAATACAAACATCTACAACTGTAACAAATTTTTTGATTACACTTAAAGGGAAAATACAAGCACGTCCCAAAGGATCAGGAAGTCTTGCTACTAAAATATCTCCTTTTTGTAGATAAGTACAATTCAATTCAATAGATTTTTTAAAAGTTAAAAACCTATCTGATTGATCCTTAAAAAATCCATCTCCAATGTCAGCAAGCTGAATTAACCTTACTTCACCATTAGGATCCTGATCTTTTGACTCTACCCAATCACCATCACAGAATATACCATCATGACCGATCAATTCTTCAATAGCTGATTTAGTCCACCCCGGGGGTAAATCTGAATAATTTAAGTTGGCTAATTCCATCACATCTTGTAAGGTCATATTTACTCCTTAATTTGTAGGGAATAATTCCTCAATAACTGACAAATATTCGGTAATTGCGTCTTGAATGTTGCTTAACCCTTCTTCCTCTGTCTCTCCCTGGTACCAACAACCGGGCAACCCCGGACAAGAGACGCTGTAGCCTTCTTCTGATTGATAGAGAACGATTTTATGTTTCATGATTTAAGAGTCCTTTTGATTTCGTATTTTATGCCACTAAAGCGGTGTTTAATTCCTCGATAATAGCCTCCATCTCATCGCCAAAAAGCTGATGGAGTTTACCGATTCCCCCCATACTATCAAAAGGGGTATAGTCCAAATCCTCTCGCTCTAAGGCAAAAGAACTGATAATATGTTCCTTGATTGCCCGTAGCCATTGCATCTGTTCTTGATTGAATTTTACTGATGCGCCCGCCTGTTTTTGAAAAACCCAAGTTTGAAAAGCTTTATCGATGCGTTTTTCATGGGGGGTTAAAACCTCATCTAAGCCAATAACACGCCGGATTAGGGCAATTAACGCCGTTAACTCACTGGTGGGATTGCTTGGCACCGCTTCTATCTGTTGATAGGCTGCCCATACCCTCACCGGCGCTAGGTTGGGGCGGTCTTTTTTGAGAATATCTAAGACTTCCTTGACCATTTTATAGGTGACGGGACGCTGTTGATAGGGCAGGTTATAGAGGATACGCAGGGCGGTGATTTCGTCCTTATTTGCCTCAATAAAGGCTGTAAAGTCATTTATTAGGGCTTGATTGTCTATCCGTTGCGCTTCACTCCATCCTGAAAATGTCACCCTATCCAGATTCTGAGTATCTATGTACTGTTCGTGTACTTTCCGCACATTCTCAAGGTAATGACTCAATTCCTCAGTCAAATAGCCGGCGGCTGCACGAGTAAGGGCTTTTTCCGCCGCTTTTAACTGTTCTGGGGTCGGATTTGTGGTTTGATAGGTTTCTTTAGCCCTATCCTCAATATTATCGGGGTCTGTGGCATTAAGCAGGGCTTTGGCCATATCTCCCAAAGTTGCCCCTCTGGTGATTTCTTTTATCTTTTCGGCTTCTTTTGGCGTGATTTGCCGTTCTAATCGCGCAAAACGACAGGCTAGGGAGATATAGGCATCGCTATCGTCTGTTCCCCTGATAATGTCCCTCATCAGGTCTTTAAAAGGGACACTGGATTTTCTTTCCAGGGGCCGGCTATCGGTTTTAGCTGATTGTTCCACACCGACAGCATCGATGATAATAAAGTGAGTTTTGGCAGAAAGGGCGGATTGAGAGACTTTTTTGAGACTATCATGGTCAAGGGTGCGTGTACCTCGTCCTTTCATCTGTTCGTAGTAGTTTCGAGATTTGACATCCCGCATAAAAATTAAACACTCAAGGGGTTTAATATCGGTTCCCGTGGCAATCATATCGACTGTGACGGTGATACGGGGATTAAAATAATTTCTGAACTGAGAAAGCACAGATTTCGGGTCTTCTGGCGATTTATAGGTAACTTTCTTGCAAAAATCGTTCCCTTCGCTAAATTCTTCCCGGACTATCTGAATAATATCGTCAGCATGGCTGTCATCCTTGGCAAAAATCAGGGTTTTCGGGACTTCTTGGCGATGGGGAAATAATTCTGGCAGTTTATCGCGAAAGGTGCGGATAATTTGGCGTATTTGGCTGGGATTGACCACATCTCGGTCAAGTTGCTTGCCGGTATAGACAATATCCTCATCCGGTTGTACCCAGCGTTTTTCACGGGTTAATTTTTCCCTTTTTTCGATGTATTCCCTGAGAATACGCCCGCCATTCTTGGTTATCTCCGTAATATAGACTTGATAAACCACGTTCACGCCGTCCATTACCGCTTGTGTGTAGCTGTATTCACTAACCACATTTTCATGGAAAAAGGCAAATGTCCGCACGTCGGGAGTGGCAGTTAAACCAATGAGAAAAGCGTCGAAATATGATAAAACCTGTTGCCAAACGTTGTAAATCGAGCGATGACACTCATCGATGACGATAAAATCGAAGAATTCAAGAGGAACTTTCGGATTATAGACCACGGGGACCGGTTGTTTCCCTTGTACTAATTCATTCGGGTTGGTTTGTTCGGCGGCCTCATCGAGACTTTCCCCTTTAAGGATAGAATAGAGTCTTGGAATGGTTGAGATGCAGACCTGAGCATCTTTGGCCAGATAACTGGAGGATAATCGCTGAACGTTGTAAAGTTCGGTGAATTTTCGGTTATCATCATTGGGAACAAAACTCATAAACTCCTGTTCAGCTTGTTCTCCTAAGTTTTTGGTATCGACTAGAAATAACACCCGTTTGGCATCGGCAAACTTTAGGAGACGATAAATAGCGGTAATAGCGGTGAAGGTTTTGCCGCTTCCCGTGGCCATCTGCAGCAAGGCCCGGGGAAAATTTCGCTTAAAGGAGGCTTCTAAGTTGGTAATAGCTTTAATTTGACATTCTCTGAGTCCATTCGGGTCAAGGGGGGGGAATATCTTGCAGTTTATCCCGCAAGCTTTTGGGTTTATCTCGCCATTCTTGCAGGGTTTCCGGTCGGTGAAAGGAAAAAACAAGACGGGAACGAGGTTTCGGGTCGCGGCGATTGGTAAAGCGCGTCAGCTTGCCTGTGCTTTCGTAAACAAAGTTAAGGGGCCAGTTATTGCTATATTTCAGCTTACTATTAGCGTATTTGTTTGATTGTTCCTCCGCCACCGTTAAACAGAAGCCTTTTTCCTCTCGTTTGGCCGCAATAATACCGACGGGTTCTCTATCCACAAACAGGACGTAATCAGCGAATCCGCTATCGGTTGGATATTCCCTGATAGCCACCCCTAAACTAGCATTCAAGTTGATGTCTTTTTTATCTTGGATGGACCACCCCGCTTGACGTAATTGTTCGTCAATCAGGTCACGGGATTGATTTTCTGGGTTTTGATTAGTGGAGTACATTGTTAGCAAATTTGGGGCGATAAGCTGACTAATTTAACAGCAAATGTCAATATTTATCTTTATCTAAGCAGATTTTAGAAAGTTCTTTTCTATTTTAAGGTTAATTATCAGTAGTCGGAGATAAAATCTTAATAAATGTCAATTATCCCTATTCTTAACGACCCTCAATAAACATACTCAATCGTTTATGATTAATCTATAGCGAAAATCAGCAACTTAGGCAATTAACCCTTGACTCGCTTTATTTGGGATAAATTTAGCAAAGACTTCCTAGAAACCCTTCTTTCTCCCTACGGTACAGTAGTTGTCAGTAAAGAAGTCACCTCAGAAATTAAAGAAATTGATGTGTATTTTAGTCCTAATACCTCTGAAATTCCCTCTCAGCTAGGATTATTAGGCAAATTATGCCAAACTCCCTGTTTATTGGAACCCTATCGCAATCCTATCACCCTTGATGGTATCAATGATTGTCTGTCTAAGCGCTTTGCTATCCGTGAAATCTTCCACAGAGAAGCAAAGAGAAATAAACAGA
>SFAQ01000025.1:0-61860 GCA_007096525.1 Microcystis wesenbergii Mw_QC_B_20070930_S4 | reverse complement strand
ATTCTGAATCGTAAGTTATAACTATTATAATCTCATTTCTCTTTGTGATCAGGTTCAAGATTTTCTAGTTTTTGACTGCTATAAGCATTAATACTCATTGCACAAGTGAGATGCTCCCGTCAGTTTCCTTCTGTTGTTGGGCGTTTTCCTTCTGTTGTTGACTAACTTCCTTCAATAGTAGTTCAGTCTCCTTGTGTTGTTGACTAACTTCCTTGAGTTGTCGGTCAGTTTCCTTGAGTTGTTGGGCGTTTTCCTTCTGTTGTTGACTAACTTCCTTGAGTTGTTTGTCAGTTTCCTTGAGTTGTCGGTCAGTTTCTTTTTGAGCAGCAGTTAATTCGGCTAAGAGTCGCCATACATCTTCGGATGTGGTTGCCATAGATAATTTTTTCCTTCTGATTTGGTCTATTGCTATTTTAGTCAATCGGGCCGATACTTCCTAATTTTTAGCCTTCAATGCTCTCTTTTTTATCAAGTACATCTTATCCCATTTTAGATGACCTTACCCTAGCAACCTTAAGCGAATACTACCGTGCGATTAGCGTAAACCAAAACGCGATTTTGCAAGTGTAAACGTACCGCTCGCGCTAACACCACCCTTTCTAAATCCTTACCTTGACGAATTAAATCTCCTACGGTATCGCGATGGCTAACTCTGACCACATCCTGCTCGATAATTGGCCCCTGATCGAGATCGGCAGTGATATAATGGGCGGTGGCTCCAATAATTTTTACCCCTCGATCGTAGGCCCGTTGATAGGGATTAGCTCCCGCAAAAGCTGGTAAAAAAGAATGATGAATATTGATAATATTGGGAAAAAAGTTAATAAAATCTGGGGTGAGAACCTGCATATATTTAGCTAAAATCCCTAAATCTATCCGGTATTCCCGCAGTAACTCTAATTGTCTGGCTTCCTGTTCAATCTTGGTTTCGGCGGTGATGGGAATATGATAAAACTCAATACCGAATTGATTGGCAACTGAGTGTAATTCTGGATGATTGCTAATAATTAAGGGAATTTCCGCCCTAATTTCTCCCGCCTGTTGTCGCCATAATAAATCGAGGAGACAATGATCCTGTTTTGTCACCCAAATAGCTAGACGCGGGACAGTATCGGAAAAATGTAAGGACCAACTAGCCTGCAAAGGTTTAGCAATAGCGGCGAAAGCTGGTTCGATCATCGCACGGGGTAAATTAAACCCTTCTAATTGCCATTCTATCCGCATCAGAAACAATCCCGCCGAAAAATCCGTGTGTTGGTCGGCGTGGATAATATTGCCGCCATTAGCGTAGATAAAATTAGCGATTTTCGCCACCAGACCAATCTGGTCGGGACAAGAAATTAACAAGGTTGCAGTGGCAGCAGTCATAAATTATCGGTGGCAAGAATTGACTTTTTCTATCCCCTAATTGATTACAATTTCAGGCACTTCGTCCCTTTGATGCACAAAAAAGAGCATTTGTCAATAGCAATCGCCAATTAAATTCCAGGTTAAACTGATAGGCTCTTCCCTTGCTCAGAAGTGGCAAAATGCCGCTCGATTAGGGAGGGGACATCTTGGGGAGCTACCTGATTATAATGCTTTTTATCGGGCATAACCACCAGATTCGGGCCTTTTTTGCACTGTTTTAAACAGCCAGTTAATTTAATATTCACCGCTTCTCCCAGTCCTTTTTCCTCTAAACCACTCTCCAACCTTTGGCAAACTCTCGCACCGCCATTTTTCCAACAATCAGACTTCTGACAGATTAAGACGGTGGCTTTTTTCGCTTTTGCTGGGGCGACTTCTGGGGTTTTTTCGCCGGATAAATGCTCAATCCCTAGTACCCTCAGTTTTAATTTTCCCTTTTTTGAACAAAGACTACTTTCTCCCGTCACTTTTAGCCATGAGTGGAGAGCAATATTAAGAGGTATGTGGTCTCGCAGTGTTTTTTCGGGCTTAAACCAATATTCCCGTTTATCAACACTGATTCTCAGGTATTTTACCTTATATCCGTCTTTGAGGACAAAACCGAGGAATTGACCGACCACTTGAAAGGGAACCATGGCAGTTACAGATTTTGACATACTTTCTCACTTTTTACTCTTAGATTGCTAATTTTTCTTAAGGATTATGCTTGCCAACAGGTTTCTGGCCAAGCGATTAAACAGCCTCGGGAAGCCTCTAGCTGCCGCAGGACAGTCCACAGCTATAAAAGTTGAGCGGAGGCATCAATGCGAACCTGCAAAAGCTGATGGAGCGAGGATTTACCTTCAATGTCTAAGGCCTGCATCTTGTGGTAAACCTGCCAGCGATCCCAAGCACTAAGATTGAAGATTTTCTCACCTTCCGATGGCCATTTGTCTATACTCATGGGGCTTTTAATTGAGAACTATTAGCAATATAACTCTGGGCTGATGTTCTCAGTATAACCGACAACTGCAAATAATTATCAATAACCCGAAGAAAAAAAGTTACCCGGTAGCGGCGATCGGCTAAAATCTTGCTTGTCCGCTTTGCCGACAGGAATTGCTACGGCCTAGAATTGTCAAAGGGATAAAAATGGAGATAACGAGATTTATTGACGAAAATTATGGATAAAAAAGCTCAAAAAACCGATAATTCAGCAATTCTCTATTTTGATGGTGGTTCTCGCGGCAATCCAGGGAGAGCAGCCGGTGCAGCGGTAATAGTTTTAGCCGAGGGCAATTCCTTGACTACGACTAGATATATGGAGAGAGCCACTAATAACGAAGCTGAATACACGGGATTGATTATTGGATTGGAAAAAGCCCAAGAATTAGGCTTAAAAAGCCTAGAAATTCGCGGAGACAGTCAATTAGTCATCAATCAAGTTAAGGGAGACTGGAAGGTAAAAAGCGATAGTTTACGTCCCTTTTATCAGCGTGCTTGTCAATTAGTTGCCCAATTCGATCGCATTAGCTGGCGCTGGATTGAACGAGCTAAAAATAGTTTGGCTGACGCTGCTGCTAATCAGTGTATGGATGCGGCGAAAAAATCGCCAGAAAAACCGAAGGAAGGCGAAACTAATCTCGATATTCTGCTCCAATCCCTGAAACCAATCCTAAATACTGAAGAATTCGTTTTCTCTTCCCTCACAGCCACAGAACTAGAACAGCTACAATTAACCCCTATCTGCCAATTTCAGGAAGAGGAAGGCATAACGGTGATTATTCCCCGTCAGCAAGCCGATCGCACAGGTTTGCAGTACAAATATATTTATAGACAAATTACTCTTTCTGTGCATTCTAGTTTGGCAGCGGTGGGATTTTTAGCGGTGATTAGCAAGAAACTGTCCGCAGCAGCAATTAGCGTCAATGTCATTTCCGGTTATTATCACGATCATTTATTTATCCCTAGGGATAGGGTGACAGAAGCGATGGCTATTCTCGAAGAAATTAGCCGCTCATAACAGTTATCAGTTATCAGTTATCAGTTATCAGTTAGCAGATGTGAGTTTTCAATTCACTCATTACTGTTTACTGATCACTGAAAAAACAGGATTTAGTATTATTTGCCCTCCTCCGAGGAATTTTTCACCGTTTCTTCTAGGATAACTACCGGTTCTTTTTCCCGTTGCTGCGAGCGGATGATATCGATGGTACTTTTCAGGACACTAGCGATGGGAACTGCTATCAATAAACCGAGAATTCCTGCCACTTTGCCACCGATAAAAAGAGATAGGATAATCCAGACCGGGTTAAGTCCGATCATACCTCCCATTAACCGAGGGGCGATGACATTATCATTAATTTGACCGACAATAATAGTCAGGGTCAAAACTTTTAAACCTAACCAAAAATCTTGAAACATCAGTAGGGTACTAATGCCAATAATGGTAAAGGCACTGGCAAAAGGAATTAATGTAGTTAGACCGATCGCCACCCCGAATAATAGGGCATAATCGACCTTGAGAATCACAAAAACAAAAATTTGAGCAAGGCTGAGAATTCCCGCTAAAATGGTTTGACCGGCAAAATAGGTTTCAAAAGTTTGACGAATAATTGTTCTTAATTTTAAATTCCAGGGAGCAGGAATCCAACTGAAAATTCCCTCCCAAATTTGTTCGCCATAGAGAACCAGAAAGACAGTTAGAACCAGAACAAATAGAATGTTTAAAATACTGTTGATAGTTCCTAGTACAAAGCTCAGTAATTGAGTGCTAAGAGTTTGTAAAACATTGGTTAGTCGTTCCGATAACTGGGTGATCGATTGCTCGATATAAATCGCATATTTCTGAGTTTTATCCCACTTTTCTAAATTTTGTATCTGTTCGGTTCCCGACTCGATCCACTGGGGCAAACTATTGATTAAACTGCTTAATTGTTCGACAATCTGGGGAATTAAAATTAAACCTAAAACAATCAAAATTAATAGGGCAATTAAAAAGACAATAGCGATCGAACCACTGCGATTAACCCCGCGTCTTTGCAGCAGTTTGATGGGAACATCTAAGACAAAAGCTAGTAAACTGGCAGTGACAAAAATACTGACTAAGGGTTCTAGGTCGCTAAATAATTGGAATAATAACCAGCCATTGAGAAATAAGAGCGGAAAAACTAGACTTAGCCGCAACCAACGAGGTAGTTGCTTAAAAAGCTCTATCATATAACTAATTTTGTCCTGAGAGAGTATCGAGGTAAAAAGAGACTTTTCTAACTAGAAATCCTCTTTCAATCTAGCATCTCCTCGCCACTTTTTTGGTTCCAGTAACCCTGAAACTCTTATCCTAACTGTATGGAGCTAAGCGGATTCGAACCGCTGACCCCCTCAATGCCATTGAGGTGCTCTACCAACTGAGCTATAACCCCGCGAAGACCATTTTTGAATATAGCTTAAATAGAATCATTTTGTCAAGGGGTGGAGATAAAAAAATTTGTCACTGCCAAGGCGATCGCTAATTGACAATGGTAAAACAATCGCCTCCATTTAGACAGGAGCCGGAATTTGGGTTAAATAGGTTAAACAGTGACCCATGAGGAAATAAACTACTAACATAGCCACTGCCGCTGCTGCCACTAAGGTTCCTGCCAGCATCAAGGAAAACTCTTGCTTGTCGAACGCTTGCTGCATTAGATGCAATGACCAAGCCACAAGACCGAGGTCAAAGATGAGAATCGGAACTAACATATTTTAAATTTTGTTAACTTTCTTCCATTCTAATACATAATTTTCTGGAGGGATAATCGGACTGAAGTTTAAAATAGGGATTTTTTGCCGGTTGCTCGATTGCGGCTGTCAGCCGTCAGCCATTAGCTTTCAGTAATAGGTCTAAATTTTGCTCTTCTTGGTTTGCAGCCTGAAAAAATCCTTTTCCCGAAAAAGCGACTCAATCACTAGATTAAGTTCTGCAAATCTTGCTCTCATTTTCCCCGGCTAACGCACGGGTACTTGGTGATTTTGCAGATAATTTTTGACCTCAGCGATGGTTAATTGACCATAATGGAGCAAAGAAGCCAATAAAGCCGCTTCTGCCCGGCCTTCCGTCAATGCTTCGTAAATATGCTGACAATTACCCGCTCCTCCAGAGGCAATCACAGGAATCTCCACCCTTTCTGCGATCGCTTTTGTCAATGCCAGATCGTAACCCGCTTGCGTGCCGTCGGCATCCATACTGGTAACTAACAACTCACCCGCCCCGCGTTTTTCCACTTCTTGGGCCCATAATAAAGCATCAATACCCGTATTTTCGCGTCCACCCCGAACATAAACCTCCCAACCAGGGTTATGCTCATCCTTACGTCGTCTAGCATCGATCGCCACCACAATACACTGTTTCCCAAAGCGATCGCTGGCTCGATCGAGCAATTCTGGCTCGCGCACGGCAGCCGAGTTAATGCTGACTTTATCGGCCCCGGCTCTTAACAAATTTTTAATATTTTCTAAGGATTGGATGCCACCCCCCACGGTCAGAGGAATAAAAACCTGTTCCGCCGTGCGATAGACTACATCAATAATTGTGTCGCGATCTTCATGGGTAGCAGTAATATCAAGAAAAACCAACTCATCGGCCCCTGCCTGATTATACAAGCGAGCTAACTCCACGGGGTCGCCAGCATCCTGAAGATTGACAAAATTAACCCCTTTAACTACCCGACCTTTATTGACATCCAAACAAGGCAAAATCCGCTTCGCTAACATATCCTAGACTCTTGATTGTAACAATGGCCATCAAACGATCGCACAATTCCCCCCCGGCAGCCGAGGAAAATCTGCTCACTCCCAATCCCACTATAGAAGAAACGGAAAAAGCAGCAGCGCAGATTCGTCCGCAATCCCTAGAGGATTATATCGGTCAACAGGACTTAAAGGCTAATCTAAAAGTCACCATCGCCGCGGCCAAAGCTAGACAAGAAGCGCTCGATCATTTGCTCTTCTACGGACCGCCGGGGTTAGGAAAAACCACCATGGCTTTAATTTTAGCGGCCGAGATGGGAGTAAATTGCCGCATTACTGCTGCCCCCGCTTTAGAGCGTCCCCGGGACATTACTGGCATCCTGATCAATCTTAAACCCCGGGATATTCTTTTTATCGACGAAATTCATCGACTGAATCGGGTGACGGAGGAGTTATTATACCCCGCGATGGAGGATTATCGGCTAGATGTGACGATTGGCAAGGGTCAAGCGGCGAAAATTCGCAGTATTTCTTTACCTCCCTTTACTTTAATCGGTGCTACTACCAAAGTTGGCTCTTTAACTTCCCCTTTGCGCGATCGTTTTGGCATGATTCAACGTCTGCGTTTCTATACAATCGAGGAATTGACGGCAATTATTCTCAGAAGTGCCACTATTTTTAATATTCCCATTATCGAAGCGGGTGCGATCGAAATTGCCCGTCGCAGTCGCGGAACTCCACGCATTGCCAATCGTTTATTAAAACGGGTGCGCGACTATGTACAGGTGAAGGGAGAAACGGAGATTACTCCCCAGTTAGCTGATCAGGGATTAAATGAATTAAATGTGGATTCTATGGGTTTAGATTGGACCGATCGATTAGTATTAAAAACGATGATCGAACAGTTTCAAGGTAGGCCCGTGGGATTGGAAGCGGTAGCGGCAGCAACGGGAGAAGATGCCAAGACGATCGAGGAAGTGTATGAGCCTTATTTATTACAAATAGGTTATCTCAATCGTACTCCCCGGGGTCGCGTAGTGACGGCAGCCGCCTACGAACATTTAGGCCTACTGGCGAAATTGCCAAAAAATAATTATCAAAGTTTGCCTTTGTTTGAGTTGTAATTGTCTAGATATTAATTAAGGTTAAAGATGGCATAGCCAACGCATAATTGAAACCAGTTGATTATCATTGGTTAAGTTAGCGGCATTGGTGAGTTTTTTCGTCTCTAATTGCTGATAAATTTCCCTAGCCATTTTGGGTTCAATAGCAGCGCCGATAAAAAAAGTATAAGGACGCTTAGAGATTTTTCTAAAAGCATCATCAATTCTCTGCAAAGCAGTACGAGCAGTTTTCCAATGTTCATCTGCTCCTGCGGGATCAATCCCACCTTTTAATTCTCCCAAAGCAATGTATAAATCAGGAGATTGTAAGGTTTGTTTTTTGATTTTTTGATTAGCTAATTGCGTCGAATCACATTTTAAAAGGCACAAATCAATATTGTTGTTATTAACAATGGGAACATTGACATTATAAATTATTGTTCTTGGTTGGCTGTTATTTAACCAGCTAACACCTCTAACCAAGATTTCTAGATTAGGTGTCATTTCTTCAGCTTCTCTCCATTGATTATTACTAGAATTGAGCCAATCATAAGCAATTCCTGCTACTCTTAAAGTTGCTAATAGAGAACGAGTAAATTTACTTTGAGCTAAGGAGCCACCTGCGTTTCTCATGATTCCTCCTAAAGTGTCACCCCGAATCAATAGAAATCTATAGACTAACTCCTCGACAAAATTAGTCCCCGCAGGTTCCAGAAAATTGACAATTAATTCTTGAATTGCTTCTACCTTGTCTTGGGGATGTAAATAATTTTTAGCTTTATCAGAAATTCCCGATGCAGTTAATAAAGCCGCTTGAATATCTGGGATGTTTAGCAAATCTCTAGGATTGTTTACAGTTTGGGCAATAATTTTTAAGGTTCTTGCTTCTGCAATTAAAGGAGTAGCTCTCTGATTTTTTTCTAAGGCTAGAGCAATAAATCCTGAACGGATAGCTTCATAGGTAGTCTCCAAATCACAACTTTGGTTTAAATGCAAGAGATAGGGTTTTTCCATTAAGGTTTTCTCCACACATAAATACATTTTCTTAAAGATTCTCTACCATGACATCCCATTTGCTGACTACTATTACCTTTTCCATTGGGAACTACTAAAATATTTTCTACTTTAAATCCAATTTCTTCAGCAATTTTTGACAAAATTAAATCTACAGAAATACTAGCTCCCGCATAACGAACGTTATCATTAATCATACAGAAAATACCAGAGGATTTCATAACCCGAAAACATTCATAAATTAGACAAGACATTTCCAGAAAATACCCCCTGATCATCCGAGGAATACCATGGTTATTTAAGGCCTTGCTTGATTTTAATTCCTCTAAATAATCCAGGACACTTTCTAATAATTTTTGACGATCAGTTATGGCAATGACTGGCGACCATTGTTCATTTATTTTTAGTAACTCTTTGGGTTTATTTTCAACAGTGCAACTAAGCATTTGTTGACGTAATTGTTTTAATTGTAGTTGATCTATTCCCAATAGAGCCAATTCCAAAGCGTAGATACGAGTATAATCATAGCGATTACAATAAGGAGGAGAAGTAATAATAGAATCGTATTTTTCTGAGGAAATCTCTGGCAAAATCTCAAGACAAGAACCTTGATATAGTTGAATTTTTCCCCGAGGATAATCTCTAGAAAAAAGTTCCAATTGTTGCTGACTAGGCTCTAAATCTGCGAGAATTTCTCGTAACTTGCTATGGAGGGCAATTTTAAAGTCTAAAATTTCCCCTTTGTCAAATATATTTTTGCCCTGTTGTCTCCCAGAACGATAATCCCAACGCAGGTATTGACCATCTTTTCTAGTATAGCTAATTGATTCGAGAATAGAAAGTAAGGCAAACTTTAAGATCCCTTGCACTCGCTCATTCTCTTGGGCAATCAACCCTAAGTAACTTTCTATACAAGCCTGATTTTCTTGGGGATATGCTCCTTGAGTAATTGGTAATTCTAATAACTTAACTCTGTCATCTCCCTGTTGCCAAAGGCTATGGTTAGACCAATACTCTAGACGATGGATATCATCACTATTTAAGCCATTTTCTAAAATTTGTCTAGTAATAATTAATTCCTGTCCAATCGGCAATAGTTCTATTCCATCTGCTGATAAACCCCTGGCCGCCGCCGCAAATAAAGTTGTTCCGCTGCCAGCAAAAGGGTCTAGTATTTTTCCTTGTTTGATACCATATTTTTCTAGAAGATAAACTATCAGATCAACGGAAAAACCCTCTTTATATTTATACCAGCGATAAACCGGTTGGTTCTTATTACCTTGAAAACTCACTAGGGTACGAGATAACTGCTCAGAATCAAGTAATCTGTCTTGAAAATAATTAAATAACTCTCGATCAAGACCGTTGATTTCTAACAATCTTTCTGCTACATTAACCGAACTATTAATCATTGAGGTTTACTGGGAAAATTGCCGAAAAATAATTATCAGAGTTTATCTTTATTTGACTTGTAATTTTAATCAGTGGGGAAAGGGCGATACTTAAGTAGCTGGTTATAATTAAATTGAAGATAGATTTTAGGTTCGATTCCCCCTGCCCCCCTTGATAAGGGGGGATTAAGGGGGGATCCCCCCTTGATAAGGGGGGAACTGATCGTTTTTAACACCTACCTACTTAAGGGTTAATTCTCGCACCGATTCCCCTAGATTTAATCTCAATCCCCTAGACAAATACCCAAACCCCTGGCGGTTTTGACTAAAGTTTCTTCGAGATCGACGATGCGATAGGTTTTAATCGCCTCCTCGATGGGAACGCTGACCACTTGCCGATTTTGCCAGGCCACCATGCGATCGAATTCTCCCCGGGCGATCAGATCCACGGCCGCCACGCCAAAAGCCGCCCCCAGTAGGCGATCCATCGGAGAAGGAATGCCCCCCCGTTGAATGTGGCCCAGGAAAGTCACTCTCGTTTCGGCCCCGGTTTCCCTGGCAACTTCTTCAGCTAAATAGCGACCGATACCCCCGAGACGATCTTCCCCTAGGGCTTCCTTTTGCACTAGGCGATCGCCGGTTTCGGTACGCACAGCCTCGGAGACAATAATCAGAGAAAACTGTTTATCCATACGCTGCCGCTGTCGGATCTTCTCGCAGACCTTCTCTAATCGGTAGGGAATTTCGGGAATGAGAATGATATCGGCCCCCCCCGCAATACCGGCAGCCAGGGCGATATGGCCGGCATCTCTACCCATAACTTCTAGAATCATCACCCGGTTATGACTAGCGGCGGTAAAATGGAGGCGATCGAGGGCTTCTGTGGCGATATTAGTAGCTGTATCGAAGCCGATGGAGACTTCTGTAGCTCCCACATCATTATCGATGGTTTTGGGAATACCAATCAGATTAATGCCCCCCTGTTGGGCGATACGGCGCAAAATCGCCAGACTACCATCGCCACCAATGCCGATCAGGGCATCCAGTCCTAGACTATGATAGCCGTCGATGATGTCCTGAGAGCGATCGATCAGGGTTCCATCGGGCATCGGGAAAGCGAAGGGATCACCCTTATTGGTAGTACCGAGAATTGTTCCCCCCATCACTAACAGGCGATCAACTCCTTCAATATCAAAGATCGTGGTTTTGGGGGGACGGCTAACTAATCCGTTAGTTGCTTCTCGAATACCCACCACTTCCCAGCCATAATTGCCAGTGGCATGGTGGACAACGGCACGAATGGCGGCATTTAAACCCGCACAGTCGCCACCACTGGTGAGAAGTCCAATTCGTTTTTTTTCACCCATAGCTTTTTGTTAGGAGATTAACAAATCTATATTTAGGTAAAAGTTGCGGATAATGCCTAAAAATTAAGAAAGTTTCTAGATCATCCCTGACAGCTAGGGGAAAAATCCGAAAAATCCGCCCCCGTCCCCTCAGTAATCGATCACGAGCAGGGTATGCAGGGCGACACGGATTCCCATTATACTAGAAAGTATATAGCAATCTTAGGGCATTTGTCAACCCTAATATACAAGAAATTTTCTGATAACTGATAGCCAATCAATTTAACTATTTACTGCTTGCTGAAGACGGGATAGATCCCAACCTTTTTGATTGAGAAGTAGCCAAGAATGCATTAAATCGGGTCCGTGTAACTCACCCATCAAAGCGGCGCGTAGAGACTTCATCACCAGACCTTTTTTAACCTGATGGGATTTAGTTGTTGTCTCCACAATTCCCTTAGCAACTTCTCCAGTCAAATCGGGAGTAATAGCGGCGAGAATATCCTTGATAATATCCTTAACCCCCTCTAATTGTAATTGACTCAAAGCCTCCTGATTATAATTAGCCAGAGGGGTTAAAAGTAAGCGACTTTCGGCGACAGCATCGCTTAAACGAGTTAAACTCGGACCGATGAGAGTAGCCAAACCGATCAACCAAGCTCGATCGGTTTCAGCAGCAAAATTATACCCTGCTTCTTGCCAGTAGGGGAGAAGTAAAGGCACTAATTCCTCACCGGTTAAACGATGGAGATATTGACTATTAATCCAATCCAATTTAGTCCAGTCAAATTTTGCCCCCGCTTTATTTACCCGTTCTAAACTAAACACTTCAGCGGCCGTTTCAAGGGTAAAAATTTCTTCAGTGGAATCGGGAGGAGTCCAACCGAGGAGAGTCATGTAATTAACCAAAGCTTGCGGCAAAAAACCCAGTTTTCGGAAATCATCGATCGAAGTGACTCCATCCCGTTTAGATAACTTACGACCCTCCTGATTTAAGATCAAAGGAGTGTGAGCAAACTCCGGCACTTTTGCCCCCAAAGCTTCGTATAAAAGAATTTGTTTAGCCGTATTAGCGATGTGATCTTCCCCACGAATAACATGGGTAATTGCCATATCGATATCATCAACAACTACCGCTAAATTATAGAGAGGCTGACCGAAGTTTTCCTCGGCATTTTCGCAGGTACGAGCGATCACCATATCCCCCCCTAAATCACTACCTTTCCAGATGACTTTTTCCCGGATTAAATCCTGCCAAATAATTTCTCGATCATCGTCAATAATAAAACGAATTACTGCTTTTCTCCCCCCTTGCTCGAATTGAGCTTGTTGTTCGGGGGTGAGATAACGATGACGATTATCGTAACGGGGGGCAAGATTGCGGGCTTTTTGTTCTTCCCGCATTTTTTCCAATTCTTCTGGGGTACAATAACAACGATAGGCTAAACCTCGATCGAGCAGGGTTTGAATGGCCTGACGATAATAATTAAGGCGTTGAGTTTGAAAAAAAGGACCTTCATCCCAATTCAGTCCTAACCATTGTAGGCCCGCTTGAATATTTTCCGTATATTCTGGTCGAGAACGTTCTAAATCTGTATCTTCCACGCGCAAGATAAATTTGCCCCGGTGATGATGGGCAAAAAGCCAGTTAAACACGGCTGTGCGCGCTGTTCCAATGTGTAAATTTCCCGTGGGACTGGGGGCAATACGAACTCTCACTGTCACGATCTAACTCCTAGGTTTTTGCGGCAACGATATCCCATGTTATTGCAAATTCACCTAGGCCAACTCGCGAAATTAAGAAAATTAAGTGGGTGGGTGGAATTAAATATAAGATGAACGTAGGTTGGGCTTCGGCCGTGAGCTCAGCCGAACGGTTGAAGCATGAAACCCAACTCCCGCATGGGTTACGAAGTGCGCTAACCCATCCTACAAAGAATTGTGCCTCCCTACTTAAATAAATAGCTACCAAAGGGTGAGAAAGGAACAACAAACTCTCAAGAATTGAAGTCTCCCTCTCCGGGGAGAGGGGTTGAGGGGGAGATATTTCAATAACCGTGTTATTTGGGAAATTTAGGCAGCGATTAAAGATTTGCTCAAAGGTTGCCAACGGAAATATCTTTCCCCACCCAATTCGAGGACAAATTTTAACCGGGGTTCCTGTTGACTAAGATTAATTAAGTATTGTTTTTCTTCCGAGGATAAAACAAAACTTTCAATAATCCAAATCACTAAACCTTTAGATTTGGGAGGTAAATTTTCCAATTGATAGGTAGCAATGGGAGGAATAAAATAAACCGGTCCCACGGCTGCTTCCCGACCAATATTTTTTTTACCTAAATGGGGGGGACGGACTCCATGAATGCCGGTAAGATAGGCACTTAAATCGCCTAGACCTCTAGCGGTGATATGCAGGACATTATAACCAGTGGCCCGTAAACGTCTTTGATAGCGTCCCTCGTAACCCCCTTCTAAGGGTGCGTAAACACCTAAAGCACCGTATTGTTCCAGATCGCGAATAAATGGTTTTCCTGTGGTCAGTAGTGCCATAGCTAGTAAAAAAAATCTTTTTCCCTATAATCGCACGTTTTGTTAAGTTGTGCGTCAGCTGAACAAAGAAAGACTTAAGATCAAAGATAGAGAGGGACAATCGCTACTCTCCCAAGGAGGTAATATGTTTCACGATCTCCTTTATCCCAACGGACTGCTTTATATCCTGATTAAACTAACTGTTTTAGCTTTAGCAGTCTTACTCTGGTTTATGGTCGTTTCGGCCCCGGCTGTTTGAAAAAACACTGCTCTTGTACAATTAGCGTTCTATGCAATGGCTAAATTTTGTCGATGACTCCTGTTAAATTGCCGATCGATCCTTTTCTGAAACCCAACCTAACCACTAAGCTCCTAGGGGTTGGGTTGGTATTGACAATTATTTTTATCCTGATTGCCCTGTTTTCGCCCCTTCTGCAAGCGATCGGCCTGATTCAGGATTCAACCGACATTTTAAGCAATTATCCCCTACAAGCCCCCAGTTCCGGGCATTGGTTCGGGACAAATGTGCGCGGTTACGATGTCTTTTCCCGCACCCTATTCGGGGCCCGGGCGGCCTTGTCCGTGGTATTTTTGGCCACAGGATTATCTTTGGTCATCGGGGTTCCTTTAGGGTTAATTAGCGGTTATTTGGGGGGTAAGCTTGATCGCGTTCTCCTCTTTCTCATGGATACCCTCTACACCTTGCCGGGGTTATTATTATCGGTGGCTCTCGCTTTCGTCTTGGGTCGTGGTATCCTCAATGTAGCGATCGCTGTTAGCATTGCCTATATTCCCCAATATTTTCGCGTGGTCAGAAATCAAACCGCCAGCGTTAAAAATGAGTTATTTATCGAAGCAGCGCGAGCGATCGGGGCCAGTCCTAGCCGTATATTATCAAAATATCTTTTCTTTAATGTCGTCCAGAGTGTCCCGGTTCTGTTTACCCTCAACGCGGCGGATGCGATCCTTGTTTTAGGCGGTTTAGGCTTTTTAGGCTTAGGATTACCAGAAGAAGTGCCGGAATGGGGTCATGATCTCAAGGAAGCTTTGGCGGATTTATCTACAGGTATCTGGTGGACCACTTTATTCCCCGGATTAGCAATGACCACGATGGTGGTGGGTTTATCCCTCTTGGGAGAGGGGTTAAGTGAAATTTTTAACCCCCTGAGTCGTAAACGCTAAAAGCGAGGTCAGAGTTCGAGACACCCTCAGCCCCTCTGTCCGGTAACGATGTAAGATACCCTTTGGGCGATATTGGTGGCGTGATCGGCCATGCGTTCCAGATGACGGATTAGCAAAGCCATCAGCAGGATTGGTTCCACCACACCCTTAATATCTCTTTGATGGGCGAGAGTGTGATAGAGATAATCATAGGCTCGATCGACCGTATTATCTAGTTCTTTGACCTTTTGACCTGCTTCTTGATCGAGGTCGGCCAGGGCGACAAGGCTCGTGGCTAACATATACTGGGCATGGTGGGACATAGCCTCGATCTCACTCATACAATCGTGAGGGGTATAGGCGAATAATTTGAGAGCTATTTCGGCTAAATCCTTGGCATAATCGCCGATACGTTCCAAATCGCGCACTAACTGCATAAAAGCACTTAAAAGCCGCAAATCTTGGGCTACAGGAGCCTGTAGAGTCATGAGAGTGGCACAATCTAACTCGATTTGACGATAGTAGCGATCGATTTCCTTGTCAAGGGGGGGGATTTTTTTCGCCATTTCTAAATCCCTAGCAAAAAGGGATTGATGGCTAAGACGAAAGGATTCTTCGACCAAGGTTCCCATTCTCAGCACATCCTGTTCCAATCGCTGGAGAGAACGAGCGAAATAGGTGCGATCGCGATGATTGGTTTCTTTGGATAGGCTCACGGTCGGATTCGCTTAACATAAAACTACTCTTTCTCTACAGTCATAACAAGAAAATTTTAGATTTTGTACAGTTGTCTGGAGAACTTGACAGATTTTTTGGGGGATGGGGGTTGGGGGATGGGGGATGGGGGATGGGGGAAATTCAACTAATACCCCCACACCCATCACCTCATCTCCTTTTTTTGACGGGGGAGAGTGACTTGTAGGCAAGCGCCACCGGTGTTAGGATCATTTTGAGCGACGATCGAACCACCGTGGGCTTGAATAATCTCTTTAGCAATCGATAAACCTAAACCGGTACTATAATCCTTTGTGCTTTGTTTTTGACGGGTGCGGGAAGGATCACCGCGAAAGAGGCGATCGAAAACGTAGGGCAGATCCGCTTCGTTAAATCCCTTCCCGTTGTCGATAACGTCAATTTTTAGCCATTTTTCCCCGACAGTATCGGATATTTCCCGAATTTCTAGGCGTATTTTTCCCCGATCAGGACTATACTTAATGGCATTATCAAAGAGATTCAGGAAAACTTGCAGCAGACGAGAATGATCCACTTCCAGCGTCCAATCCACCAGAGAGGAATATTCTAAGCTAATCTGTTTTTGGGCGGCTATTGGGGTGACAGTCTGCCAAGCGGTGGTGATTAGCTCCTGTAGATTAATCATCTGGTATTGTAAAGATCGCCCCGCATCCGCTTGTAATTCACTGATTTCTAGCCAATCGCAGACTAATTGACTCAAACGCTCCACTTCTTTCGCCATTTGTTCTAACCAGCGTCTTTCGGGAGCTTGGAGGCGTTTCTGTAAAGCTTCGGTAAGGAGAGAAATGGAGGTTAAGGGAGTGCGTAACTCGTGGGTTAAGTCAGAGAAAGCTCGCTCGCGATTTTGCGATAATTCCACTAAAGGCTGTCTGTTTTCGATAAATACACTGATTTGACCTTCTGGCAGTGGATAACCGTAACCCTTCAAGGCAATCGATTTAGGAGCAATCACTTGGCGATCGCTAATGGGGGTGACAGGATAATTAGTCGGGTAAAAAGTCCAAGTTTGCACCTGTGGACTCTGTTTTTGGCGAGTTTCTTGAATTAATTGATCTAATTCGTAGGAGCGCACTAATTCCAGCAGCAGACGCACTTGATCTGGCTGCCAGCGATCGAGTTTTAAGAGGGTAATTGCCTGTTGATTGCACCAGAGCAGTTGATTATCGGCATCTATATGAAGATAGGCGATCGGCGCTATTTCTAGCAAGGATTTCTGAATTTCTAAGCTCTTTTCTCGCTCTTGCAGACTTTGGGAGAGAAACTGTAATTCTCGACGCACCAGGGAGGTAACGGGAAAAGAAGCCGATAAATCCGCCGAATCCGAGAGAGCGCTCAGGTTTCGCTTTAACTCTCTATTTAAGCGTGAGACTTGCCAGTAACAAATACTCAAACCTAAAACTACTCCGAAAATAAAAGCGAAAATAGTCATTATCCCAGCAAGCGGCGATCGCTAAACTTGAAAATATAATCGCTCACCTAGCCAAAACGATAACCGAAACCGCGTACAGTAATCAGGTATTCTGGTTGACTGGGATCGATTTCCAGTTTTTCGCGTAACCAGCGAATGTGAACATCGACGGTTTTGGTGTCTCCTAAAAAATCTGGCCCCCAAATTTGTTCAATTAACTGCTCTCTTGACCAAACTCGGCGCGGATAACTCATAAATAGGTCTAGGAGACGGAATTCTTTAGGAGAAAGGTTAATTTCTTCATCTCGCACCGTCACCCGACATTCTTGGGTATAGAGAAAAACATCGCGGAATTTTCGCACGGGAGCGGCAGCTAGGGAAGTAAATCCTTGACGACGAATGAGAGCGCGACAACGAGCGACTAATTCTCGCATACTAAAGGGTTTAGTCAGATAATCATCGGCACCCACTTCTAAACCCAAAACTCGATCGGTTTCGCTGGCCTTAGCACTTAAGATTAAAATCGGGATAATATTGCCGTGATAGCGCAACAGACGGCAGATATCAAGACCACTGATTTGGGGTAACATTAAATCCAAAACGACCAAATCAAACCGAGACTCACCGTGATTAGATTCTTGACTTTGCAGTAATTCTAGAGCAGCGCGACCATCACTAACACCGAGCGCCTCGTAACCTTCTTCTTCCAAAGCCAAAATAATCATATCCCGAATCACTTCTTCATCTTCAACGATTAAAATCCGATGATTGGGAACGAAATTCGTACTCGCCGACAAGGGGGGGGTGTCAAGGGTTAACATAAAAATACTTGATTATTCGTCCTAATTTTATCTCAATTTGTCAACCTGCACTCGTCTTGGAAGGCTAGAGCCGAATGTTATTACAGTTATCTACTTGGTTAGAGGTGGAATCCTATCTAGAACAATCTCAGGGAATTATTATTCCTATTGGTTCCACGGAACAACACGGGCCGACGGGACTTATTGGTACAGATGCTCTATGTGCTGAGGCGATCGCTAAAGGAGTAGGGACACAGGTACGAGCAATGGTAGCGCCGACCTTAAATGTCGGTATGGCCCTACATCACACGGCTTTCCCCGGTACAATTAGTCTTCGTCCTAGCACTTTGATTCAAGTCATCCTCGACTATGTGACTTGTTTAGCTAGAGCCGGTTTTCGTCAATTTTTCTTTATTAATGGTCACGGGGGTAATATTGCCACCCTCAAAGCAGCTTTTTCGGAAACCTATTATCATTTGGATTCCCTCAATTTACCTAACACAAACGAGGTTAAATGTCAAGTGGCCAATTGGTTTATGGTGCGAGAAGTTTATCTTTTAGCCAAAGAATTGTACGGAGAGCAGGAGGGTTCCCACGCTACACCGAGCGAAGTGGCATTAACTCAGTATCTTTACCCTGAGAGCCGTAAAAACGCCTTTTTATCCGAAAAAGTGGCTTCTGGTCATGATATTTACGGTGCGGCTAATTTTCGCCGAAATTACCCCGATGGTCGTATGGGTTCCAATCCTGCTTTAGCGACTCCCGAACACGGTCAGAGGTTCTATGAATTAGCCGTGAAAGAATTGAGTAATAGTTATCTAGAATGGCTCTCTTGTCCTGTGTCTGAGTTGATTAGTAACTAAGCCACCGAGACCCGGAATAATTTAACTGTAACCCTAAGTAAGTGGTTTCAATTAAATTGAAGATAGATTTTGTCTTTAGATCCCCCCTTAATCCCCCCTTGATAAGGGGGGGGTGGCGATCCCCCCTTAATCCCCCCTTGATAAGGGGGGGTGGCGATCCCCCCTTAATCCCCCCTTAATAAGGGGGGTGGCGATCCCCCCTTAATCCCCCCTTGATAAGGGGGGGTGGCGATCCCCCCTTAATCCCCCCTTGATAAGGGGCAGATCTGAACAATTTTTAACCCCCACCCACTTAGAAAGAAAACTTAAATATCCAAGGAGAAAATTGATGACTGCCACCACTGACAATAACTCCAATCAACCTCTGGTTAGTTTGCGGGAAATACAAGAATTTGCCATCGCAATTACAGCCAAAAGCCTCAATCCCGCCATGCTAACGGTTGATTTCCTCAAATACTCCGGAATAGTTCCCCCCGATTGGGAATTAAATGGCCAGCCGGTACTCAATCCTAATTACGCTCAAGTTAATTTTCAAAATGGTATCAGCATCGTCGCCCAACCCCGGAAAATTACCTTTGTGGAGATAATTAACTCTCCCGATAGCCTGAACCTGAAACTGCCGGAAATTGTCGGTTTATATCTAGATAAACTCCCTTTAGCCGAATATCAAGCCCTGAGTATCGCCCCGAAAAGTATTGTTCCTTTCCCCAGTGGCCCCGATGCCGCTAAAAAATACATCACCGAAACTCTTCTGGCCCCCGGTCCCTGGCTCAATTTCGGTATAGCCCCTCTACAAGCCGGCATCAATCTACTTTATCAGTTAGAAACCTCTCAGCTATCCGTGGCGATTAACGAGGCAAAATTGCAATTACCCGATGGCAAAATTTTAGGGGCGCTATTATTTGCCGGCAACTTTAACTATAATCTGGCCGAGGGCAGCGATCGATTAAATCTGCTCAAACAATATCTGGGACAATGGCAAAAAGATCTAGAGATTTTCCGAAAATTAGTCACTCAGCGTTTTCTGGAAAGACAACTCCCAATTTTCCCCTCTAATATCAATCTGCCCCTAGGACCCCAAGGTGGACTGTAATCAGTAGTCAGTCATCAGTAATCAGTCATCAGTCAGAAAAATCATTAAACCTCCTGCAAAAGTAAGTTCTCGAACCGCTATCAGGTCAAAATATCTAAGAACTCAGATAAATTTGACATAATCTTAGGTTTTATGGATAGGAAGTTGTCTCTTTTCTTTTGGAAGATTTTTGATTTCTGTAAGAGGTCTATTACTGCCGATAACCTAAAACACATCTACCCCCGCAAAGCCTTGTATTTTGGCATTAGCGGCTTCCCCACAGCTGCGCGGGGTGGGGAATAATTTCCCCGGGTTAGCCAAACCTTTGGGATTAAAGCAATCCCGCACATAGCCCATAGTTTCTAAGTCAATCTCGTTGAACATAGCGGGCATATAACAATTTTTATCGATGCCGATACCATGTTCGCCCGATAAACTGCCCCCAACCCGCACACAAAGTTTGAGAATTTCACCGCCTAATTCCTCCACTTCTGCCCAGGCCCCCTCTACCCTGTTATCGTAGAGAATCAACGGGTGTAAATTGCCATCCCCCGCGTGGAAAACATTGGCGATTTTATAACCGTATTTTTCACTTAAAGCCTTAATTTCCTGAAGAACAGACACCAATTGAGTGCGCGGAATCACCCCATCTTGGACAAAATAATTAGGGCTAATTTTCCCCGCCGCCGCAAAAGCCGCTTTTCTGCCCTTCCAGAGTTTCAAGCGGGTTTCGGCATCATTAGCCGTGGTGATATTTCTCGCCCCATTTTGACGGCAAATCTCGGCAACCCGATGTTTATTACTGGCCACTTCTACCCCTAAACCATCCAATTCTACTAACAAAACCGACTCGGCATCCCGGGGATAACAGCCAGTAGCCACCACGTCTTCCACGGCGTTGATACTGAGATTATCCATAATCTCCATCCCCGCCGGAATCACTCCCGATTTAATAATATCCGCCACCGCTCGGCCCGCCGCCTCGATACTGGTAAAATCGGCCAGTAAAACACAGATAGATTCCGGAGTTTTCAGGATTCTTAAGGTGATTTCCGTGGCGATGCCTAAAGTTCCCTCGGAACCCACAAATAAACCGGTTAAATCGTAGCCCGGTTGTTCCGGTACTGCTCCCCCCACATCGATAATTGAACCATCGGGAAGGACGATTTTTAAGCCCATAACGTGATTGGTAGTGACACCGTATTTTAAACAGTGAACCCCGCCGGAATTTTCCGCCACATTACCGCCGATCGAGCAGATAATTTGACTAGAGGGATCCGGTGCATAATAAAATCCTGCCCCGCTTACTGCTTGCGTCACCCAATTATTAATCACCCCGGGCTGCACTACCACCCTTTGATTATCTAAATCAACCCCCAGAATCTGATTCATCCGCGCCGTGACGATGAGAATCCCCTCTTCTAAGGGTAACGCCCCTCCCGATAAGCCCGTTCCTGCACCCCTCGCTACCCAGGCAATCTCGTTATCGTGACAGAGTTTCACCACCGCCGCAATTTCTGCGGTGCTGCGGGGCAGTACCACAAGAGCGGGTCTTTGTCTGTATCCTGTGATACCATCGCACTCGTAAGTTAATAATTCATCTTTGCGACGGATAACTCCATCTTTACCGAGGAGCGCTTCTAGCTGTTTGATCAGATTGGGGGAGATTTTCGGGGGATTTTTGAGTAACATAGGTTTCAGGGGGGCGGAGTCGCCATAAAATCGCTCTCTAGGTTAAAATTTCGCAAAAAAGCCTGAAATTAAGCTGGTAAAACTGCTCTCTCCTATTTTACCACTACAACCCCCTCCTCTGTAGATAGAAACCTGCAAGGGTCTGGATTCATAGAGAAAATTCCCGATAAATTTCCCAGTGCTTACCGTTATGAATTAGGAGGGTAATTTCATCGATTATTACCTCAAAAAATAGCTCTTGATTAGCATATTTTGACCAAGCTTTCCAGAAATTATCTTTAGTTAAATCTCGGAAGCCAACGGTTAAATGGGGCGCAAAAGCTCGGCTTTTTGAGACGTTATCGCTGATATTCAAGGAAGATTCTAGCTGCTGTAAAAGCCGTTTTTGCAGGGTTAATAATTCTGGGGTTTTCTGGACATTAATATAAATGACTCGCGGTTTAAAGGCGGCAAAATTCTGGAGAATTAGGGGAATAGGAGCGTGCAAGCGGGCAAATTCCTCTAAACATCTTTCTAAATCCGGTAATTGTCCTAAATTCCACCGGAAAGGGGGTTGGAGAGTGATATGGGGAGGCGATTTCAGGGCAGCGCGACTATTGTAAATTTCTGCAAACTCTAACTTGATTTTTGTGGCAATTTCCTGTACCTCTGTCGGCGGCAAAAGCGCAATAAAAAATAGAGATCCCTGGGGTTGATTCATGGAAACAAGCAAAGCTACAGAAATGAAGCTGTCACCTCGATTCTAGCAGTCTTCCACAACTCTAGCTCATTGTCTAGCTCTGTTACATTGCACCCTCGACGGCCAAGATTAATCGGTATAATTATAGGATTGTTGATCAGTCCTAGCCTCCTGAGAATTTATGCCCTGGTTTGTCAAGATAGAAAAAGGCATTGTTGATAAAACTACCTTCGATCGCTATGTCAGCGCCCATAAGGACTATGTGCGTGATTTAATTAGCCAAGGACGAGAAGCAAAAACCGGTTATTGGGCAGAAAGGGGCGGCGGAATGTTATTATTTAAAGCCGATTCTCTTGAGGAGGCCCAAGCAATTATAGTTCGCGATCCTTTAATCGAGAATGGTTGTGTGGAATACGAACTCCATGAATGGCGAATTGTCGTAGAATAGTCGGGTGAGCCGTGGCACTTATCTGGTATCAATTGTGTAAAATATTTACTAAATCTTTTTGGGGCTGTGTTCGGCTTACTCAAATACCATTCTAACACAGAAAAATTCAGCACTCCCCAGGGAGAAATTAGCTACAAGGTATTGATATTAAAGAAATTTATCCACGCGCTAGGGTTAAACGTCAAGGTATTGCGATGGAAATTGATATCCTTGCGGTTGATGATACCGATGTTATTTTGGTGGAATGTAAATCACGACTATCGAAAGATGATGTGGATGAATTTTTAGAAAAACTAACTCGCTTTAAAATTGCTTTTCCCCATTACAAAAACTATCAAGCTTACGGTGCAGTCGCCGGTATTGAAATTGACGAGGGGATAGACCGTTATGCCTATAATAAAGAATTATTTGTGATTAAACCATCTGGGGATACAGTGGAGATTATTAATGATGAAAACTTTCGACCGAGGACTTGGTAAATTGTCTTAACTATGATTTATGTGATTATTTGATGGACTATGATTTTTTCATCTGTTCTTCATTAGTTATAACCATTCAGGTAGAATCTGGATTGCTTAATCTAGTCTAACATTTATCGCAATCGCCGATGAATAATTAGGGTTTGCTGAAGTTCAAGGGAATAACTCAAAGTAATCACAGTGACTTGGACGAATAATCGAAAAATCTCGACGATCAAGTGTGTAAACGCGAGTAATATTTAGCCTTTCAGCTATAGCAATAATCGCTGCATCCGTAAAATCAAGCTGATTATCAGCATACTGTTCTAAAATTTCATGCACTCGCACTAAATCGTCTGGCATTAAAGGTTCGACTTGAACCGTATCAGGTGTTATACTAGACACAAAACGTCGCATTGCTTGATGCCCCAATCTGGAGCCGATTAGATAGCAGACTTCAGGTAAGACGACTACAGGTAGCACTAATGACTCATTAATGCTTTGAGCAACAGCCAAAACACGCTCATGGTTGCGATCGCTTTGGTCAGTCAACGCAAACAAAAAACTGGTGTCGAGTATCGCTGTCATACAGAATTGTTGGGTTGAAAATTCCAGCCAGACACTGGATCAATTTCATGGCGAAGAATTTCCTCATCCTGTTCTGAAATATCCTGTTGACCAGAATTTCCTAAACCTGCAATTGCCAGGAGAAAGCTAGAAGCATCAGTGATCAGTTCTGTTTGATGGCTTGATTTATAGTGAAGATAGTCAAGGAAACTAGCAAGTTCCACCAAAGCATCTTCAGGAAGAGAGTTGACTGCTTCCAGTAGCTGTTGTCGTTCTATAGTGCTTCTATCCATTGCTAAATCTTTTAGTAAATTGTCTTAACTATAATTTATTTGATTATAGCGTTTCTCGCATCTTTGAGGTACAGTTTAACCTTTACTGATTAAGCTTTTCAGGATTGAAAATGTACCTCTTGTGAACAGGAAACGCTATATTTAATCGACTATGATTTTTTTATCTTAATCTAGTCTAACATTTACGGTGATCGTTAGAAAACGGGTTTCTTGAAGAAACCCGTTTTCTATGGGTAACTATTTTTTTGCTCTGCGAATAGCACCACCTAGCATTAAACTCCCTAACGTGATATAACCAAGAAGGCTACTGGGTTCGGGAACAGGTTGCGCTTGCGGTACCGTCAGCACCGAAGACATCCCATAGATAGAACGAGATACAGAAGTGGGACCAAGATTGTTAATGCGAATCCAGGATTGCCCAATTACGGTAGGACGACCTATAGTCACCACCGTAGGAGACCCAAGAGGATTCTCGGCAACAACACCACTCGCATTGGAGCCTGTCCACACAAAATTGTCGGCGGCAAGAGCCGTGTCCAACTCCGTGCGATTGATCGGCACCAATATACTGTTGTCCCACAGATCCGAGTATCCGGTGGCGACTTTGTTGCCATCTATGAGGTAGATTGGCACACTAGTACTGGCATTTACCACTGGATCGGTCAACGTATTAGTTGTGGCATTTACACTCGACGTCGAACCGATCGCCTTCCAAGTCGGGGCAAGTCCATTAGCAGTTAAAGAGCTTTGTAAGGCACTCCCTACCACAGCATTAGTCACAAAGGTATTGTAATCTGCTATGTTCGTGGAAGTTGCATCCCGACCCGATGATGTGACAAACACCAAACGATATTGATCACCTGGATTGAGACCAGTAGGTACAGTGATGATCGCCGCTTGTACAGCACTAGCGGTTCCGAGAGTCGCCAGGGCGATTCCCGATACAAGGCCGAGGATAGATGATTTTTGCATTGATGTATAGAGTAAAGTGAATGCTTTTGAATCTAAAAATAAATAGATTCCCAGCTATTCTTACCCCCCCCCCCCCGATTTTGTCAAGCTAATAAAAATTAAAAAATTATTAAGATTTTTAAAACGCAGTAAAAGTTGAAGTATTTACTACAAAAATATAGCTATTTTCTCTTAAATTTCATTCGACTTTGAGTAAATTTTAGTTATCCAAAACCTGTTTTTTGTTCCCTTACTTCAATCTTTCAGAAAACAATAAGTTTATGCTATAATAAGTAAGTTAGGATTTGGATAAAACCGATGAGCGAACCAGTAACACTTGAAGATATTTACCAAATATTCCGCACTTCTGCTGAGGAGTTTGATCGCCGTTTAAGAGAAAGCGATCGCCGTTTAAGAGAAAGCGATCGCCGGATTGAGCAAGCTAGATTAGAAAGCGATCGCCGGATTGAGCAAGCTAAATTAGAAAGCGAGCGTCGGATTGAGGAAGCTAGATTAGAAAGTGAGCGCCGTGCTGAGGAAGCTAGATTAGAAAGCGAGCGCCGTGCTGAGGAAATTCAGAACTATCGTGCTGAAACAGCACGCATCCTTGCTGAAGCCAAATTAGAAAACGATCGCACTATAGCAGAACTGAAGCGTACAGTAGAACAAACCAACCGTGCGGTAAATAGCCTGACTACGCGATGGGGACGCTTTGTGGAAGAATTAGTCCAACCGGCGGTTTTGCGATTGTTTCAGGAAAAAGGTATTGATATTAAAGAAATTTATCCCCGCGCTAGGGTTAAACGTCAAGGTATTGCGATGGAAATTGATATCCTTGCGGTTGATGATACGGATGTTGTTTTAGTGGAATGTAAATCACGACTATCGAAAGATGATGTGGATGAATTTTTAGAAAAACTAACTCGCTTTAAAATTGCTTTTCCCCATTACAAAAACTATCAAGCTTACGGTGCAGTCGCTGGTATTGAAATTGACGAAGGTATAGACCGTTATGCCTATAATAAAGGATTATTTGTGATTAAACCATCTGGGGATACAGTGGAGATTATTAATGATGAAAACTTTCGACCGAGGACTTGGTAAGGTAGTACAAATATCTTGTCCTACGAATATCTACAAATTAATTACACCCAGCTAATTAACCTAATTTTCTGGCAGTTCATAGTAGTGAAAATGCGATGAATTGATTCAATCTTTCATAAAACAATAAAATTATGCTATAATGTTCTGATATGGTGTCGGGAGCTTTTTGGCTGTGATCGGTAAACGGTAATCAGTGAACTGAAAACTCACATCCGATCAGTGACAATCACTGATAAGCTATACTGGGGGAATTGCGCTAACAACACGGTGGCTGCTGCCTGTCGTTAAATTGTCTCCAGTGAAATTGAGGAATTAACTTTGTCTAAACAAGATCTGATCGAAATGGAAGGAACCGTGACCGAATCCTTGCCTAACGCCATGTTTAGGGTGGATTTAGATAACGGTTTCAACGTCTTAGCTCATATATCTGGCAAAATCCGCCGTAATTATATCAAAATCCTCCCTGGCGATCGAGTCAAAGTGGAACTGACCCCCTACGACCTAACCAAAGGCAGAATTACCTATCGCCTGAAAAATCAAAAAAAATAGCGATAAATAGGGACAGAGGGACAAAAAGTCTAATAAGCGGCCAAATTTATTTTAAAAAAATAGGTGACACGGGTAAAAGAAATCTGATATAATAATAAGCTTGCAGTGTTGCCAAAATAGTTAGGCATGAAAGTTAGAGCGTCTGTCAAAAAAATGTGCGAAAAGTGCCGCGTCATCCGTCGGCGCGGTCGAGTCATGGTAATTTGTTCTAACCCCAAACATAAGCAGAGACAAGGTTAAACCACCAAAGTCACTGTCTTGGGGCAGAGAATCGTTACCGTTAATTGTAGTCGTTTTTGGAAAAAAAATCGTTCATAGGGAGAAAGAAAAAGCGTGGCAAGGATAGCTGGTGTAGACCTACCTCGCGATAAGCGTGTGGAAATCGCCCTGACCTACCTCTACGGAGTGGGTCTATCGCGTTCCCAAGAAGTCTTATCTGCGACGGGTGTTAACCCTGACACTCGGGTCAAGGATCTCAGCGATGAAGACGTGGCGGCGCTACGGACTTATATCGAAACAAATTATCAAATCGAGGGGGATTTGAGACGCTGGGAGGCGATGAACATCAAACGCCTCGCCGATATCGGCACCTATCGAGGTCGTCGGCATCGGCTAGGATTACCCGTGCGCGGGCAACGGACGCGAACCAATGCGCGGACCCGTCGCGGTCGTCGGGTGACAGTGGCAGGGAAGAAAAAAGCCCCCTCCAAGAAATAATTTTTTATTCATTGCGATATCCCCCAATCAAGAAAAACTATGGCGCGACCAACCAAAAAAACCGGACCGAAAAAACAGAAGAAAAATATTCCTACCGGAGTCGCTCACATTCAATCGACCTTCAACAATACCATTGTCACGATCGCCGATACCAAAGGCGATGTGATCTCTTGGGCATCGGCGGGATCGAGTGGTTTTAAAGGAGCCAAAAAAGGAACCCCCTTCGCCGCCCAAACCGCCGCCGATAACGCCGCCCGCCGAGCGATCGAACAGGGAATGCGTCAACTAGAAGTGATGGTTAGTGGCCCCGGGGCAGGACGGGAAACCGCAATCCGGGCCCTGCAAGGAGCAGGATTAGAAATCACCCTGATCCGGGACGTGACTCCCATCCCCCACAATGGTTGTCGTCCTCCCAAACGCCGGAGAGTGTAAACAGTGAACAGCTTTTTCAGGTGACAGGGATCTTGAGGCTGGCAGCCGTTAGCTTTTGGCGCATCAGCAGGAGAATCGGGTCGTCAAAGACCATCGGATCAAAAAACTGAACGCTGAAAGCTAGAGAAAACTGATAACTGATAACTGATAACTGAATAACTGAACAAGGGAGGTCAATCGGTGGCGCAATTTCAAATCGAGTGTGTAGAAGCAAAAACTTACAAGAATCAGAGTCAGTACAGTAAATTCGTACTAGAACCTCTAGAAAGAGGCCAGGGTACAACCGTAGGTAATGCCCTGAGACGGATTCTCATTTCCAATCTGGAAGGAGCGGCCGTGACGGCCCTGCGGATCGCGGGAGTCAATCACGAATTTGCCACCGTCGAGGGAGTACGCGAGGACGTGATGGAACTCATGCTCAACATGAAAGAAATCATCCTGAAAAGCTACACCAATCAAACCCAGATCGGGCGTTTAGTGGCAACTGGACCGGCGACAGTAGTGGCGGCACAATTCGATTTACCCTCAGAAATCGAGATAGTTGATCGCAATCAGTACGTCGCCACCCTAGCCGAAGGGGCCAAGCTAGAGATGGAATTTCGCGTGGAAAAAGGCAAAGGCTACCGGGCGATTGATCGCAGTAAAGAAGAAGCCACTTCGCTAGACTTTCTGCAAATCGACTCGATTTTTATGCCCGTAACCAAAGTCAACTACAGCGTCGAAGATATCCGTTCCGAAAGCGGTCAAGCGAGAGATCGTCTGCTCTTGGAAATTTGGACAAACGGGAGCATTAACCCCAAAGAAGCCCTTTCCCAAGCGGCCGATATGCTGGTTAATCTCTTTAACCCGCTCAAGGATCTCAACGCCCTCGAAGCCTCCGGTAACTTTGACGACCAAGAGATCAACCAAGAAAACCAAATTCCGATCGAGGAACTACAATTATCCGTGCGCGCCTACAATTGCCTGAAGCGAGCGCAGATCAACACCGTAGCCGACCTCCTCGATTACAGCCAAGAAGATCTCTTAGAAATCAAAAACTTTGGGCAGAAATCGGCTGAAGAAGTCATTGAAGCCCTACAAAAACGGTTAGGCATCACCCTACCCCAAGAAAAAAGCAAGTAAACCCAATTCCAGGAAAATACCATGAGACATCGGTGTAAAGTGCCTCAATTGGGTCTACCAGCTGACCAAAGAAAGGCACTGCTGCGCAGCTTGGCCACCCAGCTAATTCTACATGGTCAGATCACCACCACCCTAGCGAAAGCGAAAGCGGTGCGAGCAGAGGTAGACCACATTATCACCCTAGCTAAAGACGGTTCCCTGAGCGCCCGTCGCCAAGCTATGGGCTACATCTACGATAAACAACTGGTTCACGCCCTCTTTGAAGGCGCCCAGGCCCGTTATGGCAACCGTAACGGCGGTTATACCCGGGTCGTGCGGACCCTGCGCCGTCGCGGGGATAATGCCCCCATGGCGATTATCGAACTGATGTAAGGATGGAAGTTGCTTGCCCCCAGTCGCGGATCGCCCTAGTCATCCAGTATGTGGGAACTAATTTCCACGGCTGGCAACGGCAACCCCATCACAGGAGCGTGCAGGAAGAAATCGAGAAGGCTCTGGCCGATATTCTCGGTCATGACGTCACTCTCCACGGGGCCGGACGTACCGATAGCGGTGTTCACGCCGCCGCCCAAGTTGCCCATTTCCAGCAGCAGAGTCCGATCCCACCTTCCCATTGGGCCAAGGTTCTCAATGCTCGGCTAGATGACGATATCGTCATTCGGGCCTCGGCCCGGGTTCCCGATCGCTGGCACGCCCGCTTCTCGGCCCTCTGGCGACGTTATCGTTACACCTTCTATACCGACCCCATCCCCAATCTCTTTGTTAGCCCCTTTAGTTGGCACTACTACCATCGTCCCCTCGATGCCGATTTGATGGCCAAGGCCTTGCAGCCCCTGTTGGGTAAGCACCATCTGGCCGCCTTTCACCGTGCTAACTCTAGTCGTGACCATTCTTGGGTAGAAGTACAGGGGGTGGAATGCTACCGTCAAGGGCCGTTTGTACAGATGGAAATTCAAGCCAATGGCTTTTTGTACGGGATGGTGCGCCTATTGGTGGGAATGTTGGTGGAGGTGGGAACTGGTGAGCGATCGCTAGAAAACTTCACCGATATCTGGGTTAATCAGCGCCGAGAATTGGTCAAATACGCCGCACCAGCTAAAGGACTATGTTTACTGCGGGTGGGTTACGCTGATTTTCCCTTTGCCGATAGCGTCTGGTGCGAGACTCAGCCTCTTTATTATTTCCGAGCATAGAGATTCAAAGTTTATTTTTGTAAAGCAAGGCAAACTGACCATGAACAAAACACCGCTACCAAATTTAGAGACTCTAGAGCAGAAATGGTACGTCATTGATGCGGCCGATCAGCGTCTAGGTCGTCTGGCCACCGAAATCGCAATGATTCTACGGGGCAAAAATAAAGCCACCTTCACCCCCCATCTGGATACGGGGGATTTTGTCATTGTTATTAACGCTGAAAAAGTGACGGTAACGGGCAAAAAACGCCAACAGAAAGTTTATCGCCGCGACTCCGGCAGACCGGGTGGTATGAAGGTAGAAAGCTTCGATAAACTGCAAAAACGCATTCCTGAACGGATTATCGAACACGCTGTTAAGGGAATGCTCCCGAAAAATAGCTTAGGTCGGAAATTGTTCACGAAACTGAAAGTTTATGCCGGTGCGGAACATCCCCATCAGGCACAACAACCGGAAGTTTTAGCGATTAATACGATTCCCGCAGGAGGAAATTAAGTCAATGCAAGCCACGGATAGTAAAAATAAGGTAGTTTATTGGGGAACGGGACGACGCAAATCGGCAGTCGCTTCCGTGCGTCTGGTGCCGGGGACGGGGGCCATTACCGTTAACGGTCGCGATGGGGAAACCC
Source organism: Microcystis wesenbergii Mw_QC_B_20070930_S4 (assembly GCA_007096525.1). Lineage (GTDB taxonomy): Bacteria > Cyanobacteriota > Cyanobacteriia > Cyanobacteriales > Microcystaceae > Microcystis > Microcystis wesenbergii_B. Next base: position 31,468 of record SFAQ01000025.1, on the reverse strand, counting down.
ATTTTAATCGCATTCCCACCTATATCCAGACGATTAAGGCTCCTCTAGAGACTTTGGGACTGGAAAATGAGTACGATATCATCGTTAAGGCCGAGGGCGGTGGTTTGACCGGCCAAGCGGACGCGGTGAAATTGGGTGTCGCTAGAGCTTTATGTCAATTAGCGCCGGAAAATCGTCCTCCCCTCAAGAGTGAAGGTTATCTGACTCGGGATCCCCGGGCGAAGGAACGGAAAAAATACGGTCTTCACAAAGCGCGTAAAGCGCCTCAATACTCGAAACGTTAGGTTAATAGAGAGGTTTATTATGCCGAAAAAAATTCATCCTACTTGGTATCCGGAAGCCAAGGTGATCTGTAATGGTGAAGTGGTGATGACTGTGGGTTCGACCAAATCAGAAATTCATGTGGAGGTTTGGTCGGGTAATCATCCTTTTTATACGGGAACCCAGAAGATGATCGATACGGAAGGCCGGGTTGATCGCTTCTTGCGTAAGTACAAAATGGGCGATAAGTCAAGCAAAAAGGCTGATCAGAAATAATTCTTTACTTTTGCCTTTTTGACCCGGTGGGGAGATTTCTCCGCCTGGTTTTTTGCTATTTTTAGGCTGGTAGAGTCATTATCCTAAATCCGGTTATTAAAGACTGATTATTTATTCTCCCTTTTGCATCAGTGCCTGTCTTCATACAGCGTTTCTCATAAAGATGAAGTATAATCTGATGCGGTATTGGCGATCGCATACTGTTGCCTACACCCTATTTTTAGACTCGCTCCCAGATTTACTAGCACAAGTTGCTCAAAAAGTCAAGCAAATAAAAGATACAGAGCAAAGACAAAATTTTGTCAGTTGTACGGGACTTTTTTGCGCGTATTTCAAGGAAGGCAGCAGCTTTATTCGATTTTTCTGAACTAGAAGATTGAGAAGCTTGGTTAGGATATCCCGGAAACTGAGCGCTTCCCGGTAGAACCGGGGAAGGAGATATATATTTTTTTACTTACCTGATACTTTTTAAGAGATTAACTGTCTAATCGGGGAATCTTTGCTGTAATTCTTCATCGGATAATCGCGACAACAGGATGATAAAATTTTCCGTTGCTGTTTGGGATCTCACCTTTGTAACCCCTAAATCAGGTGTTTATGTCAAGCTATTTTGAAAGCCTTGCTAGAAACCAGTTTTATGGATAAGTATAATTACTCACTTGCATAAATGAGATGCTCCCAATCTTTCTCGATAAATAGCAATAGCTCTCACATACAACGGTTCCGCTTCTGCGTATTTGCCCTGGGATTCGTATAATTTTGCTAAATTATTGAGACTGTTAGCAACACTAGGATGGTTTTCTCCTAATCGCTGTTCCCTTAGAGAAAGGGAGCGCTTATACAAGGGTTCCGCTTCTGTGTATCTGCCTTGGGAGCAGTATAATCCGGCTAAATTATTGAGACTGGTAGCAACATCGGGATGGTTTTCTCCTAATACCTGTTCTGTCAGAGAAAGGGAGCGCTTATACAAGGGTTCTGCTTCTGCATATCTGCTTTGAAATTGGTACAATTCTGCTAAATTATTGAGACTGATAGCAACATCGGGATGATTTTCTCCTAATAGTTGTTCTATCAGAGAAAGGGAGCGCTTATACAAGGGTTCCGCTTCTGCGTATCTGCCTTGGCACCGGTATAATCCCGCTAAATTATTGAGACTTTGTGCAACATGGGGATGGTTTTCTCCTAATAGCTGTTCTATCAGAGAAAGGCATCTCTTACACAAGGGTTCTGCTTCTGCGTATCTGCCTTGGTATTCGTATAGCACTGCTAAACTATTGAGACTGTTAGCAACATCCAGATGGTTTTCTCCTAATAGTTGTTCCCTTAGAGAAAGGGAGAGCTTATACAAGGGTTCTGCTTCTATGTATCTGCCTTGGCATTGGTATAATCCTGCTAAATTATTGAGACTGATAGCAACATGGGGATGGTTTTCTCCTAAGCGAGATTGGATTTCTTCACAACATTTTGTGAAGGTAACTGATGCTAAATTATATTCTCCCTGTCCCTTATAAAACAAAGCTACCCCAAGAAACACCAAAATTAAATTATCTTCCGGGTTGGGAATATCATCTAACATTGTTTGACTGACAAGTTGCAGATGGGGAATTGCGGGAGTTACCGCTGCAATAATCTCCCTTGTGGGGGTTTGCGGGATATTTTCGGCAATAGTTAACAAAGTTTCCACAAAAGCGCATCGATAACGAGAATTTATCTGAGGAATTGCCTGTAATTGCCGTTGAAAAAATTCTCTCACGAGGGGATGAATCCGATAAAAAGAATAGTCATCATCCACGGGTTGCATCAGATGAGAATTATCCAATTGTCCCCGCGCTTCTTCTAGTTCGCTTTCGGTAATTTCCGTGGATTTTGCCGTATCTTCTAGCAACGTCCAAGCAATAGCCACTGGTGCAAATAAACTCAACAGCATTGCCACTTTTTGACAAGCAGAACTTAAATCATCCCAACTGATTTTAATTGCGGCTGCTACCCCTAAATGTCCATAATCTCTGTGGTTTCTTTCCTTAGTTAAAGCAGTATGAGCTAAATTTAATTTATCCCGTAAATGGCTAAACTTTAAATGACGATTTTTCGCTAAATATTCCCCCACTAACTCCACTGCTAAGGTTAAGTTTCCTAAAATTTCGTGACAAATCTGTTCTACTAAAGCTTTTTCTTGCTCAACTTTAGCAGTACCAACAATTTTGGTTAATAACTCTACACATTTATCTAAGGGTAAAACATCTAAAGCTATAGACTCAAATTCCGTACTAAGACACCTTTCCCTAGTGGTGACTAATATCTTAATCCTAGAATCTTTTGGTAACATTCGATCTGGAATTCTGTCGATATTGGGGACATCATCGAGAATTAATAATAATTTTCCCTGCTTAGGTAGCCAATTTTGCCAATACCAGTCCACTTGTTTTTCTAAAGATTCTTTTTTCAATATTTCTGGTAAAGATAGATAGGGACCGGCTAATTTAACTATTTCTTCTGCTAAACCCGATAGTCGCAAGGATAACCAATATTGTGCCGCGTATTCCTGTTGGTATCGTTTCGCATATTCCAAAGCTAAAGCGGTTTTTCCTATTCCCCCTAACCCTTCCACTGCACAAACAATCACCCCTTGTTCTGTTTGCAATTGCTGATGAATTAAGGTTAACTCATCTTCCCTCCCGACAAAATTAACCGTACTTTTGCCCACATTACTAGGGACAGAGGGAATACTTACTTTTTTAGCCGATTTTTCACCCCTGCAATCGCACGATTAAATGTGGGAAAATAACGCCTAAAAGTTGACTCAGTATCTAATTCCGCTTCGTAGGTCAGGGAAACAAAAGTAGGTATAGTAGATATAGCCGCTTTTAATTTGGCTGCTGCTAGTCCCTCTGGTTGATTGAGTTTAGCCAGAATTTGGTTTAATGATTCTAAGATTTGTACAGAAGCAAGTTCAGGGGGTGGTTCTTTGGTAATTGCCGTCAATTCTGTGACAATTTCTGCTACCATTACCTCGGCATCAGGAAAGGAAGCTTCTTGACTCTCGCTGGCGATTAAATCCCATTTTTATCGTTCAAAATCCCGAATTTGTCGGCGTAAATCTTCGAGCTGCTGCTCGATCCTAACTTCTTCTTCCGGTGCGATTGTAACTAAAGTGTTTCGCTTTCCCGCTAATTGTTGTTTTAAGCGCTGAATATTCTCTTCGAGATTTTGTAATTCGTCAGTAGCCATGGGAAAATAAGCTTAAATTAACCAATTAATTTAATTATGATCTATCCATCTAGAAATATCATTCCTTTGGCTGTCCCCCACTCCCCAACACCCAACCCCCAACACCCAACCCCCTCACGGATCACAGAAAAAGCCTAGCTCAATCTGGAAATTTTGATTATGATCATTAAGTAATTGACTTGTATTCGTGATATAGATTCAAAGGAGAGAAACGGTGTCCACAGAAGTCATCGAAAAGCGTTCCACAGCGACAATCCGTAAACCAGCACCGCGTTATCGTGTTTTACTCCACAATGACGACTTTAACTCGATGGAGTATGTGGTTCAGAGTTTAATGCAAACGATCGCCGGTATGACGCAACCCCAAGCAGTCGATATCATGATGGAAGCGCACACTAATGGTACGGCCTTGGTGATTACCTGCATCCAAGAACACGCGGAATTTTACTGTGAAACCTTGAAAAATAAAGGTTTAACCAGCAGCATCGAACCCGATGAATAAAAGATTACGGGTAATTGCCACTTACCCAGTCCCCCTACGACTGGGAATTTTTATTTTGCTCTTACTTTTTCTCTGGTTGCCGATCGCACTTCCCCTCTATCACTTTTTTGCCACTGATGCTAATCTGGTCTCAATTTTGACCCTTTCTGTTCTCTATCTGGAATTTTTGGGGTTATCCCATTGGTGGGGACGGACAATTTATGGCGATGAGGGATTAGCCGATTATGGTTTGATTTGGCGAAGAAAAACGCCGATCGAATTAATTAACGGGTTGGCGATCGGTTTATTTTTCACTTTCTCGCTTTTTCTGTCCCAAGGGTTCCTAGGTTGGTTAAATTTCTTACCCGCAAATCCCCAAATCGGCCAAATCATCCTGGAGGGGTTTTTAGTCGCTTTAGCGGTGGGTTTTGCCGAAGAATTGCTATTTCGGGGCTGGTTACTGGGAGAATTAGAAAAGGATTACAGTCCCGCTATCGCTCTAGTGATTAGTGCCTTAATTTTCGCTCTTGCCCACTTTATTAAACCTTTAGCCGAAATTATCCGCACTTTTCCCCAATTTCCTGCCTTAGTCTTGCTAGGATTAATTCTCGGTTGGGCAAAACGCGCCTGTGGTGGTAGTTTGGGTAAAAGTATCGGTCTGCACGCAGGTTTAGTCTGGGCATACTATATATTAAATGTGGGTCAGTTAATTAAATACACGGGTACTGTTACCGATTGGTTAACTGGAATCGATAAAAATCCTTTAGCGGGAGTGATGGGTTTACTTTTCCTGACAATTCTCGCTATCTGGATCAGAAAAAAAGTAACCGACGTAAAACCTAGCAGTTAGACTGTCTTCTCTCCCTGACAGGTGTTTTCAGGGTTTTTTCGCCCATAAGTATTAAGGGGTATGCTGCCGATATTTCCGATGAATGACAATTTTCTAGCGATCGAGCGTTTCCACTAGCGAAATTCGAGTTTATCATAAAAAGAAATCCTCTCTCAGGTAAGAGCGGTAGTATGGCTTACTCGACACAGCAGTTAATTGAAATCCTCGATCGAGAAATGCACGCCACTTGCAAAGGGGAACGTCTGTTACTCTCTCCAGCGGAGCGCATTGATAATCCGGTGATTGCCAAGGCGATCAATCTAGAAAAGGTGGGCAAAGTCTTCGCCTATCAGGATTTTCGCCGCCAAGTTCACGATTATCAACAACAGTATCAGGTTTCGGGCATTATCTGGCGTGTTTGTCAATGGGGCGATCGCACTCTTCGTTATCCCGAAATTCATAATCAATTAGTTGCCGTCGCGGGTGACAAGGAAATTCTCATGGCTGCCAAAGCCTCGGTTTTAGAGTTTTGGAACAGTATCACCCCTAATATGAATTTTTGGTGGGCGCTTAACTCCCGTCGTCCCATTTCTGCCGATTCTCTAGCCGAATTAGTTGCCCAGTCCGAATGGGCGGAATTAGATGTGGCGCGCACGGAATTATATCTCGGTCTCTGTTGGGGTAATCCTTTAGAACACCAGTATCAATGGGCGCAACCCTTTTCCGGTTGTCATCGCATTATCGCCGCCGTTGATGAACCTAGTTCGATTAAGGTCTGAGGACGATTGATGTCTTGGGGTGTGGGGTGTGGGGTGTTGGGAGAAAAAAGCTGATCACTGATTACTGACTACTGATCACTGATTACTGATTACTGATTACCGTCTCCTATTGTAAAGTTTTGTTAATTTTTCTGGGAATAGGGCATTTTGTAAAAATAGATACAGAATTGTATGTTATATATATTAGTGGGTGATTAAAAAAGTTCAAAACACGATTTGCAGATCGGAGGAAATGATTATGTCTACAGAACAACAAGCTCGTGCCTTAATGATGCGTCACCACCACGCCGTCAAAAATCGTCAACAATCGATGTTAGGCAGAAGTGCTTCTGAAATCGGTATTGACAATGACAATGGCCACGGGGAAACCGTTCAACGTCGCTTCTCGGCCGACTTCTCTTCCTAAACTTATGATCGCTCTGGTGCTACTCTGAGTTAGGCTCTGAGATTTCGCCAAAGTGTCAGCTTTCAATCTTAGAATTAAGTGAACAATCGGCCCACACAAACCGAGATCGGAAGGTGTGGGTTTTCGGTTTTTAGAGATAGGGGTCAGTCTTGGGCCGATTACGGGGTTTCATCGGGATTTATGCCTAATTGCCGTAATTGCGCCGCTAAACGTTCCGCCCGTTGACGTTCGCTTTCGGCCTGTTGATAGGCTGCCTGGGCGCGTTGACGTTCAATTTCAGCATTCTGACGTTCAATTTCAGCATTCTGACGTTCAATTTCGGCTAATTCCGCAGGTAGGAGAATTAAATTGCCGTCTAGGTCATAAAAACGCAGCCAAGGGGCTTCTTCTCGCTGGATGCTGCCCATCCAGACTCCCAACCATAATCCCAAACGTTGACACCATAACCAACCGCGGTGGTCGGGAATAATTTCTTGATAGCATTGATTTGGGTCTAACGCCCAACCTTGCAGGGAAGTGGCATCAAAGGGATTATAAACGAAGTATTGGGAACAGCGAAAAGTCCGCTCATAGAGGTTTTTTTTGGTAGTCAAATCGATTTTTGCGGTGCTTTCTGACATTAATTCCACGATCACATCGGGATAACGTCCGTTTTCGTCCCAAACCACCCATCCTTGTCGTTTATAACTACCATCGATATCAAGGACAACGAAAAAATCGGGGCCACGAAAATCTTTATTAAAAACCCGCTCACGGCTAAAGTAAATAAACATATTACCGCCAACAAAAAAGTCCTCTCGATCCTGATAGGCTTGTTCGATAGAATCGATTAAGACATTCATGGCCTTGCGGTGACGGTGCGTTTCCAAAGGTTCTCCATCATCAAAAATCAAGTCTTCTGGGGGAATCGGGGGTTCTTCCCAATCGATAACTGGAGGAGTGAGGGGTTGAGTCATCGGGGTTACGTCCGGGATAGAGATGGTTTTATTTTATTTGCAAGACAAGGCGATATTTAGGTTGTCCAGTTCTCAATTTTGCCATGGCTTCATTCACCTGCGAGATAGGATAGGTTTCCGTGACTGGTTCAATGCCATGGCGAGAGGCAAATTCGATCATTTTACTGATGGTACTGGGACTACCCAAAGGACTGCCAGAAATCGATTTTTGACCCATAATCAAGGGAAAAGCGTAGGTAGCCATGGGTTCAAGAACAGCCCCAACAATATGCAGACGACCTTTGGGACGTAAACAGGCGATATAAAGACCCCAATCGAGATTAACGTTAACGGTAGAGATAATGAAATCAAAGTAATTTTGTACCGATTGCAAAGCTTCGGGGTCTCTGGAATTGATAAAATGAGTCGCGCCTAGTTCTTTTGCTTCTGTTTCTTTGTCGGGACTACTGGAAAAAGCGGTCACTTCGCAGCCCCAAGCTTTGAGGAATTTTAAGGCTATATGGCCCAATCCACCAATACCAATGACACCAACTCGGGCCGTGGGTTTAATATCAAATTGGACAATGGGATTAAAGACGGTAATACCACCACAAAAAAGCGGGCCAGCTTTGGCAGCATCTAACAGGTCCGGCAAGGGAACTAACCAACTATGATGGGCCCGGACTCTTTCGGCAAAACCGCCATGGCGACCGACGATAGTTCCTTCGGCAGTGGCACAAAGGTTTTGATCCCCCGACATACAAGTTTCACAGGTGGAACAGGAACGGGAAAACCAACCAAGACCGACTCTTTGCCCTAATTTTAACTCTTTGACTTTAGCACCAAGAGCGGCGATCGTACCGACCACTTCATGACCGGGGACAAAGGGATAGGTGGTCAGTCCCCAATCGTTATCGAGCATACTTAGGTCACTGTGGCAGATGCCGCAATATTCCACCGCGATTTCTACATCTTCATCCGCTAATATACCCGGATCGTAGTCAAAAGGCTCTAGTTTTCCCCCTCTTTCTTGGGCTGCATAGGCTCTAATCATGATTAAGTCCTCTAGGATGGGTTTATTGGTTATTTTATCCTAGATTGATCTGAGTATGTCTTAACTATGGTTTATTCCCTGTTCCTAATAGCCGATAACTAATTCCACCAGTAATTTTCATCTCAATCTGGCTCTCTTATTCTTTGTGTGATCAGTTTAAATTATATAGGAGCGATCAATCTTTGTGTCCTTTGTGTCTTTGTGGTTCGTTCCACTCGGTCTCGCGTAGCGAGCGCGTTGCGACCGCCCGCAGGAATGTATCTTAGAATACATTTTACCCACCAAACCTAAGAGAGCCTGAATCCTCACAAAACTTGTCCCTAAAATCCGCAAGCATCGAGAAGCGACCAGCAATCGCAACTTACATAGGCTCGATCGATCTTTGTGTCCTCTGTGTCTGGAGTGGTTCCTTCCACTCCCTCGCCAGCAGGACTGTATCTTAGAATACATTTTACCCACCAAATCCAAAAGAGCCAAAAATCAAGAGAAGTGATTGAGAAAGCGACAGAATGATTAGAGAAAATCATCACTCATGCCAACAAAACCTCAAAAATTCTAGTGGCATAATTGGCAAAAAATCAAACCGCTAGGGAAATAAATCGAGTCACCGAAGAACCTTTTCGAGAGATGCCCTCCGAAAAATTGACTGAATCATTGGTAGGAAAGGGGATTAAACCAGGGATTAAACCAGCATAATGGACTATTAAGACAATTTTTGGCTAAGGGTAGTAATTTTCAAATTGTCAAACCAGAGGAGGTAAAAAGAGCCGTAATACTAAATCCGTTGAGTACAGGCCAGTTATGAGGAGAGGCACTCATGCAAGAGGCACTCATGCAAAGGGGAGAATAAATAATCAGTTTTTAATAACCGGATTTAGTATAAACTCGATTAACAATCGGCCTCGAAAATGTCTTGACGATCAGACCCCAAATGAGGTATTCTATGAAGGTATAGCGGTTTGCAATCTAACAAAGTATAGTAAATCCATTGATAGATAGGCGTTTCAGAGTTTCAGTCTGGACGCACTTCTGTGAAAACAGCTATACCTTCAGGTGGTCATGCAATTAAGACTTGAATTAGCCAAGGGGCCCAGAAGTCAAACAAGGCAAAAAGCCCGTACCTGATTTTGAGATAATTTTTGTCGGCAATCCTATCCTATTAACTACCGTTATTATCAGATAGTCATGGGCAAAGTCATTGGCATCGACTTAGGGACAACCAACAGTTGCGTTGCTGCACTCGAAGGAGGTCAGCCGATTATAGTCCCCAACTCGGAAGGGGGAAGAACAACTCCTAGTATTGTGGGATTCGGCAAGAGCCAGCGCCTAGTAGGACAACTAGCCAAACGTCAAGGCGTCACTAATGCCGAAAATACCGTCTATAGCATCAAACGCTTCATCGGTAGACGTTGGCAAGACACCGAAGCAGAAAGGGGACGAGTCGCCTATAATTGCCAACGCGGTCGCGATGATACCGTCAACATCAAAATTCGCAATCAAGAATTTACCCCCCAAGAAATCTCGGCCATGATCCTGCAAAAATTAAAAGCCGATGCCGAAGCCTATCTGGGAGAACCGATCAAAGAAGCCGTCATTACAGTCCCCGCGTATTTTACCGATGCCCAACGTCAAGCCACCAAAGACGCAGGGGCGATTGCGGGGCTAGAAGTATTAAGAATTATTAACGAACCCACCGCCGCCGCCCTAGCCTACGGCTTAGACAAACAAAACGAAGATCAACATATCCTCGTTTTTGATCTAGGAGGAGGAACCTTCGACGTTTCCATCCTGCAACTAGGCAACGGAATCTTTGAAGTCAAAGCCACAGCAGGCAATAACCATCTTGGCGGAGACGATTTTGATAACCTCTTAGTGCAGTGGCTGATCGAGAACTTCAAAAACCAAGAAAACATCGACCTAGCCACCGATCGCATGGCCAGCCAAAGACTGCGAGAAGCCGCCGAAAAAGCCAAAATCGAGCTTTCTAGCCTGATCACCACCTCAATCAATCTCCCCTTCATCACCGCCGACGAAACCGGTCCCAAACACCTAGAAATAGAACTAACTCGCGCTAAATTCCAAGAATTAACCAGAGAATTAGTAGAAAAAACCCTCCAACCCGTACAACAGTCCCTCAAAGACAGCGAACTACAGCCTAGCGATATCAATCGTGTCATTCTCGTTGGTGGTTCCACCAGAATGCCCGCCGTACAGCAACTCATCTCCCGCTTCTTTTCCACCGGCCAGATCGATCGCTCTGTCAACCCCGATGAAGCCGTTGCTTTAGGAGCAGCAATTCAAGCGGGAGTTTTAGGTGGAGAAGTAGAAGACGTCCTCCTCCTCGACGTCACCCCCCTTTCCCTCGGCATCGAAACCCTCGGCGAAATCTTTACCAAAATCATCGAGCGCAATACCACCATCCCCACCAGCAAATCTCAGACATTTTCCACCGCTGCCGACGGTCAAACTTCGGTGGAAATTCACATTCTGCAAGGAGAAAGATCAATAGCCCAAGATAACAAAACCCTCGGTAAATTTCTCCTCACAGGAATTCCCCCCGCTCCCAGGGGTGTGCCACAAATCGAAGTAACCTTCGAGATCGATGTCAACGGCATCTTAAAAGTGTCCGCCAGCAATCAAGGCACTGGCAAAGAACAAAGCATTTTAATTAGCCATACTGGGGGACTGAAACCGAACGAAATTGAAAAAATGCGCCTAGAAGCCGAACAATACGCCGAATTTGATCGCAATCGTCTGCAAATGATCGATATTCGCAACCAATCCGATAGTCTTTTCTATAGCTACGAAGTCACCCTTAGGGAAAACAGTGAGTTTGTCACCCCCGATATCCGGCAACTAGCCGACCAGAAGCGGCAACAGTTGGAAATCGCCCTGCGCGACCCCTCCATATCCTCAGAAAAGCTAAAAACCACCCTGGAAGAATTTCGTAAGATTGTCCTCGAAATCGGTACCCGCATCTACACGGGTAAACAAAAAGAAAACCCAACCCGCAACGATACTGGTCTTCAACCGCTCGATGTCAGCCAAGAACTGACAGGAGCCCCCCGCAGCCAAGCCGCCGCCCCCCCGAATAGCATCGCCGACAGGCCAACCCTCCCCCCTACTGGAACCAGAACCCATAGCAATCCAGAAACCAAATCCACCGAATCAGGCAGTTATGATAATACCGACAATGAGGCAGAAGCGATCAACAGTGACTACGAGGCCGTAGATTAAAAAAGGAAAAGCTATCAGCCTTTTCAGTGATCAGTAATCAGTGATCAGATGTGAGTTTTCAGCTTTTTTCTCCCCACACCCCACACCCCACACCCCATACCCCACTCCGGCGCTCCCCTCTCCCACCAAAAAAATAGTAGGGATAACCCAACTAAACTATTATGTATAGTTTGTTAAAGTAACAACTAGACTTAAACTTTATTTATAAATTGCCAGCAGAACCATAGCCCCCTATGCCCACTGATTACTACGAAATTCTAGGTGTCTCGCGAGATGCCGGCAAAGAAGACATCAAACGCGCCTATCGTCGTCTCGCCCGAAAATACCATCCCGATGTTAACAAAGAACCGGGAGCCGAGGAACACTTCAAAGAAATTAACCGCGCCTACGAAATTCTCTCGGAACCAGAAACCCGCAATCGTTATGACCGCTTTGGTGAAGCTGGGGTTTCTGGTGGCCCTGCCGGTTTTGATCCCGACAATATGAGCGGTTTCGCCGATATCTTTGAGTCAATCTTTAGTGGTTTCGGGGGCATGGGCGGCCAAGCAGCCGCCCGCCGACGCACAGGCCCTATCCGGGGCGAGGATCTACGTCTCGATTTCAAACTAAAATTCCGCGAGGCGGTCTTTGGCGGCGAAAAGGAAATCCGTATCCGTCATCTGGAAACCTGTCAAACCTGTAAAGGCAGTGGGGCCAGACCAGGTACTGGTTCCCGCACTTGTACGACTTGCAATGGTACTGGGCAGGTGCGTCGCGCCACCCGTACTCCCTTCGGTACTTTTGCTCAGGTTTCGGCCTGTCCCACCTGTGATGGTGCTGGAGAAGTGATCGAGGAAAAATGCGACCTTTGCGGCGGTTCTGGACGTAAACAGGAAACCAAAAAACTGAAAATTACCATCCCCGCGGGGGTTGACAACGGCATGAAATTGCGCGTTGCCCGGGAAGGAGACGCAGGACTTAAAGGCGGGCCGCCGGGGGATTTATTCGTTTATCTAACCGTGGAAAACGATGCAGAATTTCAACGGGAAGGTAATGATATTAAATCGGATATCACGATTAGTTATATCCAAGCGATTTTGGGATGTACCATCAAAGTTAATACTGTAGATGGCCAAGAGGACCTGACGATCCCTGCTGGTACTCAACCGAACACCGTACTGATTTTAGAAAATAAAGGGGTTCCCAAATTGGGCAATCCTGTCAGCCGCGGTGATCATCGTATTACCGTTAAAATCTCGATTCCTACCCGTGTCACTGGAGAAGAACGGGAATTACTGGAAAAATTAGCAAAAGTTCGGGGGGAAACCGTGGGTAAAGGCGGCATCGAGGGATTTTTAGGTAATATCTTCCATAAATAGGGCAGGCTGAATAAATCTAAAAATCTTGTCGGTTAATGGAGGCAGGAGTCATACCATTTTTCTTTATTCTTGGCAGGTATCTTACCCCCCCCTTGCCCCCCGACATCGGGGGGGTGGGGGGTTAGGGATGAGGGCGATTAACCATCTCTGCCATTACTTATGAAAAATGGTCTCAGTATTCAGGAGTCAGGAGATAGGAGATTATTTTATTTATTCTCCCCACACCCTACACCCCACACCCCACACCCCACACCCTGTCCCTAGGAGAAACTTTTTCAGCAAACCCTAAATAACTATGACTTTAGACCTGCGCGGCACTCCCTGCCCAATTAATTTTGTCCGCACAAAATTGCAATTAGAGAAAATGACCGCCGGGGAACGGTTGGAAGTCTGGTTAGATGCCGGGGAACCGATCGAACAGGTTCCCACTAGCCTGACAGTGGAGGGTTATCAGATAGAATCGATCGAAGACCGAGATAGCTTTTTTGTTCTCAAAGTCTATCGCCCCGATTCCTAAATGGTAGATGCACAATTAACCGATTTATACGGCACAGTGGTGGCTGTACAGGCGAATTTCTATCAGGTACGCTTGGATTCTCCCGTTATGGGCGAGAATCTTCTCTGTACCCGTCGCGCTCGCTTGCAAAAAATCGGTCAATCGGTGATGGTTGGTGATCGGGTACGGGTGGAGGAAGCCAATTTTAGCGATCAGCAGGGTGCGATCGCAGAAGTCCTCCCCCGCAGTACCGAGATCGATCGGCCGGCCGTTGCTAATATCGAGCAGATTTTGCTAGTTTTTGCCCTTGCTGAACCCGTCCTCGATCCTTGGCTGATCAGTCGTTTTTTGGTGAAAGCCGAGTCCACAGGCTTAGAAATTGCCGTCTGTGTCAATAAAATTGATCTGGGGGAACCCGAACAAATAGAGGTCTGGGGCGATCGCCTAGCTGGTTGGGGATACCGGCCTTTTTTTGTCAGTGTCGAGAAAAATCGGGGATTTGAGGCTTTATTGGCACAATTAAACCATAAAATCACTCTCTTGGCAGGTCCTTCGGGGGTGGGAAAATCGAGTTTAATTAATTGCCTAATTCCTGAGATTAATCAACGGGTGGGGGATGTGTCGGGAAAACTGCAAAAAGGTCGTCACACTACCCGTCATGTGGAGTTATTTGCTTTACCAAATCGTGGTTTATTGGCCGATAGTCCGGGGTTTAACCAACCGGATATTAACTGTTCACCGGAAGAATTAACTTTTTATTTTCCGGAAGTGAGACAGCGTTTAGCTTTGGGAAATTGTCAATTTAATGATTGTACTCACCGTCGGGAACCTAACTGTGTGGTGAGGGGAGATTGGGACCGTTACCAACATTATTTAGAGTTTTTAGAAGAAGCGATCGCACGAGAACAGTCATTACAGAAATCTAGCACAAAAGAGTCAAGTTTAAAGTTAAAAATTAAAGAAGCAGGTCAAGAAACCTACGAACCCAAATTAGCCAATAAAAAATATCGTCGTCCTTCCCGTCGCGGCAAAAATCAAGATCAGGAACGCTACGAAAATAAAACTCTCCAAGACATTTATAATGACGATTCTGAGTAAGGTGCGTTAGGATGCGTTTATCTTAAGGGTGAGTTACTAGGCGTTTCTGAATCAAAATATGAATACTAATTTTGCACCTATCCACCAGTTAGCCTAGTCCTAGGTTTTAAAAATTGCCGAGAAAACAATTCATACTGAAAATCAGCAACGCCTCTTATCTTTCTTGAAACCTATAAATTAATTGACGCTTGGTAAAAAACTGATCATAAAAATGCTTAGGAAGATGAACAATGGCAAAATCACAAATTTCAATACCAGAATGGTATTGCTTTAGTCTAATATATATTTCAACAAGTTGATAAAGAGCCGCTGCTACATTTTGCCTTGCACCTGAGCTTAGTTTCTCATAGCCCTCAGATTTTTTCTGTTTTAGTAGATTGAATAAATCGTTACCTTGGTGTCTAGAAATATCTAAAAATGCTTCTTTTTGCTCAGTCCATTCTTTATTTCGTTCTTCAGAAGTAATTTCTTGACGGTCATACTTAGTTTTTGTCTCTTCGCGTTGCTCTATCCAAAAAATGGCTCTATTAGTTAAAAGAGTCCCAAAAAGTTCAATATTTATGTCTTCACTAAACTTACGATTTTCAGAGCGAGAAAAATACTCTAGGAGAATCTGAATTGATTTTTCTCTATAACTTTTCGCACCTTTAGCCCAATTATATATTGCATACATTTTTATATATTGAGGATCGTGAGAAAATTGGGTATAATAATCTTCAAAAACCTTAATAGCTTCATCTTGGTTTCCTCTATCACTAAAAAGGTAACTACCTAGATTTAGAATAGCTTCTAGTTTTACTGAGTGAGGGCTACTTGGTCTGTTTAAAATTTGTTTATAAGAAGTTACAACTTCTGTTTCACTTCTAGAAAGTCGAGAATCATTAGCATTTTTTAGTAGTGCTATTTCATTATCTAGTTCCTTATTTTTGCTAACTTGATTAAGACGATTAGTAACACCGCGTTTAAATTGATGATCTTTATATTGATAGTATTCATTCATAAATTCTTGGATTTCTGAAGAATAAACTCGGAAAAACTTTACTTCGATTACTTCTAAATTCTAAGTTTTTCAAGCTCTTTGATAGCCATATTAAACTCATTTTCTCGATGCTCTAGATTTAAAATATATTTTACTTTTTCTAATAAATTTGTCAAGTCTACTTCACTATTGTTTGTTAAAATTCCCATAGCTACAAACACATTTTGTGCGGTTTTAGATAAATAGTCATAAATTCGTCCATACAGAAATTTAATTGCATCCTCTCCTGATTTGAAATCCTTTGATAGCGCATAAGGTAAACCACGTTGTTCAACTATATAAGCAAATTGAAAAATAAATAAAGGACGACCTGATGTGATATCTTGTATCTTGTCTAATTGCTTACTTGTTAATTGTGCTTCATGTATTACTGAACTTGTGGGAAATTCAATATTCCGTATTTGAGTCAAGAATTGTTTAGTTTCGTCTTTCTTCAGTTCATTAGTTTGAATTTCGTATCCTACAATTAAATTTGCTCTTGTTGTAATAATTACTTTATGGTGATTTATGTTGAGTTTTTTAATAAAATTTTCAATTTCTTCCTTATCATCACTGGAAAAAGTTTCGTAATCGTCGATTATCAACAATAGTTTCCCTTCAAATTCATAAATATAATCAGTATCATATATATCCTCTTTACGAAGGATAAAATTAATATTTCTAATAAGCTTATCAAAAGAACCTGTCTTTTGCTCGTCTTCAATAATTTTAACTGTTCCCGTGAAATAGTCATAAAATCTATCTTTTGCTGATAGAAATACGATGTAGTCAAAATATTTTGTTGAAGAATTTGTTAGTTCTTCGCAGACACGCTGAACACTGGCAGTTTTGCCAACCCCTCCATGACCCCAAACAGTTGAAGCAACTGATGATTTATTTTTGATAATAAACTCTGTGATTTTAGCTTTTATTCCAACATCAATGTATTTTTTGTAATTGTTGTCAAATACATTAATAATTGTTCCATTTATGCCTTTTTTTCTATGACCATCATTTTCAACATATAATTTGCATAGTTCTTGATATTCCTGAAAATATTCCCCCGTCTTATTAATCCTATTATATTTAATTTTTCCAGTTAGTCTTTCCACTATGGAATTAAATATGTAATATTCATCCTCGGTTCTAAGACTAATAAATGGACTAAGACGAAAATAAGTATTATTGTTCATCAAACCATAAAGATCATTAGGAAAAAATTGATGTACTTGTTGAGGACAATTCCAGTAATCATAATCGCCATCCGCTCTGTAAGCGATTCCATGATACGTCCCTTGATCATTAATATTACTAACGACCACTAAATCAATATCTTGATTAAAAAAAGATATAGGTAAAGATTCGATTTCTAAGCTTAAATTACGTAAATGATCAATGAGCTTACCAATTGCGTCTTGATATACATATCCATGTCCAATTCTTTGATTTCTAAGTTCTGTATAACTATCAATTAAAGAATTAGCTTTTTTCTTTAATATTTCTTTTTTTGTATCCAATTTTCGGCAGATTTCAAGAATTTGACCGATTGTTGGCTTTTCAACTATCTTCACAACACGCTCTTTCGCATCTGGCTCAAGACTCTCCAGATTTTTGTTCCAAAGATATGCTAAAATTAGAACTAGCAAATATTATACCTTCGACTGATAGTAAACTTTCAATTCACTTTCATTCTGAGAACCTTTCTCTAAAAAACTGATTTTTTTATTTATTTTTTGCAGTATGTAATCCATCTTTAAAAAATAAGATACTTTGAATGGTTTCTGGGGAGTACCAGTATTCTGATCATATATTTTATCGTAAACCTGTAATATCTAAAACCCCTTTGTACGGAACAAAAAAAATTGGCTCTTCTCGACTCTGTGTGATAATCAGTGCTTATCATTCGTGAAAGTCTTGCTAGGCAAGGCTTTGAATACTGTATTTTTGGAAAATTATCCCTATTCTTCTCCCTTCCACACGGAAACGAGAAGAGCCAAGCTCTTCCTTTACTCTGTATTCTTTGGCTGAGAGTTTCTCCCTCGATAAATTCCTCGACTAAATAAAATTGATTATTTTCCTCAAAATAAGCGTATAGTTTGGGAATTTGAGGACTATTTTCGCTCAATTTTTCCAGGATAGCAGCTTCCCGCTCAAATCTTTCTTTGACAAGATTGTGAACCTGGGGATTATCATTAATCGGTTTTAAGTAGGGAGGCACAATTATTTGTAGGATGGGTTAGCAGTAGCGTAAACTATGCGGGCGTTGGGTTTCATGCTTCAACCCAACCTACGTTGATCTTATATTTAATTCCACCCACCTACTTACTGTTTACTTAATAATCTCCACTGATCACATTATCGCTCCCATCCCCCCCCATTCAGAACCGTGCTTGAGATGTTCACCTCAGACGGACATAGTTTGACTGCTCTCTTGTTAAGGATACAGCTTGACAATGATTGTCTGGGCCAACTTCAACTTGACAGACCAGTAGTTCCCACTATAGCTTAGTTTGAGGCTCAGGCAGCTTCCCGATTCTACCCTCGGATGCCACAGTAAGCAAAAAATTTTTAGAAACTTCTTGACAAAACCAGGGAGATAAATGCTAATATTAAAAAGGTCTGTCCAATGGGGATTAGCCAAGCGGTAAGGCAGCGGGTTTTGGTCCCGCCATTTCCTAGGTTCGAATCCTAGATCCCCAGTTTAAGATTTTTTATCCCCGATCCGCCAATGGTTGAGAATATCCTCAATCAAAGCTTCCTTTAGCCAAATACGACCGATAAGCGTCAGGGGAACCGCCAGAAATAGCCCTAAAAAGCCAAAAATCGAGGCAAAAAACAACTGGGCCAACAGGGTAAAAGCGGGTAAGAGCTTGAGCGACCGCACCGTTAAAATGGGCAGCGGTGGATGATGGTCGAAATATTGAATTAACAGATAAATACTGCTGTAGAGTAGTAAAACCGCCCAGGGTTGCCAGGGAGCTTCCAGAAGGGCGATAGAAAAGGGTAAAATCGTGCTTAAAACCGGTCCGAGGTTGGGGATAAAGGTGAGAAATCCCGCGAGAATAGATTGGGAAAAAGCGAGGGGAATGCCAATCAGGGATAGACCTAGGCAACTGCATAAGGTCATAATCAAAATATGACAGAAAATCCCTTTCAGCCAAGCTTTTAAATCTCGATCGCACTGTTCTAGGATCGATCCTACCCTAGAACGGTAGAAAGCGGGAAATAAACGCAGAAAACAACGGTGGTAAGCGACAGGATCGGCGAGAATCATCAAGCTCAAGGCAACAATTAGCAGTAAGCTGAGGATAATGCCGAAAGTACCGTAAAAAATGCTCAAACCCCGGCCAGCAATTTGGTTAATCAGGGGTTGTAATTGAGCCAGCAGCGTTTTAAAGTCCGGGAAGACACTGGCCAGAGTAGGATCGAGATAATCCTCAAAACTATGGACTTGTCCCCAGAGTCTTTCTATAGCTTGGGGTAATAAACTAAATAATTGGCGAAATTGTTGGACTAAAGCGGGTATAATCCCCACAAAAATACCGATAATACCAATAAAGAAGCCAAAAAGGGTGATAATTAGGGCGTGGGAACGCTTGAGGTGATGACGCTGCCACCAAGTCACAGCCAAATTTAAAATCTGAGCCAGAAGAATCGCCATCAATAATAATAAGAGAATCTGTCGAATCTGCCAGAGAATCAGCAGACAAAAGACTAACAGGACTAAACCGAGGCTGCTGCCAAAAGTCATGATGAGTAAGGAGAAAAATTCCTAATCAGTTATTGTCCGTCTCCAGAGGGCAAAAACCGTGAGCAGAAAAGGAGTAAAAACCAGAATTAAAGTGTTAAGAGGACTGGGAGCGATCGATAATAAAGGGGCAAGATATTTAATTCCCAGGGAAATTAAAGCCGATATCAAGATTATTTTGATAATAAAGCCGCTCATAGATCAATGTTTAGGTGACACAAGCACTATCTTATCCCTGAATAGGGTAAATTTTGGTTAGAGTGTGGCAATCATACCCGATGGATTTGATTAATACTATTGCTCAAGTTAAGAAAAGATATAAAACGGCAAAAATTGAGCTTGCTGGCAATAATAACATTTTTCAGGAATATGGGCGAAGTTGCTAGATTTTCTGGGCGGGGTCGGTCCAGAGGGAAGGGGAAATTATGAAACAATGATGGTATGGCGGTTCCTTTGGTCGCCTCTGGCCCCCAAATTCATCCTCAAAACCCTAGAGGCTCCTTTGGCGGGCGACCAAACTCAGCCGGAAAAGGATACTGTCGCCAGCTAGAAAATATTAAATTTTTATAAAGTTTTTTCAATTTCCCTAACAAAATGTAAAAATAGATACAGAATAAGAAATAAAATCTGTCATTTGTTGTCCCTAAATAGAGACGACAAGAGAGATTAAAGTCACTTTAAAGCATTGCAGGGAGTCAGTGATATGACGTTAATTTATCGAGGAGTTAAGTACGAAAGGGATTCTCTCCCCTTGGAGATGAAAACCGGAGATATCGGGGGCAAATACCGAGGTCAAGACTGGAATCACCATTATCCTCGCCATATGCTCCAATTAGAACCGAAACTGCATCGTCAGTATCGTGGAGTTGCCTACAGCACCCGTCCTCATCTTACCGGACAAGTCATCCCCAACACTTGTCCGTTACCCGTTGTCAAACCCCCTGTTGTCGTCCAAGAGGAAACCCTTTCTAGCATCCATCTGAACAATATTCGTCTTCGTCTGGAACGTCGTTTACAAATCGCTCAAGAGAATGGTGACGAAACCCTCGTTAATCTCTTGAAAAAAGAATCCCAAGACTTAGCCTTAAACTACTAGATTAGCAGTTTTTTTGCCACTTTCCCCTCGGTTCTGCCGGGGGGAATATTTTTGGGCGCAAAAATATTATCGATAGAAATTATCCCCCTGGTTAGGAGTTTACAGGCTTTTAATTATATTATATCCAGGTCTATTTTAGTTCGGGTTCGGATTGGGGCGTTGTATCATTTCCACAACATTTTTGATACCTTGGATAAAAGTTTGAAAACTACGGGATTTATTTTCAGTTAGGGAAAGATGGGGGGCAATCTGTTTAGAGTGGGTTCCTGTATAATACTCTTTCACTAGCTTTTTTAATTCTTGTTTGGCCGAGTTAAGCAGGTCTGGTTCTCTGTATTTACTTTTATTTTGTTTTTGGCCGAGACTATTTAAATTATACGCCTTGGCCACCGCTGCTAAATCTCCCAGAAACCAAGATTCTAATTCATGGCAAATAATCCGAATTAATACTTGAGCATCACTGGCATTTTTACAAATTTCTCCTAGTTCCTTTTTGAGTTTTTGACAATCGTGGGAATCCTGATCGTGAACAATAATAAATTTGGTCTTGGGACTAGATTTCTTGAAAGCTTTGAGTTTTATAGGAATAGATTTGGCTAGGTCTTGTTTACCTTGATGACTAATACATATATAGCTGATTTCTGGGGGAATAAGTTTAGGTAAAAGTTCGTTTAACACATTTTCTATAGATGACTCTTCTAGCAAAAATACGATATCATAGTTCATTATGGTGCTACTCCTTCAAACCAGCCTTGATTCCAAAGATAGCCAGGTAAATCGCCTTCTGATACTAAGTTTTTGAGGATTTCGCTATCGGTAGGCCTATGGATTTGGGTGATACCTTGGCATTTAATTAGCCAGAAAATACTAGCTAGTGGAACCGCATTGATAAAATCGGGGGAGTGGCTAGAAACAAATACCTGACCCCCCCGATAGCTATAGTGAGCGAATTCTTCGGCTAGTTCTTTTAATAAAGTAGGATAAAGTTGGTTTTCTGGTTCTTCGACACAGAGTAGGGGATGAGGATTCGGATCGAATAGTAATATTAAATAAGCGAACATTTTCATAGTCCCGTCGGAAACATAGCGATCAATAAAAGGGTCTTTAAATGCTTGATCTTGAAAACGTAAAATCAAGCGACCGTCTTCGGTTTCTTTGGCTTCCACAGAGGAAATACCCGGAACTCGTTGTTTCATTCTTTCGAGAATTTGCTGAAAAATTTGGGGATATTGTTGATAAATATATTGGGCAACTGTTGCCATATTATCACCCGTGGGGGATAAGTGTTCAGCGTAAGATATTTCTTTACTTCCTCTAGCTTCGCTAATGTGAAAGTCGGAAATGTGCCAATTTTCAATCAGAGAACGAAAAGCAGTAGCGGCTTTAAAACGTTGAAATTGTCCTAATCCTTTGAGCGCTAGTATATCGTTAGATTCTAGCTTTTGTTCTTCTCGATCGAGTTCTTTATCCGGTTTACTAAAATCTTCTTCGTTGGTGATAGCATATCCTTGACCGCGTTGAAAATCTAAAAAATGAAAAGGCGCACCGTGTTCACCCCGTTTATAGCGAAGTATTTCGCGTTTGATCATGGGGCGATTTTCCTCTTGTCCAATTCTGAGTATATAAGTAACCAGACGTTCTGTATCTGAGATTTTCATCCGAAATTGCAGCTCGATTTCAATATCTTCTTTTTCTTGACCTCTGGTAATAACTTCTTTATAACCGCCCCGAATTTGTAAAGCTTGGCGAATGTTGTTTTTGAGGGCATCTCGCAGAAAACCAAAAATATCAAATAGAGTAGATTTTCCCGTGCCGTTAGCTCCAATAATCACACAAAAAGGGGGAATATCTCTTATGTGTATATTTTTAAACATACGATAGTTTTTTATTTTAATAGAAACAATTTTCATGATATAATCGAGTCATTATAGTTTTTTTGATTATACGATTGATCAGGTGAAGATTGATCAATTAGCCAAAAAAAGCCAGAGATTAGGCTCTCTTGGACATTGGGGGATAAATCAGCTAGAAAGTATATAAGCTCAACCGACTGAGGAAGGGACAAGAAACCAGACTCAACACAAGTTGCCCAAAATAGCGTAAATTGTCTATAAATTTGTTCAACGACTTAAATTAGTACAAATGTTTGACTGTATTATCATCGGTGCGGGACCAGCAGGAGCGACGGCGGGTTATCATCTAGCTAAAAAGGGGAGATCGATCCTGATCCTCGATAAAGCGAAATTACCCCGTTATAAACCCTGTGGTGGTGGGGTATCCCCGGCAATTAAGCAGTGGTTTGATTTTGACTTTACCCCCGTGATCGAGAATACCGTCACGCAAGTACAGTTTACTTGGAAACAGGGGGATACCGTCACCACTAAGTTAAATATGCTAGAACCGATGTGGATGGTACAAAGGGATCGTTTCGATGATTTTTTAGGTCAACAGGCGATCGCAGTCGGGGCAACCATCCAAGATAACAGCGAAGTTACCCAGATCAAATTCGTTCAAGATCACTGGCAAGTTACCACATCCCAAGCAACATTTTCAGGCAAATATCTGATTGCTGCCGATGGTGTTAGGGGTAATACCAGTCGCTGGTTGGGATTACCAGCGAAAAACGAAGCGATCGGTGCTACTCTAGAAATTACTAACGCAGGGGCTACTATTCCACCTCAAAAAGCTTTTTTTGATTTTGGTTCCCTAAAAAATGGCTATATCTGGGCTTTTCCCAAGTCTAATGGTTACACAATTAGCGGTGCTTGTTTTAAGGGCAACATCAAATCCGAGGATCTGAAAAAACAACTGTTAAATTATGCCCGTCAAAAAGGCTGGAATTTAGAGGATTACCGCTATAGTGAGTATGCTTTAGCCCTTTGGAACGGAAATCAACCGCTACACGCCCAAAATGCCTTAATTACAGGAGAAGCGGCTGGTATTCTCGATCCTCTCATCGGTGAGGGTATCCGTCCGGCAATTTTGACGGGAGTTAAGGCAGCCGAGGCGATCGATCGAGCTTTAGCCGGGGATAATCGCGCTTTAGCGAACTATAGTCGGATAATTCGGGAAGAATGGGGGGAAGATATGGCTTTAGCGGCCAAATTAGCCGGTTTATTCTATCAATTTACCCAAATCGCCTACAATGTCGCCGTTAAACGCCCGATCGCCGGTCAACTGATGGGACGTATTCTCGTGGGAGATTTAAAATACCGGGATGTTACGGAACAAGCGATGCAACAATTGAAAAAACGTCTATTGCCCGGATTCGGTTGGTGATAAAACCTCCCGCACCATGGAGGGAGTAACTCGATCGCTAATGGTGACTTGGCCGATCGCCGTTGGTAAAATAAATCTAACTTTGCCATCTTTCACCTTTTTATCGGCAGTAAGCGTCTCGATCATCTGGTCGGGGTTTAAGGGCGGAATTTGCGTTTCTAAGCCAGCTTTGGCAATTAACGCCGTTTGTCGTTGATTTTCCGCTTCCGTCCACATTCCCAGTTTAACAGCGATCGCTCCTGCCGCCACCATCCCCATCGCCACCGCTTCCCCGTGGTTAACGCTAGTATATCCAGTTAAACTTTCAATGCCGTGGGCGATCGTGTGACCATAGTTTAAGATCGCCCGCAAACCCGCTTCTTTTTCGTCTTTGCCTACCACATCTGCTTTAGCTTGGCAAGACTTTGTAATAATTGTTTGCAATAGCTGGCCATCGATCTGAGAAAAACTAGCTAAATTATCGGAGTCTTCTAACTGTTGAAATAACTCAGCATCCCAAATTACACCATATTTAATCACTTCTGCCATTCCTGCCCGAAATTCTCGCACCGGTAGGCTTTTAAGGACGCTAGGATCGATCAGAACTAATTTCGGTTGATAAAACGCCCCGATCAGATTTTTGCCCTGGGGATGATTGACACCAGTTTTACCCCCGATGGAAGCATCTACCATGGCTAAGAGGGTGGTGGGAACTTGGACAAAATTAACACCCCGTAACCATGTGGCTGCCGCAAATCCCGTCATATCCCCGATCACACCACCACCGAGGGCAACCATAGTCGAGGAACGTTCCAACCGGTGAGCGAGGGCAGTATCATAAACTTGGGCGATCGAATCGAGGGTTTTATAATTTTCGCCGGCGGGGATCAGATGTGTAAAAACGGTAAATCCCGCTTTTTCTAGGGAATTAACCGCTATTTGCCCGTAATAGTCAAAAATTTCGGGATTAGAAACCAATAAAACCTTTTTACCTAAGTTTAACCGGCTCATTTCTGCACCGAGATTGGCTAAACTGCCCTTCTCGATCAGAATATTATAGGAGCGATCGGGTAAATTAACGGGAATACAAATAGCCATAGGGTGTGGGGTGATGTTTCAGTGATCAGTGATCAGTAAACAGTAAACAGTAAACAGTGATCAGTAAACAGTAAAAAAGCAGCTCCGAGCTTGTCGCTTAATACTATTCACTGAAAACTTAAATCTTATGACTGATAACTGATAACTGATAACTGATAACTGATAACTGATAACTGAGTCGGTTATTGGCGCAGCTTAGTCAACTCTAAGAGCAGACGACAGGATAAAAAACAGATAAAGCTCTCTCCCAGAAAGAGACTTAATTGCCAAGCGTCAGCGAGCAAGTCTGTGGATAATTGTAGGGGAACTAGGCCGCGGACTAGGGCAAAAGCTGCTACTGTACCATCTTTGAGATGGGGATTATCGTCGTTACGGACGACATAACGATAGGTGACACCGAAGAGAAATCCGCTAATTATCGCCCCGGATATCTTGACAAAAGCGCCAATTACTGTAAGCGATCCCCCTAAAAATAGTCGATCAACAGTTAAAAATAGCAGATAGGGAACCAGGAAAGCCAGCGCCGAGATACTCCCCACCTGTATGGATTCGATTCTTTCCTTGAGCGTAATTTGCACGATCGCCTCTCTAAAACGGAGTCACTGATGAAGTATTATCGAAAATTTGGGTTGAAAACCTCGCCCTTTAGGGCGACTTTATGTTAGCATTAAATTGAGTCGTTGACTTTGGGAACGCAGGAAACAAGCGACACTCCGTAATCCCTAAATCTCTAACCATCACTGGTACA
Source organism: Microcystis wesenbergii Mw_QC_B_20070930_S4 (assembly GCA_007096525.1). Lineage (GTDB taxonomy): Bacteria > Cyanobacteriota > Cyanobacteriia > Cyanobacteriales > Microcystaceae > Microcystis > Microcystis wesenbergii_B. Next base: position 6,064 of record SFAQ01000025.1, on the reverse strand, counting down.
AAAGCTTTCATCGTAAGTCCACATGGTAAGAGCGAAAAACAATTAAATACTGTGGGACACACAGAAATTTACGCTTGGGGAGTAGTCTTTAAGAGTGCTTACCTTGTAGGTGTAGTCGGACTAGACATGAAACTGTAAGACCAAAATTAGCTTTGCTAGTAGCGGCAAGATTCAGCCCAAGAATCTCCGCACTTTTAGGGCGGAGAGTGTCAACTCCTAAGTATTTCGTTTAACAAAGGCAATTATGGATATTTTGACACTTGGTTGGGTTAGCATTCTCGCCCTGTTCACTTGGTCGATCGCCATGGTGGTTTGGGGTCGTAACGGTTTCTAGGTAATCTATAGATACCATGGAAACATCCCTGATTCTCAACACTCTCTTTCTTGTCGCCTTAATTCTCCTCGTTATCGTCAGTGGTGGCATTCTCTACCTGACGACTACGGAATGGCGCGATCGCCGTCGTCAAGATGGCGATAAAAAATTAGGAAAATAATCCTGAACAGGTGTACTTAATTGCGCCTGTTTTTTCTTTACTATGATTAAAATACTGCACTTATCGGATATTCACATGGGGAGTGGTTTTTCCCATGGGCGTTTAAACCCAAAAACGGGATTAAACACGCGTTTAGAGGATTTTATGGGCAGTTTGAGCCTCTGTATCGATAGGGCTATTGCCTCCCCTGTGGATCTAGTGCTTTTTGGGGGAGATGCCTTTCCCGATGCCACTCCTCCTCCTTTTGTTCACGAAGCTTTTGCCAGTCAATTCCGTCGTCTTGCCGATGCTAATATCCCGACGGTGTTATTAGTGGGTAATCACGATCAACATTCTCAGGGTAATGGCGGTGTCAGTCTCTCCATCTATCGTACCCTAGCGGTGCCGGGGTTTATTGTTGGCGATCGCCTGACCACCCATCGCATCACCACCCGCAACGGCGATATCCAAGTAATTACTTTACCTTGGTTAACCCGCGCCACTCTCTTAACCCGTCCCGAAACCGAGGGTTTATCCTTGAGTGGGGTAAATGAATTATTAATTAACCGTTTGGAACCGGTTTTAGAAGGAGAAATTCGCCAATTAGATACAAGCGTACCAACAGTTTTATTAGCCCATTTAATGGCCGATCGAGCTAGTTTAGGAGCAGAAAGATTTTTAGCGGTTGGTAAAGGTTTTACCGTACCTTTATCCCTGCTAAATCGTCCACAATTCGAGTACGTTGCCCTCGGTCATGTTCACAAACACCAAAATCTTAATCCTAGCAATGATCCGCCTATTATCTATCCCGGGAGCATCGATCGAGTGGATTTTAGCGAGGAAAAAGAAGATAAGGGCTATGTTTTAATAGAAGTGGCTAAAGGAGAGGTTAAATGGGAATTTTGTCCTTTACCCGTGCGTCCTTTTCGTTCCATCGAAGTGGATGTTTCTGAGGCAGAAAACCCCCAAAAAGAATTGTTGAAAGCTCTCAAAAAATACGATATTCAGGAAGCAGTTATCCGCTTAGTTTATAAAATTCGCAGTGAACAATTAGAACTAATCAACACCAATCAGCTTGATGAGGCCCTAAAAACTGCCCATAGTTATAGTATTCGGGCGGAATTAATTAGTCAATTAACCCGTCCCCGTTTACCAGAATTAGGAGTGGGTAATCAATTAGACCCGATGGAAGCGTTAAAAGCTTATATCGATAATAAGACAGATTTGCGCGATATTGTCGATGATATGTTAGAGGCAGCCCAGCTTTTATTAAATCAACAGTCAGAAATTTGGCTAGAGGAAGAAACCTCGATTTAGCTATCAGTTATCAGTTATCAGTTATCAGTTATCAGATGTAAGTTTTAAGTTATCAGATGTAAGTTTTAAGTTATCAGATGTAAGTTTTAAGTTAATTAGTTAGTTATCTTTATCTTTATACCTGTTTACTGTTTACTGCTCACTGTTTACTGCTCACTGTTTACTGCTCACTGTTTACTGCTCACTGTTTACTGCTCACTGTTTACTGCTCACTGATTACTGCTCACTGAAACATCTTCCCTATCCCTGTTTAAACAAGCCATGAGTTTATGTCTTAATCCCGATTGTCTATATAACAATGATCCTACAGATAAATTCTGTCAAAAATGTTGCTTTCAATTATTACTAAAAGATCGTTATCGTGCTATAAAATTAATTGGTCAAGGAGGTTTCGGTAAAACTTTTCAAGCAATTGATGAGGATAAACCTTCTCAACCTTATTGTGTGATTAAACAATTTTTTCCTAGCGCTCAAGGCAGTAATGCTCTCAAGAAAGCGGCGGAATTATTTAAAGAAGAAGCGATTAGTTTAGATAATCTTGGTCAACACCCACAAATTCCCTCCCTCTATGCCTATTTTACCAGCAATGATGGGCGACAATATCTTGTTCAAGAATATATTGAGGGAGAAAATCTAGAACAAGAATTACAAAGCGAGGGAGTTTTTAATGAAGAAAAGATCAAACATCTTTTATTAGAAATTTTGCCAATTCTTGATTTTATCCATACTAAAAGAGTCATTCATCGGGATATTAAACCAGCTAATATAATTAGGAGACGCAGCGAGAATAAACTAATTTTAGTGGATTTTGGTGCCTCTAAATTTATCACCATTGCTAATCTTTCCCTGACAGGAACAGTGATCGGTTCTGCGGGATATATCGCCCCAGAACAAGGCAATGGCAAAGCAATTAATAGCAGTGATTTATATAGTTTGGGAGTCACTTGTATCTATTTATTAACGGGAATATCTCCCTTTGAATTATTCGATGTGAGTGAACATGAATGGCTATGGAGACAGCACCTGATTAATAATCCTGTTAGTGTTAAATTAGGTGAAATTTTAGATAAATTAATTGAATTTGGCACCAAAAAACGTTATCAATCAGCCGGAGAAGTCCTGCAAGAGTTAGCAGTAAAATTAGCCGTAGTGATTCCGGCAAAACCCCGATCACAGGCCACAATTCAAGAAACGGTTTTATCAGTTTTTCCAGTCGCCACTAGGGAGGAAATTAACCTCAAAAGTGCCAAGGCAATTGATTACACCAATCTGCGGGATTTCTTAGCGCAAGAAAAATGGCAAGAGGCCGATCAAGAAACGGCTAATTTATTTTTAAAAGTTGCCGATCGAACTAAAGAAAAATATCTGAAGATAGAAGACATAGATAACTTTCCCTGTGAAGATTTAGCCACTATCAATCAACTCTGGTTAAAATATAGTCAGGGAAAATTTGGTATATCTGTTCAGAAAAAAATCTATGAAAGTTTGGGGGGAAGCAGCAATTATGATCAACAAAAATGGAACGCTTTTGGAACAAAAGTCGGTTGGCGAGTTAATAACAAGTGGTTATACTACGATCAAATTACTTTCTCTCTCAAAGCACCCTCTGGACATCTTCCCACCCTTGTCTGGGGTGTGGGGGGTGGCATAATTCTTTTTTCTCGTCTGGAAACCTGTGTCATGGACAGAGTTTCTAGCAAGGGATAAATTGACTTAAAAACTTTTCTGGAGAATTAAACAATTTCTCCCTTCGCCAGTGCGGACATATTGTAAACTATCAGTAAAAGAACGCATGAAAAGTAATCCTCGATCGCTTTCCATTTCCAAAGGTGCGATGGGATGTTGTTGTAGAGAATCAAGTTTTGCTTGCAGATCAAAAGATTGACCGTGATCCCATATTCTTATTTCTAGAGAATGGGACTTTAAAGTTAATTCTAGATCGATCGGTGTGGTCGGTGGTAAATGTTGGTGAGCGTAACGGACAGTATTAGTAAATCCTTCTGCTAAAGCCACCTTACACTGCCAAAGCACCGAGTCGGGGAGAAAAGAGCGGCCGTGAGATTCAAACCATTGTAGGACTGGGATTAAAGCTGCCAATTCCGTCCGGACTTGTAGATGGAATTGGAGGGGGAAAGAAGGGGAATTTAAGACTTCAGAAGGCACCACTGTTTTTTTGAAAGAGAATCAAAATTGTTTTAAAAATCAGTTGTAGATCGTAGCCTAAACTCCAATTTTCTTGATAGCGCAAATCTAGTTGAATTACTTCTTCAAAATTACGCACCTGAGAGCGACCATTCACCTGCCATTCCCCCGTCATACCTGGTTTTACATCTAAACGTTGCCATTGGGGAACATCGTAGCGTTCCACCTCATCCGGTGTGGGGGGACGAGTGCCGACAAGACTCATTTCACCGGTGATCACATTCCAAAACTGGGGCAATTCGTCTAAACTGGTACGACGTAAAAATTTTCCTACCCGGGTAATCCGGGGATCATTTTTATTCTTAAAAAAAGCTCCCTCCGCTTGATTGGGAATTTTATCCTTGAGTGCTTCTGCATCCACACACATGGAACGAAACTTAAGAATTTTAAATTCCTTTCCCAACCAACCGCAGCGGGTTTGACTAAAAAAAATTGGACCCGGACTGTCTAACTTAATAGCGATGGCAATGGGGACAAAAATAACCCCCGTGATTAATAAACCCACGATGCCACCAACAATGTCAAGACCGCGCTTTAACCAACTGCGAATCGAGGCATGGGTTTCCGGTAGATGGTTTTCAGTGGCAGTAAAGCCGTTTTCTTGGGGTGCTAGGGGAGGGGTTTGGAAGGTGAATAATTGATCTAGTCCCGTAATCGATAAAACCCCCATCACTGGGGGATGGACGTTAGCCAGCACTAACTCGATATTTTTTTCCCTAGCCGCTTTGAGATTATGCACTAAAGCACCGACACCACTACTATCCATAAATTGAGTGGCATTCAGATCGAGAATTACTTTTTCGGGAGTGGGTGTTTGGGCGATGAGATGGTGAAACAGATCCTTGAACTGTACTGCTTCCAAGACAGTCAAGCGATCCGGCATCCGCAAAACCGGATACTCCATCGGAATGATCAGAAAACGTGTTTCAGGGATTTGGGAAGTCATCGACACAAAGACGTGGTTTGATAGATGAACAAGGCCTGATGACCTACTTAAATGTTTACTACACTTTTCCCCAAATACCAATGGGTAATGTCACAGATTACCTGTAATTATCGGCTAACGAATCTCACCTAGGGGCGGACGGCCTTGGGTTTGGGCTTTCGCTTTGGCAGCACTCTTTCTCAGGGCATCTAAACGGGTCTCATAACGCTTACGCAGACGACGGTTAGGTGTTTGTTCAATTAGGGTTTTAAAGGCACTGCCTAGGCTTTTGTAGGCGTTGGGAAGAGAATAACCGAAACGGGTGGCCAGGGCGATCGCTTTTTCATCGGCTTCGATCGCTTCTTTGAGAATTTTATCGCCGTTATTTTTTCGCCAGAGACGATAACCGGAAATCCCACATAATCCCATGGCCAAAAGCAATAATAAACCGTCCTGTACCCATAATTCCCCCACCGCACCACCTAAGCCAATAGCGAGGGCGGCCATTTCCCAGCCTTCCCGGGGAATACTATCATTTTGAATCCTGGCCACTTCGTGCCAAAAGAGCAAATTACGCTGATCGATGGCTAAATTTTCCCATTTGGCTAAATCTATCTGAATTTCTACCTCATCTCTGCCAATTTCTTCACAACGGATTAGGGGGGGGTTAATCTCTGTGGAACCTTCTACCGTTACCCAACTTTGTAATTCTGGGGGTAGCAGGGTTTTTAGGCGCCGAAGTTCGCTCATTTCGGCTCGTGCAGAGGAGGCCGCATAAGATGTCATAGATTTTTTACCTATTCTCTACCAATGACGATGATTTCTATTTTCGATCATAGCGGTCTTTTTTGTGATCTTGGCAGCTTTTGACAGTAGGAAGTATTTTCAGTGATCAGTAACCAGTGATGGAAGTGGGGAGTGGGGAGTGGGGAAGTGGGAAGTGGGGAGAAACAATCCATAACTGGGTTTTTAAAGTTCGATTGGGAGTCAATCATACTAAGTAGGTGGGTGTTAAAAATTGTCAGATACCCCCCTTAATAAGGTAGGGCTGTTTCATTCTAGCAAATCCCAAAGCCTGAACCACCTGTGGTTAAGCCATCTTTGCCCCTCTGTAATGGATAAAAAGCCCAAACTTCTGAAAAGATTT
>SFAQ01000024.1:0-57251 GCA_007096525.1 Microcystis wesenbergii Mw_QC_B_20070930_S4 | reverse complement strand
AAGTTCTTGTTGTTGCTCTGGAGTCATTTTTGTCTTTTCCCCACTCTTTTCTCTATCCCATACCCAATTGATGCTTTTGTCAAGTAGTTTATTTGTTCTTCAGCTTTGACTTGCTCCCGAAGCGGAATGGGAATATGCTTGTCGTGCGGGGACTACTACTCGCTTTTATTTCGGTGATAATGATAATCAGTTAGGAGATTACGCTTGGTATGACGAAAATTCTAATGACACAACTCATCCCGTAGGACAGAAAAAGCCCAATGGTTGGGGACTGTATGACATGAGTGGCAATGTTTGGGAGTGGTGCGAAGACGATTATTGGCATGATAGCTATGCTGGAGCGCCGGATGATGGCACGGCGTGGATTGATAATGATAATCGTTCTCAGTCTGTAAAATGTGTGCGCGGCGGTTCTTGGCTCAACAGCCCTTATATCTGTCGTTCTGCCAACCGCGGCAGGAACTACCCCGACGACCACTGCATCAACTACGGTTTTCGGGTTGCGTGTGTCTCCCCAGGACTTTAACCCTTTGCTCTTTTGCCTTTTTGCCCTTTGCTTCCCGCCCTTAGGCGGGTCGATTTTTTTGGGAAAATTGAGGTAGTAATCTGTAGTTTGAGTTAAGGTTCGTAGTTGCGCTAAAGCGCCAACTTGGAATACAATATTTAAGGCTCTGCCTTAAAGTAATATTCAGGTAGAACCCTTTATTCAGTGAACAGTTAACAGTTATCAGTTAGATTGAAACAAGGGAAATCCAAAATCAAATTAGGTGTTTTTTTGATTTAAATAATATGTCATTTAGATGCACGGCAGCTTATTAAGTTATGATGCTACAATGGCACTCTCGAAAAAACAGCGAAAAATTCTGGACCAAATCTTCGAGCAGCCCGTCCGGTCAGATGTTGTCTGGACGGATATCGAATCGCTGCTGGAGGCACTGGGAGCAGAAATATCCGAAGGTAGGGGGTCGCGGGTACGGGTAGCCCTTAAGGGAGTTAGAGCCGTCTTCCATCGCCCCCATCCTCGTCGGGAAACGGACAAGGGGGCCGTAGTATCAGTGAGGCGCTTTTTAAGCGAGGCAGGAGTGGAAAACGATGAAGTATAAAGGTTACGAAGCAGTAGTTTCTTTTGATGACGAGGCGGGTATCTTTTACGGTGAGGTGGCCAACGTCCGAGATGTTATCACTTTTCAGGGAGAGAGTGTAGCGGAATTGCAGCAAGCTTTTGCTGATTCAGTGGAAGATTACCTAGCTTTTTGTGCCGAGCGCGGGGAAAAGCCAGAAAAACCTTTTTCTGATAGTTTTCTGTCACAGCCACACCCGAAATTACACCAACAAATTTAGCAATAAGTAGGCTGGTTTCAGGAACGAAACCCAACCCAATTATTTAAAAGTGTTGGGTTTCACTATCGTTCAGCCCAACCTACGATCTACTAACCTATTTTAGCTAATCCTTGTAGTAAAATGAAACAGGACACTCGACTTAACCCTTAACCTTACAAAAATCATCATGAATATTCAACTAAAACCCAATCAAGAACAATTTATCCAAAAACAGTTAAAAAGTGGCAGATTTAATAATTCAGAACAAGTCATAGATACCGCTTTTTACTTGCTAGAAATCCTCGACGAAGATTACTTACAATGGGTAGAAGAAACTCGTCAAAAAATTGACGTTGCCATAGCAGAATTAGATAATGGAGAGGGATTAGATGGAGAAAAAGTCATAAATGATATACTCGAAAAATTTAAAAAAGCGCAACAAAAATAATTATGAATCGTTATATTATTGCGCCTTCAGCCAGTCAAGATTTAAACAAGATTGCTGATTATTTTTTAGTAGTAAATATTGAAGCAGGTGAAAAACTATTCAGAAAATTTTACAAAAAGTGTCAACAATTAGTACAATTTCCCAAGTTAGGACGCAGCTATAGTCATATTAAACCATCCTTGAGAGGTTTACCTTTAGATGGATATATTATTTTCTATCGAGTAATTAATGAAACGGTGGAAATTTTAAGAATTGTTAATGGTCGTCAAGATTTAGATGCTTTATTCTCCGAGATAAAATAAAGGTTGAATGATGCAATTCATCTGCATAAAAACGGGCATTGTCAAATTGAAAGATGATCCGAATCAGCCCGGAACTGAAATTACTTTGATAGCAAGGATTGCATGGCATCTTTCCTATTCTGATCTGACAACGCCCTTTCCTAGCAAAGTTTTTGAGTATTTTCCCAAATCTTGATCAATAATGCTGGCTAAGTACATAAATTTTCACAACTCGATCGCTACAACTATCCGGCCAAGAACTACAATAACCCTAGGCATCTGTGTTAAAAAAGGCCCATCTATGCAACTTTCGCCCCAAGAAAAAGATAAATTACTCATTTTCACGGCGGCACTGCTCGCCGAAAGACGGAAAAACCGCGGTATCAAGTTAAATTATCCCGAAGCGATCGCCTATATTAGCGCCGCCATCCTCGAAGGTGCTAGGGAAGGTCGTAGCGTCGCTGAATTGATGAGTTACGGCACGACTTTATTAACTCGCGAGGAGGTAATGGAAGGCATCCCGGAAATGGTTACGGAAGTACAGATCGAAGCGACTTTTCCCGATGGGACTAAATTAGTTACCGTTCACAATCCCATTCACTAACAGGAGATTTTTAGCAGTTATGATTCCGGGAGAAATTATCACACCATCTGGGGCGATCGAGATTAATGTCGGTCGCGACACCCTGCGTATTTCTGTGGCTAATACAGGCGATCGACCGATTCAAGTGGGTTCCCACTATCATTTTTATGAAGTTAATCAGTCCCTGGAGTTTCAGCGAGAATTAACCAAAGGAACCCATCTGAATATTCCCGCGGGTACATCAGTTCGATTTGAACCGGGAGACACGAAAGAGGTGGAATTAGTTACCATCGCGGGAACTGAAGAAATTTATGGCTTTAATGGTTTAATTAATGGTTCCCTCAAAGGCAAGAAAAAGAAAAAGTAGGGCCTTGACGGAAAAATTATCAGAGTTCGATCGCTCAATTATGGTAAAATCAAGGCAACGATAACTAATTCTTTCCAAGACTATGACGACGGTAAAAATTGGCATCATTGGCGGCAGTGGTTTGTATAAAATGGATGCCCTCAAGGATGTGCGGGAAGTATCCCTCGATACTCCTTTTGGTTCTCCTTCCGATGCTTTAATTCTCGGGACTTTAGAGGGAACAGAAGTCGCCTTTTTAGCGCGTCATGGCAGAAATCACCATTTTTTACCGACCGAATTACCCTTTCGAGCTAATATTCACGCTCTCAAACAATTAGGGGTTGAATATATTATTTCCGCTTCGGCCGTTGGTTCCCTAAAAGCCGAAGTTAAACCCCTAGATTTAGTCATTCCCGATCAATTTATTGACAGAACCAAAGAGAGAATAGCGACTTTTTTTGGGGAAGGAATTGTTGCTCACGTTGCCTTTGGCGATCCCGTTTGTCCCCAATTAGCAAACATTTTAGGGGATGCCGTCGCTAGTTTAAACCTACCGGAAGTTACCTTGCATCGCGGCGGTACATACCTCTGTATGGAGGGGCCGGCTTTTTCTACTAAAGCGGAATCAAATCTCTATAGAAGTTGGGGGGCAACCGTGATCGGTATGACCAATTTAACCGAGGCCAAATTAGCCCGAGAAGCAGAAATTGCCTACGCTACCTTAGCCCTAGTTACCGATTACGATTGTTGGCATCCCGATCACGATCATGTCACCGTAGAAATGGTGATCGAAAATCTACATCATAACGCTATTAATGCCCAAAAAGTCATCCAAGAAACGGTGCGCCGTCTGGTAGCTAATCCTCCCGTTTCTGCCGCTCATTCTGCCCTTAAATACGCTATTCTTAGCCGTCTAGATTCCGTTCCCGTCGCCACTAAAGAAAAATTAGCTCTCTTTTTGAAAAAATATCTTGAAGAAATAGAGAAATAATAGCGGAGAAAAGTCGCCGATGAATCTAGAAATGGGTCATTTTTCTCGCTGTTATCCAGACAATCAATTTGACCCTTAACGAAGGCAGGGGGCGGTCGGCGGTCGGCAGGAGTCAGTATTCAGGAGTCAGGAGATAGGAGATTATTTTATTTATTCTCCCCACACCCCACACCCTGTCCCCACGAAAAACTTTTTGCCGCAAACCCTAACTAGCTAGATATTCTCTGATGTTGCCCTTGCGTTTTCTTAATTTAGCGATCGCTTCTCGTTCGATCTGACGGACGCGTTCACGACTGATATTGAGTCGAACGCCAATTTTTGCTAAGGTGAGGGGCTGCCCATTATCTAAACCAAAACGCAGAGAAATCACTTCTTTTTGTTGAGGGGTGAGGTCTGCCATCAGTTTTTCTAAATCTACCTGGAGGGAAGAATGGGCAGTGTAATCTTCGGGGGAAAGTCCCTTATCTTCCAAGAGTTCCCCTAATTCCGTGTCTTGATTGTCCCCCACCTTTAAGTCAAGGGAAAGGGGTTGACGGGCCCTTTCCAAGTAGTCTCGCACCTGTTTGGGAGTTAGGTCTAATTCCTCGGCTAATTCGGCAATGGTGGCAGCGCGACCTTTATCTTGAGCTAGTTGACGCTGGGCCTTTTTGATTTTATTCAGTTTTTCGGTGATGTGGATGGGCAGACGGATGGTGCGACTTTTTTCTGCGATCGCCCGGGTGATGGCTTGGCGAATCCACCAATAGGCATAGGTGGAAAAGCGATAGCCTTTGGTGGGATCGAATTTTTCCACACCTCTTTGCATCCCAATGGTTCCCTCTTGGATGAGGTCTAATAGGTCTAGATTGCGTTTTAGGTATTTTTTAGCGACGGAAACCACTAGACGCAGGTTCGCTTCTACCATCTTGCGTTTGGCGAAATCCCCTGCCCCTAATTCTCGACGCAGTTGTTCTTCACTAATTTCCGCCGCTTCTGACCACTGGCGATCGCTGGGTTCCCTGCCGAGTTTAGTGCTTAGGGATTCTTTGATTTTTTCCAGAAAAACTAATCTTTGTACCTGTTTTGCGTAGAGAATTTCTTCTTCATGACTGAGAAGGGGAACTCGGCCAATTTCTCTGAGATAGGCGCGAACTGGATCGGTGGGGTTTTTCGAGGTTTTCATGAGTGCGCGTCGGTTGAGGGTTGATATTCAGGGATTGATGGCGTTTTTCAGATTGCTTCCCCAGGAGCAGTTAAGGAGATGCTATCAGGGTTTTTTCTAGTTTTGTAAAGAGACAAGTAAGTGGTTACTCAAGGATAGAGAGAAATACAATTGAGGATTTAATTGCCTCTATAGTCCTTTTTTTGGCTATATATAGATTTTATGGGCATAAATGGCAAGTAGTGACAACCTTGTTTATTTAACTAATATTACAACAATTATTAAATATTGTAAAGTTTATGAGAAAAAAAATTATCCCTCTCAGGAACGCACCGATGAAGGGGAGGTTTGAGTATCTCTACTCATAGATTACCCAGAGGTTTCCGCTCAGGCTGCAATCTAGATGACAAAATCAGCAATTTTCTCATCTAGCGATCGCAGAGTGATCAGTGAGGGAAGTGGGGTGTAGGGTGTAGGGTGTAGGGTGTAGGGTGTAGGGTGTAGGGTGTAGGGTGTAGGGTGTAGGGAAGAAAACCTCTTTCATCTCTGGTGGTGAAAATTTTTTCATCGGGACTGACTCGGAGAATACTGTCTCCCGTCTCCCGTCTATTGCCCTTGCCTAGCGGTTCAGGGGGGATTGTGTAAAAATAAGAGAAGATCGGTTTTTTTTTACTAAACCTATGGCCACTTCTTCCATTGCCGTTAGAGAATTACCTCTCTTTCCCCTACCCGAAGTTGTTTTATTTCCGGGTCGTCCCCTGCCCCTGCACATCTTCGAGTTTCGCTATCGGATTATGATGAATACGATATTGGAAGAAGATCGTCGTTTTGGGGTCTTAATGGTAGATCCAGCCACGGGAGAAATCGCTAAAGTGGGCAGTTGTGCGGAAGTTGTCCGTTGTCAACGTCTCCCGGATGATCGGTTAAAAATTCTCACCATCGGTCAACAGCGCTTCCGTGTCCTAGAATACGTCCGGGAAAAACCCTATCGCATCGGTTTAGTGGAGTGGATTGAAGATGTCCCCACCACCCAGGATCTGCGACCTCTGGCCAAAGAAGTGGATCGACTGCTGCGGGATGTGGTTCATCTATCAGCCAAATTAACCGCTCAAAAAATTGAACTCCCCGACGATTTGCCCAGTCTTCCCCTGGAATTATCCTACTGGGTGGCGGGTAATCTCTACGGTGTGGCCGGGGAACAACAAGCTTTATTAGAAATGCTCGATACAGTCAGTCGTCTGCAACGAGAATCGGAAATTCTCACCTCGACTCGCAATCATCTGGCCGCTCGCACGGCTCTTAAAGATGCTTTAAATTAATGATCTTTAGGTTTTCAAGCTTGAGGAGATGGCAGTGGAGGTGTTATTTCAGTGATCAGTGATCAGTAAACAGTGATCAGTAAACAGTAATCAGTAAACAGTAATCAGTGAAAAGACAGCAGGAAACTGCCATTTGATGATGCTCACTTAATACATACTGCTCACTCAAAACTTAAAACTTAAAACTTAAAACTCAAAACTGATAACTGATAACCGATTATTGATAACGGTCAATTACTTGACGAAATTCGCTTTTTTGTTTGACTCCGCGCATTTCCTTCACTAATTCCCGGTCCTTAAAGAATTGTACCGTGGGAGTCCCGGTTACTTGACCCATTTTGGCAATTTCTGGGTCAGCTTCGATGTCAATTTCCACAAAATAAATTTTGCCATCGTACTCATCGACCACTTTATCTAAAATCGGTTTCAGGGTTTTACAGGGGCCACAGGTGGGAGAAACATATTTGACCATTAACAAGCGATCGCCGTCGTGGAATAATTTCCGCAAAGCATAACCCCCAACGTGACGGGTTTTGTTAATATCAAAAGTTTCCTCCGTATCGGCCGGGGTTTCGCTAACGGTTTTCGTCTCGTAATGTTCAGAAGTGGCTGATTGACGGTATTCTTGGATTAAATTATGCTCCGATAACCATCTTTCTGCCAATAACGCCGCCATACACCCCGTACCTGCGGCAGTGATGGCCTGACGGTATTCGTGGTCCTGCACATCTCCTGCGGCAAAAACCCCCTCGACGCTGGTAGCAACAGTCCCCGGTTTGACTTTCACATAACCCACCTCGTCTAATTCTAGTTGTCCTTGGAATAGGGAAGTATTGGGAGTGTGACCGACGGCATAAAATAACCCTCTAACGGCTAATTCACTGATTTCTCCCGTTTGCGAGTTTTTAATGCGTAATCCTGCCATTTTACTGTCTGTACCGAATACATCCAGTGCTTGGGTGTGAAAATGAACGGTAACTTTCGGATTATTTAACACCCGGTCCTGCATTGCTTTCGAGGCACGCATCGCTTCCCCGCGAATTAATAAATGGACGTGGGAGCCGTATTTAGTTAAATATACGGCTTCTTCTGCCGCCGAGTCACCGCCACCAATGACGGCCAGGTTTTCCTCTCTAAATATCGGTGTAGCACCGTCACAGATAGCACAAGCGGAAATCCCGTTACTCCAGAATTGGGCCTCGCTGGGTAATCCTAAGCGTTTGGCAGTGGCTCCCGTGGCGATAATAATACTATTAGCCTTCACTTCCCGGTCCGTGGAACGAATGGTAAAAGGACGCTGACTTAAATCCACCGAGATAACATCTTCGGTATAGCATTGGGTCCCCCATCTTTCGGCCTGTTCCTTCATTCTTTCCATCAGCTTCGGACCGGTGATTCCTTCGGGAAAACCGGGGAAATTTTCTACTTCTGTGGTGGTCATCAGTTGTCCCCCCGGAATGCCTCCCGCTTGGAAACCCTCAAACATCAAGGGTTTTAAGTTCGCACGCGCCGCATAAATCGCCGCCGTATATCCCGCGGGTCCCGAACCAATAATGACTAAATTCTCGACAGTCATAACCGTAAATGCAACTCATAACGACTACGCTTTTTAGTATAGCAGCATCAGACGGCGATGGGACGGGAAAGTTGAGGGTTCGATCGAGGGGAAAAGAGGCCAGATCGGGAGCGAGTGCCTGAATAACGGTAAATCTGTAAAGATTCCTAACAAAGCTCTACAGGAACAGGGATTTTACTGACATCAATGATAGGCTTAAATCGATGTCTTCGAAAGTAGAGTCTGGATGAGGTCGGTGGATAAGCTAAACGGCGCTTAACCTGCATGATCCAATAGCTATAACCCTTTTGGAGTCTATATCGGTGATCCGAAGTAAAAGCCGTTTAGCTTAGTTCACGGTCGATCTGACTAACTGAATCGATGTATTTGCTGTCGGCATAACTATAGCAGTTCTCACACCTGGGTGGTACATTTAAACCTTGGCTAATTAAGCTTTTCAGCATCGATAATGTACCTCTTGCGAACAGGAAACGCTATAGATGCGGGCGTTGTTTTTCATTACTACCCAAGGAAAACGAACAATGTCTCTTTTCTCTATTCTTCAACTCATTATTGCTTTAGTCTTCATCTATCTAATCTTATCCCTCGTCAGCAGTCAACTACAAGAAGCCTTCGCAGGATGGCAAGAGTTTAGAGCGAAACGGTTGAAAGAATCGATCTTCCAATTATTAGGGGAAGAAAAGTTAATATACCAATTACTAGGAAAAGCGCAAGAAAAATGGTATTGGGATACCGATAAACAAAAACTTGACAAGATCACTGATAATCTTACTGGTAACTTTTTTTACATTGATAGTAACCAAAATAAAATCTCAGTTCCTGATGATAAAATTCGTCAGGAAAATCTAAAGGCTTTTGTCTGGCTAGATGGCTCAACTCCAATCGACCGCTCTAAAACTATCAATTCCGAGGGTAAGATCGAGGAAACACTCACCAAATGTGAGCTTCTAAAAGTGCAAGATAGTCAACTGGGATTATTTCAGTGTCAACTGATTCCTATTGACAAAAATCAAATATTCAGAGAAGCGAACGGCACGTATATTTGGGTTGAAGAAAACACCAAAGAAATCATCAACTCTGCGATAAAAATTACCAAAAGTACGGAGGAAGATGATGGAAGTGTCATAATTCCCGTTCAGCGATTAGAAGTTTTCACGATCGCTATCGGTCAATCATTACAAAATGGAACACTCTATTACATCAACGATCAAAGTCAAGTATTCACGGTCTCTGCACATCACTTTAAAGAAAATGGAAAACCTTTTGTTTGGGTGAGAGAAGACGATAGTAAAGCGATCCCTTCCGATAATGTAGAAGCGGTACCCGGTGGAAGTTCGGGACATCTCAAAGTAGATCGGACCATTCCAGTCAAAAAACGGGATATTTTCACGGCAATCCTACCAAAAAATTCTCCATTAACCGAAAGAGAGAATTTTTATATCGCCGATTATGACGGAGACAAACTAATTAAAATCTCAGAACAATATCGAAAAATAGTCAATAATAAACCCGTAGTATTACTGCAAAAAAACACACATAAACCGATCCCCGCTGCCGATTCTTGGGTATTCGATGTTACCACAAGTACAGTAACCGCAACGGTTAAACGGTATCCAGCTTATGTCCGAAAAAGTGGCGGTAATGATCAATTTGTTTATCTATCTAAGGATAACGAGTTAGTTCCTGTAGAAGATGGGCAACTCTTCGATCGATTCGTGTGGATTAAAGACAGCAATGGAGAGCCAGTATCTCGATCGGAAGAAAAGAATATAACGATTGATCCCCAGAATTCCAAGATAGGAAAATTGACAGGGACTCAACAACTAGAGCGGAGAACAGCTTTTCTGATCCAAGAAAATCCCCCTCTTTCGCTGACCCAAAAGCTTTATGAAAATCCACTATTCAAGTCTCTAAATCAGAGTACAACGGGAGTTTATGGATACTGGATCGTCGGATTACTGTGTGTAGTATTTGGAGGACTTTCTGCCCTAGGCAAAAACAATCTTTGGCTCACCATTATCATGTTTGTATTAGGGGTAGTCTTTCTGGGATGGGCGCTTTACGATGGCAAAGACTACTCCAAAGATAAAAAAGTCTTCTCCGCAGATAAAAAATGGCGGAATCTGCGAGTTTCCCAGGGACCTAGTTATGTAGAACCCACGAGTTTATTCGCCGAAGCACTAATCGCGACTGTCCAAGAAAATCTAGGAACCGATGATCGAGGGCAACAGATTCAGTTAACGGAAGGGGATACGATGGATGATTTGATCACAAAACTAGCAAAACTGAATTGCTATCCTCCCGCTATCTCCATGCTAATCGAGATTGCCAAAACCGTAAAATTAGAAGGAGATAATCCTACACTACCGAAATATAAAGAGAAACTCACTAAATTATTTGAAGCATCGCAACAGCGCTCTTTGGGAGTGTATACGAGAAACGCTACTGGAGTCGCTTTTTTAGTCGGTTTACTCATCGCTATCATTGCCAATGCCGATACTATTCACATGGTGAATTTTCTGGCGAGAAATCCTCAAATTGTCACAGCAATTACTGAGTCGATCACTCAGAAAAATCCTGATTTCACCAAACTATCTCCCGCAGAACAGCTAGAAGAGATGAACAAGCTTACAGAAGTTACCGCTCCTCTGCCTATCGGCTGGGAACTATCTTCTCTCACCTCAGATTTACAGAAAGTTGCCCAACAGTTAGAGGAACAATGCTTTACTACAGAGATAACCAGTGCAACGCAGCAAGATTTGAGTGATAAAATAAAACCTTGCTTGATTAGCTTAAGCGATCGACGACAAGAAATCGATTCCATTATTCCAGTTCCCACAGACAGTTCTCCGAAACCCATTATCAATAGCCTTGATACAACCAAGAACTGTTTAGAAGACAAAGCGAAAAAACTTGATCAATGTTTAACGGATTTTTATACCCTGCTGAAAACCGAACGCGAAAAACTTCAAAAGATAGTGACCATCCAAACTCTTAGTAATCCGGGAGGACAACCTACCCTACAGATCCAAAAAACTATCGATAAACAAGGGGGATGGCTGCGAGTTCTTTTCGGTTGGCTGATCACGGCGATCGCCCTGAGTATGGGAGCGCCTTTCTGGTTCGATCTATTGGGTAAAATTATGAATGTGCGTAATGCGGCGAAACCGTTAGATACTCCAAAACAGCCTGGAAAGGCTAATAAACAATAACCCCGCAACTCTGTTACCGGGGGTTCCATCCCGCAAAATCCCCGGTGAATTGTGCCAAAGATAACAACCGAATCCGGGGAGCTTCGCGTATTGAATCCCGCACCGATGACGTATTATATCCCCAATCGGCTAAATATAAGCCCACATCGTTTAAATCTGCTTGTTGCTCCACTAATTCCAACGCATCGAGACGATCCTCGACAAACCACAAATTAGCGGGAGATTCTGGTAAATCAGCCAGTATTTGCTGAATAGTCAGGTATTTCGGCTGTTTAATTTCCTTGCCAATTAATCTCGCTTCGGGAAAATTAATTGCTACTTTTTGTAACAGTTGCTTGACAAAACGACTTTCTTTTGTAGTGATGATATAAACCAAAAAATCCGAGTCTAAAAGAGAGGCCAGGCGATCGATCGCGGGTTGATAAAATTGATGTAAGGCTAACCAAGACTCTAGATCCGACTCAATCCATCGATCCCTAAGACCATCGAGAGCATTTGAGAGAACTTTTTTCGCTATTTTCTCCCTTTCTAGTATATTTTGGACAATTGACGGCCAATTATTTAAAGCTTCCTCGTCGGGAATACCGAGAACGAGCGATCGCAACAGTAAAGGCATTTCCCAACCGGTTTCGATAACGGGACGAAGTTGCGAAAACCTAGGAAAAAAATCATCGGGAATTGTTTCCGGCCAAAGGGTTTCATAGGTGCGTTTGCTAATCTGAAAATACTCGATCATGCCATCACAAAGAACACCATCAAAATCAAGTGCTAGAATGCGGGGGGATTGACTCATAAATGCTGGTTTAATCTCAATAATGGCAGTATAGCGCAGCTATTAGCTATTCTTTGCTTCATCGTTGACATAACATAGCTGTCTGATGATTTCGGTGACAGAATTTTTTAATCCCTCTACATGAATCCAGCCTACATATACAGCATATACAATATTTTGATGATTGTCCT
The DNA here is from genome assembly GCA_007096525.1 of Microcystis wesenbergii Mw_QC_B_20070930_S4. GTDB lineage: Bacteria > Cyanobacteriota > Cyanobacteriia > Cyanobacteriales > Microcystaceae > Microcystis > Microcystis wesenbergii_B. The sequence goes on along the minus strand of SFAQ01000024.1, from coordinate 45,071 downwards.
GTATATAAACATGATGCACACGATATAAATCTGAGCTTAAATAAATATAACCACTAGCATCTTTAAATTTACCTTCTAGTAATATTTTTTCTTTTAAAGGTTTCATTTTTACCACATCTTTAGTCACCCCAGATATTTTAGCTATTCTTTCTATGGCAAGATCAACACAAGTGTTATCACTGTAACTATTGCCATGATTATAATCCTGCTGATCAAAATAAATTGTCTCTACTATATTTTTAGCCACTTTATCTGATGTTAGGTAATAGGTATGAGCATTAAGGGAATTTAAGACAACGGCAGCAATTTCTACAGAATCAAAAATATTGCCAGTCGCTTCTAGATAATAATCGCTCATTAAAATCTTGGATACATCGGTTATAGAATCAAAAAGAGGACGAATTGGATAAGCGATAATATCGGAGGAATTGATCAGATTATTCCAGAGCAAACGCTGACTTTGATGCTGGCTAATAAATTTTTCAATTTGATTGGTATCAATGCCTAGAGTTAAATTCAAAAATGGGATCGGTGAACCCATTGTTGTTACAGTAGATAGGGAAAGTTTACCCCGTTCTTGACTGATAAGATAACGGATTTCATGAGCGGGATCTTTAGGGTCAAAACGCTCAGAAAATAACAGATCCCAAAGGATTACAGTACCTAAAGAATGGGCGACTATATGTAATTCGTTTTCCGTGGGGTGAGCTTGCACAAGATCGATTAATTGATCGGCAATAATGCGGCGAATTTGTTTTCCTCGATCGCTGCCTAAATAGCTAAATGCGTCACCGATAAAATAAGATAAATACTCTTTTCTAAAATTTTGATAGCGAAAGGATTGCTCGGGGTTAAAATTACTATTTTTCTGTTTTTGTATCTGTAATTCTTGATCAATATCTCGCCATAATTTTTCGGTTCCTTTGAGGACATTTCCCCAAAATCCTGCATAACAGTAGGGAATCGCCAGATTTTTGCGTTTACATTCTTCTTCAATTAGTTTAATTAATTTATTGGCATAACTAGCGTCTCTTGTTGCCACTCCATGAATAAAGTAAATCAGCATGATAGGTTGATCTCAATAAGCGTTGATCGGAATCTCTCACCTTCTTAATATACCCTTCTAGCTTCAGAAAAATATCAGGATGGAACGATATCTAGTAATGCAGAAGTTAAGTTATCCTCTTTGTCAAGAGATGGTGGGTTAGGCATTGCTAATCTATAGGATGATATTCATTTGGGATCCTGGCGGTGGGTTACGCCTTGCTAACCCTGCCGACGAATTGCTATATAATACAAATGCCCGCTACTATAGAATTATATTTTTTACTTTTAACTTAGTCTTATGGTTTCGCAACTAGATAAAACTAACGTCACTGAAATTATCTACCCCGATAGCGATAGTCAACCCATGGCCGATAATACCTTGCAATTTCGTTGGATTACGACAATTAAAACTAATTTAGACTGGCTATTTCGCGATCAGTCTGATGTCTTTGTTGCGGGTGATTTACTTTGGTATCCCGTGGAAAATGAGAATAAACTGCGTCAAGCGCCAGATATCATGGTGGTTTTTGGCAGACCAAAAGGGGAAAGAGGTTCCTATCGACAATGGTTAGAAAATAATATTAGTCCCCAGGTGGTTTTTGAAATCCTCTCTCCGGGTAACACCCTCACGGAAATGTCCAAAAAACAGCTATTTTATGACCGTTATGGGGTCGAGGAGTATTATCTTTATGATCCCCATAAAAATGATGCCAGTGGTTGGATAAGAGGCGAAAATCAGCTAGAAATTCTTGACACCCTTGATAATTGGGTTAGTCCCCGTTTAGGAATACGTTTTCAGTTAGGAGAACCGGAAATGTTGCTTTTTTATCCCGATGGACAAGCTTTCACTAGCTATAACGAGGAAAAACAACGAGCAGCGGCAGAAAAACAACGAGCGGAAAGATTAGCCAACAAACTGCGGGAATTGGGCATTAATCCTGACCAAATCTGAGAGGATGTTTCTTGGCTACTATTAAAAACGGATTTGCTCTGAGAGTGCCTATTGACTAGAGGTAATACCGCGCTGACGTAATTGGTCGATAAAAAATTCTTCCAGGGAAGCACGAGCTAAATTAAGACTGATCAAGCGAACATCCATACTAGACAGGGCAGCCAGAAAAGCATCGGGTTCTCCCTGTAATTGTCCCTGCCAACAATTATCGCGCCAATGCAAACCGAGGAGCCATTGCTGTAGTTGCTCCTCCCTACCACCTTGAACAATCACCTGATAGACATCAGCACGACCGAGAATTTGCTCGAGGGAACCAACACAGAGTAATTCTCCCCGGGCCAACAGGGCAATGCGATCGCAAATTTGTTCCACATCGGAGAGAATATGAGAGTTAAAAAAGATGGTTTTCCCCTGTTGTTTGAGGGATTGAATAATTTCTCGCACCTGATAGCGACCGATAGGGTCCAGTCCCGACATCGGTTCATCGAAAAAGACTAATTCCGGATCATTGATTAATGCTTGAGCTATACCGATCCGTTGCATCATACCCTTAGAATATTGACGCAATTGTTTTTTCTGGGCAGTTTTGCGGTCTAATCCCACTAAATCCAATAATTCAGGAATGCGTTTTTTCTGCACAGAAGAGGGAATTTGAAAAATGCTGGCGATTAATTGCAGGAATTCCCAGCCGGTGAGATAGTCGTAGTAGTAGGCATTTTCAGGAAGATAGCCGATGCGTTGCCTGACCGAGCGATCGCCAATTGGTTGACCGAGAATCAAGGCCCGTCCGGAAGTGGGTCGGACAATCCCCAAAAGGGTTTTTAAGAGCGTGGTTTTGCCGGCCCCGTTCGGGCCTAATAATCCAAAGGTTTCGCCCTCATGGACAGTTAAAGTACAGTTTTTCAAGGATTCGATTTTCTTATTTAACCAGAATCCCGTCCGATAAGTTTTTTGTAAGTTTAACGTCTCTAGCACAGTTTGACGGCTGGTATTCGTCATTGTTTTGGAATCATCTGAGACAGAATACATGAATCTGACATCCCTTTTCCTACACTTTGCTTTTATTATCCCCAAATTGTCACCAGCAATGTCAACAGTATCAAAATAGCCCGGTTTTGGAACCCAGAAAAATTCCAACCGGTCTTGAAGAGGGGTATTTGTCGGCTCTGGCATTGGTGAGAATTGCGGCTAAAATCTGTTAGACAGGTAACGTTGACAGTTGAGCAGCAACTGGTACAATAGGGCGAACGCTTATGGAAACCAGACTCTTACACAAACACAGCATGAAACAACTCCTCAATAGCCTTAATTCCCTGACAGTGGCCAGTGTAGCCACTATCGCTTTGGCCTACCCTAGCATGGCTCAAGTTAATCTGTCTGTTTATCCCGCTCCTTCCTCGTCGAACGAATCCATAGAATTATACGTTCCCCCGCCAGAAAACAATAACACCAATAATAATACCTGTACTCAATTGATTGGGGCAAATATCAATAAAGTTATTAGTCAAGCTCCCAATCAGTGGGGTATATTAATCGAATCTATCGATCGCCAAACGGTTATTTATAGTCATAACGCCGATCGCTATTTTATCCCTGCTTCTAATACAAAGTTATTTACCACGGCTGCCGCTTTACAAGTGATGAACCCGGAAGCGACAATTCAGAAAAAATCCCTGCGCGATTGGGTTAATATCACTAATCAGAGAAGTAATAATTTCTACGCTGAAACTCTTTTTCGCTTTATCGGCGGTTCTAAAAATGTTACTGCCATCTTGGCACAATTGGGCATCAATCCCAGTGGTTTTCGTCTCGCCGATGGTTCGGGATTATCCCGCCGTAATACTGCTACTCCCCGCTCGATCGTGGAAATTTTGCGGGTGATGTATTATTCTCCTAATCGCGACACTTTCTATGCTTCCTTACCGGTGGCGGGAATTAGTGGCACCCTGAGAAACCGAATGCGTCAGACGGCCGCTACTGGCACAGTTTACGCTAAAACCGGCACTCTTACCGGTGTGCGGGCCCTATCGGGTTATCTAGAAAACCCCCACCAGGGACCGATGTTATTTAGCATTATCGTTAATAATCAACGGGTTTCTGGACAGTCCCTAGTGAAAGCGATCGATACTATTGTCCTACAGATGACCCAATCTCGTTCCTGTCAAGCTCAGTAGACATCTGGTAAAAATCCCCTGTCTCCGGACTCCTAACTCCTGAATTCTTCTCTATGCAAGAGGTCTAATCCCGAGGCTATTCTCGCTAGTCAATCCGATTCTTTTTTGCGGAACTGATGGCTAACTTCCCTTAACCCGAACTTGGGTTAATAATAGCCATAATCTGCTTCAGTTTGGGTTTGGGTTTGGGGGGAGAGATATTCAAAATTAGAAGGATCTCGCAGAAAACGAAATATTTCTGCTTCGAGACGATGAATTAGATAGGGTTCTATGGAATTAGAATCGCGTAAACAGGCTAAATAGCCTTCTACATATAGCCGGATCTCATCAAAACGCGAGCCACGGTGCCAAAGATCCACCATGTCATCGGTTAGTCTTTGATAGTAACGAATGGATTGGGTATCTTGGAGCATGGGCAGTAGAACAAAAAAGAGAGAGTGGGGGTAAGTGTTTATCGATAATCGTAGGGAGAATTGCTATTCTCGGTCCCCGATATCTCTATTGTACCCACCAAATCGGCAAAAGATAGACGAGCGCATTTTCAGTGATCAGTAAAGGGTGTGGGGTGTGGGGTGTGGGGTGTGGGGGAAGTAGGGTGTGGGGTGTGGGGGAAGTAGGGTGTGGGGAGTGGGGGAAGTAGGGTGTGGGGAGAACAAAGCTGCCTCCCGCCGACCGCCTTCCTATAGATTATTCATGGTTTCTTTGTCTTTTTGCCCGTTCAATTTCTGCCTGTAGTTCTGCTATTTGTCGCTGCAATCTTTCGCTTTCGCTATCATTAGCATCAACATTAATTGAGCTTTTTACCCCTGTTTTGGCATAGTTTCCCCGGCGAATTTGACGATAGGATTCCGAGTTAAACCATTGCTGTAGATACTGGACTCTTTCCACGGAAAAAGGATGGGTTAAAAAGGAACCATTACCGCCATTATAAATGAGAAATTTATAAATCTGGTTTAAGTTATCTTGGTCTAATTGTCGGTAGGCTTCCCCTTGGCGAATAAATTCTTCTAAGTTGCATTCATGCAGATATTTTTGACTTCCTCCTGCACATTTCATTAGAGTTCTCAGGACTAAATTTAAATTATCGGTAACTAATAAAGCCGCTCTGTCTGCTGATAATTCGGCTTTTCTGCGCCATTCATAAAAGGCATAAACTAGACCGGTAGTAATGGCTTTTCCTAGTCCTAAGGTGATGTCCCCAAGCAAATTAGCCGCCCCCATCACCCAAAAAGACATTTGAATTAAAATACTATGATCACATTTTAAATGACCTAATTCGTGGGCAAGAATTACCCGAATTTCTTCTTCATCTAAGAGGTCTAAAAGGGCAGTATTAAAGACTATATAGGGATGTTCCGAACCCAAAGAATAGGCATTGGCTAAAGGGTTTTGACTGACATAAAGATTCGGTTCTGGGGACATATCTAAATCCCGCAGACATTGGCGATAGATACCGTATAAAGTGGCGTATTGACGCGGGCCGACTTTTAGATCATTGCCCATTAATAAAATTTGCTGGGGACGTTCATAGAGATATTCGGAAAAACTTTTCGCTAATAAATCAAACCCCGGAACTGATCTTAAGGCCTGTTCAGCTTGCTGATCTAGGGGATGTTTAAAAGCTTGACTGGAGATATCAGGATAAGTTGGCATATTAATAAAACCTCTTGTAAAAATCAAAAATTGTTGTTAGGGTTAGGAGTCAGGAGAATTAAGAATGAATAATAAGCAATTAAAGGGTCTATTTACAGATTTTAGGTCATTTAATCCTTATTTTTGCCGTTTTTGAAACCTCAAAAATTAATTATGCAAGAGGTTTATAGAATAAAAAAGTCAAAATTTGTCCTAAATTGATCCTATACAAATGCTTGATACATCGGTTATCTTAAAGATAAAGTGTAACCTAATTTGATGTTGACGACCGACTCCTCAAAAGGAAAACTTTGTACTTCACCATTAAGATAACTGCTATATACCGTCCCATTAATCAGTATAATAAAAGTTAAAATCTTTTAATGCTAATATTCTCTGCTTATTTAAGCGATAATGATAGGCCACACGAAACTTTAACTTTTCCCAGTCGCTCTTTTGAATTTTGTTTTTACCAGAGGAAAACTTAAGATGTTCGACAAATTCATGCTCGATCATGTAAGACCATTCGCTAGAATAAGTAGGTAAACCTGCTTTGGCCGCAGCTAACCCCATTACTGGACCATCTGCACCATGAATGCGGTGTATTTCTAAATATTTGGCAATTATTCCCCAATAATAAATGAATTCTTGTTCTTTTTCCCGATTTTTTCCTACAGCAAAGATAAATTCCCCAACATAGGGAGCGTTTTCAAAATCTATATCCAACTTCTGCGCCACTTTCTCATAATAAGGAATATTTTCGGGTTGATAACGAGTTAGATGAGCTTTTAGATTCTTGATTGTGCCGAAAACTCCGTCAAGATTATTAAATTGTTCAGGAAACACTAGGGATTTTATTAATCGAATATCCGTATCAATTTGAATAGTCATGTCGTAGCGTTCTAAGGCTTTCTCAATAGCAAAACGCCTGTCATTATAGGGAAACATGATACTATCCTGAATATGTTTAATGGCAATTACGTTACTTAAATCTTGAAAATCCCTTGGCTCGTCAGTCAATATCAGATATTGAATACCGGGATGGTATTTTTCCAGATCCCGCGCTACGTTGACTGCACAGGAACGATACTTTTTGCCGAGAGCTAAACCGCAAAAACAATAACTATTCATTAATCACTGTCTGAATTTTTGTCTGGGTTCAGTCTAGCTTATCTTAGAAAATTCGTCAATCAGTCGATAAAATTGCGTTGAAAAAATCTCTAGTTTTTAGTTGGCAGCAAAACTACAAGGTACTACTTCGGACAAATAAGGAGGGCATCGTAGTTTTCGGAGTTAATTTCGTCAAAAGTGGCGTTAATGGTGCAATTATGACCGATTTTTTCGCTATAGGTTTGATATACTTCAAAATCGTGGACGGCAGTACGCACCGATGACCAACCATTTGTAAAGCTTGAAAGGGAACCATTACTTCGTAATCTTCGACGAAATCGCCCACCAGCATGAGGATTTTTTTGCCTGATTACCCATAGTTTTTAGGTAGCATATAAAGTACAAAAGTGAGCAAAACTTTAACTTTTCTTTGCAATTTTTTCGAGGCAAATGAGCGCATTATAGTCAGGAACTCCTCCTAGAGAAGGTTGGCGTTTATCAAATCAGCAACGCCGACTTTCTCAATAGGTTTTTAATTCTGCAAAATTGCGGATTCCAGAGTTTATTTCGGTGACATAGAATAGACCGGTGGGAGAAATGAGCTTTATTATTATTAACTATCTTTAGCAATAATTCCTAAATTTGATAACAAAGCTTGCAGGTTAGTTTGCACGGTAGCGGGTTGGTATCTCTTAATAGTTTCTAGGGAATTATCAGCAAGTTTTTGCCACAATTCCCTATTATCATAGAGTTCGATCACTGCTCGGGCAAATTCCTCGGCAGTATCGGCAATTAGAACATCTTGATGATCAATTAATCCCATACCTTCGGCACCAATTTTTGTGGTAATAGTGGGTAATCCTAGGGAAAGACTTTGACCTATTTTACCCTTCATTCCCGCACCAAATCTCAGGGGAGCAACAAAAATCCGACTCTTTTGAAAATAGGGTTCTACTTCGGGAACATAACCAGTGACAATTACTTGATCATTGGCTAATTCCTTAACTTCATCCTTGAGGTTACTTCCCAATAAATTAACGGTAATATCGGGACGGGAGGCCCAAACTAAGGGCATAATTTCTAAACATAACCACTTAACGGCATCAATATTAGGAGGGTGATTGTAGCTACCAATAAATACTAAACCCGATCGCTGGTCAAAAGCAACTTTTTCTGACAGGGAAATTTCTTCATGGATATTGGGGATTACCCAAACATTTTTCACTCCTAAAGAGGATAAAACCTGCTTTTCGTCTTCCGTTACTACCACGGTTGCTTCCGCTTGATTAGCATAGTTTAACTCTAATTTCTGATAGGTTTCCCAACTCCAGCTAGTATTTTGATAACTGGGATCGAGATAGTCTTTTTGCCGTTTTAAACGCAGAAAATGCAGGTCAATTGTATCATAAATAATTGGCACTTTTGTTTTTAAGCGAATTAAATCCATATACTTATCGCACAATTCGGGACGACACAACCAAACTCCATCTATCAGGGGTAAATATTTGATTAATTTTTCTTCTAGATTATATCTTTGCGGTGTGCCATAAATAACTTCAATTCCCAGCTGTTGCAGGACGGAAGTATAGGGTTGTTCAGGATAGCCATTATCGGGAAAGAATATCACTGAATAGCCTAAATTGAGCAGTAGCTTAAGAATATTTAATAAACGCACACAGCCGGACTCTCGATCGTATAGTGGAACGTATGAGTCAATGACTAAAATTGTCGGTTTTCCTTGTAAACGTCGGGCAGCTTTCGGTACATTATTAGCATCGTTATCTAGGTGTTTAGTTAATACCTTTGACCATTTTTCTCGAAACTTAGTTTGATTAATAACTTGATATTGTTTAATCCCACTGGAAAGGTCTGTTCCCGAGGTGATTCCTTCGTAGTGAATGACGTTAGATTGGGGTTGATAGAGGACTTGATAACCCAATTCTCGAAGGGCAAAACATAAGTCTGTATCTTCGTAATATGCGGGGATAAAGTCTTGACAAAAACCACCTAATTGCTTAAATAAATCCGTAGGAACTAATAAACTGGCCCCCGAACAATAGTCCACGGGACGCACATAATTATATTCTGGTTCATCGGGACTATCTAAGCGTCCATAATTCCACCCATCGGCAGAATTCCAGATAATTCCCCCCGCTTCTTGTTGTTTACTATTAGCATAAATTAACTTGGAACCCACCGCACCAACTTGGGGATTATTGATAATTAATTTCACTAAACTTTCTAGACAATTTTCCAGAATACGAGTGTCATTATTGAGAAAATATAGGTATTGACCTTTTGCTTGACTAGCTCCATAATTACAGGAACGAATAAAACCAGAGTTTTCTGCATTAGTTAATACTTTAATTCCTTTAACTAAAGTGGCTAATTGTTCTAAGGTGTCATCAGTGGAAGCATCATTAACAATGATTATTTCATAAGCTAAATCTGAACTTAGGTTAACAGTCAGGGATTCCAAGCAGTTAAAGGTGTAGGCAAATTGGTTATAAACAGGAATAATAATCGAGACTAAAGGATCATCACTACTGGCAATTTCTAGGGGTCGCGGTTCAGCTAATTTAGCACTTTCGATCACCTGTTCTTCAAATTCAGAGGAACTCTTTCCTGTGATAATTTTAATAATTTTTCGTTTAGTCTTTTTGAGTGCTGGTTTCCATCCTTCCTCTTGGAGACTAAAGACAAATTTTTTGAGCAGTTTTTTAACTTTGAAAATAATCATTTTTGTCATAATTACCTTGGTTAACTGATAGATAAGAGTAAATTGGCTGATAAACAATAATCGAAAATAATATCATGTAATTGTATTTTTAACAATAGCATCAATTTATTAAAAAAGCTTTAAATATAAATAATTAATGTATTTTTTATTGAATAATCAATGGTGATTATACTAAACCTAAGCTAATTTGAATCGCTCGATCTATCTGCTGCCTTTCTTCCGTGGAGATGCCACCAATTTTTCTAATTAATCTTTGTTTATCAATAGAACGAATTTGATTCAAAAGCACTACCGAGTCATTCTTTAGTCCTCCTGCTGAAGCTTTAATTAATACTTCTGTCGGATACAATGGGTCTTGAAATTTGCTTGTTATGCCCGCAACAATAACAATGGGACTATACCGATTTGCTAAATCATTTTGTATGATTAAAGCAGGGCGTGTTTTTTGAATTTCTGAGCCGACACTCGGATCAAAATTAACTAAATATATATCTCCTCTGTGCGGATAAATCTCAGTTACTACCATAATTCTTCCTCTAGAAAAAACCAATCTTGTGCTAAATTTAAATCTCTTTCTGCTCTAACAATAGCTCCTTCTTTTAATTGTTGCTTGAGGTAGTTTCTCTGTTGTTCCATAATATATAATTTAATCGCTTCATTAATTAAATTATTATATTCTTTTTCAGGATAATCACTACTCGCCAACCATCGATCGAGAAGTTGCATGGTATCTTCAGGGAGGGTTATCTGAAGTTGTCTGGCCATTTTGTCTTTCCTAGCTATATCTAGACAATAACAATTATAAACCCCTAGAGCAATTTTAGTTCCTGTCGGGATAAATTCTGGGGGCCGCAGCGATTAATTTTTGGGTGTAGGGGTGTTGGGGATGGCTAAAAATTTGTTCAGTGTCACCCATTTCAACAATTTTACCCGCAGTCATCACCGCAATTCGATCGCAGAGGAATCTCGCTAACCAAAGATCATGAGTTATAAATAAATAAGTGAGATTAAATAACTTTTGTAACTCTAACATTAACTCTAAAACCTGTGTCTGGACACTAGCATCGAGCATACTAACCGGTTCATCACAAATAACTAATTCCGGACGAGTAATTAAAGCGCGAGCAATGGCTACCCTTTGCTGTTGTCCTCCCGATAACTCTCTAGGATAGCGTCGATAAAATTCCTCTACTGGTGTTAACCCGACTCGATCTAACATTTCTAAAACCTGTTTTTTAGCCGTTTCTAGACTAATTTTTTGATGGATTAAAAGCGGATCGGCGATACTTTCTCCCACCGTCATTAAAGGATTGAGACAAGCGAGGGGATCCTGAAAAATCATCTGCATTAAGCGCCGTTTGGGACGCATTTTTTCCCCCGACAAAGGGGTTAAATCTTCTCCTAAAAATTCCACTTTTCCCCCGGTGGGTTTAATTAACTGTAATAGGGTTCGCGATAGGGTACTTTTCCCACACCCCGACTCCCCAACTAAACCGAAAATTTCCCCTCGATACAGTTCAAAATTGACTTCATCCACCGCTTTAATAAATTTCTTTTCTTTTTTGAAAAAACTATCTAAAAAGTTACCTTCTAGGGTATAATACTGTTTTAAATTATCCACCTTTAACACCGTTTCCTTGCCTTGAATTGCCGTTGATTTTTCCTCCCGTAGCTGTAGGTGTAAAGCGGCGGCCAAAAGAGAACGGGTGTAGGGGTGTTGAGGCGCTTTAAAAACTGTTTTTACCGCTCCCGATTCGACAATTTTGCCCCCCTTCATCACCGCTAATCGATCGCAATATTCTCCCACCATCGCTAAATCATGGGAAATTAACAATAATCCCATCTCTTCCTCGCTACATAAACGCTTTAATTCCCGCAGAATTTCCGCCGAAACCGTCACATCTAAACTGGTGGTGGGTTCATCGGCAATAATTAACTTAGGGTTTAATAATAAAGCTAACGCAATGGCCACTCTTTGCCGCATTCCTCCGCTAAATTCGTGAGGATATTGGGACCAACGATTAGCAGGAATTTTGACTTTTTCTAGGACAGTACAAGCTTGACTTTTAGCTTGACGATAGGTTAAATTTCCTCGATGAGCTTGCAAAGTTTCCACACAATGATCGCCAATAGTCATCAGCGGATCGAGTCGCGTCATCGGATCTTGAAAGACTAATCCCACTGCTTCCCCGCGAAACTTTTCTAACTGTTTGCTAGATAAAGATAAAAGCGATCGCCCTTCAAAGGTAATCTCACCTTCCATGTGAGTGCGATTAGGTAATAACCTTAAAATAGCCTTACCGATGGTCGATTTTCCACAACCAGATTCACCCACTAATCCCAGAGTTTCCCCTTTGCCTATACTAAAAGATACCCCATCGATCGCCCAAGAGGGAGAACTTAATTCGGTCGGGTAGGCAATTTTTAGGTCTTTAATTTCCAACATGACGCGATCGGTAACGATAAAAGTTAGGACTTAAGTAAGTAGTTATAATTAAATCGAAGATAGATTTTGCCTCTGATCCCCCCTGCCCCCCTTGATAAGGGGGGTGCCGATAGGCGGGGGGATCTGATAATTTTTAACGCCTACCTACTTAGGGTCAAGTATGCCACACAAACGGCGATCGAGCATTTAATCACTAATCGACAACTGACCCTAACAAAACCCGACAATACCCCTTTAAAGTCGCCACTCGATCGCTAATTATCTGTAAACGCTTCTCCCGTCCTTGCCGCGCCGAGGCCAAAAATAACCAGTCCGTCTCCAGCAATCGCCAGGATCGATATAGTTCCGTCTGGACTGCGCGCCAACGATTAGCCACCTCTGGGCTTAAATTGTCATCATTTAGTGACAATATCTCCCCCTCTAGACAGGTTTGTAAAGCTTGAAAAGATTGTAACCCCGTGGAAGCGTCCCCATCCAGAAGGGCAAGACTGAAATCCTCCAGTTTTCTTAACAAAGATTTGTAGGCTTGATGGTAATTTGTCGGTAGCATCCAATACAAAGCGCGTTAGAATTTGTTACATAAGATTAACGATTTGCCATCACGGTTGCAAGTCCTCCTCCCGAGCAGAGACAAAAACTTAAAAGAATCCCGCCCTTTTCGCCGATCGATCCGATTCCAGTGTTAGAGAATTAAGCAATCTGGCATCCCTTCGGCCTAATAATTTTCTAGTTATCCGTCTCCACCACCCCTATTATCCCCCCGATCTAACCATGAACGCCATCACTGCCATCCAACCAGAAACCCTCACCGTCCTTCCCCGGGCCACGGAACCGAAAAAAGCGTTAGTTTTACCCGATTGGCTGAAAGAATGCCTAATTACCCACGAAAACGACCCCCAGAATCCCGATATCGATTTAATCTGTAGGGCTTTTAATTTCGCCCACAAACTCCACGAGGGCCAGTATCGCAAATCCGGGGAACCCTATATCGCCCATCCTATAGCTGTAGCGGGATTACTGCGGGATCTGGGGGGTGATGGGGCAATGATCGCGGCCGGATTCCTTCACGATGTGGTGGAAGATACGGAAGTCACCCCCGAAGAAATCGAGGATAGATTCGGTGTCGAGGTGCGTAATTTGGTGGAAGCGGTGACAAAACTCTCCAAATTCAACTTTTCTAGCAAAACTGAACGGCAAGCGGAGAATTTTCGCCGAATGTTCCTGGCGATGGCTCAAGATATCCGCGTCATCGTGGTAAAATTAGCCGATCGCCTGCACAATATGCAAACCCTCGAACACCTCACCCCGCAACAGCAGCAACGCATCGCCCTCGAAACTAGAGAAATCTTTGCTCCCCTGGCTAACCGTTTAGGGATTGGGCGATTTAAATGGGAATTAGAAGATTTATGCTTTAAATACCTCGAACCCGATGCTTATCGCGCCGTGCAGTTATTGGTATCGGAAAAACGCATCGATCGAGAGGCCCGCATCGAAACCGTTACTAACACATTGCGGGAAAAATTGCAAGAAATTGGCATAAAAGTTCTTGATTTACAAGGTCGCCCCAAACATCTCTACGGCATCTATCATAAAATGCACAATCAAGGCAAAGAATTCGAGCAGATTTATGATATCGCCGCCGTCCGCATTATCGTCGAAACCAAAGAGGAATGTTATCGTTGTTTAGCCATAGTTCACGACCAATTTACTCCGATTCCTAACCGTTTTAAAGACTATATCGGTTTACCAAAAGCTAACCGTTATCAATCCCTCCACACCACCGTTGTTGGTTTAAATGCCCGCCCCCTAGAAGTGCAGATTCGCACCCTAGAAATGCACCACGTTGCTGAATACGGGATTGCAGCCCATTGGAAGTATAAAGAAACCGGTTCTAGTCAAACAACTTTAACCGCTGCGGATGAAAAATTCGCTTGGCTGCGTAATCTGCTCGACTGGCAAAAAGACCTTAAAGATGGCCAAGAATACATGGATGGCCTCAAAAATAATTTCTTTGAAGAAGATATCTATGTTTTCACCCCCAAAGGTGATGTGGTAGCCCTCGCCCAAGGTGCGACACCGGTAGATTTTGCCTATCATATTCATAGCGAAGTAGGTAATCAGATGAAAGGGGCAAGAATTAATGGTAAATGGTCAGTTCTTGATGCTCCCTTGCAAAATGGTGATCTGGTGGAAATTCTCACCAGCAAGCATAGTCACCCTAGTTTAGATTGGTTAAATTTTGTCGTTACTCCTAGCGCCAGAAATCGCATCCGACAATGGTACAAAAAATCGCGACGAGAAGAAAATATTAGCCGGGGTCGTGATTTATTAGAGAAAGAATTGGGTAAAACTGGCTTCGATGCCCTGCTGAAATCGGAACGAATGCAATCCGTGGCTAAACAGTGCAATTATGTGGCAGTAGATGATTTATTGGCGGCCTTAGGTTACGGCGAAGTTACCCTAAAAAATGTGGTTAATCGTCTGCAAGAAACAGTTAAAAATCAACAGGAGATTTTAACAGCTAAAAATCCGCCCGATGTCCTGACTGATTCCCAATTGATTCTACCACCTTCTCCCGTTCAAAGGGCTTTACCCGTCAGTAAATCACCGATCGCCGGTGTGGAGGGATTAGTCTATCGTTTAGCCGGTTGTTGTTGTCCTTTACCAGGAGAAAATATTACCGGTATAGTTGCCCATGCGGGGGAAGGTATTGTTATTCACCGTCAGGGCTGCTCGAATGTGGAAAAAGCCGAAGCTGAACGCTTAATTCCTGTTAGTTGGAACCCTATAGATGACCAGGTACGTTATCCAACTTATCCGGTAAATATTCAGATTGAAGTGATCGATCGCGTCGGGGTTTTAAAAGATATTCTCTCTCGTTTAAGTGACCAAAATATTAACGTTCGCAATGCCGGAGTTAAGACTAATTTCGGTAAACCCGCTTTAATTTCCCTGAAAATTGAAGTAAAAGACCTGCAACAATTTGAACGCTGTGTTAGTCAAATTAAGCTGATGATCGATGTTTTAAACGTTCGTCGCATCAGTCAGGTGAAAAGCGATCGAGAGTAGGTTAAACCTAAAATTTCTACTCATATAGTCATTTCAATTAAGATTGAGAATATCAATCCCAGAGTTCATAAGGATTTTGTCGGTCTAGACTGTATCACACTTATCTGAAATGACTATATCCCCCAAACGGGGGAGCGCATTAGCTTTGGAAGTGGGATGCACTAGGCTAAAACCACGATGGCAATATCTGCACTTTTTGTCACCGAACAACGTAGGATCGATAATTAATCTGAGCGCGAAAATCCCTATGTTATTATCCCTCCTGTCAGTCATCAGTTTTCTGATTAGTTTTCTGGTGGTTGCCCTGATTAAACAACGTTTTAGCCAACAATTGTTAGATATTCCCAATGAACGTAGCAGCCATAGTCAACCCACACCTAGAGGAGGTGGACTCGGTTTTGTCGTCGCTTTTGCTCTTACCAGCAGCCTCAGTTATTTTCTTCTTCATCCTTCCCTACCTCTTATTCCCCTGTGGTTGTCCCTGACTCCTTTAATTATTATCGGCCTTCTCGATGATCGTCGCGGTATTCCCTCTAGTATTCGCTATTTAGTGCAGTTATCCTCCGCTAGTGTTGCGGTCAGTTTTTTCGGTGCTTTTCCCCAATCTTGGCTATTAAGTTTGGGTTTTGGCGGCAAAATTTTGGCTATTATTCTCACAATTATCGGCCTGACCGCGATCATTAACTTTTATAATTTTATGGATGGTCTTGATGGCTTGGTGGCTGGCTGTACGGCGGTACAATTGGGATTTCTCGCTCTCTATTTTCAGCAACCAATTTTATGGCTTTTAGTGGCAGCTTTAGGCGGTTTTCTCCTCTGGAATTGGTCGCCAGCGAAAATTTTTATGGGCGATGTGGGTAGCACCAGTCTAGGGGCAATTGTCGCTATGGTTTTACTTAATAACCAGGGCAATCAAAGTCAAGCTTGGTCAGCTTTAACTATCACTTTTCCTCTGATTGGTGATGCTATTTATACCCTTATTTGTCGATTATTAAAAAAGGAAAATATCTTCCAAGCTCACCGCAGTCACCTTTATCAAAGATTACAAAAATCTGGCTTGTCTCATTCACAAGTAGCGATTATTTATATGGGGGTAACTCTCCTGATTGCTATTAGTGTTAACTACTTAGGAAACCTAGGAGCATGGCTGAGTTTACCTCTGATTCTAGGATTAATTGTTCTCGGAGAAATTTATCTGAATAGGAGAGTTGGCGAGCATAATTTAGCGGTGACAAGAAAAGAATAATTTTTTATTGCTATGGCTCCTGGAGTGAAATCAAGAGAATGTTATAAGTAGGTAGGTGTTAAAAATTGTCAGACACCCCCCTTATCAATGGGAATTAAGGGCGGATCCCCCCGCCTATCGGCACCCCCCTTATTAAGGGGGGCAGGGGGTATCTATCTTCAATTTAATTATAACCAGCTACTTACTAAATCCTCTTGAAAGATTATAGGAAACGGGGGGTAAGGAGCAGAAGTAATCACTCAAATAGTTATTAGCGAAACTCGTTGATTTCACTCAAAAGCCGATGGTTTTAATCTGGCAAAAACAAAGCTATTTATCTATTATCCCTCCTAACCAAGAGAAAAGAAAAAATTAATATTTATCGGCTGGGGTTAGCTGATATAATCAGGGAGATGACTATCATTCCAAGGTCAATGAGCGCAAGAACGTTATTCGATAAAGTCTGGGACGCACACACGGTTAAGATTCTTCCCAGTGGACAAACACAATTATTTATCGGACTGCATCTAGTGCATGAAGTCACCAGTCCGCAAGCTTTTTCGATGCTAAGAGAAAGGGGTTTAAAAGTATTATTTCCTAGACGGACTATTGCCACCGTCGATCACATCGTCCCCACCGAAAATCAGGCGCGTCCTTTCCTTGACGATTTGGCCGAGGAAATGATCCGGGCGATCGAAACTAATGTTCAAACCAATCATATTCCTTTCTACGGCATCGGTTCCGGCAATCAGGGCATAGTTCATGTGATCGCTCCTGAACAGGGCCTAACCCAACCGGGTATGACGATCGCCTGTGGTGACTCCCACACCTCCACCCATGGCGCTTTTGGGGCGATCGCTTTTGGTATCGGAACTTCCCAAGTGCGCGATGTTCTTGCTACCCAAACCCTGTCCCTATCGAAATTAAAAGTGCGTCGAGTGGAGGTAAACGGCGATTTAAACCCCGGGGTCTATGCTAAAGATGTAATTCTCCATATTATCCGTCAATTGGGCGTAAAAGGCGGTGTTGGTTACGCCTACGAGTACGCTGGTAGTACAATTGAACGGATGTCCATGGAAGAAAGGATGACGATTTGTAACATGGCGATCGAAGGTGGGGCCCGATGTGGTTATATCAACCCCGATCAGATCACCTACGATTACCTCAAAGGTCGTGATTTTGCGCCCAAAGACTGGGAAAGTGCGGTTAATTGGTGGGAAAGCATTAAAAGCGATGCCGATGCGGTTTATGACGATGTGGTGATCTTTGATGCTGGTGAAATCGAACCCACAGTTACTTGGGGGATTACTCCGGGCCAAGGAATCGGGGTTAACGAAGTCATTCCCACTTCCGAGAGTTTACCAGCAAGTGAAAGAGCGATCGCAGAGGAAGCCTATCAATACATGAAACTCACCCCCGGCGCCCCGATTAAAGGCACAAAAATCGATGTCTGCTTCGTCGGTAGCTGTACTAACGGCCGGATCAGCGATCTGCGCGAAGCGGCCAAATTTGCCCAAGGTCATCGTGTTGCCCCCCATGTGAAAGCTTTTATCGTCCCCGGTTCCGAAAGAGTCAAAAAACAGGCGGAAGCGGAAGGATTAGACCAAATTTTCCTCGCATCGGGCTTTGAATGGCGCGAGGCGGGCTGTTCCATGTGTTTAGCCATGAATCCCGATAAATTGCAGGGAGATCAGATCAGCGCCTCCTCCTCCAATCGTAACTTTAAAGGTCGTCAAGGTTCCGCTTCCGGGCGTACTTTGTTGATGAGTCCGGCGATGGTGGTAGCGGCAGCGATTAAAGGAGAAGTCACCGATCCCAGGGAGTTGTTACAGCAGTGATCTCAATGGTGAGATAGGAAGTTTTCCTTTTGGGGAGTCAGTAGTCAGGAGTCAGGAGTCAGGAGTCAGGAGTCAGGAGTCAGGAGGCAGGAGTCAGGAGTCAGGAGGCAGTCCCGATGAAAAAATTTTCACCACCAGAGATGAAAGAGGTTTCTTTCCCTACACCCCACACCCCACACCCTACACCCTCTTTCAAGTCAGGAGATAGGAGATTATTTTTATTTATTCTTCCCACACCCTACACCCCACACCCCACACCCTACACCCCACACCCTACACCCCACACCCCACACCCTACACCCCACACCCTACACCCCACACCCTACACCCCACACCCCACACCCCACACCCCACTTCACCACGCTATTTTAATTTGACTGCCATAATTGCCAAGCTTTAACGAGATTTCCCCCCATCAGGGCAGCCACTGCATTTAAAGTCTTAATTTCCTCACTATCCGGATTTAATTTTCTGGCCTGATCTAAGACTTTTTGGGCTGCTTGCGGTTGCCAATCGTAGAGATAAATAAAACCTTGATAAGCATAATGATAGGGATTATACGGGTCAATTTTAATCATTTCCTCGGTGGCTTTGATTGCCCCTGCCACATCCTGTTGTAGTACCTTAGAAATTGCTAATCCGTAGGCTAAAGATAATTTATCGGGGGGATTTTGTTGCTGTAAACGATAGGAAAAAGCCTTGTCTGCTTGCAGCACATAATCCTGGATCGAATCGTATTGATTGATACGATTAGTTAACTCAAAAATTGGTTCAATACCCGTTAATCCTTGACCAATATTAGCAGACTTTAAGCGCAATTGGGTCACTAAATCTAATTGGGGCGTTGCTAACTTGGCAACTTGAGGATCGATGGTAATTTCAGCATTAGTTTTAATCGGATAGGTTTCGCCAGTTTCCCGATTGAGATAGACAGCAGATAAGCGATAAACTCCGGGGGTTGCTGCCGACTGCATGGCGGTTTTTTCAGTGACTTCAAAACCCTTTTGTTGCTCTTCTGGAGTTAATTTTTCTGCCATTAATCCCCCCATAGCTATACCGTGATCGTGCATCCAATAATCCTTACCGTCCACTTCTTGCCAAGTTAAAATTACTATTCCTGACTTTAATTGTTGCCAGTCTCCTGCCCATTTGTAAACCACAGAAATTGGTTGATTAGGAGAAGCTTTTTCGGCAAGGGTAATCTCTCTCAATTCCACCTGTTTTGGCGCATTTTCAAGGGGTTTAACCGTGATGGAAGGATATATTTTACGGTGTAGAGAAAGGGTACTATCATCTGGTAGCTGCCAAGTTTTTTCTACTTGGAAATCTGGCCCAGTGGCGACTCGATTAACAATTTTTTTCTGAACATCGGGGACGGACCCCTGTTCACCAGTTTTAGTTAAAAACCAATCTAAAGAATTGACATCTTTTTCTATATCTTCTTCCCGAACTCCCACCTGTCTCCCGGCAACCTGCGAATTATGTTTACCACCGTAGAAAGAGAAGGTATGTTGATTTAATTCGGTGGTGGAAGGTAAAACCACTAGGGTGCTGCGAAGATAGGGAGAATCGGCTAGAATCTCTTTAACTACTTCTTCGTGCTGCCAACCAGTTTTTAGATAGGGATGGTGTTGCAATTGGGGACTAAAAACGTTAGTAATTATATCTCCCCTCAAGGGGAATAAATTTAAGCTGGTGAGCATAGCGGCAATAGTTATCGTTCCCCAACGGATACTGGGGGCAAAACGACCACGCCAAGATAATAAACCAACGGATAAAATTAAGGATAAAGTCGGTAAAAGCGGCAAGATATAACGAGCATCTTTATTGATATTGAGGGATGATAATAGGTATCCCCCCAGCAGAAAAACTCCTAACCAAATCCACACAGGACGATTAACCTTATCTTCGGTTTTTCTATGACGTAAGGAGATTAATAATCCCACCACGGGAACTAATAACAACACCCAAGAAAGAAAATAGGGTAAAACTTGGGCGTAAAATGTCCAGGCATCAGGACTGGTAAGAGGGGGATCTCCCTCCAAAATTGCCGAATCTACCGTGGCACGTTTGCCCGCAGTTAACATTAATAGCCAATTCGTCCGATACCAGGGAAACATTAACAATGCTGCCGTCAAAAAACTCAGCATTAATTGCGCGAGATTGCCCCAACGTCTCCGCCGGAGATTTTCGCCCAATACCCACAAAATCGGTAAAAAGAGGAAAAATAGGGCGGTTTGTTTGACTAACATCCCTAAACCGCAAGAAATCCCGAAAGCGATCGCTTTTAGCCAGCCATGACCACTAAATCGCCACCATGTCAAGCAGAAGTAAGAAAACGTTACAATTGCCGCTAAGGGAAAATCTAAGAGATATTCGAGGCGATAATAGTATAAACCGGGGAGAAATTGACAGATTAAGACCGCCCAAAGTGCTACAGTCCCATTAAAGAGGATAATTCCCAATCCGTACACAGAAAAGAGCAGTAGGGCGCTATAGATAGCCATTACCCACATACCCGCGTCAACGCTAATACCAAAGAGATTAAAGAAGGGAATCGTTAAAAGATAGGTTAAAGGGGGAATTTTCGGGGACATTAGCCATAAACCGCGCCACCAATCCCCATCAAACCAGCGCGGATTCTGGAAAGCTTGGGTATAGATAATCCCACCGTTGAGATAATCAGCCTGATCCCAAGCTGGAATAGTATGATCGAGACTAAACCAGAATCTATCGACTAATATCCCCAATATCCAAATAATACTGACAATAATTAATCCCTGTCTCCCCTCTAGCGATCGCTTCAAAATCACTTCTCCCTAGTGCAACTGTCAATTATTCTGCCACGCTCTCAAGCGCCCCTGAAAAAATCAACCGCAAGAAACACCAGACCGATCGGGGTAAAATAAAGATTTAGTGAAAAATTGTAACAGGAACTTGACAAATGCGAGTGGTGATCGTTGGTGCAGGGTTAGCGGGAATGGCAACAGCTATCGATCTAGTCGATGCAGGCTGTACAGTAGAAATATTAGAATCTCGTCCCTTTGTCGGGGGAAAAGTCGGTAGTTGGGTAGATGCGGACGGTAATCACATCGAGATGGGCCTGCACGTCTTTTTTGGCTGTTACTATAATCTTTTTGAGTTAATGAAAAAAGTGGGCGCTTTTCAATCCCTACTACTCAAAGAACACACCCACACTTTTATCAACGAAGGGGGAAAAATCGGCGAATTAGACTTCCGTTTCGCCGCAGGTGCGCCTTTTAACGGTTTAAAAGCCTTTTTTACCTCCTCCCAACTCTCAGCAGCCGATAAAATCTTTAATTCTCTGGCCTTAGGTACAAGTCCCATCGTCCGCGGTCTGATAGACTTCCAAGGAGCGATGAAAACGATTCGGGATCTAGACTCGATTAGCTTTGCCGATTGGTTTCGTAGCCATGGCGGTAATGACGGCAGTTTAAAAAAAATGTGGAATCCGATCGCCTATGCGTTAGGATTTATCGATACGGAAAATATCTCAGCCCGTTGTATGCTGACGATTTTCCAATTTTTTGCCGCTAAAACCGAAGCTTCCGTCCTGCGGATGTTGGAAGGTTCCCCCCACGAATACCTACATAAACCGATTATTAACTATCTAGAAGCCCGGGGCGCCAAAATCTCTACCCGTCGTCAGGTACGCGAAATTCTCTATTCTGGAGAGGGCGAAAATCTGCAAGTTAATGGCCTGATCGTCGCTAACGGAGAAACCACAGAAACTATCACCGCAGATGCCTACGTTTGCGCTGGTGATGTCCCTGGTATTCAGCGTCTTATTCCCCAGGATTGGCGGAAAATGCCGATTTTTGACAATATTTTCCGACTAGAAGCTGTTCCCGTCGCTACGGTACAGTTGCGTTTTGACGGTTGGGTGACGGAATTAAATGATGCCGAAAAACGCCGACAACTGCAAAAAGCGGTGGGAATTGACAATCTTTTGTACACCCACCAAGCGGATTTTTCCTGTTTTGCAGATCTTGCTCTCACCAGTCCTAGGGATTATTATCGCCCCGGAGAAGGTTCTTTATTACAGTTAGTTTTAACCCCTGGGGATCCTTTTATTAAAGCTAAAAATGAAGATATTGCCCAGCACGTTTTAGCGCAAGTCCATAAGTTATTTCCCTCCTCGCGGGAGTTAAAGATGACTTGGTTTAGTGTGGTGAAATTGGCCCAGAGTCTCTATCGGGAAGCACCGGGGATGGATGTCTATCGTCCCTCCCAAGCAACTCCTATTGCTAACTTTTTCCTTGCTGGTAGTTATACCCAACAGGATTACATTGATAGCATGGAAGGAGCCACTTTATCGGGTAAACAGGCAGCCAAAGCCATCTTACAACAGGCCGAGCGCTGGAAATCTTTAGCCACGGTTTGAGCAAACAGCCGGCAATCTCCTCTCTTGAGAAGGGATTGCCTTTTATCTCATCTCAACCAGTAATTTAAATACGCGGGCAGCTGATTCTCTCTTGGGTTTGGTGGGTAAAATGTATTTTAAGATACAGTCCTGCTGGCGAGGGAGTGGAAGGAACCACAAAGACACAAAGAACACAAAGATCGATCGCTCCTATATAAGTTAAACTGATCACGCAAAGAAGAAGAGAGCCGATTTTACCTATCCACAACTAGAATACTAGAACTACTGAATAGAACGCCATATCTTTAATTGTCAAGGCTGCTCCAATATGAAAGATCAAGCGAATTCCCTGTATGAATCCGACTTCTACGGGTGGACAGAGCTACAAGCGAAAGTTCTAGCCAACCGACAGGTAGAAGCTCTGGACTGGCAAAACTTACGGGAGGAAATCATTTCCTTGGGTAAACAAGAATATCGAGAACTGGTGAGCCGTCTAACCGTTTTGGTAGGACATCTTCTCAAATGGGAATATCAGCCGGATAAACGTTCTCGCAGCTGGTTTTTGACGATTAGAGAACAGAGACGAGGGATCAGACGGCATCTACAGGGTAATCCTAGTTTAAAATCCCGGATACCGACGGCTTTATCCGATGCTTTCGAGGCCGGGGTCGATTTGGCTTTGCGGGAGACGGATTTACCGATACGGACTTTTCCCTCTCACTGTCCCTTCACCTTCGAGGACATCATGGCCGACCATTTCCTCTGCGATACCAGTCAGGATTGGTCGTAAATTTAACGGTTATACCGCCTCGACGGGTATCTGTATTTCAACAAGTAATTTAAATACGCAGGCAGCTGATTCTTTTTTTTTACTCTCTCCCCTCAATAATTTTAATTTCTTCCTCGCTTAATCCATAGAGTTTATAAACAATTAGATCGATCAATTCATCGGTGGTGCTTAATTGTTGTTTTAGGGGTAAAAGTTTATCGAGACTGGTTTGATATTCTTTTTCTAGGGTTTCCTGTATTTGGCGATCAAGCAAGTTAACGGTAATTTTCTTTTTGTTCTTTTTCAGTATCTCCCCAAGTTGCTCGAAGCTAAGATGAGGTTCGCTTTTTTGATAGTCACCGAGATAGTTTTGGATTTTTGATTTGTTGGTTAAATTATTGATCGCACTGCCGATTATTCTCTCTAAATATCTCAAAAAGCTTTTGATTTCTTTTTGTTTTTCCCGATTTATCTCGATCATCTGTTCTGCTAAGTATGCCAGAATATCATGGACTATATCAGTTTCCTCTCTCCTAATATGCTCCTCGATTTCCTTTAATATCTCTTGCTTTTCTTGATAACTTTTAATAAGTTTCTCTAAGCACTCTTGACGGCGATCTTTAGCTGTGGTAAAAGATATTTTTCGGATGGGGATATTCTCCATGTATTGACCAAAAAATCTTAATCTACCTTGCTTCTCTGTATCCCCCAATACAGCACTGTTTTGAGACATATAAAAGAAAATTAAGCTGGAATTTAAAAGAGCTAGTAAATAATAACTTTGGCTAGGAATTAAATAGGTAGTATTGATTGAGTAAAAGCCATTATTATCTAAAGTAAAGCGCGATTCTTTAGCAATATCTGGATAAATAATTTTAGGATGCTCAAAAAAAGTCCAATAATCTACAGTGTCTTGTATCTCATACCACTTATAATTACCAGCTTTTCTTCCTTGCCAACTTCCTGAATGTAGTTCTGGTTTAGGTTCTAATTTACTTTTAAATTTTTCTAAATGTTTTTTGATAGTTGGATATTCATTAATGTTAATACCACGCCGAGTAAATATCAAAAAAATTTCTTGATAATTAATTTCATATTTTCTGATGTCGTCACCTACTACTAACGGTTTAATTATTTCTGCTGACTTTGGATCAGATTCAATTAATTTACTACGGGTATATTGATCAATAAAAAATGCTTCATTACATCCAGTTTTTATCCCATAAAATATTTGAAGCTGTATATATTGAGCTAGAGAAATATTGTCCTTATTTAATTTATTAATAATTTTTGCAAGCTCATTTTTAGCTAACGACCAACCTTCCACGGACAAGCTATTTTCACATACATAATATGACAGATCATTAATCACATCAATTAAACTATTGAATTTGAGAGACTTAATCTTTGATACTAAAACATTTTGTTGACCTACAATATTATTTTCAATCAGTATAATAGATGGAAAAGTTGCCGCTTCCGAAAAAACAGGCAATTCTCCAAAATCGATAATTTCTTTTATAGTTGTTTGCTGGGTTAGAAATTGTCTTAATTTCGTTCCATAATTAGCACGCATAAATTTATTTGATATAATCAAACCCAAGTGACCTCCTTGCTGTAAGGATAGTACCCCCATTTCGACAAAATAAACGTATAAATCGGCAACTCCATGAAAAGATTGATAATTTTCTTTTAGAAAAGGTTTAATCTCTTTTAATCCTTCTTGTCGAACGTAAGGAGGATTACCGATAACTGCATCAAAACCGGGGTTATCTTTCCAAGAAGCGGAATCAAGATCGATAAAAACTTCAGGAAATTCCAGATCCCAGTGAAAAAAGCGCTTATCTTTATATAAACTAGCTGCTTGGTCTAAAATTCGTTGGTCTGATGGGGGTAACTTATCCCAATTAATTGCCGATATATTGCCACCGTAACGCTGCAGAAACTCGATAGCAGTTTTAACCCCAAAAAAGCGAGAGAGGAAAACATCTAATAAACGCTTATAGGGTTTAGCTTGACTATCAAAATCACGGAATAACTGTTCGCTTGCTTCCACTTCTGCAAAAGTCGCATCGCTGAGGGTACTAATTCCCCGCATAATTTCCGCGGCCCGAAGTAACCCGACAAAAGGGCCAGTTAAAAGAGTTAATTGACCACTTTCTTCCTCAATCATAGCGGCTTCTGCGGCCTTGGCGGTAGTTCCGATCAGAGAGTTACCACAACGTAAATGATGATCCAAAAAACTCAAAGGTGCGCCCACTGTGAAAGAATGTAACCAGAGACTAACCTTGGCCAATTCTACGGCCATTGGATTGATATCCACCCCATAAATACAGCGCTTCATCACCACTCTCTGTAATAACTGCGTTGGTTCAAGGGTGGGAGAATCGAGAATAATTCCCTGTTGTCGGAGATTGTCGATAATGTTTTGTCGGGTGGTTTCCAACATGGTTAAAACGGGATTATCTTCGGGATAAAGATTGAGAATCTGGATTAACTCATCGGTGAGATAGTCCACTGCTTCTACTAAAAAATGTCCGCTTCCCATGGCGGGGTCACAGAGTTTAAGATCAAGTAAGGTGGTGATCGCTTTTTTTTCTAAGCGTTGTAGATCTTTTTGTAATCCCTGCTGACTGAGATTTCCTAAACGTCTATCGCTGCTTTCTTGTCTTCGGGTGGCGATTTCTGTCATTAAATCCCCGAACTGTTGCGCTCTTTGCTCTAAAATTGGTTTGAGGGTATGGCTGACAATATATTTAACAATGTAATCGGGAGTGTAATAGGAACCAGTGGCTTTTCTTTCCCCCTGATCATTTTCCAGATGTACCGATTCCCCCTCAATCACGATGCGATATTCCAGTAATCCTTCGTAAATTGATCCTAACTGTCGCACACCCAAAAAACTATAGTCGATCGGCTGTCCCTCAAAACGTGCTAACTTATCTAAGATGGGCGCTAAAACCGCATCGGATAACTTGTATTGACCGAGAAAACAATTCACCCGGCCTTCTTCCATATCAAATAAACCCCCGTTGTAACGAGGTACGGCTAAATTAGCATCCCCTCGATCGACAATGCGGAATAAACTGAGGAGAGCATCGTATATTCCCGTCGAGGTACGACTAAAGACCTGCTGACGATCGATTTTAACGGCAATTTCTCGCGTCTTTTGCAATAAGCTGTAATCGCGATAGTCTCCCCTCACCGGCAGCAAGTCCCGCGCTTCTGCGTAGAGAAGAAATAATAATTTATACAGCAGGGATAAACTCGCCTCGTACAATAAGTCTGGCTGTATGTCTGTATTTAATGATACAAAACCTTTAGAAATATCGGGAAAAATGCGATCGAAGACTAACTCTTTTAACTCGTTACCCACTCTGGTGGCATAGGTGGTACTCCCCTCCCGGACCCGTTCAAGGAAATTCTGACCGTGAATATCCTTAATAAAAGCCTCTTGACGGAAAAATAACCAGAAATACCGAAATTTTTGCCGGTCTCCCCCTTCTAATAGTTCCATCAAGTCCACTGGATAAAATTCCGTGGCTGTGGAGGACGCTTGACGGTAATATAAGCGCCATTCCCGACCATTGGTGAGAATACCCCAATCTACTCCCGTCCCCGTCAGATAATTGGTGATCTGAAAGGAAGGATTACTATTTTTCCAGATATCTCGCTGATCATTCTTAGAAACGTCACTAAGAGAACGTTGCCAGTATTTGGCCTCAGCGATCGCTAAAACTTGACTATAAAAGGCTGTTTCATTATTCTGGAGAGAATAGGCCTGATAACGGTCATTTTCTGTGGCAAATAGCGCATAATCTGGCCTTTCTGACCTTCCTTTTCCCCTACTGCTTACTTGCGGTATGTAACTAAAACCGAGAATTTCTAGAATCGGTTGTATTAATTCTGCTTCCGTTTGCGCTTCGTTAAGAGTCGGCAAAATCGCCTTTTTTTGTTGATAAAGACTCTCTAAGCGGGAAAATGCCACTGATACATCCTCTTGCCATTCCGGAGAATCTGGCAGCCGATGCTCAAGATAGTGTTGAGAAAAAAGCGGTTTATTGCTTGCTTGTCCTGACATGGGCAATTATCCTAGCATTGAGGGTATCTAGCCTAAAAATGAAGGGTTCGCAGGCAGGCACGGATTCCCATTATACAAAAAGTATATGTCAAGTCTCCGATTTTGTCAAGGGTTTTGGCCAAAAAAAAATCGCCTCTGGGAGGCGGGGGTGAAAGGTATCACCCCAACAGAAATATTAAACACCGAAAGACTTACCACAACCGCAGGTTTGACTGGCGTTGGGATTAGTGAATTGGAAACCGCCGCCGATCATCGCGTTGCTGTAATCTAACATGAGACCGTAGAGATAGAGCAGACTTTTTTTATCAGAGACAATTTTGAAGCCATCGTAATCGAAAACCTCATCTTGGGGGCCAATATTGCTAGGATGCTCAAAATCCATCATATAGGACATTCCCGAACAACCACCTTGACGCACACCCACGCGCAGACATAAATCCTTGCCCTGTTGCTCTTTGAGCGTGGTAAGGTGTTTGAGGGCAGCCTCACTGAGTAAAATTCCTTTTCCTTGAATCTGAGTAGCTTGTGTCATCTTTAGCAGGAACTCCTAAACGTAGATAAAACTTTGCCTTCTCCTATTCATCTTAGCGATAGTTGAGGGCTGATGACTGGATTACTGTTTACTTTTCCCGGCCTCGCAGGAGTTGTAGGGCAAAAAGAAGCAAAAAACTGGGATTATTAATTAAATACCGTTGCCAGAGACGACCAGGTTCTTGAAACAAACGATAGAGCCATTCTAAGCCGATTTTCATCACCCAACCGGGTGCTTGAGACACTTCACCACTGTGGAAACTAAAAGCGGCGCCGACTCCTAACATAACAGCCTTTAATTTTCCCTGTTGTCGGGCCATCCACTGTTCTTGTTTGGGACATCCCAAACCGACAAAAACCAATTTAGCGCCGGATTGCTGGATTCTGTCCCTATCTTGCGCTTCCTCATCGTCGCTGAGGGGACGAAAAGGGGGGGAATAGCTACCAGCGATAATTAAATCAGGAAAACGCTGTTTAAGATTGGCTTGCAGATGAATTAGGGTCTTTTCTGTGGCACCGTAGAGATAGATGGGGATT
Organism: Microcystis wesenbergii Mw_QC_B_20070930_S4; assembly: GCA_007096525.1. Lineage (GTDB taxonomy): Bacteria > Cyanobacteriota > Cyanobacteriia > Cyanobacteriales > Microcystaceae > Microcystis > Microcystis wesenbergii_B. The sequence goes on along the minus strand of SFAQ01000024.1, from coordinate 16,536 downwards.
TGGCAGCGGGCAGCTCGCTCGCAACAGGCTAACATAAGATCCGGACCATAGACGCGACTTTGTTGTTTAATCCCCAGTAAGCGCAATCCCCAGACGAGAGGCATTCCATCCGGTGTCACCAGATTAGCGCCATTAATCAGACGACGATAGGCTTTGTGCCAATAACCCATCATCACCACATGGACGTTAGCGGCGACAATATAGCAGGAGAGATTATTTTCCGCCCAGGACTGAATGCGATCGCAAGCATCTTGATAACTGGTGGCATCCAAACGAGTGCCAATAATCGATCGATGTGCTAAAAACATATTGTCTCCTTCTGCCGGACTAACTGCTTTGAGGATGCCCAAAAAGCAGCCAGAAAAGATCAAGAAAGTTCTTGCATAATTAATTTTTGATAGGGCAAAAATCAGAAAAATAGGCATAAAATTGCCTAAAATCTGTGAATAGACCATTTAATTGATTAATGCTCATTCTTAATTCTCCTATCTCCTGACTACTGACTCCTGACTCCTCACCTAACCGAAGATTTTTGATTTTTGCAAGAGGTCTAAGGGAAATTCACTTTTCTAAGCGGAGATTAGCGCCACTGCTATCGGTGCGATAAACCCAAGTTTTTTGGTTATCAGTCAGAATAATTCGCCATCCTGCCACCAGTGCTTGAGTACATAATTCTCCCGGTTTAGCTAATCCTAAACAACCATCGGGCCAGGTTTGTCGTTGTGCTGCTTGAATTTGCAAGCGATTAACGGATATCTTGGTTTTCTGACTCAAATCTTGACGGGCGGCCTCGATGACCGAATTAGGTGGCCCAGGAGATGCTAAACTAGGTTGTACCAAGAGGAGAGAAAGCAGACTCCCTAGGATTAAAACAGCAGTTGAGCCTTGAACGATTCTCGTTGTACCGATTTGTCCTTGCCAGTTCTGGCTAAAATTCTTTCTAGATATCATGTTTAGTCCTGCCTCTTTTCTGGGAGTGATAGTCTGATCAAATCTTGCTGTTTATTATCAGTGTAACCGAAAATATGTTCCCTCTCTGGTTTTCGAGTCCATCGGTGTTTTCTCAAGAAAATTCCATCGTCCAAGTTCCTTCTCCTGAACCGGCGGTTGAAATCTCTCCCTCCAATTCTTCTTGGCTTTATAGCACAATTGCCTTAACTATTGCTTTGATCGGTTTAATTATTTACGGCAAATTCCAAATAGAACAGATCAAAAAAAAAGTTATGATTGAACAGTTTAAAAGTCAAGAGTTAAAAAAAAAGTTGAAGTTAGCACTTCATACCATCAAAAAAATGGAAAACGACCCCGATCTTGTCCATTCTAGGGCATTTAATCTCGATTATTTGCGGATGAGGATGGATGAGGCGGTTTTTCGTTCCGTCATTTTTAACCAGATTAAGGTGAAAATAACTAACTTAATCGGCGAAGCTTTACGACCCAATACAGCAAAAAATGCCCTAGGAATTGTCGGTGCAGGAAGACAGATTAATGAAACTTTTGATGTCACCTACGAAGTGGAAGCACAGGAAGGAAAATCGAATAAAGGGGTTTTATTTCGGATTCAGATTAAACTGACAAAACTTCCCACCCAAACCAGTTTCGCTACCGTTAACGAGATTACTAATTGTATAAAAACCGTTCTTTCTGCGGACTCAGATCAAGCTAATTGGCAACCAACTATTCATGGACAAATAGTTTTAATGAGTTGGGATAAAAAAGCGAAACCGACTCCTTTATTGGTATTGGAACAATCAGAAGAAGGAGTCAATATCACTTTTCGTTCCCATCCCCTGAAAACCGGCATCCCTTTAAGTGGCGATGTCGATTAAAATAGATGAGGATGAACTATCTTAGATGGATGGACTTATGTTATCTTTTTTCCTCCGTTGGTTGATTACCGCCGTCTCTTTATTGATTACAGCGCAAATAGTACCCGGTATAGAAATTAAAAATTTTACCGTAGCTTTGATAGCTGCTGTCGTCTTGGGTTTAATTAATGCTATTATTAGACCCCTGTTGATTCTTTTTACCCTGCCTTTAACTATTTTGACCCTAGGGTTATTTATTTTTGTGGTCAATGCCATTTCCTTTTCTTTAGCCTCCTATTTTATCCCTGGTTTTCAGGTAGAATCATTCTTTGCTGCTTTATTCGGTTCGATCGTGGTTTCGATCGTTTCAGGAGTTTTAAATAGCATTTTCAGTGACTAAAGTGGGCAAAATTCGGTTGTTTAAAACAGCTTGGCTTACTCTGATTGATTAATTTCTGATCTAGAGACGTTGCTATAATCAACGTCTCTCTATTTTTTGGAGATGAGGAAATCTCTACTGATTTGCTGTGGCTTTTGTCGTTAAGTAGCTGGTTATAATTAAATTGAAGATAGATTTTGGGTTCGATCCCCCCTTAATCCTAGGGTTGATTCATCCTAGGGTTGATTCATGAATCAACCCTACCCTTAATCCATCTTTAACAAGGGGACATCTCAACGTTTTTAACACCTACCTACTTAAAAATCAGGAAAATTTAATCCCAAGATTTCCATCTCAAGCAGCCAGAGCAAGTTCAATTACTGTTAAAATAACTGGAATTGTTGAGCTAAGTTTAAATAATCTCAAGTCAGTTTTTCTTGATTCTCCTACACCCTACACCCTGATAACTAAAAATCGATGAACCAATTAAACTTAGAAGTTGTGGGAAAAAAAGAACGTTTAGATGCTTGGATGGGGTCACAATTGCCCGATTTATCGAGATCGAGGCTGCAAAAACTGATAGAACAGGGATATATACAGTTAAACGGTCAAATTTGCACTAATAAAAATACTAAAGTTGGTCAAGGTGATCACTTAAAGATTACCATTCCCGACAGTCAACCCCTCGAATTAACCGCCGAGGCGATCGAGCTTGATATTCTTTACGAAGACGACTATCTGATTATTATCAATAAACCTGCCGATTTAGTGGTTCATCCGGCCCCCGGCCACGAATCGGGAACCTTGGTCAATGCTTTACTTCATCATTGCCCGAATTTAGCCGGAATCGGGGGAATTCAACGACCCGGTATAGTTCACCGCTTAGATAAGGATACCACGGGCGCGATCGTTATTGCCAAAACCGACCAGGCCCATCAACACCTACAGGCACAATTAAAAACCAAAACTGCCCGCCGGGAATACATCGCCCTCGTCCACGGTGTCCCCAAAACGGAGACAGGTACAATTGATCTGCCGATTGGTCGTCACCGCAGCGATCGCCAAAAAATGGCGATTATTGCCGTGGAAAAAGGCGGTAGAAATGCCGTCACTCACTGGCAAGTCAAGGAAAGACTAGGCAACTACACCTTAATGGAATTTCGCCTAGAAACTGGCAGAACTCATCAAATTCGCATTCATAGCAGCCACATCGGTCATCCGATTCTTGGGGATCCCCTCTATAGTTCCGGTCGTTCCATCGGGATTAATCTACCCGGGCAATTACTCCACGCCTATCGTTTAATCTTAATACATCCGGTCACGGGAGAGAGCCTAGAAGCGATCGCCCCCTTACCCGCTATTTTCCCGAAAGTTTTAGCTATTTTACGGCAGAGAAACCCCTAGCGCACAAATTGGGGCATAATCTCGGCTGCTGTCCATAATCCGTAGATACCGCGACGATGCAGGGAAACCCCCGCTTTCAGATAGCCGAAAGCTGGCCCGCAGACATTAGCCGCCATACTGGTTTCATCCCCTAAAGTGAAGGTATGGGTAGAAATTTTGCCTTCAAAAGTCCGCCCCGTGACTTTAACATTGGTACTCAAGGGTTTTTTCGGGTTGCGCGTATCCACCACACCCCCGACGGAAACCCGATCGCGTCCACAAATTCCAGCCAATTCCAGCATAATATCGTCCGCGTGTTCCATATTTTCGAGGCTGAGAATGCCATTGGTTTTATTTAACAGCATTTCCACTTCCGCGTCACTCATCCGGTGGGCCGTTTCTGGGTTGTAACTGGGTAAATGGGCGATATCTTCGCGAATAGTGGCACGATAAGCCTCCCAGTTGGCAATTCCCACGCCAAAGGTAATTTTAACGCTATGAATCTCTGCATAACTCTGGGCAGCTAGGGCCGCTGCCGCAGTTAACAGTCCGGGGGTAGCGCCGCAGCCGGTCATGTAGGTGATGCCAGCGGCTTCTAGGTCGGCTTGTAGTGCTAAGATTTGTTCCATGGCGCTGGTGCGTTTGAGGGCATCGACTAAAACCCCGCGCCAACCTAAGCGAATGAAAGTTTTAGCGATATCGGCCATGAAATTGTTAGGTAAATTCGGTAAGGCGAGAAAATAGCCTTCTACATCGGCAGTTTTGATTAATTCCTCGATACTGTTCTCGCTGAGACTGCCGTAATTTTCCAGATAACCGATCGAACCCCGGTCATGATAAATTTTGTTACAGGTATTGACATCTAGACCGTCTTTGTGGTAAGCAAAACCGGCTTTATCGGCGGCGGCAGTCCAGAGCATTTCCTGTTTGGGGGCGAGAATTCTAGCGGCTGCCTGTCCCAAACCACCAAAACCTAAAACACCGATCCGAAGGCGATCGCTGGCTGTTTGTTTATTCATATCTGTTCTGATTCCTATAGACAAAATTCTATGATCTCGGCGGTCGTGGTTCGCCGTTGCATCTCCTTTATTTTCAATCTATCGCTTCAGGTCGTCTTTTTTGTGTAGTTTTGTTAAATTATGCCTCCTGGGTTAAGGTTCGCCCTTGACGATGAAGAAAAGTTACGGGAAACTTACAAAAAATGAAAGTGGTTGGCTGAGATAATATAAAGTTTTGCTAAAATTTTAACCAGATTGCTACGATTAGCAAACTATCGTAAATTAAAACGATAGGGAGCTTTGCAAACCCCAGATCACGCCGAGAAGAGCTATGAGCATGGAAAGCCTAGAGTTTATCATCTATCCCGATGGTCGCGTCATGGAAAAGGTGACAGGCATAGTCGGTTCATCTTGTCAAGAGGTGACGGCGGCGATCGAGGCACAACTCGGGCAGCTGATGTCTCAAGAGAAAACCTCGGATTATTACCATCAAACCGTCAGCCAGTCAGAGAAAGTCAGCAACGCAGCCACTTTTAGCGACTGGTAATTTTTCATTTTTCCCAATCCCTTTATTTAAGCCACTGAAAAACCATGTCACACTTTAGCAATATCAAAACCAAAATCCGCGATCTATCCTACCTAAAAGCCGCCCTGAGCGATATGGGGATGGAATGGAAAGAGGGTTCCCACCCCGTCAAAGGTTATCAAGGTCAAACTTTAACCGCAGAGGTGGTAATCGAGCAAGATAACAATTACGATATCGGTTTTCGCTGGAATGGTAACGAGTACGAGTTAGTTGCCGATTTACAATACTGGCAACAACCCCTAACCGTAGAAGGATTTTTAAGAAAAGTAAATCAAGGTTATGCCTACCACACCATTCTGGCAGAAACTGCTAAACAGGGTTTTCAGGTGGCAGCACAGGAAAAAAATACTGATGGTTCCATTCGTCTAGTGGTACAACGTTGGAGTGCCTAATGGCTGATTTTTCTCCCGAACGCTCTGGTTTTGAACCAGAGTTAGGGGGATTCCTAAGAGATTCCCCCGATCGCACTGGTTTTGAACCAGAATTGGGCGGTTTACTGCGCCAGAAAGCGGTTTACGTCGATGAGGTCACTTGTATCGGTTGTAAACACTGCGCCCACGTTGCCCCCAATACCTTTTTTATTGAAGGCGAATACGGTCGCTCTCGCGTCTATAATCAGGACGGTGACGAGGAAGAAATTATTCAAGAAGCGATCGAGACTTGTCCGGTTAACTGTATTCACTGGGTTAATTATAATCAGTTGTCATCCCTTGAGGAAGAACGCAAACATCAAGTGATTAAACAGTTAGGTTTTCCTCAGATTCACAAGAAATTTAGCCCCGCAGATTTAGACATTTAGGGTGGATAGGTGCAGCCTCATCCATCCATTATTTCCTAGCAGTCATGGCAGCGGTTCTCGCTCGAATCTGCTACAGTTCTTAAATGAATACCCAACTGATTGATTCTCTCGCGCAAATTATTCTTTCTCTCTCCGAGGAAGAAAGAGAGTTACTGAATCGAAAAATTGAGAGCGAACAACGGGAAAATTTGCAGATTAACGCTCAAATTTTGGATTTAGAAAACCGTGTCAAGCAATACGAAAATCAATATCGCATGAGTTCGGAAGAATTCTATCCTAGATTTCGTTCCGGTGAGCTAGGGGACGATATGGATTATTTCGAGTGGAATGTTTATTATGAAATGCTATTGGCAGCTAGAAAAGAGATAGGTTTACGGTGGAATTAGATGGAGATAGCCGATTATATTCCCCTAGTTAAACGTAAATTATCCGAGAGTTTGATCGTCAAGTCTTTTACGATTGTCGATGAAAGAATTTTATTCGATCGAGGTTATTTGCGTTCGAGAGTCCTTCGATTTCAGGACAACAACTGTATAAAATTGAACCACTAAGATAAATCATGAATCCTAGAGTTAAAGAAGTTATCCCTTTACCCAACTATCAATTACAACTCATCTTTACTAATGAAGAAAAGAAAATTTATGATTGTTCACCACTGCTCGATTTTGGCATCTTTCAAGAACTTAAAAACAAACAGTATTTTAATCAAGTAAAAGTTCTAGATGGTACGGTAACTTGGCCGAACGAACAAGATATCTGTCCGGATACTCTCTATCTTGACTCCATTTCCCAAACCTAGAACAGTTCGATCAAGGAAACCCAACAAGTTCCCGCAAAATTAACGAGATGCGTGTTGGTTTTTGTGCCTCCATATTTATTAATAGTGCGATTGCGGCTCTGGTAACTATTGTAGAGTAGGAAGCATGAAAAGTAACGCTCCGACTGATCAGATTTTCTTTCGCTACAGCCTTTCTCAGAAAGATGAGGTTAGTTATTGTTGCTAAAATACTTGATGAGTAAGGATTAATCTGTACTTCATCTCTAGGAGAAAGAATGAGAAATTTTCTATTTACCCAGTGATTGCTGTGGGAGGGGAAAAGTTAGAGGCAATCGGGGCAAAATGATAAGTATTTTATATGCAAATACCTTCAGTACTTAAAAATATTTAAATTTACAATTGGTAATATTTATTTTTACTTAAGAATTTATTGAGAATAATTTCTATTTATTTACGAGATAGCAATACTTCCAGCGATTCTGGTATAATTTTGCATTATGCTATGGTGGATTTTTCTGTGCTTTTTTGGACTTTTTAAGGTCTAGCTTGCCTTGAAACCATTGCTAAATCTAGATTTTCCCTTTTAGCCAAACCAAACACTTTCGCCAATTATCCCTTTTTTCCCTAACAACGTTGATCTAATTTTTGTGTAGTTTTGTTGCAAAGTCAAAATTTTTTTGACAAAATGCCCAAATTGTGGTAAGGACGAAATGACGAAATTTAGCATCATCTCTAGTTCCAGTGTTTCCTAAAATCAGAGACTTCGCACCTCACCCTTAAGATAACTGCCAGAGTTGTTTTTTCTTGTATTTGAATTGATCAAAATAAAATTGTTTGATGTTGTCTGTGGAGATTTTTGGGGTAAGTAGCTGGTTATAATTAAATCGAAACCACTTACTTAGGCAGTATTTTGTTAAGCAAAGAGCCGCTATGTACGTTTTAATTGGTGGGGCGGGAATGGTGGGGCTAGGTTTAGCCCAACAACTTTTAGACTTGGGACACACCGTCGCCATCGTTGATGTGGACCCTTTAGCTTGTCGGTTTGCCAGGGAAAAAATTGGTGTCATGGCCTTTGAGGGGAGTGCTGTCAGCACGAAAGTCCTGTTAGAGGCGGGGATTCGACAAGCTAACGCGGTTGTTGCCGCACTGAGGGACGATGCCATGAATCTAGCCCTAGTTACCTTGTCCAGAAGTTATGGCATTTCCCATATTGTGGTGAGAATGTGCGATCGCGAATTTCTCGAGGCCTATCGTCTTGCTAGAGCTAGTCACATTATCAGCACGATTGATTTAGCCGTTGTCACCATGGCAAATGCGATCGAATACCCCGAAGTAGAATCGATGATGCACTTTGAACAGGGGCAAGTGGAGGTGCTAAAGCTGCCCGTCCCCAAGGATTGTTATGTAGCTGGGCGTACCGTTGCCCAAATTGCTCAAGATGCCAACTTTCCGACCGGTTCGCTGATTATTGGCTATCAGTGTCACCCTTCTGCCAGTTTAGAGATTCCCAACGGCAATACCGTCCTAGAAGCAGACTCAACTATTCTGGTGGTTACTCGTCCGGAATTCGTCAAACCGATGATCGATTACCTCGGCATTCAAACTAATCATCGTCCAACGATAGAAGTTTCTCATCCAAACCTTTAACGTAGGATTGTACCAAATCTTCTGGTACAATGCGTTTGCGAAGTGCATCCCCCAGGGCTGCTTTCTCGGCGAGGAACAATCGTCGTCGAATTCCATCTAACTGACTGTTGTTAGGCTCCATTTGCCCCGATCGAGACTGATTATAAGCATCCCGCAGCCGCCGTTCCGATACCGCCACTTTTGCCTGATAAGATGCCCACAGTTCTTCGTACACTGCTTTCGGTAAAACGCCGGATTTCAGTAAATTGGCTAACTCATCCTGTGCCGCTTTCGATGCGATCAAGTGCAGCTGTAACTGTCCAATATCCCGTGTTACTGCCGAAACCTGACTAATATCGAGCTTTTTAATTAACCAAGGTAAGGCTAATCCTTGGATAACCAGAGAAAATAACACAGCCCCAAAGACTAGCTCGATAATCAATTCCCGCCCTGTTAGAGCCAAAGGAATGGCAACCGCTAGGGCCATGGAGAGTGAACCCTTGATGTTGCCCAAAATCAGAATATGTTGCCAGCGTAAGGGGATTGGTCGATCGATCCAGCGAAGTACCGATAGTAACGAATATACTGACAGAATACGCCCCAATTGATAAGCCAAAATGACCAGCACAATCGATGGCAAGGTTTGCCATAGGGTCAAGGGGTTGATTTCAATACCAATAAGCAGAAAAATAAAGGTATTGACGATAAAACCGGCATATTCCCAAAAACTGATCAGGGTAATGCGATCGGATGCAGAGGCGCTGCGAGGCAGCCCCAAGTTACCAAAGACAAGTCCGGCAATAACTACCGCTACCGCTCCCGATACACCCAAAAACTGCCCGAGTTGAAAAGCTCCCAAGGCAAGCGCAACCGTAAGCAGCAGGCTACTCAGCGGATCCCGTAAGCGCACATAGATAGGCAGACACAGGTAGCCTAGGACAGCGCCCACTAATCCCCCACCCAGAGCAACGATTAACACTTCCTTGATGACTTGTGTGGTGCTGATGGTTCCAGTGGCGTAAATTACCAAGAGTAAATTGAAGGTGACGAGTGCGGCTGCATCATTAAATAGTGTTTCTCCTTCCACAATAGTCGAGAGCCTAGAGGGAACCCGAATTTCTTTAAAGACGGCAATGATTGAGACAGTATCGGTGTTTGCTAGAATCACTCCCACCAGTAAGGCGGGAATCCAATCTAGCCCCAAGCCAAATTTTACTAAAACGGCAATAATCGCCGCAGAAAAAACCGAGCCAGGTCCTGCGAGCAGTGCGATCGGTTTAAAGGTACTGCGAAGACGGCTGATATCGGTATTAATCGCCGCTTCAAAAATCAGAATCGGCAGAAAAAGGTTAAGCACTAAAAACGGATCTAAGCCAATACGACGAGATAACAGATCGGTAATCGGTAATCCTGCTAAGACTAAACCTGCTACATAGGAAATGCGTAATCGCTGGGTTACTAGAGCCACAGCAGTGGCAATCAGTAGCAGCAGGATCAAGACAAGAACCAGTTCAGGAATGTCTCCCACCGTTTGGCTGTTCACAGCAGAATTGCTATCGAAGGATTTTTGTTGTGCTGCCCAGGCTACTAATAATTCTCCCCTCATAAGACGATTTTACCGAGAATTAAGAACTTGACTATTGTTCATAATACAAGGTAGGTTATGGCAGTTACAGCCTTTCTCAGATAGATGAGGTTAGTTATTGTTGCTAAAATACTTGATGAGTAAGGATTAGTCTGTACTTCATCTCTAGGAGAAAGAGTGAGAAATTTTCTATTTACCCGGTGATTGCTGTGGGGAGGGGAAAGTTAGAGGCAATCAGGGCAAAATGATAAGTATTTTATATGCAAATACCTTCAATACTTAAAAATATTTAAATTTACAATTGGTAATATTTATTTTTACTTAAGAATTTATTGAGAATAATTTTTATTTATTTACGAGATAGCAATACTTCCAGCGATTCTGGTATAATTTTGCATTATGCTATGGTGGGTTTTTATGATCTTTTTTGGACTTTTAAAGGTCTAGCTTGCCTTGAAACCACTGCTAAATCTAGACTTTCCCTTTTAGCCAAACCAAACACTTTCGCCAATTATCCCTTTTTTCCCTAACAACGTTGATCTAATTTTTGTGTAGTTTTGTTGCAAAGTCAAACTTTTTTTGACAAAATGCCCAAATTGTGGTATGGAGACAGATTGTTGATAGGTGGCAATTCAAACCGAGGCAATCAATAATTAGGAGAGGGTTGGCGAATTTAACCGAAAATTGGGAAGAATTAGCCGAAGAACTGGATAATATCTTGGACGAGAGAACCTGATGGCTTATCTCTTTGATACCGATGCCATTTCAGAAAAATCAACGATAAAAACCTTTTTTACCGATCTAGCCCGGCTCTAACCCTTGGGGAGATCGGAAAAATCCCAATTGAGCCGCAATTAGCTTAATCAAAAAATGTGCTATAATCAGAATGTAAGCACAAGGGGCCGTAACGGTTTCGACAGGTTAGCGAAAGCTCCCCCGTGATACAGGTCGAGAGTGAGTCTCCTCTCGTAAATCAAAGGCTCAAACAAAAAGTAAATGCGAACAACATCGTTCCTTTCGCTCGTAAAGCCGCTCCTGTAGCTGCCTAATAGTCTCTAATCGACTCGAGCATTCATAGTTTGACTCCGTTAAGGACTATGGATAAACCCCCAACGGATGCCACGTTTAACTTTCTCTAGTTAGTTAACCGTCTAAGCTTTAACTAGAGCATCCCACTGTCCGGGATAAGTGACAGTCCCCGTTTCGAGGGTAATCGAAACTAAACCTGTGAATGAACGGACAGTCAATACCTAATTTGGACAGCAGTTCGACTCTGCTCGGCTCCATTGATTACTTTAATGAGAAACCTTCTCTCCCGCATGGACGGGGTACAGACACCGATCATTCCCGTGGTCGGTCAATTAATTAAAGCGAACCCTGGCACTATTTCCCTAGGTCAAGGGGTTGTTTCCTATGATCCACCCCAGGAAGCGATCGAATCTCTATCTTTATTCTTAGCTAATCCCAGAAATCATCAATATCAATCTGTGGCGGGAATTCCCCCCTTATTAGCAGTAATTCGGGAAAAACTAGCCGAAGATAATCGGATAGAAATCAGCGATAAACAGGCAATTTTTGTGACGGCGGGCAGTAATATGGCTTTTATGAATGCCATTTTAGCCATTACTTCCCCCGGGGATGAAATTATTCTCAACACTCCCTTTTATTTCAATCATGAAATGGCCATAAAAATGGCTGATTGTCAAGGGATTTTGGTCGCCACAGACAAAAATTATCAATTGCGTCCAGCCGCCATTGAAGAGGCAATCACGGAAAAAACTAAGGCAGTGGTGACGATTTCTCCTAATAACCCCACGGGAGTAGTTTATCCAGAAAATACCCTAAGAGAAGTCAATCGAATCTGTCAAAAAAAAGGCATCTATCACATTCACGATGAGGCTTATGAATATTTTACCTATAACCATGCCCGCCACTTTTCTCCGGCGGCAATTGTTGGCAGTGAATCCCGGACTATTTCCTTATTTAGTCTCTCAAAAGCCTACGGTTTTGCCAGTTGGCGCATTGGTTATATGGTAGTACCGGAACATTTATCTGAGGCGATTAATAAGATTCAGGATACTATTTTAATCTGTCCGCCGGTGGTTTCGCAATACGCAGCCCTAGGGGCGTTGCAGGTGGGTAAAAGCTATCCTTTAGAACAGTTAAAAACCATCAGTCAAGTTAGAGAAATTTGCCTGAATGCTCTAGAATCGGTTAGGGATATTTGTGATGTTGCTACTGCGGAAGGTGCTTTTTATTTCTTCCTGAAAATTCTCACGGACAAGAATGATTTTCAGTTAGTTAAAAGTTTAATTGAGCAGCAGCGGGTGGCGGTGTTACCCGGTTCAACTTTTGGGATAACAGAGGGCTGTTATTTGCGTCTTGCCTACGGTGCTTTATCTCCAGAAACGGCTTTAGCGGCAGTAGAAAGATTGGTAAAGGGACTGCGTTATTTTAGTCAATGATTTTCAAGAATAAATACTGGCTTTCTTTATTGTTTTTTACTTTACTACAGCCTTTGGGCTATTCTTAGTTTAGCCGAACGAGAACGAGGATTTTTAGCTTGTTCTTCTCGGCTGGGGATAATCGGCTTTTTCGTGATAATTTTCAAGGAATTATCTTCGCGAAAGCCATACTTGATCAGACGATCTTCTAGACTATGAAAACTGATCATAGCGATAATTCCCCCGGATTTTAGCCAGTGGGGGGCTTGATTTAACAATTGTTGCAGAGAGTCTAATTCTTGATTAACAGCGATGCGTAGGGACTGAAAAACCCGCGTTGCTGGATGAATACGTCCATAACGGTAACTAGCGGGGACAGAACTAGCGATGACAGCCGCTAATTCAGTGGTGGTAGTAAAGGGACGTTTTTGGACGATCGAACGGGCAATCGGACGAGATAAACGTTCTTCTCCGTATTGATAAAAAAGATCGGCTAATTCTTTTTCCTGCCAATGGTTAATAATATCGGCTGCCGTCAGGGATTGACAGCGATCCATTCGCATATCTAAGGCTGCCGTGTGGCGAAAACTAAAGCCGCGCTCGCTCTGATCGAATTGGGGAGAACTGACCCCTAAATCGGCGATAATGCCATCAAAACTGCTATTTTGTCCATTATAATCGGCGAAGTTGCCCCACCAGAGGGTTAAACGGCTATCTAGATAGGGTGCAAGACTAATTTTAGCGGCTTCTAGGGCGCTTTGATCGCGATCGATGGCGGTTACTATTGTTTCGGGATGGGTTTCTAAAATCAAGCGGCTGTGTCCACCACCCCCTAGGGTAAGATCGAGATAATGCCCCCCGGGTTGAATATTTAAGCCGGCGATTAATTCTTGACTCAAAACGGAAATATGGGGAAAATCTTGATTCATCTGCTGATAACTTCCTAAAAATGGCGATTTAACTTAGTGTCAGCAGAAGTCCCTCGCGCTTAGCGCGATGGTTCGACAAGCTCACCAACAGGGATGAATGCTGAATTTGTATATAGACAATTCCTCAAAAACTATGTTATCATAGTTTTATTTTCTTGATAACTCTTATGTACAAAGCGTACAAATTCAGACTTAAGCCTAATACCGAGCAAGAAATAGCCTTAGCAAAAAGCTTTGGTTGTTGTCGTTGGTTTTGGAATTATTCCCTGAATTTATGCAAAGAAACCTATAAAACCACAGGAAAAGGACTGACACGAAACTATATTCAGGGACTATTGCCCAGTCTCAAAAAAGAATATGAGTGGTTGACAGATGCTTATTCCCAGTGTTTACAGGTTGTCGCTTTGAACTTATCGCAAGCTTATCAAAATTTCTTTGAAAAACGAGCTAGATTACCAAGATTCAAATCTAAACATGGTAAGCAATCAATTAGCTATCCAGCTAATGTCAAATTTGAGGGGGATTATCTAAAGCTTCCTAAAATTGGATTAGTTTATTGTGTTCGTCACAGGAAATTTGAAGGAACAATTAAAACCGTTACTATCTCAAAAAACCCAGACGGTAAATACTACGCTTCTATTTTAGTTGATGATGGGCAATCCCCCCCTGCCCTGCTTGATAAGGCGGGTGCCGAAGGCGGGGGGATAGATGGAAAAGCAATAGGAATTGATTTAGGATTAACTCATTTTTGTATTACCAGTAATGGTAGTAAATCTAATAACCCTAAACATTTTGCTAAACATCAACGCAATCTAAAACGGAAACAACAAAAGCTATCGCGTAAAAAGAAGGGAAGTAACAACCGTCAAAAAGCTAGACGTAAAGTAGCTAAAGTCCATTCTAAAATTTCAAGATGTCGTGAGGATTTTCTCCACAAGCTATCCCGTAAGATAGTTAACGAAAACCAAGTTATTGCGGTAGAAAATCTCAATGTCAAAGGCATGGTACGCAATCATAATTTAGCTAAGGCTATTAGTGATTGTGGTTGGGGAATGTTTTGTACAATGCTTAAATACAAGGCAGAATGGGAGGGGAAAACTTATATCGAAGTTGATAGGTTTTTCCCTAGTTCTAAAACTTGTCATGTCTGTCTGAATCAAGTGGGTAGTTTGCCGCTTGAGGTTAGAAGTTGGACTTGTGAACATTGTCAAACAACCCATGACCGGGACATAAATGCGGCAATAAATATCAGAAATGAAGCCTTACGGATATTATCGTTAGGAACTAGCGATACTGCCTATAGAGGGGATATAAGACCAAAATCTGGGCGTAAGTCCGTCTTGAGGCAATCCCCCGTGAAATAGGAAGCTCTCAACGACCTTGAGAGTAGTTCACCCTAAAAATAACTGATAGGCCCGATTTTGACTTTCATCCCAATAGCGATAGCCGAGAGTATCGAGAAAAGCTTGCCATTGATTCATTTCATCGGGGGGGACTTGTATGCCCACGACGATGCGCCCGTAATCGGCCCCGTTATTGCGATAATGGAAAACGCTGATATTCCAGTGGGGACTCATGGAGGCGACAAATTTCATTAAAGCCCCCGGTCGTTCGGGAAACTCGAAGCGATAAAATAATTCATGATCGGCTAAATGCGATCGCCCTCCCACCATGTGGCGCAGATGCAATTTAGTCAATTCATCATCGCTAATATCAAGGGTTTTAAAGCCGCAAGCTTCAAAACTCTCGGCTAATTTCTTGGCATCGCTGCGATTTTCGATCTGGGCGCCGACAAAAATATGTGCTTCTTTTTCATCGGCAATGCGATAACTAAATTCGGTTAAATTGCGTTTGCCGACACATTCGCAAAAACGCCGTAAACTGCCCGGTTGTTCGGGAATAGTCACAGCATACAACGCCTCGCGCCGTTCCCCTAATTCTGCCCTTTCCGCCACAAACCGCAGACGATCAAAGTTCATATTCGCCCCACAAGCCACAGCAACGAGGGTTTTATCCTCAATTCCTTCTCTTTCTATGTATGCTTTCGCTCCTGCTACCGCTAACGCCCCCGCAGGTTCTAAAATCGAGCGTGTATCTTGAAAAACATCCTTAATCGCCGCACAAATATCGTCCGTATCCACGAGGATAATCTCGTCCACATACTGCTGACAGAGACGAAAAGTCTCCTCTCCCACCTCGCGCACCGCCACCCCGTCGGCAAATAATCCCACTTGAGACAAACGCACCCGATAACCGGCTTTTAGGGATTGATTCATCGCGTCTGAGTCCACAGGTTCCACCCCGATAATTTTAATTTCTGGGCGTAAACGCTTGACATAGGCTGCAATACCTGATATAAGTCCACCGCCACCAATAGCGACAAAAATCGCCTCGATCGGTTGCTGATATTGTCGTAAAATTTCCATACCGATCGTACCCTGGCCGGCGATTACCTCCGGATCATCGAAGGGATGGATAAAAGTTAAGCCTTTTTCCTGTTCTAACTGCCGCGCGTAGGTGTAGGCATCATCGTAGGTGTCACCGTGCAGGACGACAATCCCGCCCCGGGCTTTTACCGCGTCGATTTTGACTTGCGGAGTGGTGACAGGCATAACGATAATCGCTTGGGTTCCCAATTGCCGCGCCCCCAAAGCGACTCCCTGGGCATGATTTCCCGCCGAAGCAGCAATTACACCTTTTTGTAACAAATCCCTTGACAAATGCGCCATTTTGTTGTAAGCGCCGCGCAGTTTAAAAGAGAAAACCGACTGCATATCCTCGCGCTTGAGTAAAAGCTGATTGTACAAGCGTTGGGAGAGATTGGGGGCAAGTTCTAAGGGGGTTTCTTGGGCGACATCGTAGACGCGTGCGGTGAGGATTTGAACCAGGTAATCGCAGTACATTATTCTTTTTTGGCGGTGGGGATTCGCGAATCGGGCTAGGATCCAGAATAGATCATCGTCGGTCTGATTAGCAATAAAGATGCGATCAGCCTTGAATCAGTGATCACTGAAAAAAGCTCCCCGCTGCCCTGAAGCTGGATAAAGATTTAACAAAGAATTGATCGCAGAATTAACCACAGCAGCCACACAGGAAATCGCCACACTATTACCCGTTAATTTTCGCATAGTTTGATAACTGCCGACAATTTGATAATCATCGGGAAAACCTTGTAAACGGAGCATTTCCCTTTCTGTTAAGCGTCTTTTCCCATCCACTAA